>DATEQG010000069.1:0-3201 GCA_035272765.1 Candidatus Acidiferrum sp.
CCAAAGACGATCTGCCTCCACGGCAAATGCCGCGCGGGCTTGCGGCCACGTGATTCCCGGTTTCAGTCGCGCAATCGTTTCCCAGCCATTATTGCCCGGAGAAAAATCCGCTGTTTGCCAGAGAGCCGTGTTGCTCGGAAACTCAAACCCGGACGGCGCCACCCCGATGACGGTGAGGGGTTTCCCATTTTCACGGATCGTTGCCCCAAGAACTCGCGGGTCGCCGGCGAAAAGTTCTTGCCAGATTCCATAGCTGATAACCGCAACTCTAGCGTGCCCGGATGCATCCTCATCGGCCCTGAACGCTCGTCCCAGCACCGGCTGTGCGCCGAACAACGAGAAAAAATTCCAGGATGTTACGGCAATATGCGCCCTCGCCGAGTTTTGTGCTTCGCCAAGATTGACATCGAACTCTTCAGAGAGTGCAGCATCGGCGAGATACGCGCTTTGCTGCTGCCGCCATTCATGAAATTCTTTCGCGCTGCCGTGCGGCGGAAAGAATGTCCCTAGTGAGGCCAGGCGGCTTGGGTCGTGGAATGGCAACGAACGAAGGAGCAGCGCGTTCACAACGCTGAAAACACCCGTATTCGCGCCAATACCGATGGCGAGAGCAAGCACCGCGAATCCCGTGTGCCAGGGGCGCTTGACCCAAAGCCGCAGCGTGTGCCGCGCATCCTGGAACACCTCGCGCGAAACCTGCAGCGGGAGCTTCAGCAGAAATCGGTAAAGCTTCAGAGAAAAAGGCGCGTCACGCATGCTTGGGGCCTTCCAAACGTTGTCGCTGCGCGGCTGTTTTGTCAAGAGCAAGACCTTGATGCAAAGCGCCTCGGGCATGTTCGCGAATCATCCACAACAAGCACCAGAAAACGTTTTCCGTGCTGATGTTGGCTCGGACACGTGATACCCTACCGCGTTTGAGCGGCCCCAACTCCGGGCTTTGAGGCGAATCGCAAACAATCCGCCGAGAGGATGATCGCGTGACCCAACTTGCTATGTTGTCCGTCGTAGCTGGATCCCGTATCACCGGGATCGATTGGATCGTGATTGCCGGCTACTTCGGCATCCTTATCGGTGTCGCCACGTGGGTGATTCGCCGCCGCAAAGACAACGCCGCTGACTACTTCCTCGCAGGTCGCAACCTCGGCTGGTGGATCATCGGCGCGTCGATTTTCGCTTCGAACATCGGCTCCGAGCACGTCGTCGGTCTCGCCGGCGCTGGCGCCACCAGCGGCGTTGCTTTGGCGCACTACGAACTTCACGCCTGGGCCCTCCTGGTTCTCGCCTGGGTTTTCGTGCCGTTCTACATGCGCTCGATGGTTTTCACCATGCCGGAATTCCTCGAGCGCCGCTTCAGCGCCAACTCGCGTTACGTCCTCTCGATCGTCTCGATCATCACGTTTATTGTTTCCAAGATAGCCGTCGGCATCTTTGCCGGAGGCGTTGTCTTCGGCACTCTTTTCCCGGAAATGCAGATCAACATTGGCAGCCTCCACATCGATAGTTTCTGGATCGGCTCCGTTCTGGTGATTGGTCTCACGGGCTTGTACACGTCGCTCGGTGGCATGCGCGCCGTCGCCTACAACGACGCCGTCCAGGTGGTCGTCCTGATCGTCGGCTCCGCTTGCCTCACTTTCTACGGCCTCGCGAAGCTCGGCGGCTGGCACGAACTCCGCTACTGGTGCGGCTCCGACATGTTCAACCTCTGGAAGCCGCTGATCCCCGCCGGCGTGCAAGGCACCTGGTCGCCCGTCATCGAGTCTGACGCTGCCGGTAACGTCGTTAGGCAGGCTTGGTATTTCAACGGCAATTTCCCGTGGCTCGGCATGCTCTTTTGCGCGCCCATCATCGGGCTGTGGTACTGGTGCACCGACCAATATATTGTCCAGCGCGCGCTCGGTGCTCCCAACCAGAAGGTGGCCCGACAGGGCAGCATTTTTGCCGCCATCCTCAAGCTCTCTCCCGTCTACCTATTCATTATTCCCGGAATGGTCTGCTATGCGCTGGCGAAGAGCGGCAAGGTCCCCGAACTAACCTCCATCATTGGGCCCAACGGCCACGCGATTCCCGCCGCCGCGCAGGGAGCCTTTCCGCTGATGGTCCAATATCTGTTGCCGCCCGGGCTGCGCGGCATCGTCGTCGCCGGCCTGCTCTCTGCGCTGATGGGCTCTCTCGCTGGCGTTTTCAACGCTTGCTCCACGCTCTTCACCGTGGACCTCTACGAGAAGTGGAAGCCGGGCTCGTCGCAGCACCAACTCGTGCACATCGGCCGCCTGGCCACGGCTGTCATGGTCCTGGTCGCTCTGGCGTGGATTCCCGTCATCAAGAACGCGCACGGCCTCTACGACTACCTGCAAGCCGTGCAGGGCTATTTGGCGCCGCCGATTTTCGTGGTGTTTTTCCTCGGCGTGTTCTTCAAACGCATGAACGCGCAGGGCGCGCTCTGGGCCTTGTTGGTCGGCTTTGTCCTGGGGATATTCCGGATGATCGTCGATACGCCCGTCACGCTCGGCCTGTCCGGCTTTCAGCACGGATATCCCGAGGGTTCGTTTCTCTGGATCGTCAACAACATCTACTTCCAGTATTTCAGCGTCTTGATCACTATTGTGTCCGCGATCGTGATGGTCGGCGTCAGCTACGCCACGTCCGCGCCCGACTACGTCAAGATCAAGAGCCTCGCCTTCGGCACCGAAACCGCCGAAGACAAAGCGGACACCGAAGCAAGCTGGGGCTGGCGCGAGGTCGCCGCATCCGCCTTCGTTCTCGTCTGCATCCTCGGCGCCTACCTCTACTTCCGCGGCTAGCGCCCAAGCGCTAGGCTTAGATTTTGTTTTGGACTTAGACGTAGCGCAGCGGCCTTCAGCGCGGCATCTTCGCTTTAGGGGTTCGCTGTCATCCCGACCGAAGGCCCGCGCGGTCTTGTCTCTTCCACGCGCAGCGTGGACGCGGGCCGCAGCGGAGGGACCTCTCTTCCGCTTCTCTCGCCAATGTCCTCCGCTTGTCATTCCGAGCGGAGCGCCCGGCTTGCACCGAACCCATATTTCTTAGGGTGCTTCCGACGCCCCTATAATCGAGTACTTCACTTCCTTGCCCTTCGCGCCGGGAACAAACAGACGGTCATTGTCGATGCGGCACTGGACGTTCTGATCGGCCGCTAGATTGGTCTCTGGCTTGGTGGTCCCGCGTGTGATTCGGTAAACAGTC
>DATEQG010000070.1:0-3741 GCA_035272765.1 Candidatus Acidiferrum sp.
GACAATCTGCGACGGATCAATACCCGCAAATCAGAATATTAAAATCGACGGGAAGATTTGCAACACCACCGCCCTGGACCCCAATGTAGATAACTCTACTGACATATACGGCGCCTGCATGCCGTAAGCCACGTGACTAAACTAAGTAGACGTTGAGAGGTTTTGGACTGATGACAGAAAGCGACTTTTCAGTTCCACTACCGGTTGAAAGGCTGATGCGGGGATTCAGTCCTCCATGGGCTATTGCTGGCGGATGGGCGATCGATTTGTACCTGGGCCGCATTACTAGGCGCCATAAGGACGTCGAGATTTCGATATTTCGAGGCGATCAGTACAAGCTGCATACTCATCTTTCACCAGAGTTCGATCTACGATTAGTGCGACATAGCAGAGCCGGTCAGCCAAGTCGTCGCGAGCCGTGGAGTGTCGCGCACCGATTGGAATCGTCGATACATCAACTCGAAGCGATCGATAGACGTGACGGCTTTGTCCTGGAGATCCTGATGGACGAGCGCGACAACGGCAACTGGCGCTTTCGTCGCAATACGAGAATTTGCATGCCGCTTGAGTCAGCAATCAAGACCAGCGAAGTCGCCGCCGTTCCTCACGTAGCTCCCGAAATCGCACTACTATTCAAAGCAAAGGAACGTCGCGCCGAGGATGAAGCAGACTTTCGCCAGGTACTGGAAATCTTGCCGACGCAATCGCGAGATTGGCTCAAAGCAGCTGTGAGCGAATTCCATCCGGGGCACGGTTGGTCTCATCTGTTAGGCGGTTAGAACCGAAGTTCGTAAGGCTCGTTTTTTGGGATGAATTCTTGCTACCTCAGTCTCCAGAATGGCTGAAGGCGATCACCTTAGGTGTGCGGCTTTGATCGACGTTTTCCGTTGGCCTTTCCCCTCCCGCAGTTATCCCAGCGATAGGTTAATGTCTGCCGGAAAGGAAGGCAGGCATGAAACGAGCGCGATTCAGTGAAGAACAGATCATCAGCGTCCTAAGGGAAGCAGAGGCGGGAGCAAAGGTGGTGGAGTTGTGCCGCCGACAGGAAATCTCAGTTTAAACGTATTCCAGACCCCGCAACGATCTCGGAGTGTCGCCTCCAATGCGGGGCCGGTCCGGCGAGCCGCTTCCCTCTGCGTTGTTGGTTCGTCAGCCACCGCTTCCAGTCCTGTTTCGATCACAAAAGCGAAAACTATTCGGATCCGGACCAAAAGGGCTGCGCCCCCTTGGAACCCCCCGAAGTAAAGGGGTTAAGATGCAAGAGGTCATGGCGTTCTCGCAACACGGAAGCCGACGGAATCGTAGCGATCGCCGGAGTAGCTCCGGTGGCGGAGAGCGGAGCGAAGGACGCCCGCATAGTAGTACCACGAGCCGCCGCGCAGAACCCGCTCATCACAATTTTCCGTCGTCCAAGCCGTTCCGTCGTCGGGTGCGCCCGCATAGCTTCCGTTCCAGCAATCTTCCGTCCACTCCCAAACATTCCCCGCCATGTCGTACAGCCCAAATCCGTTTGCCGGATAACTTCCAACCGGCACCGTGCCGTGGTGATTGCACGGATCACCGTTGGCGTATCTACAAAGGTCGGCATCGCTGTCGCCCCACCAGTAGGTCGTGCTTGTCTCTGCGCGCTCCGCATATTCGTACTCCGCCTCCGCGAGCAGACGATAGCGGTGCCCCGTTTTCTCACTCAGCCATGCCACATAAGCTTTTGCGTCGTCCCAGCTTACGTTCACCACTGGGTCTCTGCCCGACTGCGCAAACGACGGGTTGTCGTGGACGCGGCTGGTCTCCGACGCGAACCGCGCATACTCGTCGCGCGTGACCGGGCACTTGCCGACCGCGAATGCATGACCAATCGTTACCTGGTGCTGCGGGCGTTCGTCGGAATAAAGGCGAGGGTCCGATGACGGCAAGCCCATCGTGAAACTTCCGGCGGGCGCCACCACCATCTCTGGGCAATGCTCGCAGTCTCGAAATGTGCTGCCCGCGGCGGCGTAGGTGACGCCGAGGCCGGCCGCGACAATCACTGCAATCAACCCCACCAGCCAAAGCGGATAGCGCGAGCGTCGGGGCAATGCCGCCGGTTCGGAAATACTACTCAGGTCGGCGCTGCAATTGGGGCAAAACATTGCGTCCGCAGGAATAGACTTGCCACAGCTCCGTAATGTCGCTGGCATGTTCACGTTCGTGGGGTTTCATCGTTTTTATGCTTGGCCGCCGCTTCCCAGCAACGCGGCAGAATCAAACGTATTCCAGACCCCGCAACGATCGCGGATAGTGTCGCCTCCTCCCCCACGGCCGCGCCTCAATCTCGTTGCGCAGATCTGCCTGCTCGTCTTCCCACCGGTACCCGGCATCGCCAGAGCGGAGATTAGAGAAGTCTTGCCCCCGCCGTTTTCGCTTATGATAAAAAGAGAACGTCCACCGACATCAAGCGCGAAATTGTCGAAAGATCTGAAATTATCGATCGACAGACGGTTAAGTTTCAAAAGGTGTACCTGGAATAGTGATGGATTCGGCGATTCTCTGAACACCGATAGATCGCGTCCACGTCATTTCGCAAGTCTCCTGCCTAGAGGTCCTTTTCGGCAAATAGAGCGGGAGGTCCGGAGACTCTCGAGATCCATGGTCATTGCTCCTCGATCGGGAGCCTGAAAATAGCCTCACGCCAAGCTCTTCACGCGCGGCAAATCATTAGCAGAAAAGTCCGATGAGCGAACTCCTAGGACACCTGCCAGACGACTGCACTATTTAGGCGCGTCGATGCGAGTCATCAAATTATCAGTCTCCTCCATCGTAGGGGCCGAGAAACCGTTCACCGTTAAAATGAATCAGATGTGAGGGCGCGTCGGCGCACCACACCTCCGTCTCCCAGGCAATGTCTCCGAGATAACGGCTCATCACTGCTCGCGACGGAAAGGCCGTGACGTAGACCAGGCCAGTCTTGGAGTTTGCGAAGAGCCTCGCGAGTTCCGCGTGCCGCTTTCCATCCACGGGGCCATGACTAGTGACGGACTCCACGAGCAAGAGCCAATTCCTCTCCGGGTAGTGGAGCACTACGTCTGGCATCTTGCCGTGGGCATCGACGCTGACACCGAGTTTGGACAGCAGCGCAGCGTCGAAATAGCCCCACTTCTCGCCCGTGTCGCCCGCATAAATCAGCACGCCTCCGGGGACGAAACGCTCGCCAAAGTCTTCAACAATGGCCCGGATCAGTTCGCTATGCTCGCCGGGGCTGAGAGCGATTTCTTTGCCGTGGGCGATTTTCACGGGAATAAGGTTTTGCTTGCGCTCGTGAGCGTACTTAGCGGCGAGTGTCTGGCGCTTCGCAAGGTAAGCCGTCAGCTTGTCGTGCCACGCCTTAGTGTCGAAGCTCCGCAGCAAGGCCGGCGGCCTCTCTATTAATACGTTCATCGTGTACGTCATAGTTGCTATTGGCGTGCTGGCATCCGTGGAAGCGGTCGGCCTGGGCTTGGGCACGATTACGCTGTTCGCGGGGGCCTTCGGAATCGGGCTGGGTATGGGACTTCAAACGATGGCGAACAACTTGACCGGCGGGCTCACGCTGATTTTCACGCGGTCGCTGCGCAAAGGCGATGTGGTCACGACCGGGGACACCATGGGCATTATCCAGGAAGTCGGGATTCGGGCTACGCGGATGAAGACTCCCGATGCCATTGAATATCTCGTGCCAAACTCCGAATTCGTCGACGGCAAGCTCGTCAACTGGACGCGGTCCGA
>DATEQG010000071.1:0-86615 GCA_035272765.1 Candidatus Acidiferrum sp.
CACTCTTGATGCCTTCCTGCACAATCTGCCACTTCTCTTCCGGGGATCGATCTACGCGTGGTTTCCTGCCCATGTTGCCTCCTATTTGGAGGCCCTGATTCTACCTAGATGAGGTGTCCAGTTTTAGAGGGGAGCACTACAGGTGGGAGAAGTTTCGTTCAACCGTCGCTATACGTTGAGAAAACTGGCCCTTGGTATTTTCCACCGGTGGCATCGCTAATTACATCGGGTGGTCGGTTACTCTTGGCCATGCTGGAACGATGTATCCAGCAGGCTGGCGGCAGCTACCTTTTCTGCGACACAGACTCGATGTGCATTGTTGGTTCGGCGAAAGGCGGAGAGGTTCCCTGCGTCGGCGGATCACAAACGCTCGATGGAAAGGAAGCTATACGGGTTCTCTCATTCGACGAAGTAAAGTCCATCGCTAACAGATTCAATCGGCTAAATCCCTACGATTCGGAATGTGTGAAAGACATTCTAAAAATTGAAGATGTCAACTTCACCGACTCCGATCCAAGCAAACCTCCCCGGCAACTTTTTGGCTACGCCATCGCTGCCAAAAGATATGCACTCTACGCCGAAATCAAAAACGACATTTCGGTCGTCAAGGCCAGTGGCCACGGTCTCGGATATCTGTTCGCACCGAAGAAAAACAAGAGAAGTGAGAAAAGCGATGGTGAAACCGAAGCCGATGATGAGGTTCCGGTCTGGGTCGTGGAAGCTTGGGAATGGCTAATTCGTCGCGAATTAAAGCTGAAGGGAAAGAGCCCAACTTGGCTTAGTCTCCCGGCCATGATGCGCATGACGATGACATCGCCGAATGTCATGCGACACAATCGCCCAGACTGGCTGGCACCATTTAATTTCTTTCTATTCCCTCTCATATCAGACCTCGGTGGTTATCCACCCGGATTGGATCGAACCACGTTTAACTTCATAGTCCCCTTCGAGCCAGACCGCCGAAAATGGAAGACCCTCGAAGGCGTCAACCTGTGGGACGAACAAATCTATCGGATAGCGATGCGCTCAGACGGCAAGCGAAACACTGTCGTTCCAGAATCACTCCGAATTATCTTGGCCCAGTATTTACGGCATCCTGAAGCCAAATCCCTTGCGCCGGATGGAACTGCGTGCGTCAGCAGCACCCATGGACTGCTGGGGCGGACATCAATCGTCGCTGGCGAAATCGTGTCCGTGGGCAAGGAAACGGACCGGCATTGGGAGCAAGGCGAAGACCCCAGCTTGCTTGAATTCAAACTTAAGGAATACCGGAAGGCCGTAAAGATGGTGGTAGCAGAATTATCGGACAGGCGTAGATGGAAAAAGGCAGGAGTGCGCAAACTGATCCGCAAGTCCCGGTTAAGCCAGAAAGCAGTCTACGCCATCATCAACGGAGAACCCGTTCGTCGGGCGACGCTTGACACATTTCGGCGCGCAATAGTCGGCTGAGTGGTCGCAAGAATCGAGAGTTGCAAATCACAGATGGTTGGCAATTGGCAACGGCCCGGTACTGATTCCGATCAATTCTCAAGCAAGGAATTCTCGGTCATAGTTTGTAATGCGCGGAAGATGTCCGGATGGTGTTGACCAAGGTAACGAGTAACGCGAGTGTTTTCGAACAATTTAGAAACGTATCCACGCGCCACAACCAGATTTAAGACTTGGTTCCCGTGAGACTCCTCAACCAGTTTTAAGTCTCGCTGCAATGATTCCATCTCCTTTTCCATTTTCGCGACCTGTTCGGGAGTTAATCCCTTTACAGCTTTATGCTTACCGGGCTCGACGAGCATTTCGGACGGAGTAGCCGCGAAAAGCGCCTTCGCATACGGCACCGAGAAATTGCCAGTCACAATCAAAAGCTCTGCCACTTCGATTTGCCGAATAGGCTTCATTCTCTTTAGAACTGAGAATACTCCGAGCGAAACGTGTTTGTTTTTGAGAATTTCCGCAGCTTCCTGGCAGACTCCATTTAATAAGTCGCGTTTCTGTCGGATACTTGCAACGTCAACGCGCAACACCCTAGCGATTCGTTCCTCTGAAACACCATTCCGAGTAGCTTTGAGAATCATCGTGTGCTCTTGAATTGTCGCCATCCGGTTGATACGTTTGTTGTAGGTGTAGGTTTCATCGTCAGTTGCGATCAGACAACGGGCATGTGTCTCACCGATTTGTTTCAAAACTTCCAGCCGAACATGGCCATCCAACAAAAGATACATATCTCCTTTCTGCGGGAAGATGATCAAGGGCTCGATGATGCCGACCTCGCGTACTGAGGCGAGGACCTGCTGGTATTTCTGAGTCACTCTTATAGAGGTCTTCACCTGTTTCAGCGGAAGAATATTCGAAATGGCTACAATCAAACCCTTTGGATCAAAAGCGATTGGGACCTGTTTAGCCATTGTTCGCGCCTTTTTCAGCCAACCCGATTTTTTCAGCAAGGTAGGCCGGAAGCGTCGCTACTCCTTCAGCTCGCAACAGTGTTACGAAGTTTTCGTCCATAAATAAATTCTTTAGAGCCGACACTGTCAATAAGAGTTGCTCTTCCGTAAGACGGGCTTTCCTTAAGAGTAGTTTTTGGCGATCTGCTTCCTGACGATAAACGCGAACCAACGCCTCAGCCGATTGCAAGCCATTGTTTCTACGACGGCCACCGGGGCTGAAACTCTTACCGTTGTTCGAGCGCATCTCTACTATCCGGCGAACAGTCAAAAGCTTACGTCCGCGAAGCGTCTTATCTTCGTATGCTTGGTGCAGAGCTTTCTGGATGCCTTCTTCGTCAGTACTGGCGATCTGCATCGCGACCGATAGCGGTACACGTCCTTTGTCTACGGCGGTAAGCAAACGCTCTTCGCCATGCTTCAAAAGATGGGTAATCCCTGAAACGTAGGTCTTGTGGATGTCAATTTTGTTGGCGATTTCAGCGGTGCTGTAGCCTCGGGACTTTAAGCTGCTAATTTCCCGGAGCAATTCCAAAGGACGAATTTGTCGCCGAGCGACATTCTCGACCAGACTCATTAAGAAGCACTCTTCCCTTGATGCCTCCTTAATAATTGCCGGAATTTCTGACTGACCTAGTGCGATGAATGCTTCAAGGCGGCCTTGACCACAGACGAGATCGTATGGTTTGCCGTCTGTAGGTTCAATTCGTCGAGCGACAGTGATCGGCTTCTTTAGGCCGAGATTGGAAATGTTCGAAACGATGCCTTGGAAGATCACTCTGTTTCGACTTCGAGGGTTCAAGACATTGATTTGATCGACAGGAATCATCTGAACGATTGGAGCCGCGTCGTTCATGCTGCCTCCGGGAGTTTCATTCTTCGAGCCATTCCAAAGAAGAAATCAAGATTGTCAAAGCGAAACGTTTCTATGCTTACAGGATTGTCTTCAGCGATCATCAGCTTTTCAAAGGTCATATCGAGACTGGGCAGAAGGTAGTAATCGAGGGGGACTCGGTTCTCCGAATCCATTCGCACCGCGACGGTAATGTCTGGTTTTAGTCCGGTGTCCACGCGAATCAGCCACCGAAACGAACCATCCTCTCTTTGCCGACACCGAGCGAGAACGATAGAGGCTGTGAATTCCTCGTTGACCGTCAATAAATCGGTCGCAGGATTGGCATCTACTTCACCTCCAATCTGACGCATACTTCCGATCACATCCGAGACGACTTTGGGATACATGAGACGCAGTTGGCGATTTGTTTCAATAAACTGGTAATCGCGATCTGGAGTGTACGCAATCAGCTTATAGGCTTGAATCAAGCTGCCGAAACGATGTCGAAAAACGGAGCTAGAAGCTACGCCGTCAGTTTCGTCGATGAGAAGACCGGATATGCGGCCCGCGCTTTGCAACAGCGCGCGAAGTTGTCCTAATAATTCGTCATTGCTGTACCTTCGACAGCGCTCACGTATGATCTCCTGAGCCTTGACGAACAATTCTGTCGAGACGATGGGGTCAAACGCTGAGTTTGCGCGAATCCACATCTCGGGAGGATTTACGACGCGCTTCTTCTTTAACTTGAAAGAAATTTTGTTGTAGACGTTATTACCGACGTACTTCTCGCTGGTTAAAACTTGATGGACCGTGCCTTGAGTCCATGGCCTGCCTAGGTCCGTTGTAATCCCACGCTCGTTGAGCATTTTAGCCAATTTTGATTCGACTATTTTCTGCTCGACGAATGTCCGATACATCCAACGGACGATCTCGACTTCCTGTTCTGGCCCTGGAACAAGGATTACTCTGTCCGTCTGGATACTCTTCTGATCTCCTCGGTCGAGCACTCCCTTGTGTTGCCCAGTCATGTCGCGCAGCATCCGGCGCAGGCCAAATCCTGGCGAACCACCCTGGTGAAAACCGAGTTCAATCAGCCGACATTGTCCAATGAAGACCTTAGCTGATAGTTCTCGGCTGTACTCACCCGCCATCGCACGCTTGACGCCCTTTACAATTGTGGATATGGGGCTTCCGTCATTTTCGAACTGCTCACCGCAGTAACGCACCTCGATTTTTGCGCGTCGGCAAATGTATTCGTAATAGGCACTTTCATCGGCATCCTGAAAACGCCCCCAGCGGCTAACGTCGTAAACTAATATCGCGCTGAAATCGGCGGTGCCGGTCTCCACGTCCTGTATCAGTTGCTTTAGCGCGTCCCGGCCATCAATTCGCAAACCGCTTTTTCCTGCGTCTGTATAGGTCCGAACGATAATCATTCCTCGTTGTTCAGCATATTCACGAATAACTTCGCTTTGATTCTCAGTGGAGTATTGCTGGTGCTCGGTGGACATGCGCACATATTCAGCGGCCCGTATCGGTTCGGGCTTCGGCTGACACACCGGGATAGGTGGTGACGTCGCTCTTTCCATAATGAAAATGTAGAGCTTCTGCCCCGAGTCGAAAGGCTGCCTGGGGATTAGAAAATTACGCTGCAATTGTTAATCTACAATCAAATGTGGGTGAGGAATCCGAGAGCGCACATGACGACGGTCTTCAACACCTAAAGCAAACGCCGTACCCGCACAATGAAATGCAAACACTTCTGGCGAATCGGGAAAGAACAAAGTTTAGGCTACAGGAACCACCGTATTTTCAATGACTTACTCTCAGAATACTCGAACAGCTCAGCGAAAACGAACGTTGAATGCGAACGCGATTGAATTCCATTGCAACGTACTAAACAAATTCTTTTTGCGTGCGAACAGTGCGAATCGGATTTCACCAGGGTGTATCACTTTTCCCCGCCCTATAAGCTACCCCGTCAAGAAAACCACACGACGCCGAAAGTCCAATTGCTCGTCCCAGTCACCCAGCATAAGCTATGCACAAATGGCTTCCTGCAACGATTGCGATGAGTGCCGCGCGCTCGCTCAAGATCTGCGAGACGCGTATGCGGATGCGTCTAGCAATCCTGCGGTCCGAGACGCTTGGCTTGCCACCCACAAGATGATCGGAGGGACTGAAGAGGACGCCCAGCGGGCTGAGGAATTGTTGAAAGCCTTACCTCAGGCAGAAACGTATGACCCGCGTATTCCGCCGACGCTATTCCGGGATAACCCAAGATTCCTCGAAGTCATCGGAAATATAAGCCTGCACTTTGCCCGCACCGGCCACGTCGTGCGCGTACCCACCTACCCTCCCGGATGAGGAGGCTGCGAACTTTCCACGGAAATCTGCGCGTCGATTTTCAGTTTCTTCAATATTTGTTGCAGAATTTCGGGGATGGTTGAAGCTGGGGGCAGGTAACTCAAATTCAGCGTCGCGAGCTTATCTGCGAAGATGAATAGATTCTTTCCCGGAATCTTCTTCCAATAATCATCGGGGTTCACCGGCGTGCCCGAATCTTTGTCCTTGAGATAGGACCGCCGGTCAAATCTTAGAGATCCGCTAATCAGCACTCCTCGAAGATTCCCGTCCGTGTCTACTTCGTGCCCGACGACCTGGCCGCGGTACAAATGATCGTCCGACGTAAGAAGGTCGGCCATGACCTTTCTTTCCGGCTCTGGAGGCCACATGAAGGGCGTGAGGAGGAAATACCACGGCGAAATATTCGGAAGAAGAAACTTGTTTGCCGCGAATTCATAGGGTTTGAATTTGTGGAATCGGCCGAAATTCTTGCCCAGCCAGCCAAAAAGCAAAGCCTCCGAGGCCGTGAAGAAATAGAGCCACACAAGGATTCGAGCCTGACGGTGGGCGATTCTGGAAGCCGAACTCCAAAATTCTTGTTGGTGCTGTGAAAAAAAGGTCTCGCTGTAAACGGAAGAAAATGCGGTTTGATAGTCGCTCGTTCTCAGAGCGGCAGAATCGGGAAAAAAGAATGGATGGTTTCCAAACCAGCCGGCGCTCAAGACCGCGAGAAACGTCAGCGCCAATGGCAGAAGCGAGGCAAATGCGCCAAAGGTGAGTTCTTCGCTTCTTGTCCGGTGAAACTTGTCCAGCGGAATAAACAGCGAAAACAGGCCTTTGAAAAGAATTCCGGGAACGAGCAGGTAGAAAATTAGGCCGGCCGATGTGATGAGCGCTATCATCCTCTAAGGGCCGCGGGTGTCTTATTTGGTGGTAGCTTCGTGACCGTTGTTAGTTGTGATGTGGTACTCGTTCCCGAATTCATCGCTCAGAACGTACTCGCCTGTCGTTGCTAGCGCCTGTTTGATTTCCGGGGCATTCTTCAGAATTTTGCTTGCCAGGAGGCCGTCCGGAGTCGCCTCAACGAAGGACTCCGCCAATTTCGAGAGGTTTTCAGTCATGCTTGCGCCCCTACCCAACCAATCGTCGTCTCCACTAGAATCGGCCAATCCGGACACTTCGTCAAGTTTTACTCAATAGGGAATGCACTTGAGCCAACTCCGCGACGAGCTGTGCTAATGCACGCGAGATGCGAGCCATTCCCGCATCGTTTTCAGATATTCGGGATCGATCTCGCCATAGGCTTCGACCGTGGTTAGCCTCATTTGATGATCATCGTTCGGAAATTCTCGAATGGTGAAATCGTGATGATCATCTTCCGCAAGGACGCGCCGAATCGCTGTAACACTCTCCGGGACTGGTATTAATTGGTCTTTGTCTCCATATAGGAAAAGCGCGGGCACTCGCAACGCCCGCAGCGTCGGAACAGGATCGTAGACGGCCTCCTGCTTGAACCACTGTGTGCTGTGAGCCGGCTGCTTGCTCAATTCTGCAGGCGTCGGCAGCGTCCCAAACGAATCATCCTGTTGCACTTTCGCTTTGCCAAACCATCCTTTGGTGCGCGCTTGCTCCAGCTCTTTTTTGGCCTTCTCGTAGCCGTTCCCGTTCGACATGTAGTTCCAGATATCGCGGCGAACTGCGCTGGCTTCCCGAACGTCGCTTTCCGGCACGCCCTGTGTGCGCAGCTCGTTTGCGTAGTAAACGATCATCTGTTCACCGGTGGATACTCCAGGGCCGGACACGGCGATGACGAACGATACGTCCGCGGAACGCGAAGCTGCCAGCGGTCCCAGCCAGCCTCCCTGGCTGAGTCCCCAAACGCCGATGCGCTTTGCGTAAATCTCCTTCCGCGATTTCAAGTATTCGATAGCGGCCAGCCCGTCGTCGCAAAGGTCCATGAATGGGACTGCGCGAAAGTTTCCAGTGGACTCGCCCACTCCTCGCTTGTCGTAGGCCAGCGCCGCGATGCCTTGGTCCGCGAACCAACGCGCGGTGAACAAATCCCTCTGCTGCGCGCCGGAGCCATGGAAGAGAACGACAGCTGGATGCCTTCCCGAACCTGCAGGAAGTAGGAGCGTCCCCGCGAGCGTTATCTTTCCGCTGGCAAAATGCACCGCTTCTTCAGTGGCGTCGAGTGTCTCTGATGACTTCTCCAGGGTTGTCGAAGTTCGCTGAGTGCAGGCGGCAAGCGGAAGAACGAAGGCAAGAACTAGGACGGATCGCCATCCGCGCTGGTGTCGCGCTGACAGGTATTTCAGGTGCTTTCGAACCGGTGACACATATTTGGGAACAGAGGGTTTCACACCCGATTGGACTCGCAGCAGCGGATCTGGTTATCCGTGTTGCGCCCTAATTCGCATCCTTATTCGATGACGGCTCCAAGTACTCTCAAGTACCTCGCGCCGGTCTACGCCACGTTCTTCACGTGCTTGTACTCGTCGTAGGCCGCAAGGTAGCGGTCTATATCCTTCCGCAGTAAATAATATGGTGTCGAGAGCCGTATCTTGGAAGGCCCACCGCCGCGAATCCGGATCTTCTTTTCTTTCCACATCCACGTCTCCAACTCACCAATCTGAATCGGCGGCACATTCACCGCCGCAATCGCACACCGCAGCGCCGGGTCAGGCGAAGTCCATGACTCCGCGCCCCGCTTCACCATCTCCTTCAAAATATAATCCGCGGATTGCCGGTGCCGCCGCTCGATTCGCTCTATCCCAATCGAATTCGCAAGTTGCACTGCCGCACGCAAACCATAGAGGGTCGGCACGTTCGAGCTTCCGATTTGTTGGAATCGCGCCGCTTTCAGCTTGGGATCGTCCCATCCTCCTGTCACTATCGTGTTCCATAGACGGCCTTGCACTTCCTCGCGTACGTACAAGAATCCCGTCCCTTTTGTCGCCTGCAGCCATTTGTGCGGGCTCGAGGAGTACATGTCGCAACCCAATTCCCTCACATTTAGCTTCATCATTCCAATCACGTGCGCGCCATCCACCGCGGTCAATATCCCTTTCGAACGTGCCAGCGCGCAAATCTCTTTCACTGGCAGCACCACGCCCGTCACCGTCGTGATGTGACTGAAGAAAATCAATTTTGTGCGTGGCGTAATCGCATCATTGAAAAGATTCAACACCGCCGCGGCGTTCGGCACCGGCTTGGGCAGCGTCACCTTCTTCACCACAATTCCATGCCGCTTCGCGCGCAGCAAAAATCCCTGTTCGCCGCCCGGATGCTCCTGATCTGTCATCAACACTTCGTCGCCCGCCTTAAAATCCAGCCCATTGCAAATGTAGCTGTTCGCCTCCGTCGAATTGCGCACCAGCGAAAGTTCATCGCGCGTGCATCCGACAAATTCCGCCAGCGGATCGCGGAACTCGTTCCAAACACCGTAACCCCAGATCGGATAGTCTTCCGGATCGCTCTGGTCCATCTTCTCCGTGGTGTTGTACCCCTCGAAAATCGCCCGCAACACCGGCGCGGGTGAAGAACCCACTGTGCCGTTGTTCAAATACACTTCGTCGGCAGGAATCAAAAAGTGCTTCCGAATCTCCGTCCAGTACGCTTCTTCGTTCGAATCAAGCAGCGCATGGTCCGGCAACTGCGCGGGCGCTTGCTCCAGCAATTTCGGCCACGCTGGCGATAAGCTCGGCGTGCCCGCTACGCCGGCAGCTCCGGCAAGCGACGAAAGAAATCCACGGCGATCCAGCATCATCCCCTCCAGGTTCAGTCTGCGCGGATTCTACTCGCGACTCCGCCACTCAACAACATCTCTTCTCGAGATCCACTTGCCTAAATCTCCGAACCAACGCTTGGCCAATGGACCTCTCTGGCCCCCGCGTTCCGCCACCCGCTTCTCCAGCAGTACGGCAACTACAAACGCGCCCAGCGATGAAGTTGATTGGTGCTCCAAAAACG
Organism: Candidatus Acidiferrum sp.; assembly: GCA_035272765.1. Taxonomy (GTDB): domain Bacteria; phylum Acidobacteriota; class Terriglobia; order Acidiferrales; family UBA7541; genus Acidiferrum. Next base: position 9,592 of record DATEQG010000071.1, read on the forward strand.
TATTCAGGCTTATGATGTGCCGGAAGCCCGGCGGGCAGCCGGCAGTTCGCTCAACTCCAATGATTTCCAGGCATCGACTTCAATCTGTCTTCGTTCTGTTTTTGCTCGGGCTGCCATTTTTCGCGAGCTTCGAGGTTATGGCACAAGTAAAGCTGCCCGCTAAATCTCGCGCGAAAATATCTACGGATCAGTTCACTCTAGTAACAGCAAACAAAAAATACTCCCTTTATTTTCCTTCGCCTAAAGGAACGCAATCCGTCCCCATTCCAACGGCGTGGCTGGCACCGCCTGAGGAGGTTGCCGAAGAGGAAGAACAGCCTTTCTCCTCGTTCCTCTACTCCAAGCGCGTCACGTCCTTTCCCATCGGCAATGGGGAAATTGCCTTGCACTTCTCCTCGTTTGACATGATGACCGAGAGCTCCATGATGGGAGCTGGTGGCCGCGACGTTTTCTTGATCTTCAATCCTGCCGATTCCTCGCTGCGTCCGGGCCTCATTAATCTCGGCGTGACCAAAAACCGCGCTCATGACGATGGATGTTTCCATGCGCTCATGACGCACTTCCTCATCGCCGACGCCAACGATGACGGAAACTTCGACATTGGCATTGTTCAGGAAGAAATCAAATGCCCCGGAAACGAAGATTGGTTGAGCCCACCCTCGTATGTACAGCACGGCCTGCATTGGTACCTTTTCACTCCAGAAGGATGGAAGCAGGAAGAAGTCAGCAGCTGGACCGATGACTACCAAGAACTTCCCTTGGTGGACATCAATCTCAGTCCGGTCGATTTTGTAGGAGCGCTCCTGTGGGGAACTTATGATTCGTCCAAATGGATGTCCCCGCCAAGTTACACTCCGACGTATCGCAAGAAGCTCCTCCAGGAAGAGAGCCGCAAATCTTCAGCAGGCCATGCGGGTTCGACGAGGATCAGACCCAAGTTTGTACCCGAACGACCGATGCCAAAGCGCGGCCAGCAACCCGAGTAACTCCTCCACCTATGTTCCACCCGGCCAGTGCCATTTGGCCCGCACGCCTTCGTTGTTGGAGTAATTCATTTGGAGGCTTCTGAAAGCTGTTGTAACCACGCCGCCCTTCCGCGCGTCTCACTCCACAATAGCGGGTGTTGGCCGACCTGTTCTTCATACGGAAAGTTGTTTCGTTGGGCCGGTTGCCGGATTTTCTCTTTCCTCTTCTCAACGGGGAGCTTACAATCTTCCCTGTTTCCGGCATCGGCCCAATGAACGGCAAGTAATGATTCGCTTCCTCAAAAATCGCATCCAGCGCGGTGTCAACCAGAGCCAGTCCTTGGCCCTCGGCACCCTCGAGTTCGAATTGATGGAAATTCTCTGGTCCAACGGTGCATCCAACGTCCGCGACGTTGTCCCAAAACTGAGCCGGCCCCTCGCGTACACCACTGTAATGACCACCCTTGACCGCCTCTTCAAAAAGGGTTTCCTGGACCGCCACAAATCCGATCGTGCCTTCGTCTATTCGTCGAGTTTCTCTCGCCGGGAATGGGAACGCAGACGCGCCGGTAGTCTTGTAGCCGGTTTTCTATCTGGCCCCAATCCTTCCCGTGAACTTTTGCTTTCTTGCTTGCTTGATGCCGTCGGCGAACATGACGCCACGCTACTCGATGAGCTCGAAAAAAAGATCCGCACTCGCCGCAAAGAACTCCATCGTCAGGAACAGCCATGATTCTCCCTTATCTAGTGCGGCTGCTGTGTCTCTCCTTCGCTTCGTTTTTTGTGCTGAACCTCGCAGCAGGCCTGCTCGTTTGGATCTTGTCCAAACCCGCGATCCGCTTCGCGCAAACAAGGACCTCCAGTTCCGCCGCCCGGCTTCTGCTAGCCTTGCGCCTGCTTCCTTTGGCGCTTGCCGGTCTTTTCGTCGTAGGCCTCTGCGTCCCGAGTTATCTCTGGCTTGAACCTGCGGCCACCGCCGAACGTGTTGGCTTTCTCTGCGTTGTGCTCGGGCTTCTCGGGGCTGCAATTTGGTTCGCGTCCATCGCGCGGACCGTTCATTCTATCCTCGCTTCCCTGCGGCACAATCGTCTGTGCCGCTTAGCGGGCGAGGAAACACGTATCCAGGGTAATTCTTTCCCGGTCGTGCTCGTGGATGACGAAGCTCCTCTTCTTGCTTTGTCTGGCTTGCTTCGCCCCCGGCTGCTCATCTCGCGTGGCGTGCTCCGCGTGCTCTCCCTTGAAGAGTTCGACGCCGCTCTGCGCCATGAGCATGCGCATCGCACCTCGCGCGATAATGCCAAGCGTCTCCTTCTCCTTCTCGCGCCGGACATTTTTCCGTTTGTCCGCCCGCTTAGCATGCTGGAACACAGCTGGTCAAAATTCGCGGAGTGGGCAGCGGACGATCAAGCCGCCGCAGGAGACTCTCGCCGCGCGCTCTCTCTGGCCGCCGCGCTGGTCCATGTCGCCCGCATGGGTGCTGGTCCGCGCTTGCCGTTTCTGTCCACTCCTCTTCTCGCCGGCGACCGCGATCTCTCAGCTCGCGTGGACCGCTTGCTCCAGGCTGCCCCCATCGCTCCGGCCCACACCAGCAAGTCGAAGCATCGCCTGCTCAACGCCGGTTTCTTGCTCGCCGTCTGCCTCGCTGCGGTACTTCTGGCGCCTTCTGCTCTCTCCTCCGTCCACGAACTCCTCGAGCTTCTCCTCCATTAATAATTCGTCCTTGGAGCCGTCGGAGCGCCAGCCCTCTCGAATTTGTACACCCGAGCCCGCAGGGGCACGATAAATCGTGCCCTCTTTTTTTATTTTTCCGCAAGCTTTCCCCATCGACGGCGAGAAATTGTCAGAATGGCAGGCTCGCACTGCATTTTAATTTTCTCGTCGTTATCTACGACCCGTGGTAGTAGTCCCGGCCCTCCAGTAGCCTATTGCTCGCCATGAAAACCATTTTCCTGTCCAACAGGTCGCGCCTTACGCGAAGCACCACGCTTTTGGCCTTACTACTATCACCATTCGTACTGTATGCGCAGAACCCCCGCGGTTCGCTTCGCGGCACCGTTCAGGACACCAGCGGCGGCAGAATTTCGTCCGCCAAGATCGTCGTGCAGGCCCCCGAGTCGGCTCTCCAGCGCGAAACTATCGCCAATGATCGCGGCGATTTTCGTATCGACGATCTCGTTCCAGGAAAATATCACCTTATCGTGACCGCCAATGGCTTTGCGGAAGCCAGCTCCGAGGTGCAAGTTAATATTAGCTCCACGCAAGAAATGACCGTCGTCCTGCGGCCGCAAACCGTCCAGCAAACCGTAAACGTTCAAGGTCAGGCTTCCTCGATCACGACGCAACCGATGGACACCGCCAGCGCCGTTCAGCAGGCCATTATCACGGCCCACGACTTGAACACGATTCCTTTGCCGGCTCGAAGCTTTGCCAATATCGCCTACATGGCGCCAGGAACCGAGCCTGTCGAGCCCTCCGATCCCACGAAAGCTCGCATCACCGCCGTTTCTACGGGCGGCAGCTCAGGCCTGAACAATGAATCTTCCGTCGACGGCGTAGACAACTCCGATGACTGGATCGGCGGCTTTCTGGAGAATTTCTCTCCCGAATCCATTCAAGAGTTCGCGATTCGAACAGCACAGGAAGACGCCGACACTGGTCGCACCACCGGGACTTCCGTGGTCATCACCACGAAGAGCGGCACTAACCAGTGGCATAGCGACGACGCCTTTTTCGACCGCGCCGCGGATCTCAACGCGCGCTTTCCGATCGACAATCCTTCGCCGAATCCGAAGCAGCCTTTCTCCCGCCAAAACTATGTCTTCACAGGTGGCGGACCCATCGTGAAAGACAAAGTTTGGTTCTATACGTCGTTCGAATACGTCCACGAAAATGCCAGCATCGCTTACAGCGACGCCAGCCAAACGCAATTCCAGGCGCTATCCCAACTTGCTGCAGAAGGACTCGTGGACGTAAACGGCACGACCGTCACTTCTATTCCTGTTCCAAGTTTCGTTTCCGTGCCTTTTCGCGACTATATCGGCACCACACGTTTCGACTGGCAGCAATCCGCTCGCTCGCAGTGGTTTTTGCGTTTTTCAGCGGACAGCTATCTCACTAACAATGCGCTTGTTCAGCAAGGGACTCTACCCTCCACCGGCGCCACAACGCACAACAACTACTGGAGCTTCGCTCTCGGCAATCAGTTCGCATTTAGTTCCGATTGGCTCGCCTCGTTTGTCTTCGGCGGCAGCGGTTTGCACCTGACCCAGACGCGCAGCTCCGATCTTGGTTTCGCGCTCGCGTTTCCGTTCAGTTCCACGACCGCGACCACCTCGGGTCTGGAAACTTACGGCGACAACCAATTCGTCACCGCAATCACGGCCTTCCCTGTTTTGCGGAATCAGGAAAAGTATCAGGTGCGTTACGACGTAACGCATACGACAGGCAAACATGCGCCACGCTTTGGAATTAATTTCATTCACGAGCCGGTGATGAGCGGCGCGCTCACAGCCAACGCCGAAACGCTCGTAGCGTTCGCGCTAGATCCCACCGTCTATGTCGCGGATCCCGCACAATTCACGACCGATTTGACCGCGTGCTCGGCCACTCCATCTCCCGATGTTACTCCGAACACAATGTGCACCGTCACTCCTGCCGGCGACGGCAGTTTTTCGCAGAATGTGCAGCGCCTCGGTTTTTACGCCGAAGATTCTTGGCGCGTCACACGAAATCTCACCGTGAATTACGGACTTCGTTACGATACGACGTTCGGACTCTTTGAGGCGTCGGGCCGCAGCCAGGCGCAAAATCCGTTCTTGCTCGCGCTTAATCCAACCGTCGCCCCCTTCATCAGTACTGCCCCCCACGATTATCGCAAGGGGTTTGGTCCGCGCGTCGGCGTCGCATACTCCCCCGGAGATTCCGGCACGACTGTGATTCGCGCTGGTTTCGGCATGTACTACGACGACCTCGCGCAGAACGGCTGGGTCAACGCGTTTCAAGCCGTAAATGATACGAATGTCGCAACCAGCGGTGGCATTATCCCGCCTTCCATCATCGATCCGAACTACCACACACCGTATGCGATCCACGTGACGGCAGGTGTGCAGCACGCATTCAACGCCAACTGGACGCTGAGCACCGACTTCACTCTCGAAACCGGCATGCACGGCTATCGCGAGTACACCTTTTCAAACGTAGGAACGTTCGCCAGCTTGAATGTTTTCCGCAGCGACAATCGCTCCAGTTACAAAGCGCTGAAAATACACTTGCAAGGAAACGTCGCGAAGCGCCTGAGCCTAGTCGCCAATTACACGCTCTCGAGCGCGAAAACTTGGGGCTGCGTCCTTGGCGAACTTTTCGACTACGTCAACCGTGTGTGCAATCCATTTGACGCGTTTGCGCCAGGAGATTATGGGCCTTCCGGCGAAGACGTCACGCACCGCGGCGTGCTCATTGGAACGTTTCACGCGCCTGCCGGCTTCGAGTTGAGTTTTCTTTCGCAAGCGGAAAGCGGGAGGCCGATTACGCTGACCAACGAGGCTGGAACGGAGCGCGCCGTGGTAGACGGTGTCACAACGACTCTGGACGAATTTCGCGGGACGCCTTACATTCAAACCGATTTGCGCGTGAGCCGGCCAATTCATTTTCGCGAACGGTATACGGCCACGCCGTTCATCGAGTTTTTCAACCTTTTCAACCGCAACAATCCAGGCGCGAACTACGTGACTAACGTCTCCATTCTTCCCGTCAACGATGCCAATAACGTAACGGCCATTTGCCTCAACCCCTCGTGTTCGCAGAGCGTGCCCGTGACCAGCGGCCAACAACTCCGCGTTCCCGCAGGCGCGCTCGGCGATTTCTTTGGGCCGGGGACCACGGTCGGGATTCCGTTCGCCGCCCAGCTTGGCGTGCGGTTCACGTTCTAACAACTACAAAAGCTAGCAACGACAAAAAAACTAACAACTCAAAAAGCGTCGAGCGGCCGCGGAGCGCTTACAGGGATTCGCGGTTGCGCAGGCCGTGGATCCGCAGTTCGATCAGGTCGTCGATGGACGGATCCTTGTAGCCGTGTTCGTGGACTTCCTTCACGAAATTGGCGTCGACTCCATGGATGCGCATGGCTACCAGTTGATCTGGCGAGATCTTCGCGAAACCTGCCGCTTTCATGCTCTCTACAAATTCAGGGCTCACGCCGTGAATGCGGAACGCCACGAGGTCGTCGGCTGAAATATTCTTCTCGACGAGATTCTGAATGTCCTTGGTGAATTCCGGGCTGACTCCATGAATGCGGAAGGCGACGAGTTGTTCGACGGGAAGTTTGCGGCCCATCAGCGTGGTCATGGATTTAACGAATTCCGGGCTGGCCCCATGGATGCGCATGGCTACGAGATCATCCGCCGACACATCTTTTGAGACGGATTCATGGACTGCGCGAACGAAATCAGGGGAAACGCCGTGGATGCGGAAGGCGACAAGCTCTTCGACCGAAAATCTTTTCCCGAGCAGTGCGTTGATTTCTTTAGTGAATTCGGGGCTGACTCCATGAATGCGCATGGCGACGAGGTTATCGGGAGAGGGTTTTTCCGGAAGAAGTTCGATCATGGCGCGCGCGAACTCCGGGGAGACGCCGTGAATGCGGAAAGCCATGAGTTCGTCGGTGCTTAGGTCGCGATAGCCGAGATCGTTCATGCCCTTGACGAACTGGCGCGAAACGTCGTGAATCGCAAACGCGAAGAGCTGCTCCTGGTCTAAGCCGGAGTAGCCGAGCGATTTCATTCCTTGCACGTATTCGGCGCTGGCGGCAAAGCTGAACTTGCCGCTGCCTTCGCCGTTGTGGAAGCGGCCATCAAAATTCATGATTCCTGCATCGCGGCGCAGCTCGAAATGGACGGAAGAATCTTTCGCGGTGGCGAGGCTGGCGTCGAGGCCGACGAAGTCGCTGAGTTTGTGGGTGTTGCCCCAGGTGTCGTGGTGGCCCCAGCTGGAACGATCGACCTCGAGGTCGATGCAGGCCGTGTCGCCCTGCGATATGAATTTTGCGGACCACTCGCCCACAATCGGGCCGTCGGCGGCGCTTCGCGAAACGCGCGTCGTCAGAATTCCGGTCATTAGGATTGCCGCTGCCAGCCACATCGTGAATTTACGCATGGAGCTCACCTCTGCACCTGTGAAGACGTGGGAGAAGGACATTTGTTCCATAGGGGGAGAGGCGAAGCAAAGAAGTAGCGAGGCAATGAAGTAACGAGAAAGGGCGAAACTCGAAAATGGAAACTGGAAATTCGGACGGTGTGAGGCGAGGCCGGCGAAGAGATCCTCGCGCTGCGAGGAATGACAAAACGTGGCGATAGACGCACCCCCCACTCGAGGGGTGTCCAGAAGTTATGGAGTAAACGTATGAGGAGATTGGAGTTGCGGGCGTTGCATGTTTACTCGATGTGGAAAACCAGGGAACTGTTTGGGTGGGATGGGATACCCCTCCCCCCTCCCCTTTTTCTGTAACTGCAGATTCTAAAGAGTTCTAAGTCCCGTGTTTCGGAAGTGCGAATTCCAAAGGGGTTACGGGTGTGTTTTTGATAGGTGTGAATTCTAAAGGAGTTAGGGACGACTGGAGAGGGAGGCGGGGGACAGAGAAAAGCAGATCCCTCACTGCGTTCGGGATGACAACTGAGAGGAGGTGGGGTGAGCGCAGAGATGCTGCGTGAACAGGAATGGAGAGAAGGGGAGGGCGATTGGCTGGACTGCCCTTCGAGGCTCAGAATAGACATGGGGCGGGGTAGCACGAGTTTTTATTACTGTCAATTAGTATAATTGAATGGATATCATTCGAACGGTAGTGGAGGAAGTTGAGGGGATTGAGGAAGTTGCGGGAGTGTTAATTTGTTTGATATATCCGGGATAAAGGTCGGAAAAAGTAGGAAGACCCACCCTCAAAGAACGAGGGTGGGGCACCCAGGGAAAGAAACGTCCGCTTGCCTCTCTCGTGATATCATGATATCATTTTGAATATGGCGCAGCTCGTTGTTCGGAAGATTGAGGACGAAGTGAAGGACAAATTGCGGCGGCGCGCGAAGCGGCACGGGCGAAGCGTGGAGGAAGAAGTGCGTGAAATTCTGCGCGACGCCACGAAGCGCGAAGGCAAAAGAAGCAGGCTGTTGGGGACGGAAATTGCGCGACTCTTCCGTGGCGCGGGGCTTAAGGCGGGCGAGAGAATCCGCGAGCTGCGAGAGATCGAGATCGAACCAGCGGATTTCGAGGAATGATCGTTCTCGACACAAACGTGATCTCCGCCCTGATGCGGAGGGAGCCAGAAAAACCTGTCGTGAAGTGGCTGGACGCGCAGCCTGCGGCTTCCGCCTGGATCACGGCCATCACGGTAATGGAGATTCGCTTTGGCTTGCAGACCATGCCGAAAGGGCGGCGCCAGGAAGCCTTGATCCGGGCGTTCGAGCTGATGCTCAAAAGCATGATTGAAGGGCGGATCGCTTCCTTTGACGCCGAAGCCGGAATTCAGGCTGCGGAGTTGATGGCCCAGCGAAAGCGCAAAGGACGGCCGGCAGAGGTGCGCGACACGATGATTGCCGGGATTGTGCTTGCGAACCGGGCGACGCTGGCGACGCGGAACACGCAACATTTCGAGGATTTGCCGGTGACAGTGATTAACCCGTGGGAGATTTAGCATCTAATCCGCCGGGAGTTACGAGCGACGCGCAGATGGGATCCGCAGCACCTTTGCTTTGTACTGCAGACCGTGTTGGGTGATCTGTTTGACTTTGGGCGCAGTCTGAGGGCATGGTGCGCCCCATATTCGACACGGGCTGCGCGCAGCTTTTGCCCTAGTTAGAGATACTTCGAAAAAACAGAATGATAAGCCAAAACAGAAGCCACATTAACCACAACCAGCCTCTGCTGATCTGCACTTTGCTGGCCTTCGTGGATTGGAGCACGCCGGTATATTGTTTCCAGCGTAGGCTCCGGAGAATTCGCCTGTACATGGGCAGGTCATTGTCTTGAAGCGCGCGCGCAATGATGGGCACGTCGGCGAGCAGATGTTTGCGTTTGGTGGGGAACCATTCTCCTTTTTCCAGTTTGCCGTCGAAGTAACTTCGGTAGTCGTTCCAGATTTCGGTAAGGGCTTTGGTGTCGCCGAGGAGGGCGCAGGCTTCGGCCTGCACATGCGCCAGAAATTTCGCGCAATGGTCGTGAGGAAGACCCGCGAGGGCATCCCGGCAAGAGGAAAACGTCTCTCGCAACTGCTTTGGACGGCGAGGGGAGAGGCAGGTCACATAGTTCGTAACGACCCACATGCCGACGCCGGATCGCTGGCGCCAGGGCGCCAAGAGTTTTCGGACATCGGAGTTGCGATCGAGGTTGATGAGCGCGCGTGCGGTTTCTGCCCAGGAGTCGACGTCCGTTTCCACGAGGGTTTTGTTCTTTTTCCAGTAGCGCACAACTAATCGCGCGTAGCCGAAGTTGCAGAGCTCTTTGAGCAGGCTGGCGCGATAGTGTTCTTTCGACCAGGAAGCGGAATCGATTATTTTCAGCAGGGACAGCAGCTCCCGTGCTCCTTTGTCGGGAAACCAGGCGCGCCAAATCGGCTGCAAGGTCCGCTTCCCGGTTTCGCCGCGCTTGACGGCATGAGAGGCCAAAAGAGAAAGTGCCCGGGACGTCGGGCGCGAGCCTTGCTTCAAAAGGGCAAGCGCCTTCTGATGGACGTCCTCTTCCCAATGCGCTTTTTGCACGGCGGCCCATGCGTAATTTGCGGGCCAAACGGATTCTTCCGTCTGCGCAAAGAAGATGCGCAGCAGGGATTCGATGGCTTGGTCTTTTTTATTTTGATCGCCTGACAGGACTTCGACGTAGCGAGCAAGGACGAATGGGCTCTCAGGGTCTATAGGCCGAATGAACTCTAAGACGGCGGCGGCTTCCGGCAGGCGTTTGCTGTTCCGCAGAGTGTCATAGCGAAGCAGATGGAGGGGGACATCCTCTGGGAAATCGAGAAGCAAACCGTTCCAGTCGGAGTCTAGCTCGGACGAAGGTAGACCGGCCTTCTCGAGAACTTTCAGACGCTGCCGCCGAAATTGCGTGTTGGTCTTAAGTTCCGGCAGAGCAACAGCGAGAACGCTGCGAGCCTCGTTCCAGGCTTGGTCCTCGAGGAGCCACTCCATCAACACATTCCAGCCCCAGATATACCAAGGGGTCGCGCGCAAAAGGGAGACCATTTCTTCGCGGGCCTCGCGTTTGTTTCCTTTTTGGCGATGAATCCAAGCCAAGCGGCCCAGAGCGGGAGAGGGATCACTAAGCCGTTCGCGAATTTGAAGCATGACTTCGGCAGCTTCGTCGTATCTGCGCTGCTCGACCAAAAGCATGGCGAACCAATCGGCAGCGACGAAGAGGCTTTGGTTTAGGGCCGAACTTCGACGCAGGCAGGATTCAACTTCGCCTTGTGCGGCGAAGCGCTTGAACTCATGCAGCGTTCTGCCGAGAAGAAACCAGAGGTAAGCTCCGCGAGGATAAACGAGTGTACCTTCCCGGGCGATCCGCGTGGAGGCTTCGAGATCCCCGCACTCCGCCAAAAGAGCGATGGCCCTCTCTCGCCAGCGAACGGATTCAGGAAAGCGAGAGAGGGCCTCCCGAATAGAAGCGCGAGCCTCGTTGAGGCGGCCAGCATGAATCAGGATTTGTACAGACACGTCGGGGAGCTCGACGTTTTGCGGATCGCGAACGGCTGCCGAGGCCAAAATTTGCAAAGCCTCTTCGATGCGGCCGTGACGTTGATTTACACGGGCGAGCTGAATTTGGGCGGAAGAGTCGTCAGGATGGCGGCGAATGATTTCGGCCAAGACCTCTTCCGACTCTTGGAACTTTCCGAGGCCTCGCCAGGCATTCGCTAGCGAAAAACGCAGACCGAGGTGATAGGGAAAACGATCCACGGCCGGCTGGAGAATTTCGAGCGCACGCTGCGCATCGGTGCGGCCACTACCGTGTTCGAGCAGAAGATCCGCGGAAGCCTCGATGACTTCTGGATCGTCAGGCCGAATTTTATGCCAGGCGAAAACGGCTTGCTCGGCCTCGGCAACACCAAATCGTTCCGCGGCGAGCATGATTGCTTCGCGGGCGACGGAAAGCCGGCCCGGGTAACGAAGCAACATGGCAGACATTTTTTCCCAGTTCTGCTTTCGCTGTTCCGCGCCGGACCTGGCGAGGCAAGCCCACACCTGACGATAGCTATAAACGTTCTCCGGTTCGTGATCGATCGATTCCAACCGGTGATCAACGGCATGTGTCCACTCGCCGCGAGCTTCGCACCACTGTGCGAGGACGCGCAGAGTGGATGCATCCTGGGGCGCGATGCGTTCGCATTGAGCGAGAAAACCGGGAATGCGGCGCTTCAACCTTGCGCGTCCGCGCTCATCCCGGGACGAATAGTCAGAGAGGGAAGTAAATGCAAGTTCTCGCCACGCCCAGCTGTCTTCGGGATTGCGCTTTACGCGGCGAAAGAGGAGAGAGTATTTTTTTGAGCGAGGCAAGGAAGCGCGGTCCAGATACTGGCAGTACAGCTGCTCCAATTCGTCGTGGCCCGGGTAGTCCGCGACCCAGCGAGAGGCACGGTCGATCGCCGCACGGATGCCATCGCGCTTCGCCATAAGATGAAGAAGCTCGCGGCGAGCCTGCATGGAGAGGGGCGACTCCTGCACCCACGCTTCGGCGTGTTGCAGGGATTTTTCGAGTTCCCCGCGTCTCTGATAGAAGTCCACGGCCGCTTCGTGAAAGAGAGCAGAATTTCCGGCTGTATTGAGCCGATTCAAGAGGGCTTCCGCTTCCTGCCAGCGGCCCATGCGCGCGGAAAAAGAGATGACGAAAGCCAGCAGCTCAGGAGAATTTCCGTAGATTCCAAGAGACTCTTCGGCGGCGGCCAAAGCGCGCTCGGGGTGTCCCCAGGCCTCGAGTGCGCTGATCCAGGTTATCCAGGTTGCCGTTGCGCGGGTGGAAACGCTAAAGCTGCGAACACGATCCTCCAACCATTGCAGCCCCTCTTCCTTGCGCGCGGCGTTGCAGAGGGCGTCGCAGTAAGCGCGCGCGTAATGCTCATTGCTGGCGGCAAGACCGGCTGCGAGCCGGTAGGCGAGCAGAGCTCCCTGGATGTCCCGCTCATCCCAAAGAAGATCGCCGAGGACGTGCCAGGCCTGCGCACAGGAACTCTCACGAAGAAGAACGTCATGCAAGAGCGACCGGGCTTTTTCACGTGTTTCTGCCGAGGTGCGCAAGAGGTCGGCATATTCGGAGACGTAAGCGCTCGGGGGATAGAACCAGTGCTGCTGGGATTGAATGCCAGGAAGAATGCCGCGCTCGACGACGCTAGCAAGCACACTTCGCATGAGTGCGATGTCTCCAAGCGATCGGCAACAGGATAGAAGCCGGGCGCGGACGAAGGCCGATTTGGGATACAGGTTCATGAGCTCCTGAAATTCATGGAGGGCCATGCCCACCCGGCCATCCTGGACAGCTTGCATTGCTTTCAGGAGGCGAGTGATCGGGTGAGTGGGTCGCCTTTTTGCCAGTTCGGCTACGAGTTCGCGCGCAGCACCGGGATCACTCAAGAAACTGGCGCGGTTGTGAGACTCCATGGTGGTCATGGCGTCCACATCATCGGGGAGGAGCAACAGGTCGAGGAGGGCTGCTTTGTCGCGCGGAACGATAACCATACCTCTGGGTCCCAGGGGCGCCTCGCTCTCTCCGATGCTTGCTAATAAATACTCCGTGGTTCGCAAGGCCTGGGGATCATGGATGAGTAAAGTACCGGCGGCTTCGTCCAAGCCCACGGCAGCGACAGCGTGTGCGCTGGCATCCGCCATGAGAGTCACGACAAAAGCGAAGCCATTCTTAATAAGACGGGCGGCAATCTCCGGGACAACGGCAAAAAATCTGATTACAAACCCCAACTTCTCGAGCCACTCGGCCGCTGCCCACTCCGGGGTTCCCCCAAAGGTGATTTCGGACGCCATGGCATCGGGATCGATTTGTAGTCCCATGGCGGCGAGAGCGGAGGCGATACTCGTGGGCAAACACTCCTCATGTTTCTGGATCGCGCGCCGAAAGGGCAGCCGGATGCGAAGCCCGATTGGATTCTTGCGAAGATTTTCGAGCACTTTGCGATGAAAGGGAGAACGGACCTTGTTGCTCCAGCGCTCCATGGCAGCGTGATCATCTTCGAGTTCGGCCATGTCGAGCCACATTCTCGCGAAAAGAGTGTTGGATTCGCGATCAGCTAAGGGAGCCAGACTGGAGAGTTGCCCTGCAAGTTCCCGAGCGCGGCCCAGGGTGCGACTGCGTTCGTCGCCTTCGATAGTCTCGGCAAAGACGCACAGATGCCAACAGGCTACTTGGGCGAGCTCATAAGACTCGCAGTGTTCAGCGGCCGCAACCAAGCGGTTGGCCGCCTCGCGGATTCGGCGGAGGTTCAGCAAACTCTGGCCCAGGCTGTGGGCCGCGAAGGGGGTCCCCGGGTTCAGCTCCCAAGAGCGTTCGGCGGAAGTTAGCGCTTCGCTCCATCGATCCTCAAGACCGAAGACATTGGATTCGCAGGTGAGTACCCAATTCCGCGAAGACTGGAATGAGCGAGCGCGTTCAATGCAGGTGTGAGCGCGGGAGAATTCCCGCAGCGAGGCCCAGGTAACGGCTTGAGAAGCGAGCCAACTGGCTTGCGTATCCGGATCGGCGCCGGGGAGCTCGGGATTCGTATCCCAGACGCGCAGGTCGTCAAAGAGACGCCGCCCACGGCGGCGCAAACCGTTCGCAAAATAGCGGGCGCGCGGGTCCGCACCACTACGGGCTAATGCCGTACGAAAAAGCCGTCGAGAGAGCCGCCAGCCACCGAGACGAAAAGCAAGCCTTCCGCCAAGAATCAATTCCTCCGAGGAGAGATCGCCTAACCGCTGAGATGGCTTCCAGTACGCCGCGCTCTGACGAAAAGCTTCCAGGAAGCGGTTGCTGTCATAGAGGCTCTGGAGCCCGGCAATTGAAATCATGGTAGTTGAAGAAAAGGTGGCTAAGAGTATAAGGCATTCGATTAGGCCACGGCCGTCGAGAGTGATCCCAAGCGGATGGGGTACTGAAATCTTTAGTGCGAGTCCAGACCAGGGGTTTAAATTTCTTCGGCCACAACGTACGGTGCGCGGTAGGTACCGCGGAGAAGGATGTTGGCTTCTTCGTCGGCGATGACTTGCTCAGTCGCTGGATCGAATTTTAGAGTGCGGCCCAGGCGATAGGAGGCGTTGGCCAGATGGACCAGCGTTGTGGAGATGTGGGCTTCGAGGATGGGCGAATGAATGTCCTCGGCGCGGCGGCTGCGGACGCACTCGATGAAGTTGGCGTAGTGGTCGCCGGAGGCTTTGCCGTGGGGGCCGGGTTCGACTTGATCTGTGATCCAGGTTTTGTAGGCGTCGTAGCCGTCGATGGCGAGATAGCCGTTCGAGCCGTAGAAAATGTTGCCGACAGTGTTGGTCTTGGCGTCTTTGGGACCGAGGGAGGACTGCGCGGCTGCAGGCTTTTTGGCGGCGTTGGCGTCGGGGGTGAGGCCTGCGGGGGGAACGGCGCTGGTGCCGTAAGCGCCGGTGCCAATTTCGGCTTCGTGGTTGGTGATCCAGGGCCGGACTTCGACTTCCATCATTTTGCGCTTGCCGTTGGGAGCGTCGAAATAGAAGACGGCATTCAGCACGTTGGGAGTCTGCTGGTCGTCGTCGAACATGAAGTGTTCGCCCATGGCGGAGACAGAGACTGGAAAGCCGACGCCTAAGCCCCATCTGGCGATATCGATTTCGTGGATGGCCTGATTGCCGACTTCGCCGTTGCCGGTGTCCCAGATCCAATGCCAATTGTAGTGAAAGCGATTCCGCGTAAAGGGTTTGAGAGGTGCGGGGCCGGTCCAGAGGTCGTAATGAACGCCAGCGGGAACGGGTTCCTCTGCGGCGTGTCCAATCGAAGGGCGCCACTTGTAACTGAGCGCGCGAGCCATGTAGACGTCACCGATAGTGCCGTCACTCAGATGATGAATGGCTTCGAGCATGCCGGGATTGGAGCGCGATTGGCTGCCGTGCTGGCAGATGCGGTTGTATTTTTTTACGGCGCGGACTAACTGTCGGCCTTCAAACGTGTTGTGAGAGCAGGGCTTTTCGACGTAGACGTCTTTGCCGGCCTGGCAGGCCCAGATGGCCATGAGTGAGTGCCAATGATTGGGAGTGGCGATGGAGATGGCGTCGATGTCTTTGTCTTCGAGGAGCTTGCGAATGTCGACGTAGGATTTTGGTTTTGGCAGACCCATCTTCTCGATTTCGGCGATGCGCTGGCTCGAGACGTTTTCGTCGACGTCGCAGATGGCGACGATTTCTGCTCTCGAGACGCGCGAAAAGCCGTGGATGTGATCGTTGCCGCGGCCGCGCACTCCGCAAATGGCTACGCGGACACGATCGTTTGCGCCAAGAATTTTGCCGCCGAGCGCGAGCGTAGCTGCGCCTACCGTGATTACTTTGCCCGTGGTCTTCAGAAAGTCACGCCGCTCGATTTCCATGATGGCCGCCTTTGTGCTGGGTGCACTCCTGCACGGCGCATTGTATATCCACCGGCTCCAGTGTGCATAAGATGTTAGGTGCGGTTGGTGTTTGAGAACTATTATGCGGGAGATCTGCGTTGTGTTTGGAATTGGTTCTACGGAACACATGCGGACGTGTGCTCAGGTCTGCAAATCCTGAGAAAAGGGGAGCGGTGATAACAATGCATGCGAGCGGGACATTTGAGGTGAAGCTGAGTGCTCAGAAGGCGGACAACACGGCGGCGGAAAGCGCGAAGCTGGGCAGGATGTCGATCGAGAAACAGTTCCATGGGGACCTGGAAGGGACGAGCGCGGGCGAGATGTTGAGCGTGGGAACGGAGGTCAAAGGCTCGGCGGGCTATGTGGCAATGGAACGTGTGAGCGGAACATTACATGGGCGTACCGGCACGTTTGCGTTGCAACACAGCGGCACCATGACGCGGAGTGAGCCGCAGCTGAGCGTCACGGTGGTGCCGGACTCTGGGACTGGTGAGTTGCTGGGGATTGCGGGAAAGCTGGCAATCAGAATCGCCGACGGAAAACATTTCTATGAGTTCGAGTACACGCTGCCTGAGACTCTGTGAGGAATTATAACGCCGCGAATTTTTGCGGGTCGAAGTGGGAGAACGTCGCAGTTCGCGATTTGGCATGAATCCGCAGTCGTTAGAAAAAAGTACCTGATAGGTTCTGCCCTGTTGGCGCTGGATGCGGAGCTTGTCCTTAAAAGAAACTGCGAATGGACTGAGAAGTGGGCGTCTCGCCTCAAACAGCGAAACCACAACTCGAGGTGTTCTTTGAGAGGGCGTGTGTCAAGGACATTCGAGAGTTTCTTTTGCGCGCAAGAAGTGTTGTTCTGTTGGAGGAAAGGAAGGCGGAAGATTTTGGATGCGGAGTGCCTGCTGTAGTACGCTCTCGGCGCCTTCGGGGGAGCGAAAAGAAGATGAACATACGAATGAGAATGAGTGGGATGGCATGCGCGGCAGTTTTTTTGCTGGCGGGCGCGGGCGCGAAGGCGACGCCTTTGCCGCAAACGGGCGGCACGAAATTCGAGGTGTCGTTTCCGGCGTCGGCGCACGCGGGAACGATCACGGGGCGCGTGTTTGTCGTGGTCAGCACGAAGGACAAACCGGAACCCCGGCTACAAGCGGGAAGCTGGGGTGACTCGGGGCCGTTCTATGGCGTTGACGTGAACGCGCTGGCAGCGGACCAGAACGCGATCATTGACGCAAGCACGCCGGGCTCGCCCGTGCGGAGTTTGCGCGAGATTCCTGCGGGGGATTATTACGTGCAGGCGCTGGTGAACATTTACACGGAGTTTCATCGCGCGGACGGGCATACCGTCTGGCTGCACATGGATCAGTGGGAGGGGCAGCACTTCAATCGTTCGCCGGGGAATTTGTATTGCGAAGTGCAGAAGGTGCATTTGGATCCGGCGGCGGGGTATGACGTTAAGCTGAGTTTGACGAAAGAAATTCCACCCGTGCAGGTGCCCGCGGATACGCCGTGGGTGAAGCACGTCAAGATTCAGAGCGACATGCTGACGAAGTTTTGGGGGCACCCGATGTACATCGGGGCGATTGTGCTTTTGCCGAAGGGGTATGAAGAACATCCGAACGCACACTATCCGGTGATTTACGAGCAGAGCCACTTTAGTCTGCGGAACCCGCTGGGATTCAACCCGGAAGATCCGCCGGTACCTCCAGAGATGCGGGCGCGGATGAGCGACCTAAACCGGGAGTCGGGGCATGAGGTGTATCAAGCTTGGACTTCGGACAATTTTCCGCGAATGATCGCGGTGACGTTTCAGCATCCGACGCCGTATTACGACGATTCGTATGCGGTGAACTCGGTGAATAACGGCCCGTATGGGGATGCGCTAGTGAAGGAGATGATTCCGTACCTGGAGTCGCATTTCCGGATGATTGCGAAGCCTTATGCGCGAGTGCTGACGGGCGGGTCGACGGGAGGGTGGGAGTCGCTGGGGGCACAAGTGTTTTATCCCGATTTCTTTGGGGGGACATGGACGCTTTATCCAGACTCGATTGATTTTCGGCGGTATGGGACGGTGAACGCCTATGAGGATGACAACGCGTTTTTTGAGCCGGGGCATACTTGGGTGCAGGTGCCGCGCTATATCATGCGTACTTCGGAGGGGCAGCCGGAAATCACGATTCAGCAGTTCAGCCAGATGGAAGATGTTTTGGGGAGCCACAATCGTTCGGGGGAGCAGATTGAGATTTGGGACGCGGCTTACGGTCCGGTCGGGGACGATGGGTATCCGAAGCCTCTGTGGGATAAGAAGACGGGCAAGATCGATCATAGCGTGGCGCTTTACATGCGCGACCACGGGTACGACCTCAGCTACAACATTCGAACGAACTGGGCGACGCTCGGGCCGAAGCTGCGCGGGAAGATTCACGTGTATGTGGGCGACATGGACAATTTTTATTTGAATTTGGCGGTGTATAAGCTGGAAGAGGCGATGAAAGGGCTGAAGGACCCACCTTGCGATTGCGATTTTCAGTACGGGCGGCCGATGAAGGGGCATGGGTGGCAGCCGACTACTACGGCGAATTTGGTGAAGTGGATGGCGGAGCATGTGGAGAAGAACGCGGGAGGAGAGGATACGAAGCAATGGCATTACTGAAGAAAAGTAATGAAGCCTAGAGGTAACGAAGTAAAGAGAAAAGAGCAATGATAACGCAGAGGCGCAGAGGACGCTGAGTTTCGCGGAGAGTGCTGCGGTACAATAGGGAGTTGCGGCGGGAAGAGAAGAAAGACGGCTATGTTTGAAAATCTGACAGAGAAGCTGCAGCGGACATTTAAGAATTTGCGCGGGCAGGGGAAGCTCACCGACGAGCACCTGGACGTGGCGCTGGGGGAGATTCGCGAGGCGCTGCTCGAGGGCGACGTGAATGTCGGCGTGGCTGATGAGCTGCTGGCGAATATTCGCAAGCAGGCGCTGGGCAGCGAGGTCATGCTGCAGCTTTCGCCGGACCAGCAAGTCGTTAAGGTCGTGCGCGACGAGCTGTCGGCGATGCTGGGCAAGCATGCGAAGCCATTGTTTGCTTCGCGGCCGCCATCGGTGTGGATGATTGTAGGTCTTCAGGGTTCCGGTAAAACGACTACGACCGGCAAGCTTGCGAAATGGCTTGTGCAGCATGGGCACCGGCCGCTGGTTGTTTCAACGGATGTGTACCGGCCAGCGGCGCGCGAGCAGTTGGCGCAAGTAGCGAAAGCTGTGGGCACGGCACTGTGGCCTGGCGCGGGGACGGACGAGCCGCTGGAGATTGTTAAGGGCGCGATCCGGGAAGCGAAACTTTCCGCGAGCGACGTGATCCTGGTGGATACGGCTGGGCGCCTGCACATCGACGACGACTTGATGAGCGAATTGAGCATGCTGAAAAAAGAGCTACAGCCGAGCGAAATTCTGTTTATTGCGGACGCGATGATTGGGCAGGACGCGGTGCGATCGGCGGGGGAGTTTCATAAGAGACTCGGGCTGACCGGCGTCATCCTGACGAAATTGGACGGGGATGCGCGCGGCGGTGCCGCGCTTTCGATTGGGAAAGTGACCGGAGCGCCGGTGAAGTTCGTGGGCCTCGGCGAAAAGTACGATGCGCTGGAAGGATTCTATCCGGAGCGGATCGTTTCGCGCGTGCTGGGCATGGGCGACATCATGTCGCTGATCGAGCGAGCCGAACAGACGGTTGACAGAAAAGTGGCTGCGGACCTCGAGCGCAAGCTTCGCAAGGAAGGATTCACACTGGAAGATTTTCGCGACCAATTGAAACAGATTCGAAAGATGGGGCCGCTGGAGCAGCTTGTGGATATGCTGCCGAAGATGGGGCCGCTGCAGAATTTGCCGAAGGATGCGAAGGTGGATGAGGGGAAGCTGAAGCAGGTCGAGGCCATCATCAACTCGATGACGAATCAGGAGCGGCAAGACCACAATATTATTGATGGGAAGCGCCGGAAGCGGATTGCGAAGGGCAGCGGCACAACGGTGCAGGATGTGAATCAGGTTTTGAAGCAGTATTTGCAGATGCGCACGATGATGAAGCAGTACGGCGCGATGGCGGCGCGGGCGAAGTTGAAGGGATTGGGAAAGCTCGCGGGATTGTCGTGAGGCGCGAGTTTATTCCTTCGGATATAAATTCAAGTAGAGGTCGGCCGTTTTCCCTGCGAGCGCTTCCGGATTAAGGTCGGTGCGATTGCAGAGGATGATAATCGTCAGACTGTTGTTGGTGAAGCGCTCGATGATGGTCCGAAATCCCATCGTGCTTCCGGTGTGCCACATGCGCGGAACTCCCCAGTAAGGATCAAGAAACCAGCCGAAGCCGTAGGAGACAGGCTTGCCGGGATGCAGGTTGTCGTCGTTTGGCGCGGCAGGCCAAAAAGTGGGGTTGCCGTTCGCAAGTCTTGCGGGGATGAGGGCGGGCTGCATCTCTTCGGCATTTAACAAGGTGTGATTGCGCAGGGCGTCGTCCCATTTGGCGAGATCTTCGAGATTGGAATAGATGCCGCCGTCGCCTAGCGTGGCGGACGTCGAACTTTGGTCGGTTTCCTTCAGCGTGTCTCCGTCTTTGGAGTGGCCGAAGGCGCGGTCCGTGACCGTATTCTTCCCTTTTTGAAAGACGATCGTGTGATCCATATGAAGTGGTGCGAAGATGCGCGCATGGAGAAAATCTCCGTAGGCTTGCCCTGATGCTTTGGCGACAATGAGGCCGAGCACTACGTAACCGGAATTGCTGTAGGACCAACTCGTTCCTGGGGAAAATTTTCCTTTGGTTTCTTTTGCCAAGAGGCCAAGGACTTCATCGTCCTGGATTTGGTGCTCGGGGGACCAGATGGGGCCTTTGAGTTTTTCCTGGGAATCCATAAGGTCTTCGTAGTCGGGCAAGCCTCCGATGTGATTCAGAAGATTGCGGATGGTGATGTTCTTGCCGTAGGGTGGGAAATCCGGGAAGATCTCGGTCAGAGTTTGGTCATAGCGAAGCTTTCCGTCGTGCACGAGCATCATAACAGCCATGGCCGTGAACTGTTTGGTGAAAGAGGCGAGGCGGAAGTTGGTGTGCGCGTCGATTTTCGGGTTCGTGCGCAATTCGCGTACGCCGTATCCTTTTTCAAACAGAGTGCGTCCATCTTTGCGCACGAGCACAGCCAATCCGGGCGCTTGCTCTTGCGTCACGGCAGAAAAAATGGCGTCGGCTACTTTACCGGTGGGGGACACCTGGGCTTGTGCATTGACTACAATAGCGAGCGTGAAAAATGCCATGGAAAAAAGAAACAGCGCTAACTTCATCTGGCCTCCCGTGAACGCTCCGCAGAATAGCATTGCTTTGGCGCATTCATCTGCCCGTAACACGGCTGCGCTATCACTCTTGGTCCCCTGAGAAAGCTTATGACACGCACTGCGCTTGATGACCCGCGCTTCTACCTCAACCGCCACCTGGAATGGCTGGAGTTTAACCGGCGTGTGCTTGAGGAGGCGCGAGATATCGGGAATCCTCTGCTCGAGCGCGTGAAGTTTCTGGCGATTACGGCGAACAATCTCGATGAATTTGTCGAGGTGCGGGTGGCTAGTTTTCTGCAGCGGATCGAGCACGGTTCCCGCCAGATCAGTCCTGACGGCTTAACCGTGGAGCAGGAATTGGAGAAAGTATCGTCCGCGATGCACGTGATGGTTTGCGACCAGTACAAATGCTGGAACGAGGAGCTACTTCCGGCGCTAGCGAAAGTGGGGATTCGAGTCCTGCCGGCGAGCGAGCTCGAGGGAAAGGCAGCGCAGGCAGCAAAGACTTTTTTCGAGCGGCGTGTGTCTCCGATGTTAACGCCGGTCACGGTGGATCCATCGCACCCGTTTCCGCATGTGCTGAACAAAGCGTTGTGCATTGCATTTCTGCTGCGCCGGCGAAGAAGCGGCAACGGTAAGCCGTATTTCGGCGTGCTCACGGTGCCGCGCGCATTGCCGCGCCTGCTTCGTTTGCCTGGGCCCGACGGCGGGATTCACTACGTGGCGCTCCAGGAGATCGTCTCGGCGTATGCCGCGAAGCTTTATCGCGGGTACGAAATTCTGGCGTCCGCGCCGTTTCGGATTACGCGGAACAGCAATCTTTATCTGGAAGAAGAAGAGACGCGGAGCCTGCTCGACGCGGTCGACGCGCAAGTTTCGCAACGGCGCAAAGGGGATGCGGTGCGTCTGGAAATTGCAGCCGACGCGCACCCTGACATTGTCAACCGGCTGGTTTCGACGTTTGAACTGGATGAATCGCTCGTCTTTCGCGCGCAAGGTCCTGTGAACTTGCAGAGGCTTTTTCACCTTTATGAGGAGACGCCGCGCCCGGATCTGAAGTATTCGCCATTTGTGCCGCGCCAGGTGCGCGTGGGGCACGACGCGGATTCGATGTTTGAAGCGATTCGACGGCAACCTTTTTTGCTGCACCATCCCTACGATTGCTATGACACTGTGGTGAATTTTCTCCAGACTGCCGCGCACGACCCCCGCGTTTTATCCATCAAACAGACGCTGTATCGGACGAATTCGGACTCGCCGATCGCGCATGCTTTGCTGGACGCAGCCGGCAAAAAAGAAGTGACGGTAGTTGTCGAATTGAAAGCCAGTTTCGATGAGGCGACCAATATTCGCTGGGCGCGCAGCTTCGAGGACGCAGGCGTACAGGTTTTTCACGGGCTTGTGGGGCTGAAGACGCACGCGAAGCTCATGCTGGTGGTGCGGAACGATCCGGACGGCAAGATTCGCCGGTACGCGCATCTCGGCACGGGGAATTACAATCCGTCGACGGCGCGATATTACAGCGATTTGAGCTTGCTCACGAACGACGAGGCGATCACTTCCGCGGTACACGATGTTTTCAATTTTCTGACCGCGTATGCGGAACAGCCCAGCTACAAGCCGCTGCTGCTCGCTCCTCGCGACATGGCCAAGTCGTGCCTCGCGCTGATTGACCGGGAAGCACGCCATGCCAAGCGCGGACGCCCCGCGAGGATCATCGTGAAGATCAACGCGGTGATCGATCCGCCCATCATCCAAGCTTTGTACCGTGCTTCGAATGCGGGAGTGGAGATTGACCTGATCGTGCGCGGCCAATGCGGGCTCGTGCCGGGACTTCGAGGTGTGAGCAGCCGCATCCGGGTGCGGAGCATTGTCGGGAGGTTTTTGGAGCACAGCCGGATTTTTTACTTTGAGAATGGAGGCAAGCCGGAAGTCTACCTGGGAAGCGCGGATTGGATGCAGAGAAACCTCTATGAACGAGTGGAAGTGTTATTTCCTTTGAAGGACCCGCAGCATTGCGAGCGAGTCTGCAACGAAATTCTTTCGTCCTATCTCGCGGACACTCGCAAGGCGCGCGTGCTCGGATCGGATGGGACGTATTCGCGGCCGCGCGCCGTGCGCAATGGCCACGGATTTTCCGCGCAGGAACATTTTATGCGGCTGGCCGGCGGCGACGGTGACGCTCAGCACATTCCCGCGCTGCGAAAGCAGAGCGTCGTTTATACTCCTAGCCCGATGACTGACCCGCCTGCTGGCGCTACGGAAGAAGAAGACTCACTGGACTCGTCGAATGCAGCCGTATGATCTGATCGTCATCGGCTCCGGACCGGGCGGCCAGCGTGCCGCCATCCAGGGAGCGAAGGCGGGAAAGCGCGTCGCGGTAGTCGAAAAACAGTCCGCGATCGGCGGCGTGTGCATCAATACCGGCACCATACCCAGCAAAACGATGCGCGAGGCCGTTCTGCATCTTTCCGGTTTCTATTCGAAGAGTTTCTACGGGTCAAATTACAACGTCAAAGAAAACGTGACCATGGCGGATTTGAATTTCCGCGTACAGCGCGTGATCGAGAACGAGGTCGCGGTAACGCAGGACCAGCTCAAACGAAACGGTGTCGACGTAATCCACGGGTTCGGCAAGTTCACGGATGCGCACCATCTTCGCGTGGAAAACAGCAACGGTTACGTTGAACTGGAGGGGCAGTTCTTCGTGATCGCTACGGGCACAAAGCCGGCGATCAACACGAAAGTGCCCATCAACGGGCGAAACATCATTACCAGCGATCAAATCCTGACGATGCCGCAGATTCCTCGGACGCTAATTGTGGTGGGCGGCGGCGTAATCGGGGTCGAGTACGCGTGCATGTTCGCGACGCTCGGCGTGCGCGTAATTATCGTGGAAAAGCGGCCGCGGCTGCTGGAATTTGCCGATACGGAAATGGTCGAGGCGCTGACGTATCACATGCGCGATCACCGCGCCACGCTGCGGCTGAATGAGGAAGTCGAAAGTGTGGAGGAAACGCCGGAGGGTAAAGTAGCGGCGAACCTCGTCAGCAAGAAACGCATCAATGCCGATGCTCTGCTGTATGCGGTTGGCCGGCAAGGCAACGTAGACAAGCTGGACCTGGCTGCTGCCGGTATCGAATCCGACGACCGCGGACGCATCAAGGTCGACGCCGATTTCCGCACGACGCAAGCGCACATCTTTGCCGTGGGCGACGTCATTGGTTTTCCGAGCTTGGCGTCGGTTTCGATGGAGCAAGGGCGCATCGCCGCGGCGCGAGCGTTCCGGATCGAAGTGCAGACGCATCCCGAGAGTTATCCGTACGGGATTTACACCATTCCGCAGATTTCCTTTATAGGGAAAACCGAAGAGCAGCTTACGGATGCGGACGTTCCGTACGAAGTTGGTGTTGCGTACTACCGCGAGATTGCGCGCGGGCAAATCTCCGGCCACACGGATGGCCGCTTGAAGCTGCTATTTCACCGAGAGACGCTCGAGCTGCTCGGCGTGCATATTTTTGGCGAAGATGCGGCGGAACTGCTGCACATCGGGCAAGCCGTCTTCAAGCTAAAGGGCAAAATTACTTACTTCATTAACACGGTCTTCAATTATCCGACGCTTGCTGAATGCTATAAAACCGCGGCGTTCAATGGCCTCAACCGCCTTGTTTGAGATAGCAGTTCAGAACTTCCGAGCTTGCCTTTTTAAGCCCAGCCCTGGCGGTAATCCCGGCGCAGGAAATCGTTGGCTTGCGCGACGTTGGTGACGCGCATGTTCGCGCCGTCGTAGTTGATCTTTTTGCCGGCGCGGAGAGCTACGATGCCCAGGAGCATAACCTCGGTCAGGCGCGCGGCGTATTCAAACGGGCAGGAAGTCTCCGTTTTTCCTTTTGCGGCGTTCACCCAGTTCATTTCGTGGTCTTCGTTTTCGATGCGCGGCAGCTTTTGCGGCGGCTTGCCGTAGGAATCGTGGAGCGATTTGGGCAACAGGCGGGGCTTCATTCCGTAGGTGTCATGAAGCAGTTTTCCTTTGCTCCCGATTAGTAGCGCGCCGCCGCCCTTATTGAGATCTTCGTCGCCGAGTTCCTCCGGTTTGTCTGGCATGAGGCCGCCGTCATACCAGGTCATCTTGACGGGCGGCATGTTGCCGCGTGAAGGAAATTCGTAGAAAGTCTGCGTGGCGTGCGGGTAGGAGACGCCGTTGTACGGTGTCGAGACTGTCTCGATTGTCGACGGCAAGCCCAGGTTGAGCGCCCACATGGAATGATCAATCAGATGCGCGCCCATGTCGCCGATGGCGCCGACGCCCCAATCCGACCAACCCCGCCAGTTGAATGGGTGGTAGATGGGGTGATATTCCACGTGCGGGCCGACGCCGAGAAAGAGATCCCACGAGAGTTTGTCGGGAACTGGATAGTCGCCAGCCATCGCCGCGGCAAGCCGGGCGTTGACGCCCTGTCCGTTCCAGCGAAGAGTGTCAGCGGGTTCTTTCAGGGCTTCCGGGCGTGGCACGCCTTGCGGCCAAAAGCCGAGAGGACGGTTGGTCCAGATGTGAACTTCCCGGACTTCCCCGATCGCGCCAGCTTGAATGTATTCGACCGTCAGGCGAGCGTCGTCAAGAGAATGCCCTTGGTTGCCCATTTGGGTGGCAACTTTGGTTTCCTTGGCGCGGCGCGAGAGCTGCCGGGCTTCATCAATCGACCAGGTGAGCGGCTTCTGCACGTAGACGTGTTTGCCGAGAGCCATGGCCGCGAGGGCGATGGGCGCGTGCATGTGGTCAGAGGTGGCGACGAAAACGGCATCGATATCTTTCTGGTGCTCGAGCATGTCGCGATAGTCTTGATAGCGCTTGGCCTTCGGTAGTTGCTCGTTCTTCAGGCGAATCATGCCGTCGAGGTGCACCTTGGCTTTGGCACGATCGAATTCGACAGGAGGCTGGCCGGGCGCGGGCTGTGGGTCAGGTTGATCGAGGCGCTTTTGCAAGTTTGGAATTTCGGTGTCGAGCCGGTCGAAACCTTTGCCGGCATAGCCCCAGTCCACGTCGCACAACGCCACGATGTTTTGGCTGGAAAGATTGATCAGGTTGGTGCGGCCCATGCCGCCTACGCCGACGCCAGCAATGTTGAGCATGTCACTCGGCGGCGTAAATCCGCGTCCGAGGACGTGCCGCGGGACAATGGCAATCGCCACGCCGCCGGCAGCGACGTTGGTCAAGAATTGACGGCGTGACAAATCGATTTTCTTACTCATGGTTGCTCCCTCTGCTCAGCGGGCATTATCGCGCTGTCACACAAACAATGCGAATGGTAAGTTCGCGGGCCGATTCCATGCAGGGCAGGGCTTCCACTTGGGGGTGGGGCTTCCAGATAAGGGACAACACCTCCCTTGTAGGGGAGTGAGAAAAAGAAAGAGGGCACGACCCTTCGAGGCTCCCTTCGTTCCTCCCTTCGTTCCTCAGGGCAAGCAGGGCAAGCCAGGGTAAACATGTCGTGCCCCTACGGACTGATCGGGCGTTGGAGCACCCCCCACGGGGGTGTCCGCAAGTTATGAAGTAAAGCTATGAAGGGAATGGAGTTGCGGGAATTCCTGCGTGTCGGCGAGTTGCCCCTCGCCCACTGTGCCAGGTGTAAACGAGCGGCGAGTGCGAGAGAAGGCCTAGTGGGATTGACGACGATCATAGCGAAGTGTAGCGCGATAGTTACTATTTGTCAATAGATTTTTGTATTACTGACTGATTAATTCGAACCGAGAGGGCGGATTCGAATGGGGTGGGGGAAAGTCGAAGGGAAGTAAGCAGTTGGGCGGGGAGTAGTTAGCTTGATACGACTGTGGAAATTTGTGGAAAAGGGCGAAGAAAGTGAGTAGTGGGTAGTGAGCGGTGAGTAGAACTCCCCTCATAAATGCTTTGAAGACAGGGGGATTTGTGCCGCGCCTGCGGCGCTCTGAGGAGAAAAGAACTACGTGGGTGGCGAGCTTGGGCGGCGAGATAAGAAAGCTAAAGACCCACCCTTGCAAAAACCAAAACCGCAAGGATGAGCCACCCAAGAGGTAAGGCGCTGCCACCTGCCGTCAAAACCAGCCGCCGGACGGCTCGAGGCCATTGAGGCGCAGATATGTGACGAGGTTGCCGTAATGCAGGGCGTCATGATTTCCGACTTGCGTCAAGATGAACATCTTGTTCGTCTTGAAACCGAAGAAGTCCGCCGGCTCATTGAGATGCGCATCGGTGAACCCGGAGTACACGCCATCGCAGTAGTCGAACGAACCTTTGAGGTAGGCGACGATCTCGGTCTTCGAGCCCTTCGCGGTAGCCGTGGCGGGGGGCGCTTCACCCTTGGCGTTTGAACACAATGTGTAGGATATATCCGCCAGATGAGTCAGGATCTCGGCAAACGAGCGAACGTCCTTCGTTGGCCGGTAGCTGTACTTGGACTCTGGCATCGCCTCCGCAGACTTCATGATCTTGTCCTGCATATTGCTACGAAAAATGGACAACGTGGTCGTCAGCGGATTCGGCGCCTTGATCGGATTGGGCAGGTTCGGCGAGATTTGGGCGTTGGCCAAGAACGCCAAGACGGAAACAGATACCATGCCGACAGTAGCCACGACGCGAGCAATGGATCGGAACATTAAGAATCCTCCAGCATCTCCGGGAGGTGGTGATGCTACAGGTAGAGACGAAGTTGGATGGGGAAAAGTTCGGTGGGGGCCAAATCTTTCTAGGGATAAAGGAAGACGATCACGGGGTTGGCTTTGACAGCTAACAACGGGTCGCCAAAAGAGCAAATGAAAATGAAGGCAGACGAGTCAAAACCCGCAGCCTTAAAACCGAAGGCTGCGGCACCAGGCAGGGAGTTTCTTCAGGGGCTAAAGCCCTTCCTTTTCCGAGCGGTTTTCGGCACGGCTGAAGCCGTGCCCTCCTAAAAAGCGTTTATGAGATGAGTTGCAGTGAATAGTGGGTAGTGGGTACAACTTGTCTCATAAATGTACCAAGAGGCGGAGGAGGAGTTTCTTCAGGGGCTAAAGCCCAGAGAAGAGAGATTTCTCTCTTCGCGAGCCGACACGTTTCATCCCGCGAAAGGCGCGGGATGAGGCAGAAGGGCAGGAGCAAACGTGAAAGGAAAAGGCGTCGGCTCGCTCCGTTCGAAATGACGGTGTGGCGGGGTGCACGCGGCGTCGGGGGCAGGCGCGGTTCAACGCTTCTGGCACGCGGTCGAGCATCGGCGCCAATAGAGGCTTCTCATCCCACCGCGGTCAGTTTAGCGCCTGATTCGTCGGAAGTCGGAAACTGGCTCGGTACGCCTGACTCTCCGATTGCCGCAGGCTGCCCGGACAGGCTAAGATATCTAGTGGAGGCATCTGTTAGTGCTCACTATTCGTTTATCCAGGATTGGCAAGAAGAAGAAGCCGTTCTACCGCGTGGTGGTGATTGAAAGCAGCAAGCCGCGGGACGGGCGCGTTGTGGAATTGGTGGGAACCTACGATCCGCTAAAGAAGCCAGCGGAGGTCAAGCTCAACGCCGAACGCATCAAGCATTGGCTCGGAGTCGGTGCGCAACCCAGCGACACCGTTCGTAGCTTTATCCACCAGCAGAAGATCGCGTAATCCCCGCGAAGTATTCATACCTTGCGCGTCCCCGGCCAGACCGGGGCGCGTTTGCCACGGCCCAGTGGAAGATCGAGGACGTGGAGGTGAAGGATGAAAGAGCTGGTAGAAGCCATCGCCAAAGCTCTGGTGGACCATCCCGAAGAAGTGCAGGTCAAGTCTGTCGACGGGTCGCAGGTGACCGTGCTTGAGCTACGGGTGCATCCCGAGGACCTGGGCAAAGTGATTGGGCGGCAAGGGCGTACGGCCAAAGCGGTGCGCACGCTGCTCGGCGCCGCAGGCATGAAAGTGAAGAAGCGCTACACGCTCGAGATACTGGAAGATTGAGCGACGAAGCCCAGCGTTGGGTGATTGTCGCGCGGATTCTCCGGCCCCGCGGCAATAAAGGCGAAGTGGCTGCACAACTCCTCACGGATTTTCCCGAGCGGCTAACAAAATTGACAGAGGTTTTTCTCGGCGCGAGCGGCGGCGCAGGGGTGGCGGAGCCCCGCCTGACCGCTCTGAAAGCCTGCTGGCTCAGCCAGAATCACAAGGGCCAAGCCGTTTTTCATTTTGAAGGATGCAACTCGATCTCCGAGGCGGAGAAATTTCGCGGGCTGGATGTGCTGCTTCCGATTGAAAAGCGAATCTCCCTGACTGCAGGCCAATATTTTGTGGATGATCTCATCGGATGTCTGGTTTTCGAGAATTTTGCGGAACCCTCGATTGTTTCTTCCTCGCCGTGCTCGCTGGCAACCGCCCCTTCTTTGCTGGGTGTAGTCAGAGACGTTCAATTCACTGGCGAAGGAGTGGCGGGCACGCCGCTCCTTGCCGTTGATACATCCGCCGGCGAGCTTCTCGTCCCCCTCGCGGAAGATATCTGCACGCGCATCGACACTCGTGCGCGAAGGATCGATGTGGTGCTTCCCGAAGGGCTTCGCGATCTAAACGAAAAAATCTGAGTTAGCGACGGGTCGTCAGACTTCAGTGAACGTCAACGGTCGTGACGCTCAGTGCTGGGAGCGTGATCGTGAGAGAAGAGCCACTCACGGCCATCGTCCCGATTGAAACCGGCGCGACAGAGCTTTGTCCTTGTGCGGTGGTTGCGGTCATTTGGTACAAGTAAGCGGTGCCGGAAAGAGCCGCGCCGTTGATCGCCGTCACTTGCGCGGAAGTGGAGCGATTGATGGCCACGAAGACGGTGCGGCCCGGCGTTGTGCTGTCCGTGCTGGCGTAGACCATCACATTGCCCACGTTGCTGGAGGTGGCCTGCAGCGAAGTGTCGCCGAAGCAGGCATTCGCTCCATCGAAACCGCGATAGGCGCGGAAGCCGCCCAGAATGTAGGGCTGCGTGCTGTAGAGGGGCCACAAACTCGCGGCGAACAGCCCTTGAGCCCCGAAAACTCCCAGATTGTCGGCTTGGGCGATTGTTCCGGCGATGTGATTGGAACCGCCATTGTTATACTCGGTGATGGAAAGTTTCATGCCGGGATTTTCGGCGTTAATTTTGGCTTGCAGACGCCCCAGCATATTGATGGCTTCCCCGCCGAGGGTTTCTACGATCCACGGATTGCTGTTGCCGGTGTCTGTCCAGGTGGGATCCCACAAATCCCGTGGACTCTGCACGATCAGCTGAACCTGCGCGTCGGTCAGCGTGGTCCCGGTCATATCGGTGATGCGCGTGCCGTTCGAATCATAAACTTCCGCGTACCAATGGAAATCGTAATCGTCGACCAGCGGCGCGCCATAGGTGGTCGAAGCGGCATTCAAGCCCGTCAAATACTTATCGGCAAACCAATTGGCGCCGTCCGGCGTGGGACTCAGTGTAGGGTCGCCCTGCCAACTGTAGATTCCTTCAAAACCGTAATTCACCGGCCCAAAGATCACGAGATTGGAAAAATGACTCGCTGGCGTCTGCGTATTCTTGCTCAAGTTCTTCAGCGCTGTGGAAAGGTTGACGGTCTTGGTGACAAAAGCGGCTGAGGAGACGTTCGTTGCGCCTTGAATCTCCTGATGAGTGGAGTTCCACAGGTCCGGTTCATTGTCCAGACTGATGAACGTCGGCGCTGTCGGGTTGGCTCCAAAAATATTCGCGCTGAGAAAGTCTTGGTCCAGCGCCCAGGCAAACTCGTCCATGTAGACGTTGTTGTCCGTCGAGGCGGGAGGAGGCGTCAGCGTGAACGGTACGCTGGAGGCGGTGCTCTTTTGGTCCACGGTTGGCCGGAAATACTGCAGGTTCGGAAACGGCATGGGCACCTGCACTACCGTCGTATCAATGGATACGTAGCCTTGCATTTGCAGCGTCACCAGGCTGGCCATGTTGTTGGATTGATCGCCGCTGATAAACAGGTTTACCGCTTCCGCAGGAATGCTGGCATTGCAAGTTCCGTTGCAGAGATAATCGTCGTTTTCGTAGAGGTAGTCGCTGCCAGCGTTGGAAGCGTTGTTGATCCAGTTATAAGCCGTCCAGCGATCGCCGCCATCGCGATCGAAGGTAAGCAGAGACGGGGCGCCCGTGACCCCAGAGTAAAAATTGAGGCCGTAGATGTATGGCGAAATCGCGTGCGTGGCGGCGGGATTCACCGTGATTGTGACATCGGGAGTTACGCTCGCCTGCGGAGTCGCGGAGACCTGCGAGGAGTTGGCGCTCGTGCCGGCGGCATTCGATGCGGACACGACGTAGTAGTAGGTCGTTCCGTTGGTGAGACCAGTGTCCGTGTAGTTGGTTCCTGTTGGGGTGGCCACCGTGGCGTACGGGCCGCCGCTGGTGGTGCTGCGGAGAACGTCGTAGCTTGTGGCCCCCGCGCTGGCGTTCCAGCTCAGAACCACTTGAGCGTTGCCGGCAGTGGCCTGCAAGCCCGTGGGCGTAGCTGGAGGAGCCGGCGGTGCGACGGGCGTAGCGCTGACCTGAGATGAGCTTGCACTTTCTCCAGCGGAATTCACTGCGGAAACCACGTAGTAGTAGGTCGTCCCATTCGTCAGCCCAGTGTCCGTGTAGTTCGCGGACGCAGGCGCAGCGATTTGAGTGTATGGACCGCCGCTTGTTGTGCTGCGTTTGACGTGGTAGCTCGTTGCGCCAGTGCTGGCGGTCCAGGTGAGGCTCACTTCAGCGTTTCCTGGAGTGGCTTGCAGACCTGTTGGCGTCGCAGGTGGCGTGGCAGGAGCGACAGGCGTGGCGCTCGCTTGAGAAGAATTGGCGCTTTCGCCCGCGGCGTTTACCGCGGATACCACGTAGAAGTAGGCCGTACCGTTTGATAGGCCGGTATCCACGAAGTTCGCAGTGGCCGGAGCTGAAACCTGTGTGTAGGGCCCGCCGTTCGTTGTGCTTCGCTTTACGTGATAGCTGGTTGCGCTTGTGCTGGCGGTCCAGCTGAGGCTCACCTGAGCATTGCCGGCGGTGGCTTGGAGCCCAGTCGGGGTGGCAGGAGGTGCGGCAGGAGCAGCAGGCGTGGCGCTCGCTTGGCCGGAATTTGCGCTTTGGCCCTTGGAATTGAAAGCTGACACGACGTAATAGTAGGTCGTGCCATTTGTAAGGCCAGTGTTGGTGTAGCTATTCGCAGAGGGTACGGCAACTTCCGCGTAGGGGCCACCGCTTACCAAAGCGCGCTGAACGTAGTACCCCGTAGCGCCACTGCTTGCGCTCCAAGTGAGACTGACTTGGGCGTTTCCCGCTGTCGCCAGCAATCCCGTCGGCGCTGCGGGAGCAGTCGCTCCGCCTCCGCTGTTCCCGTTTGTGCCGCTGCCCCCGGACGATAAGCCGGCGCAGCCCGCAAGTTGGACGAAGAGCAAGCAAGCCAACAAGATGCGCAGATTTTCGCGGACTCGGCAAAGGAACGCCATCTCATGACTCCTAAAGAGGGCTGGATTCAGGCGGTAATCTGGTGTGACAAGATTACGAGGCGAAAATAGGCGGGGCAAGCTGTTCTGAGGTACAGAAACCGACCCTGACCCTTGTGCTACGGGAATTACGCGCTGCACCAGATTGAGGAAATAAAGACC
Source organism: Candidatus Acidiferrum sp. (assembly GCA_035272765.1). Classification (GTDB taxonomy): domain Bacteria; phylum Acidobacteriota; class Terriglobia; order Acidiferrales; family UBA7541; genus Acidiferrum. Next base: position 42,023 of record DATEQG010000071.1, read on the forward strand.
CAATGGCAGGCGCTTCTTTCTTTGGCTACACTGGCTGAAGATGCGCTTCGACCTGATCACGATTTTTCCAGAATTCTTTGCAGGCCCACTCGATCATGGCATCCTCCGGCGAGCTCGCGAGACAAGCCTCGTCGACGTCCAGATACAAGACCTACGTGTGTTCACCAAGGATCGCCACCGCAGCGTCGATGACCGGCCTTTTGGCGGGGGCGAGGGGATGGTGCTTAAACCCGAGCCGCTTTTCGAGGCGGCCGAAGCGCTGCTTGGCCGGGGCTTAGGGAGCGCCGAACAGCCCGCCGTGGACGATCCAAAGACAGCCATCGTTTTGATGTCCGCCGCGGGAACACTTTTCCGGCAAGAAACCGCGCGACGTTATGCCCATCTGGATCGCATCGTGCTCCTGTGCGGGAGGTATGAAGGGGTGGATGAGCGCGTGGCCGAACATCTGGCAACAGAAGAAATTTCCGTCGGGGACTATGTGCTGAGCGGCGGGGAGCTTCCGGCGATGCTGGTAATCGATGCGGTTACACGGCTTCTACCTGGCGCGCTGGGGAACGAAGCGTCTTCGCAGAATGAGTCGTTCAGTGCGGTTCACGATATGCAAGCGCGAGGCGGGGGCGGGGCCCTTCGAGAAACCTCAGGGCAAGCAAGCCCCGCCCCTACAGGCAGCAGGCCACCTATGGAAGAAAGCACAGCACTTCTAGATTTTCCGCATTACACGAGGCCTGCCGATTTTCGTGGTTGGAAGGTGCCCGATGTTTTGATTGGAGGCAACCACGCGGAAGTTGCCAACTGGCGCCGCGCCGCCGCCCTGGAGAAAACCCAACGTAACCGCCCGGATTTGTTGTTGCGCTGAAATTGGCTGGCAGTATACTGAAGTTTCGGTGAAAGCAGCGATGCAAAGCGGTTATTCGCGCATTATGCATGTTTTCTATGCCTGCGGGCAGGCTTGCGCGTGTCCATGCTGCGCTTGTAAGTGTAGCATCGCAAGCGGCATGGGAAGTCCTTCGGTCTAGCGCGAGTCTAACCTAATAGGAACCCAGGGCCGCCCGGAATAAGCGGCCCTTTTTCATTGTCAAGTGAACGAGGAGCAACGTGCCATGAGCGACGCGGCAAGCGGAAACGGCAAGGAACACGGCCCGGGGAAACCCATCGCCATTTACTACGAGCAGCAGCACTGGTTCAAGCCACTATTTGAGCAGCTCGACGCGCGCGGAGTGAATTGGGTGAAGGTAGACGCGCGGAATCATCAATACGATGTTGCGGCAAAGGAGCGCGAGTATTCGCTGCTCTTCAACCGCATGAGCCCTTCCGCGTGGCAACGCGGTGTGGGGCACGGGATCTTTTACACGCTCAATTATCTTTCGCATCTGGAAGAAAAAGGCGTTCGCGTGGTGAACGGCTCGCGCGGTTTCACGCACGAGATTTCCAAGGCCTTGCAGTGTACCGTGCTGGAAGCACTGGGTTTGCAATATCCCAAAGCCAGGGTGATCAACCATCCGTCGCAAGCGTTGAGCGCCGCCGAGGGGATCGGCTATCCGCTGATCGTCAAGCCGAATATCGGCGGAAGCGGAGCGGGGATAAAGAAGTTCAATTCGGCGGACGAGCTGCGCGGAGCGGTCGAGGAGAACAGTTTGTCGTTTGGGATCGATAATATCGCGCTCGTGCAGGAATTTTTCACGGCGCGCGACGGCGTCATTACGCGAGTGGAGGTTCTCGGCGGCGAATATCTCTACGCGATTCAGATTCACATCACCGGCGACACTTTTGATTTGTGCCCGGCAGATATCTGCAAAAACACTAAGGGCGAAGAGCTGACTCGTCTGGCGTGCCCCGTTGACGCGCCGAAGTCTGGACTCACGGTCGAAGCCTACGAGCCGCCGCGGCAAGTGATTGATGACGTCGAACGCGTCATGGAAGTTGCCGGCATCGAAGTCGGCGGCATCGAGTACGTCATCGACGACCGCACAGGGCGGCTTCTCTATTACGATATCAACGCGCTCTCAAATTTTGTTTCTGATCCTGAACGCATGATCGGCTTCAATCCCTACGGGCGGCTGGCGGACTACCTCATTAGTGAGGCACGGATTCACGAGGCAAGCCGGAGCGATGGGTTCGTCTCCACCGGGAGCATTCGATGAGATACGGCTACTGGCTCCCTGTTTTCGGCGGATGGCTGCGAAACGTCGCGGACGAAAAGATGCCGGCGACATGGCCATACGTGAAGAAACTCGCGCAGCGCAGCGAACAGATCGGCTTCGACTTGATGCTGATCGCGGAATTGAATTTGAACGACATTAAAGGTGTCGAGGCGCCGTCGCTGGATGCATGGTCGACAGCGGCCGCGCTGGCGGCGGTCACCGTGCGCCTCGAACTGATGGTCGCGGTGCGGCCGACGTTCCATTTGCCAGCGCTGCTTGCCAAGCAGGCCGCGAACATCGATCACATCAGCGGCGGCCGGCTCACGCTCAATGTCGTGTCGTCGTGGTGGTCGGACGAAGCGAAGAAGTACGGCGTCGGATTCGAGCAGCACGACGATCGCTACGCACGGACCAACGAGTGGCTCGATGTGCTGCACGGCGTGTGGGCCAAGGATCATTTTTCTTACACTGGAAAGTATTACCGAGTCGAAGACAACGTCCTCGAGCCAAAACCTGTGTCCCAGCCGCACCCGACAATTTATGCAGGCGGCGAATCGCCTGCCGCGAAGGATCTCATCGCGGAAAAATGTGACGCGTACCTGATGCACGGCGATCCGCCGGAGCGTGTTGGCGAAAAAATTGCGGATTTGCGCGAACGGCGCGCACGGCACGACCTTCCGCCTTTGAAGTTCGGCGTCGCGGGTTACACCATCGTGCGCGAAACGGAGCGGGAAGCCCAGGACGAACTGAAGCGCATCACCGACGTCAACCAGTCCGCCGCCGGCAATGCGAATTACCAGCAGTGGCTCGCTGGAACGCAGCTCGAGCAGCGTGTTTCGCTCGAAGACTACTCCGTTTCAAATCGCGGATTGCGCTCGGGCCTGGTGGGCACGCCAGAGCAGGTTTCAGAACGGCTGGCGCAATTCGAAGCCGTCGGCGTCGATCTCGTCCTGCTGCAATTCAGTCCGCAACTCGAAGAAATGGAGCGCTTCGCGGAGAGCGTTATTCGCCGAAGCGTTTCAGCTCCCACGCAGGCTTAAGAGCTTGCAGACTCGCCAGTCATTTAACTTGCCCTGAGTATTCCGTCTCTTCGGGGACGTCTGTCGGACTTTCGAAGTCGATCCTGTAACCGTCCGGGTCCGAAAAAGACACCACCCACAGGGCGTTTCCGACAAAGGGATTTCGCTCCGTCTTGATTCCGCGTGCTGCGGCGTCGCGATAGATCGCCAGTGCATCTGCGCACATGAAACAGACTGACACCCCTTCTCCTACTTTGCAGCTCGGCTTCCAGGAATCGTGTCCTTCTTTGCGAAATTCCTGCAGCATCAAAGCCGCGTCGCCAATCTCCAGCCAGCACCAGCGCAGTTTGCCCTCGTCGATCCATTTCTTGGTTATCTCGAAGCCCAGGCCATGGACATAAAATCGAAGCGATTCCTCCATGTTCGACACATGGAAAAATGGCACGGCTTGCTTGACGTTTGCTTGGGTGTTCTTTTCGACGCTCAAATCGCGACCCCCACGCGGCATCGACCGAATGCCGGTGCGCGTAACCGGGACGGAACCAACAAATTCATAGCTTTAAGGGGCACTAGAAGTCAAATGGACGCACGGCCTCTGGCGGATTGCGCTAGGTAAATTGTGAATATTTGGCTATACTTGGGGTTTGCTTTTGAAGAGCTGGCCCCGCCTGAGTGGGTCTGCAGGGAATACGAACATGAATCTGGTTATAGCAAAACTCCATGAAGCGCAACTGCGCAAAGACCTCCCCGAATTTCGCCCCGGCGACACGGTGCGCGTCAACGTCCGCCTGAAAGAAGGCGAGGGCGAGAAGGAAAAAGAGCGCCTGCAGGCGTTCGAAGGGGTCGTGATCTCCAAGAAGGGCCGGGCTTCGGGCGCCACGTTTACCGTGCGCCGCGTAAGCTTCGGGGTTGGCATCGAGCGCATTTTCCCGTTGCACTCGCCCTCGATCAGCTCGATTGAAGTGGTCGGCAAGGGCAAAGTGCGCCGCGCGCGCCTCTATTACCTGCGCGATTTGCGCGGTAAGGCTGCCCGCATCAAGCGCGCCGCCCGCGAAGAAGTGGCTGCTGTTGCGACGGCTGGGGCAGAAGCCAAGTCGTAAGCGCACTTGCCTCATTCATATTGTGAGACAGTTTCTGGAAAGAGCCCCGGTAAACCGGGGCTCTTTTAGTTTCACCCTCTACTCTCAGCATTAGAGATCACGGCTGGACGTTTGTGATGCCTTCCGCACCCGCCTTTGCAAAGTGTTTCTCATACCAAGCGATGGACCGATCCGTCCAATCGATTACATGCTTCGTTTCCCGAATGCCGTGACCTTCGCGCGGGTAACGCACAAAGATGGCCTCCGTTCCCACGTCCTTTAGCGCGATGAAAAATTGCTCCGCTTCAGCGATGGGCACATCGTTGTCGTTTTCGCCGTGAATGAGCATGGTCGGCGTGTGCGCTCCGGCCACATGTTTCAGCGCCGAGCGTTCCCACGCCACGTCCATCAAATTACCTTGATGCATAAATTGGCCGAACTCCATTTCTTCATACTGGTTGTAGTAGGTCATGTAGTTGTAGCTGACCAGATTTGCGATTCCGGCGGTGGGAATCGCGGCTTTGAATTCATTGGTTTGCGTGATAAGCCAATCTGTGAGCTGGCCGCCGTAGCTTACACCTTCAATGCCCATGCGCTCGCGGTCGATCCACAAGTAGCGGCGTACTGCTGCGCTCACTCCGTACAAAACATCCTGACTTTCATTTCCGTCCTGATCAGCGAAGACGGCGTCGGCGAATTTCTGTCCGTAGCCGGTTGAACCGCGAAAGTTCACGTTGAGAGTTGCCCATCCGTGGGCGGCGTAGACCTGATTTCTAAAGTTGAACCCAGGACCATTCTGCCCGTGTGGACCGCCATGAATGTTCACGATCAGCGGATGCTTTGAGGTTGCTGTCATGCCCACTGGCTTCGTCAGAAAGGCTTCGACTTCAAACTTGTTGTCGTTGCTCGTGAAGGTGAAAGACTCGACCTCGCCAATTTGCTTTCCCGCGAGGATTTCTGAGTTTAAGTCCGTAAGCTTTCGCGCAGCAGCGCTGCTGGACTTGACGTAAAGCTCCCCCATGTCGCGGGGCGATGTGAATACGTAAGCCAGCGTGCCGTCTTTACCAATGGAGAATCCGCTCACATTGCCGATTTCTTTCAATACATATTCCGGCGCGCCGCCCGAAATTGGCAATCGCACCAGATGGTTGCTTCCGCGCTCTTGCACCGTGAAGTACACCGCACTGCCGTCCGGCGCCCACTTGGGCGCACCCTGACGATTGTCAATCACCGCTCCAATCTCGCGGCGATCGCTGCCGTCGGCGTTCATCATCCAGACGTGCGTGTCTTCCATGGTGGTTTCGCGGTCCGTCAAGCCGCGCTTCGTGCCGCGATAGACAATGTGCTTTCCGTCGGGCGACCACAGTGGTTCGTATTCGTTGTATTCCGTTGCGGTCAGCCGGCGAATGCTGCTGTCAGCGACATTGAGCGCGAAAATGTCGTAGTTGAAAAACTCGTCCTGATTCGGCTCGTGATTTGACGCAAAAAGAATTTCCTTACCGTCCGGCGACCAGTCAATCGAATGCTCGTCATAGATTCCCTGCGTCAGTTGGCGCACCTGCTTGGTGGCCACGTCCACGGCAAAAATATGCAGCCGCTGATTGTCGTTGAACCGTGTCATGCCTTCACCGGCGTCGGGCTTGTACAAGTAACGCGAGATGACCATGGGATCGCCGCTGGCTTCGGCCGCGCGTTCGTCGGGAGTTGAAGAAATGAAAGCAATCTGTTTGCCGTCTGGCGACCACGTGACGTCCTGACCGCCGCCCGGCAAGGGGCTGTTCGTTCCGTTCATCTTCTCGACGAGAGTGGTAACCTCCGAGCCGTCCGGGCGTGCTAAGAGCAGTCCGTGTTTGTCACCAACCCTGCCCTGAAACGCCAGCCACTTTCCATCAGGCGACCAGCGAGCATTGGCCGTCACATCTTTTTCGCCACCGATGCGAATGGATTTTTGAGTGGCAAGGTCCATAACCCAAAGTTGCGGAGCGGGCCGTCCCGGGCGGTCGTACAGGATCACAGGGTAGGCAATGCGATGCCCGTCCGGGGATAAAACTGCGTCGCCGACAGACCCGAAGCGGGAAAGATCGCTGCTTATCAAACCTTGCGCACCGCTGAACGGAGCCAGTGCGAGGAGCGCCGCCAAACTCAAGAGGCCGAAGCTGGCGCGAAGACGAACGGACTGCTTGACTGAATGCATGGAATTCTCCCTAAAGCGTTTCCGCTGCTAAATTTGCCCGGTCATCGTAGGTCCCCCGGCGTGCTGCGGTCAACGAGTCTTGTCAGGAAGTCCTCATTTGCTTGGGGTTTGGAACGTTTTGGCTGGGGTATTCGCCTTTGCTAAGAAAACTTGGGGATTCACGAAACAATTTCCCCACTGCTTCGTCTATACAGTCGGATGACCTGTTGACAATCAACAGGAGCAAAGGTAGCCTCCTGTAGATCGTCAAAAGGAGAATCGCATGGCGCAAACCCGTGGCGAAGTGTTACAAGGCACTCTCGATCTGATCGTACTCAAGACTCTCGATGCCCTTGGTCCGCTTCATGGATACGGCATTGCCGTACGTATTCAACAAGTTTCGGCGGATCTGCTCAAACTCAACCAGGGCACACTTTACCCTGCGCTGTTACGGCTCGAACAGCGCGGCTGGATTTCCTCGAAGTGGGGCGTCTCGGACAACAATCGCAAAGCCAAGTATTACTCGCTGACGCGCAGCGGACGCAAACAGCTTTTGGCGGAAACGGAAAGCTGGGAGCGCATGGCCGCGCTCATGACGCGCCTGCTCGGACGCGTCGAAGGAGCTTGAGATGGAGTGGCTACGCATTGTCGCATCGCGATTGGCCGGAATTGTCCGCAAGCGGAGTCTGGATGGAGAACTTGATACCGAGCTGCGCACTCACATCGATGCGCTCACCGAAGAAAACATCCGGCGAGGAATGAACCAGGAGGAAGCACGCCGGGCGGCGCGCCGCGAATTCGGCGGAGTCGAGCAAACTAAAGAATCGTATCGTGACCAACGCGGTCTGCCGTTTTTTGAAACGCTCATGCAGGATTTGCGTTACGCGTCGCGCATGCTGGTGAAGAATCCCGGTTTCACAGCGGTAACAATCCTGACGCTGGCGCTCGGCATTGGCGCGAACACGGGCCTGTTCTCTCTGGTGAATTCCGTCTTGCTCGGCAACCTCCCGGTCCGCAATCCGCAAGAACTCGTGGTCATCAAATACACCGACGCCCGGTCGCAAGAAGCGGAAGAAGACTTCTCCTATCCGATGTACCAGGCCATTCGCGACAAGAATACCGTTTTCGCAAATGTTCTGACGCGCTCCGGTCTCGATTTCAACGCCAGCTACGGCGGCCAGAGCGAACGCGCCGTCGGTGAGATGGTTTCCGGAAATTACTTTGCGACGTTGGGCGTGCAACCATTTCTCGGTCGGCTGATTGGACCCGAAGACGACCGTACGCCCGGCGCGCATCCTGTCGCGGTTCTGAGTTATGGCTATTGGCAACGGCGATTCGGCAGCGATCCGGCGATCGTCGGCAAGAACATCATCCTGAACGACAATCCGATTCGCGTCATCGGCATCACCCCGCCGGGATTTTACGGCACCGAAATGGCACGCAATCCAGACATTCGCGTACCCATGATGATGGCGACGGTTTTTCGCCCCGTGCCGGCAAATCGTCTGCAAAATCCGCGGCACCGCTGGATGACCGTTTTGGCTCGCCGCAAACCGGAAGTCACCGTCGCGCAAGCGCAAGCCTCGCTCGACATTCTCTTTCACCAGGTTCTTACGGCGGAGTTGCAGGAACTCGGAGCTAGTGTGAACGCCCACGACAGAGAACGTACTCTCGCCAGCCGCATCCAACTGGTGCCGGGCAACCAGGGATTCGCGCATCTGCGCACAGAAATGGAGCGTCCACTGCTTCTGATGTTTTGCGTTACGGGCATAGTGCTTCTGGTCGCGTGCGCGAACCTCGCAAATCTTCTGCTGGCGCGAAACGCAAAGCGTAGGCAAGAAATCTCCGTGCGCTTGGCTATCGGCGCGGGCCGGGGAAGACTCATCCGTCAGTGGTTGACTGAGAGCCTGTTGCTCTCCGTGCTTGGTGGCTGTGCCGGAGTCGTCGTTGCCTATTGGGCCAAGACGGCGTTGCTCGGTTTTCTACCTCCGGAATACAGCGCGAACGTTCACGCTCCGATGGATTTGCGAGTTCTGGGTTTCGCGTTGCTCGCATCCTTAATGACCGGGCTGCTTTTCGGAATCGCTCCTGCCCTGCAGCTTTCGCATACCGGCGTATCCAATGCGTTGCGCGCCGATGCTCCCTCGATTGCGTCCGGCGAACGCCTCTTCAGTTTGCGAAGCGCACTCATTTTCCTGCAGGTGGCGCTTTCGTTGCCGCTGCTGATTGGCGCGGGCCTGTTTCTCCACAGCTTGCGCAACCTGCGCGGCGTCAATACCGGCTTCACAAAAGAGAATGTTTTCCTGGCGACGCTCAATCCAGCCATGAACGGTTATCCGCAGGCGAGAATCAAATCGCTTTACGACGATCTCCTCGCGCGCGTTCGCACACTACCCGGTGTCCGCGCCGCGAGCTTGGCGACCAGCTCCGTCATTTCCGGAGGCTGGGATCAGGAGGGCGTCAAGGTAGAAGGCTACCAACCCGGCCCTGACGAAAACATGAGCCCCAACGCCGCCGTCGTTTCTCCCGGCTACTTCGCGACGATGGGTATTGCATTCGTAGAAGGCCGTGACTTCACCGAGCGGGACACAGCTGCGCGTCCGAAAGTTGTCATCATCAATGAAACGATGGCGCACTATTTTTTCGGAAACAAAGATCCCCTCGGCAAAAAAATTGGAACTGACGACGACCCGAAAGTGCCTCCCGACCGGGAGATCATCGGCGTGGTGAAAGATGCCAAGTACGTGCACGTCTCAGAAGCGCCGCGCCGCCATTTTTATGCACCGATGGCGCAGGAGGAGCGCCTCTTTGACATGACGCTGCAAGTGCGCACCTCCGGCGATCCGGAAAAAATCGGCGACCTCGTGCGAGCCCAGGTCCACGACCTCGACGCAAATCTGCCCCTGTACGCGACCACCACGCTGGAAATTCAGATCGACAATTCTCTCGCGCAACAAAGGCTTCTCACTTGGCTTTCCAGCTTGTTCGGATTGCTTGCCACTTTGTTGGCGTCACTCGGACTTTCCGGCGTGGTGGCTTTCTCTGTCGCGCGCCGCACGCGCGAAATCGGAATCCGCGTGGCTCTTGGCGCACAGCCCGGCGATATCCTTCGCAACGTCGTGAGTCACATGGCTTTTATTGTTACCGCAGGCATGGCCGTTGGTTTGGCCGCTGCTTATGGGCTTAGCCGGCTGCTGGGCAGCATGTTGTTCGAGGTTGGCTCCGTGGATCCCCTTGCGTTTGCCGGCGCGTGCTTCCTGCTTGGCGTAGTCGCAGCCTTAGCGGCGTATCTACCAGCTCAGCGCGCGACGCAAGTCGATCCTGTCGTGGCGCTGCGCTACGAATAATCGCGCGAGCACATAGTTGAACGGCCTATCAGGAGTACAAATATGACTTGGTTGCGCATCCTGTCTCTTCGAATCAAAGGACTGTTTGGAAAAAGCCGACGCGAGATCGACCTCGACGCTGAACTCCAAGCACACCTCGCAGCCCTCACCGAAGAAAACATCCGCCGTGGAATGACTCCGGATGAAGCACGCCATGCTGCCCGACGCGAATTTGGTGGCGTCGAACAAGCGAAGGAGCTGTACCGCGAACGCCGCGGCCTCCCGTTTCTGGAAACGCTGTTCCAGGACATCCGTTTCGGCGTGCGCATGTTTGCGAAAAATCCCGGGTTCACCTGTGTCGCCGTCCTCACCCTCGCTCTCGGCATAGGCGCCAACGCGGCGATTTTCAGCGTCGTAGACGCCGTGTTGCTTCGCCCGCTCACTTACAAGGATTCCGACCGGCTGGTCACTCTGTTGCACGATGGCTCGGATCCTGTCTCCGTCGGCAACTACGTCGACTGGCGCGATCAGAGCCGTTCGTTCGAAGCCATGGCCGCGGCTGAGTACTGGTCGCCGAATTTGACCGACGTCGATTCACCCGAACATATTCCAGGGCTCAAAGTGACGCAGAACCTCTTTCCCATGCTCGGCGCCGAGCCGCAGTTGGGCAGAGTGTTCACGGTGGAAGAGGACCAGAAAGGTGCCGAGCATGTAGTCATTCTGAGCTACCGGCTCTGGCAGCGGCGTTTCGCCGGAGATGGCAATGTCATCGGGAAAGCAATCAAACTCGACGGCGAGCTATACACCATCGTCGGCGTGATGCCCCGCGAATTCAGGTTTGCGCCCTTTTGGGCCACGCACGCCGAGTTGTGGCTGCCGATTGCGTTTGGCGACCGAATCCACAGTCGCTCCGGTAACAGTTTGCGAATCTTCGCTCGGCTCAAGTCTGGCGTCACGCTCGCGCAGGCTAGGGCTGATATTGCAACAATCACCGCCCGTCTCGAGCAGCAATTCCCGGGCACAAACCGCGACGTCGCGGTGACACCTCTTCTGGAGCAAGTCGTCGGAAAGATTCAAGCGCCACTGCTGGTCCTGTTGGGAGCGGTGGGATTCGTGCTCTTGATCGCTTGCGCCAACGTCGCGCACATGTTGTTGGCTCGCGCCACTGCTCGCCAAAAGGAAATTGCCGTGCGCGCAGCTCTTGGCGCTCCCCGCGGGCGTGTGGTCCGCCAGTTCCTGACAGAAAATCTGCTGCTTACGGCCATGGGGGCTTGTGCCGGCCTTTTGCTTGCGACTTGGGGAACGCACGCACTGGTCGCGCTGAGCCCCGCTGACATTCCCCGTGTCGAGAGCGTGACGATCGACGGCCACGTTGTTGCGTTCCTGCTTGCCGTCAGCGTGCTGACCGGCGTGGTGTTTGGATTGGTTCCGGCGATGCAGGCGACTACCGTCAACCTGAGCGACGTGCTAAAAGAGGGCGGGCGCGGGGCCAGCGAGAGCGTCGGCCGCAATCGCCTGCGCAGCTTCCTGGTCGCGTCCGAATTCGCGCTCGCGCTTATGCTGCTCATCGGGGCAGGTTTGATGATCCGCAGCTTTTTTGCGCTGCAATCGGTCGATCCCGGGTTTAATCCGCACAACGTGCTCTCGATGGTGGTCTCGGTCGCTGGATCGAAAGAGGCCGAGCCAAATCGGCGAGCGATCTTCTACCAGCAACTTCTCGAACAGGTCCGAGCTGTACCTGGCGTGGAGGCGGTCGGCGGGATCAATCACTTGCCCCTGGCGGGCGATACGTGGGGCTGGCCGTTTGTGATTGAAGGCCGTCCAAAACCTCGTCCGGGCGAATCTCCCTCTGGCGTGTACCGTATGGTGACGCCAGGATATTTCCAGACGATGAGACTGCCCTTGATACAGGGCCGCGACATTTCCGCCGGGGACAACGCCACCGCTCCCGGTGTCGTGATCATTAACCAGGAAGCGGCTCGCACCTACTGGCCTGGGGGAGATCCGCTGGGCCAACACATCTCGTTTGATTCCGGTGACAGCGGCTCGCCAACGTGGTTGACCATCATTGGCGTCGCGAAAAATGCCAAACAGGAGGATTGGGCTGCACCGCCCTCCCCCGAACTATACCTCGCGGCATTTCAGAATCGCGATTTCATGGGACGACCTGGCGCGCACGGTGAGACCGCGCTTCATATTGGGTACATCACCCTGGTCGCGCGCACGACGAGAGATCCGGGTGCTCTTGTGTCCACCGTGAAAAACACGGTGTGGTCGCTCGACCGCAATTTGCCGATTTCCCAGGTCTTGACCATGGATGAAGTCGTGGCCGATGCCAATGCACAGCCGCGCTTCGAGATGCTTCTGCTCGGCATATTCGCTGTCGTCGCACTCGTGATGGCTGCGGTGGGAATTTACGGCCTTATGAGCTATTCGGTTTCCCGGCGCACACACGAAATTGGGATTCGCATTTCACTAGGCGCGAGCCGCAACGAGGTGTTCCGGCTCGTCGTGAGGCAGGGAATGGTGCTTGCGCTGGTGGGCTCGGTCGCAGGCATTGCAGGAGCTTTGCTGCTTTCGCGACTGATGGTCAAAGTGCTCTACGGCGTCCGGCCAATCGATCCCATTACGTTTGCCGGTGTCACTCTTCTGTTGATGATCGTAGCGCTCGCGGCAAACTACATACCAGCGCGCAGAGCCATGCAGGTCGATCCCATTACCGCGCTTCGTCACGAGTAATCTTGTACAGCCTGTGCGCCGTGCTAAAATCTCCGGCCAATGAGCCGCCTCTGCTCTTCCCGTTTCGAGCGAGCGGCGCGACAACTCGGCTGGATGCGCATCGCCGGTCTCGATGAGGCTGGCCGCGGCGCACTTTTCGGCCCGGTCGTCGCGGCCGCGGTCATTCTCAATCCCAAGCGCCGGATTGTCGGACTCGACGATTCGAAAAAACTTCCTGCCGAGCGCCGCACGGAACTTGCCGAGCGCATCCGCGAGCACGCTATCACCTGGGCCGTCGCTGAAATCGATGCCCAGCGCATAGACGCCTGGAACATCTACCAAGCCAGCCGTCAGGCCATGACCGCAGCTCTCCAGCAGCTCTCCATCCAGCCGGATTATTTGCTCATTGACGCCATGCAGCTGGATGTCCTGATCGAGCAAAAATCACTGATCAAGGGCGACGCCCGCAGCGTCTCTATCGCCGCCGCTTCTATCCTCGCCAAAACGCATCGCGACGCTTGCATGGAAAAATGGGACGTCGTCTATCCGCAATACGGCCTTGCCCGCCACAAAGGCTACGGCACACCCGATCATCTTGAGGCGCTCCGGCGGCACGGTCCCTCGCCGCTTCATCGCCATTCTTTCGCGCCAGTTCGCGAATCAAATTGTTGGGCCGCAGGAGCCACGCAAACTCCGCTACCACTTTCCTAGCGCGTCACATAAAATCGCCGCCGTACACGCCAGAGGTCAGCACGATGGATCGGAAATCGCTCACGCGCCGCGCGGCAATCCTTCTTTCGATTTCGTGCATGTTGCTTTTCCTTTGGAATCTCGCTGCGCAAGTCGCAGGCAATTCTTCCGATGCCCGCGCACAGACGTTGCTTGCCGCCACGCCGCCGATGGGCTGGAACAGTTGGGACGCCTATGGCGAAACGGTCAGCGAATCCGACATCAAAGCGAATGCGGCCTGGATGGCGGAGCACCTGAAATCCTACGGTTGGCAATACGTTGTCGTGGACGAAGGCTGGTATGTGACAAACCATTCCTCCGGAGCCGCCGCGCCCGCCCCGCAATTCAGTCTTGATGCCTATGGCCGATACATTCCCGCCGTCAACAGCATTCCCTCAGCTGAAAATGGCGCCGGCTTCAAGCCGCTCGCGGATTACGTCCACTCGCTCGGCCTTAAATTCGGCATCCACATTTTGCGCGGCATTCCCAAAGAGGCGGTGAGCAAGAACCTGCCGATTGCGGGGACCTCTTATCACGCCAAGGCCGCCGCGGACGTCAACGATTCTTGTTCCTGGAATGCCTACAATTACGGCCTGAATTCTCGCTCGCCCGCCGCGCAAGCCTACTATGATTCCATCGTCCACCTGTACGCCGGATGGGGCGTTGACTTCCTCAAAGTCGATTGCATCTCCAGCCGTCCCTACAAAGGCGATGAAATCCGTATGATGAGCCAGGCGGTCCGTAAAGTGCACCGTCCCATCGTCCTAAGTCTCTCGCCTGGTCCGGCTCCGCTGGATAAAGCCATCGAGCTGAGCCGCTACGCCCAAATGTGGCGTATCTCCGATGATGTTTGGGATGTCTGGCGGGGCGACACGGACTTTCCGCAGGGTGTAGGCAATCAATTTGCCCGCGCCGCGAAATGGGTAGCGTTTTCCGGTCCCGGCCATTGGCCCGACGCGGACATGCTTCCGCTCGGCCGCCTGGAGCCCGCCGCCGGCTGGGAGAATCCCCGCGCGACGCGCCTCACCCACGACGAGCAACGCACTCTCCTCACACTCTGGTCCATTTTTCGTTCGCCGCTCATCATGGGAGGCAATCTCACTTTGTGCGACGAATGGACGCAATCCGCGCTCACAAATGCGGAGCTCATCGGCGTCGACCAGCACGCCACCGATAGCCACGCCGTCATCTCGACCGACAAAGTGGCTGTCTGGTTATCCACTCCGGAGTCGGGGGATGGCGCCTACGTTGCCGTCTTCAATCTCGATCCAGCGCCGCAATCGTTTCATTACTCGTGGAAGGATTTGGGCCTCAAGCGCGCTAACTACAAGCTCCGCGACCTTTGGGAACACGAAGACTTGGGCTCCAAGGAATTCGTGGATGTCGCCCTTCCGCCCCACGGGTCCGCGATTTACTGGGCCTCCGAAAAATAGAAAGAGCCTATGCGCTCCGCTGTCGCGTCATTCCTTTAGCAAATCCACGCTCATGCGTTTATCATCGTCCCCGCCGGAGACCGTCCGCGGCCCTTCGTCCACGAAACCCCGGAGCGGTTGACTCTGACGCCAGCACATGCTCTTCAACAGCCTCGTCTTTCTTTTTCTTTTCTTGCCGATTGTTTACTTCGGTTTCTGGCGTCTAGTCACAAAAAAGCAGCGCTACATCTGGCTCACCGTTGCCAGTTATATTTTTTATGGCGCGTGGAATTACAAATTCTGCGCCCTCATGGGGTTCTCTACCGCGGTCAGCTACTTTGCCGGCCTCGGCATGCTCGGCGCCACCGACTCTCGCCGCCGGAAGCTTTTCCTGGTCATACCTGTCACCATTGATCTTCTCCTGCTAGGCTTTTTCAAATACTTCAATTTCACGGTCTCCAGTTTTGCCGAGCTCTCGGCGTGGCTGCATGTGCCCGTTCACCCGCCCGCGCTGAACATCATTCTTCCCGTGGGCATTTCGTTCTACACGTTTCACACCATCAGCTACATGGTGGACGCCTACCGCGGCGTCATCACGCCCACGCGAAACTTCTGGGAATTCTCCTGCTACGTTTCGCTTTTTTCGCAGCTCGTTGCCGGCCCCATCGTCCGCTTCCGCCAGGTCGAGGCCGATCTGGACAATCTCGGCCATGCCGACCGCACGCGCTGGCTCGACATCGGCTGGTCCTTCTTCGCCATCGGCATGATGAAAAAAGTTCTCATCGCCGACACTATCGCCGCGGTCATCAATCCCGCTTGGAAGGACGTTGCGCACCTCTCCTCGATCGGCGGTTGGCTCTGCGTTCTCGGCTACACCTATCAAATCTATTTCGATTTCTCCGGCTACAGCGACATGGCTGTCGGCCTCGGCTATCTTTTCGGCATCCGCCTCCCGCAGAATTTCAACTCGCCTTACAAGGCCATCAATATTTCAGACTTCTGGCACCGCTGGCACATTTCCCTTTCCACCTGCTTGCGCGACTATCTCTACATTCCGCTCGGAGGCAGCCGCGTCTCCTCGAACTGGCTTGTCTATCGAAATCTTCTCATAACGATGCTTCTCGGCGGCCTCTGGCACGGCGCCAACTGGACTTTCGTTTTCTGGGGCGGCTATCATGGCGTCCTGCTTTGTCTCTACAAGCTGTTCGGCAGATTCTGGGACCGTCTGCCGGCCGTCCTTCAGCGTGCCGGGACGTTTTTTCTCGTTGTGATTGGCTGGATTTTCTTTCGCTCAGACAATTTCTCAGTCGCTGCGGCGATGCTCGCGCGCATGTTCAGTTTTTCTGCGGGCGATCTGTTTCCGGGCCTGATCGGCTTGCTCATTGTCTTGGCTATTGCCGCTGCCATCGCGCACTTCGCGCCCAACACCTTTGAACTCAATCACGAATGGAATGCGTGGACCGTTGCAGGCCTCGGTCTCGGGTACACAGCAGCGCTCCTGGCCATCGCATCCGGCCAGCAATCGCCGTTTCTCTATTTTCAGTTTTAGCGGATCTTCGAGGAGCAGGTGCAAGACAGATGAACGACACGGCAGCTAACTCGGCGAGCGTCTGGAGCATCGGGCACCTCCTGCCCCGGCTGATGCTTCTCTTCTTCGTCTTGGATCTCGTTTTGCGCTTCGTTCCGCTTGACCCGCTCACCTTTCGTGCGTGGGAAGCGATGCTCCGCCATTATCCAAACGCGGTAGGCCCGTTCATTCCCAGCAAACACTATCACCGCGATAATTCCTACGGTGGTGTTGCCAGCATCGGTAACCTTCCTTCCCTTCGCCAATATCACTCCGTCGACTTCACCACCGACGCTTTTGGTTTCCACAATCCTCCAGCGCTAGCGCAACCCAACCCTGTAGGCATCGTAATTGGAGACTCCTTCGCGGTCGGCAGTGAGCTCCCCGAGGATCAGTCGCTTTCCGCCCAGCTCACTGAGCGTTTTGGCGGATACTTCTACAACGCGGGTTCACAGCAACCCCTCCACTTGCGTAGCCTCGAAGCTGCAGCCCAACGCCTCGGTCTTCGTCACGGACTGGTCATATTTGAATTTCTGGAAGCCCGGGCCCTGCAAGACCCGCCAGCCGCCACGCCCGACGGGGGCCGTGGTGCAGTCCAAGCATTTTTCTTCCGCGCTCTGGGCCAGGAATGGACGGATCGTCTTGCAACTCCCCTCAATGAGCTCCACTCTTCCCCATTACAGGCTCTTTCGGCCAAGCTCGAAAAGAAAATTCAGGGCGATACCCTTCTGCCCAATTCGTTCGCAGCTCTCGTGGTCCAGGAAAAGCTCCGCGACGGCAAGCCTATCGTCTTTTTGCCGGCGGAATTCAAGTCCCCAGGCGATCCGCGCGGAGCCGCGGACCATTGGGCGGCTTACTTCGCCTGGTATACGGCGCAATTGCGAAACGATGGTCTCGAACTCGTTGTTGTTCTGGTTCCCAATCGCACCACCATCTACGCGCCTCTTCTCGCCCAGCCGCGCGAAGTCTCCCCGTCTCGGGCAACTCTGGATGACTTCGCGCAGGCACTTCAAAACTCAGGCGTCCGCACCGTGTCTCTCGAACCCCGCTATGCTCACGGCGCATCCGTCCTTCTCGACCAGAAAAAATATCTCTATTTTCTGGATGACACCCACTGGAACGGAATCGGCACGGCCATCGCGGCCGACGAAATCTTCAACTTTTGCAAGTAGCAAACCATTTCCTCTGGCGTTCTTCTAGCTCCTCGCTTGAATGTCCATTTTTTCCCTCAGCCTCCCGCCCAATCTGCCTTACCCACAAAAGGCACCAAAACGCCTCTCCCCCGCTTCGCCTTGTCTTCGCCTACTAGTTTCCTAGTCCTAACGGGGATAACTGGCTGCTCACACCCTCTTCTGGGTTCGTTGACTTGCCTTTTCTCCGCCTGCTAGCGTTAGCAAGCACGGCTTGTGTCTGCCTTTCCAGCCCTTGGGTCGGAGGAGATATCCTCCTGCAGGCGCGGGCCGCGTATTGTCTGGGAACACGAATGGCCTATACCAAGAGTAAATTTGTCGAATCCGCGCAGAAGCTGCTGAATCAGGGAAAAGTCCCTCAGGCCATCGCTGAGTACCAGCAAATTCTCAAGTTTGAGCCGCGCGATCAGGTCACCCTTATGACCATCGGCGAGCTCTACATCCGCCAGGGCGAAACTTTTCAGGCCATCGATTATTTCGAACGCCTGGCCCAGATTTTTGTCGGTGACGGTTTTCTCACCAAAGCCATTGCCGTTTACAAACGCATCGCCAAACTTGCCCCGGAAGAGATTCGCCCCCTAGAAAAGCTGGCCGACCTTTACGTTCAGCAGGGGGTTATGAGCGAGGCCCGCCCGCTCTTCTTGCAGCTCGCGGAAATCCATCTCAAGAACAACCGCCAGCCGGAAGCTGTAGGCCTCCTGAAAAAACTCCTCCTCGCCGAACCGGACAATCTTCGGATTCAGGTCCGCCTGGCCGATCTCTATCAAGCTATGGGCCAGTCGCGTGAAGCCGTGGACGCCTACGTTTCCGCCGCTCAGCGCGCCCTGGCTCGGGGAGACCAAGCGGAATCCGACAAGCTTGCCGACAAAGCTCTGAAGATCGATGCGAATTGCTTGCCTGCCACCATTGTGAGAGCCCGTTCCTTTTCCTCCCAGGGCAATCTCACGCAAGCGGCGGAGCTCCTCGAGCGCGTTCCCGACCTTGATAAAGGCGGCGAACAAACCGAACTGCTTCTCGATCTCTATCTCAAAAACGCAAATTGGGATAAGGCCACCGCTCTCGCGCTCCGCGTTTTGGGAGCAGACAGTAAAAATTTTGGGCCGGCGCAAAAAATTGTCGAATCGCTTCTCGAGTCTGGTCAGGGCGACCGCGCCATGGCCATCATTGGCCAGATTCGCATCCCCATGATCGATGCCGGCGAGCACGAAGTCATCGGCCGCCTCCAAAACGAGCTGGCCGGACGCATGCCAGGCCGGCTCGAGCCTCTCGAATGGCTCGTCGACTTCTACGGCCGCACCAGCGACTCTTTCCGCCTTCCCGACGCCCTTGCCCATTTGGGCGATGCACTCGTCGCTGCCAACCAGCTCGACCGCGCAAAAGGCATCTTTGAACAGCTGGTGGACCGCCAGCCCGATAGCGATTCCGCCAAGCGCAAACTCGATGGCGTCCTCCGAAAAATGGGCTTGCTCGCCGCGGAAGCGCCGACGGCTCCGCCCGAAGAGGATCTCCAGGCAGAAATTCCCAAGGCTCCCGCGCCAAAGCTTCGCCCCGATGTGGAAGCCACCTTTGCTCCCGTCGCTGGGGACGTGTCCGCGGCCGCCTCAACCCCCGCTGAGCCTCAGCTCGACGAAGAGACGCAGAAGTTCATCGCTCAGTCCCTCACCGACGTCGACCTTTTCGCCAGCTACGGTCTCACGCAAAAAGCCATCGGCCTTCTCGAAGCTATTTTGCGCCGCGCGCCTCGCCATACCCCCACTCTCGAAAAGCTTCTGGATTTTGTTCTTGGCGCCGGAGACGACCGCCGTACCGCCGAACTCGCTTCCCAGTTGGAGCAAATCCATATCGAACGTGCCGACCTGCGTGGCGCTGAGCGTTTCGGTGAGCTTCGCCGCAGATTCCAGCGCGCCGCCGGTCTTACCGACGCGGAATTGGCAGCCAGCACCGCATCGCTTCAGCCGGAGCCTCCAGCGGCAACCATTCCAGAAGTCCCGATGATGGAAGTTAGCGCGGAGCCTGAGCCGGCTGTCGAGGAACCGGTGCTTGAGTTTGAAGCGCCCGTCGAAGCCGCGCCGGCACCCGCCGAAACGGTACAGGCCAGTGTTTCCTCGGACGCCTCCAGCGCTCAGGAAGAGGTCGACCTCTCCGATGAATGGGACTCGATGCTGGAAGATTCCCATCCAGCAGAACCCGCCGAAAAGGCGCCTCCGGCAAGGCCCGCCGCACCTGCTCCTGCGCCGCCTCACGAAGTTGCCGCGGAGCCCGTCGCCGCCGAAGAATTTTCGATTACAGAAGAGCCAGTCGCTGCGGGTTCCCACGAGGTCACAGAATTCGAGCTCCCCGAAGAAGACGCCCCGGCTGTCAAAGAAGCGCCGAATTCCTTTGCGGACATCTCCGCAGAGCTTCCTCCTGTTCGCGAAGCGGAAAAAATCCCTGCACCTGTCGAAAAAAGTCACGCACCTGCTGTCCCCGAAAAGCCTCCTGCTCGCGAAAAGCCGGCCGTTCCTGAAAAGCCCGCGCCTCCCGCCCCCGTCGAACCGGGACCTGAATTCGAGCTTGATCAGGATTTTGAGTTAGTTCTGGAACCCGAAGCGCTCGTTCCTGCTTACGAGCAGAAGCCGCCTGCGGCCCCCATTGCAGTTCCCCCGGCCGAGCCGGAACCTGCTCTTGCGGCAAAGGATTCTGATGCCACGCCCGCTTTCGCCTCCGACCAGTTTCTTGCGGACCTGGCAAAAGAGATCGACGATCTTGGTCTTGACGCTCTTACGCCTTCTCACTCGGAAGCTGCCCAACAAGCCGCTCCGCTTAAGCCCGAAGAAAAGCCCGCCGGGCCGGCTGAGCACAGCCCGCTCAAGGAAGTCTTTGACGATTTCCGCGCCGAGCTTGGCGAAATGGGAGCGGAAGACGAAGACCTCGAGACCCACTACAATCTCGGCATTGCCTTCCGCGAAATGGGCTTGGTCGATGAAGCCATCAGCGAATTCCAAAAAGTTGCCAAAGCCACCGAAAATGGCAAACCCTTCCGCTACGTCATGCAGTGCTGCACTCTGCTTGGTCTTGCCTTCACAGAAAAAGGCCAGCCGGGCATCGCCGCCATCTGGTACGAGCGTGCCCTCCGCGTCCCGGGCATTGAACCGGAAAGCATCCTCGCGTTGCGGTATGATTTAGGCGTTGCCCAGGAATCCGCGGGTGAACCGGAAGCGGCGCTGAAGAGTTTTTCTCAGGTCTACGCGATGAATATCGATTATCGCGACGTGGCCGATCGCATCGCTGCTCTCCAGAAGCCCAGCCGTTGATGCCCGGCATTCACTGATGCAGGCGATTCCCTCTTAACTATGAACCGTGTCTTCCGCGCACTGCTGATCGTTGTTTGCTTCGAAATGGGGGCCTTGCTTCTCTATCTTCCGTGGTCTGCCTTCTGGGAACAGAACTTCTTTCTCAGTCACTTTCCTTCGCTCATTCACGTTGTGCTTCATCCTTCGTTCCGCGGCGCCGTCAGTGGTCTCGGTGTGCTGGACATTCTGCTGGCTCTCAGCTTCATCGGTTCGCGGTCTGGACCTTCCAGTGTCCCTCCTGAATAACCCCGTGCCCGATTTCAAGCTCCGACCGGACAGAAAGCCCATCCTCTGTTACGTCACCGGCCGTCACAGCCTGCCGGTCGCGCCCCCGCTCGATTTGATCGAGGGGCTTCTGACGAGGATCGAATTGGCCGCTGCCGCCGGCCTAGATTGGATTCAGCTTCGCGAGAAAGATTTATCGGGTAAACAATCCGCCGCGCTGGCGCGCGAAGCAGTAAACCGCGTTTCGAAACAGGCAGGCCACTCTGACGCTGCGGCGCGAATTATCATAAACGACCGCCTCGATGTGGCCCTCGCCGAGCAAGCTGGCGGAGTCCATCTCGGCGAAAACTCCTTGCCCGCCGAGGAAGCAAAACGTCTGCTGCTTGCGGCCCCTGCCGCGCAGGCACTCGCGCGGGACTTTATCCTCGGCGTTTCCTGCCATTCCCTTGAAGCTGCCAAGTCCGCGGCCTCCTCCGGCGCCGACTACATTTTCTTCGGCCCCGTCTTCGCCACACCCTCAAAAAGCGCCTACGGTTTACCCCAAGGGCTCGATCGTCTGTCCGAGGTATGCCGCTCCGTAAACATTCCCGTCCTCGCCATCGGAGGAATTACCCTGGCAAATGTTTCTTCATGTTTCTCTGCCGGAGCCTCCGGCATCGCCGCCATCCGTCTGTTTCAGGATTCCGCTGATCCCGCCAGCGTGGTGAACGCCATTCGCCGACAGCATTCTTAGCTCACGGCCGGTTTGCCCCGAGCCTTAGCGAGCCATCAACCGGCGCAGTAGCCGAATTTGCCCCGCGTGATAGACATCGTGCAAAGCCACGCCATAAATATGCCTTGGAAGCTTTCCCCCTCGTGGGGTCTGTAGAACCCGCTCGATTGCCGCCCGCAATGCCCGGTGCTCGCGTTCGAGCAGCTCCTTATCTCCGCGCCAGGGTGTCTTCACGGCGTGCTTCCCTCGCGAGGTCCTTTTGGCGGTTTTTCAGTCGTCCCAAGTTTAGCCCTTTCGCTTCTTTCTCAGCGTTAGAGAGAACACACCACGATGGCGCGCACACGCCTCCGCATCATCCCATCGCTGATCATTTTTTCTTGGAGAAGTTAGTCTACCCAACTGCGGCATTTCGGCTTTGTAACAGCTTCTTACGCCGATACAGTTGCCGGTCTGCGGCCTCGATCAGATCTTGCCCCGTTCGTCCATCGGCGGGATATATCGCCATGCCACTGCTCACGCTGATCGGTGGCTCTTCTTTGTCTCTCCGCACATGAGCTTCGATGCGCTGCGCCACCTGCTGCGCCATGCTTACGTCGGATTCGATCAGCACCACCGCGAATTCGTCGCCGCCGTATCGCGCGGCCAGATCCGTCCCGCGGCATTGCTCCTTTATGACATTTGCCAGCCGCCTCAGCGCCTTGTTTCCCGCCAGATGCCCCAGCCGGTCGTTGATCCGTTTCAAGTCGTCCAGATCCAGGAGCAGCACCGTAAACGAATGGTGTCCGCGCTCGGCGCGGCGCAGTTCACGCTCCAGCGTGTCCATGAATTCTCTGTAGTTGGCCAGTCCTGTCAGCGCGTCGTGTGTGGCCTGGTAGCGGACCAGTTCTTCGCTTTTTTTCCGCACCGTGATATCCAGCCCAACTCCAATGCACCCAATGGTTTCTCCCGACGGCGCGCGCAGTGGCTCCAGGTGAATTTCCAGGACTCGGTCCTGGCGCTTGTACTCGAAGCGCGTCGATTCGCCTCGTAAGGCCGCATAGTGGTGCGTCATTGGCGCTGCATTCGCGTCAGTGCATTTCAGATACTCCGACACCGTCCGCCCTACGAGGTCCCCGGCGTGTACATCGGAGTGCTGCAAACCCGAACCCCAGTTCGAAGTGATCCGCAAACTCTCATCTGTCGTCCACAGCAGCACCGGCATCTGCTCCACCAGCAGCCGCAGCTGTGTCTCCGACGGTGTGTCTTCTGTTTTCTGACGCGTCGCTCGCCCAATCTCCAGGATGCCGGTTATTCTTCCCCGCTCATCCCACAAGGCCTGCCGTCTCACCTCTACGCTCAACTTCCAACCCAGCTTGTGCAGCCGCTCGACCGTCCCGCAATCCACTATCTTCCCGTCCCCTGCTGCTTCCAGAACTGTTGGCAATGGCGGCCCTTCGTAAATGGGCAGCAGCGAGATCAGCGCAACGCCAGTAACCTCGGCCGCCGTGTATCCGTACAAACGTTCCGCTCCGCAGCTCCACAATTCAATCGACCCATCGAGCGCTATGCCGATGATTGCTTCTTCGGCTGATTCCAGAATGGCCGCAAGCACTTGCTCGCAACACGGGCTAGGCAGCATGAGAACCTGATGTACTTTCAGAACGGAGAGGGCGTTCGAGTCGTAAGGCCGGGTTTCCCGCAGGCGAGAGGAGGGGCCTGCGAGTCTTTTATTCAACCAACAAACGTTACATCCACCGCGTCTCCAAGCTTATCACTAAGCATTTGAGGCGCAAGCTCCCAGCAAGGCGGTGTATCGAACTGCACACTTCTTAAATGGCGAGGATCGGAGGCAATCTCGATGCTGTTTCTTAGCCGCGGTCTTCTTCTAACTTGCTTACGGATTCGCCTTCGCCGCATCGTTGAGGATCAGCGCCAGCCGCACGCCGCCCTCCGCAATGCGCTTTTCGACCACGGGGGCTGCTTTCTCCTGATAGGCTTCGCCGGCCACAATGTTTTGGCGCAGCAGGCGTTCACCAATATTGTTGTCGTCCGAGCAACTGTGCACGGCCACATTTGGTTCGATGGCGATCTTCGGCGTCAGGTCACCATACACGACGCTTTCCGCAAAATCGTAGCCTTCCCACACCCATTCATCGACGTGAATCCCAGCCTTCTGCCAGCCTTCGATGTCCGCCACAAATTGAGCCTCGAGCGTGTCGGCATATTCGGCTGCATCCGCTCCTTCCGCATCGCGTTCGAGAATCGCGGTATCCCAAATGCTGTGGAGGTTTGGTGAAAAGGAATGATTGTGTTCATGCGGGCTGCGCCGGAAGTATTTTACCGGCATGCAATTTCCGCCTTCATCGGCGTTCGTAATCGTATGCAGAGGCTGGTGCAAATCTCCCACGAAATGGATCACATAGCGCAATGCGTCTGCGCGCTTTGCCGCATCGGCATTCTTATCTTTCAGAATGGCGAGCTGCTCGCTAATCGCCTTCGTCACGCATCCTTCCTGTCCGCAAAATGGCTCAAGCGGTCCGCGCTGCGAGCTGCGCGGTATATCAATGTAGTGCCACGGTCCGTTCTTACGTTCTCCGCGCACGTCGTCTGCCCATGTCGCCGCGTCCGCCATTGCGTCGCGCATTGCTCCTCCGCAATAGCGGCTCAATTTCGGATCGATCGGATTCTCGCTCAGCAGCTTCAGTACCCATTGCCGCGTCTCCGGCGTCAGATGCTTCTCCGCGATCAACGCCACAGTCTGGTGCCCCTTGCATCCCCACGCGTGTGCTGCTGGCGGCCAGAAAAGCAAAAGGAGTGCGCATACTGAACACAAATTGATCACAAACCGTTTCATGACATGTTCCCGTTCTTGCTGCGCAAATTTTCCACGGACAGTATCGATTCTCAAGATCTTTTCTCATTCTCAAGAGAAAATCAGTTTAAAGAAGGTTTCCTGAAGAAGAAAGCGCCAAGCTCAAGCGTAGGAATCATCCACTGCTCACTACTCACTTCTTCACGCGCTCAGCCAGCGCCCGATCGGCCGCCAGGACTCCGTGTGATCGCAAATCACACGCAACGCGGCTGTAATGGGAATCGCTAGGATCAATCCCATCCCGCCCCATACCCAGCCCCAAAAAAGCAGCGAAATCGTAATCGCCACGGCATTCAGGCGTACGCGCTTCCCCACGAGTTGCGGCGCCACTAAATTCAGCGCCAGCACGTGAATCGTCATCAATCCCCCGGCAATCAGCGCGAACTGCCCAAAGGTTCTCCATTTGGCCAGCGCAATGATGAACGCAGGCAGCCATGCCAGCACCGCCCCGATGTACGGCACCATATTCAACAAACCCGACGCAATTCCCGTGAGCACCGGAAAGTCCAGCCCCAGAAACCAAAAAAACGCGCTGCTCGCCGCAATTACCATCAACGTCAACAGCGTCATTCCCGCCAGGTAGTCCCGCAGCACTTCCCGCAAATCCTCCAGCGTTTCCTTCACCTGCGTCCGTTTCGACGCTGGAAACAGTTGCAGCGTTCCGTGCCACACTTCGCGTTTCCCCGCCAGCATAAAGAACACTAGGAACGGCACAAACGTGATTTCCAGAAACAGCGCATAGAGAGATCCAATCCCGCGGAACAACATCGAGCGTACGGCAACCGCCTCCGGGTGCTCGCCCCCCGGTTGTTGCCCGCTTGTTCCCGGTTCTATCGGCGTAACCTGTTTTTCCAGTCCGCTGATTCTGCCTTCCACTTCTCCCGCTGCTTGTCTCAGGAGCCCGCTGTATTTCGGCCAGTTTGCCGCAAAATCTTCCGTTCGTGTTCCCAAAGCGTAGCCGACGGCCACCAAGACCGCGATCAACAACAGCACCATCACCATCGCGCCCACCGTGCGCGGCAAATGCATTCTCTCCAGCAACTCGACCGCGGGATCCAGAAAATAGGCCAGCAAGATCGACAGCAATACCGTAATCACTACTCCCGCTGCGTAGTAAAAAAACAGCAGGATGATCGCCGCGGCAAGCACACGCAAACTAAACGTGGATCCTGCGATTCGAACCGTGGATGGTTGCGTCTCTATCTCAGGCACGAGGCACTCCGTTCCCCTCACGTTAGCATACTCGTGCAAACTCGTGACCATATCACTCGCTTGCGTTTCGTATCTCGAATCTTCCTCCGGGAGCGCGCAAGCCAGGGCGCCGCGGAATCCTCTCGCTCTCTGTTTACCCAAGCGAACTCCCGCAATCCTCTCGCCCGGCGCCTTTTTAAGCGTGTGCTAAACTTTCGTATGGTCGTCCCTGCAGGAATCGGCCGCTAATCTCTCATGCCCAAAGAACTTTTCGGAACCGATGGCATTCGTGGCGTTCCCGGCACACCGCCTCTCGACGACCCCACCCTCTTCGCCACCGGCCGCGCTCTCGCCGCCTATCTGCTCCGCGAGCACTCCGCTGCTCACGTTCTCATCGGTATGGACACTCGTGAATCCGGCCCCCACATCGCCGCACTTCTCGCCGCAGGCCTCGCGCAAGCTGGCGCCTCGGTAGCCTTTGCCGGCGTCATTACCACGCCCGGCGTAGCCTGCCTCGTCCGCCAAAATGATTTTCAAGCTGGCGTGGTTATCTCCGCCTCGCACAATCCTTACCAGGACAATGGCGTAAAACTCTTCTCCCACGCAGGGATGAAGTTCCCGGACTCCGTCGAAGAAACCCTCGAAGCCGACATCTTCAAGCATCGCTCCGATCCTCCTCCGAAAAATCCGCCTCACCTTGTCGCCGACGCTTCTCTCGACGCCGAATATCTCGACTTTCTTCGCAGCCGCGTCCTTCCGGGCGCCAAGCTCTCCGGTTTCCGCATCCTTCTGGATTGCGCCAACGGTGCCGCCTACAAGCTTGGCCCCGAACTCTTCCACTCTCTCGGCGCAAAAGTCGTCTCGATGGGTGTTTTCCCCGATGGACGCAACATCAACGCCGGCTGCGGCTCGCTACATCTCGATGGCCTGCAAAAACGCATGCTCTCCGAGCGCGCTCAACTCGGCGTGGCCTTTGACGGCGATGCCGATCGCGCCCTCTTCGTCTGCGAAACCGGAAAAATCGTCAACGGCGATGGCGTTCTCCTCGCCGTCGCGCGTCACCTCAAATCCCAAAACAAGCTCAAAGGCGACCGCGTCGTCGCCACGTCCATGTCCAATCTCGGCCTCGAGCGGGTGCTCGCTGGCGAAGGCATCACGCTCGCTCGCGCTTCTGTCGGCGATCGCTATGTCCTCGAAGAAATGCTGCGCAGCGGCAACGTCATCGGCGGCGAACAATCCGGCCACGTCATTTTTCTCGAAGATAGCCCTGCCGGCGACGGCCTACTTACCGCCCTAAAAATCGCCTCGCTCGTTTCCATGAACGGCAAAATCGAATCGCTCGTCGAAGGCCTCAAGGACTACCCGCAAATCATCGTCAACGTCAAAGTAAAATCCAAGCCTCCGCTCGAAACGCTCCCGGAGGTTTCCCGCGCCCTCGCCGAAGCCCAATCCGCCCTCGGCGAAAACGGCCGCGTCGTTCTCCGCTATTCCGGCACCGAGCAACTCGCCCGCGTTATGGTCGAAGCCGAACACGACGCCGACGTCCAGCGCTTCTCCCAGTCCCTCGCGAGCGCCCTTCGTTCGTCCATCGGCGCCTAAAAAAAGACGGTGCCCAAACGACCGCCAGATCATTCGGCAGCCCTTTGGGCACCAACTTGAATGCAGACCCTTTGGATACAGAAGCCGCTTAGCCCTTCGCGCTCTTCACCTCAACCATGTTGCTCTCGGGATACCGGTCGTGGTGCCGCACCCACGACATTCCCTTCGTACCCTCGTCCCGCCCTTTCGGCACGTGGTCCAGAATGGCGTAGATCCCCATGAAGTCCTCCAATCCGCGCCCGTAGATGGAGAAGGTGTGGAAGATTTCGCCGTTCGCATTCTTGTAGAACATGCTCATGCCCGGCCGTTCCTCGCTCGGAAACTTCGTCAATGCGTAGTTGTAAGTGCTCTCTTTCCCCGTGTCTTCCTTCTTTACCGATACTTCGTAGTCAAAATTGAAGTCGCTTCCAAACGACGAAGCCCACGGCAGTTTCCATCCCATCCGCTTCTTGAACTCCTCGATCTTCGCGAGCGGCGCGTGCGACACCAGCATCAGCCGCACGTCTCGCTGCGCTAGGTGGATCGCCATCGGATCCATCTGGTCCGTAATCAGCGAGCAGCTCGGGCACCCCGCCTCCCAATCCACTCCCAGCATGAAGTGGTAGATCGCCAGCTGGTTTTTCCCGCCGAAGAGATCCACCAGCGGCTTCTTACCGACGGGCGTGTCGAACACATAATTCTTCTCGACCTTCAGCCACGGGAACTGCAGCCGTTCCTGCGCCAGCTCGTCCCTCTGCCGCGTCAAAGCTTTCTCTTTCACCAGCAGTTCCTTCCGTGCCGCGATCCATTCGTCTCGTTTCACTATTTTTGGATTTTCTATGGTGTTCTCACTCATGATTTCTTCTCCTTACAAAGTTTTTCGCGACTGCCCGGAAAGTGCAGGAGCCCGCGGCTCGTAGGTCGCAAGCTCCCGCACGCCAATCCATCGAACTCCGCCGTTAGTTGCTCGCCGCGCGCGATTTGTTATCCTGTACCGCTTCGTTCATTTGTCCGTACACCTTCCGCAATACCTCGACCGATCCCGGATTGCGCTTCTCTCTCCACGCGTCCAGCCGCTTGCAATGCTCCTCCAGATTCCCCAGGAACTGTGGATTCGCAAACATCTTCCTCCACGTCGGCACCAGGTCCTTCACCGCTTCCCACACTCCCCATTGCTCGCCCGAATTTTCAAAAAACAATTCTTCATCCACCAGCCCGCGGTTGGCGATGCTCGCCACCATCTCCCAGTAGCCCATCACCATCCGCATGTAGGCGTTTTCCTTGCTTCCTGGCGGCGTCAGCCGCATTGCGTCCTCGGGACTCTTCGGGTGGAAATTTACCGACACCCACTCCCGCGCTTCCCGCAGCTTCGCTTCTCTCCTCAACTCATACAAATGCAGCATCAGTTTCACTTGCTCGTGTGTCGCTCCCATGTCGTCTCCTTTTCTTATTTTCGAAACATTTTCGTCGCGATTGTTTTCCAGTGAAGTTTGTTTGCCAACACCGCCACCACACCCCCGGTTGAAACTGCCGATGCGATCAGCATCGCCGTTGTCGCCATGCATGCAGGACACATAGGTTTCTCCTGAACGCCAAACGGCTAGGCCGATTGAGCCTTTTGCACGAAAGGCGGAGGCTCGTCCGCACTCGGTCCCCAGCTCGCCGGCACCGCCACGTCGAGCATTCGCAGGTACACGCTGAATTGGCCGCGGTGTTGGTACCAGTGGCTCAGCATCACGTCCCGCAAGAACTCCCCTCGAGGCTGCGCAAAGAGTTCCTGTCCACCAGAAACCATGCGCCAGCTCTCTTTCATCGCCGCGTCATCGAACTTCGGCAATTCGCTCCGCACCGTCGCGATGCTTTCCTCCAGCGCCATAAGGATCTCCTGGCGGCTCGTGGGCTGCGGAAAATTAAAAGACTCCGGAGCTTGCGCCGGATTGTTTTGCACGAAGCGAACGATTCCGCCCGGCACGGAGGCGAGATGGTAAGCGAGCTGTCCCGCGGACATGGATTTCTCGTGCGGCTTCCACGTCAATTTGTCTTCCGGCAGCCGCTCCAGAAACCTCCGTGTGACGGGCGCCTGTGTTTCAAACTCCGCGAGCATTCCTTCTGCAATCGACATGTGGATTCTCCTTTCATTCCGAAAGCAATCCCCAATTAGCTGGAAGCGAACCTGAAACGCGATCCCTGCGCGTTACTGTCTCTTCCCATCGCCCGCTGCGAACGATGTATGCGCCTCTGCCGCCTTCCGCACTCGCTCGTGAATCGTTCCCCATCCGCCCGTCACGCCTTTCCGATGCTCGTCCAGAATCAGTCCCAGCGCTGTGTGATGAAACTTGATCAAAGTCCCGCCATCCGTCTCGCTCAACCGGTACTGCACATTCGACGCAACCGGATACGACATGAACATCGGTCCGGTAAACTCCAGCAGCGTCGGCCGTTTGATCGCCTGCACGTGCCCCCAGAAATGCCCGTTCCCATCGCCCAAATCCCGGAACCACCTCCCGCCCGGCCACGCCTCCAGCTTCATTGGCATCGCCGTCCCGTTCATCACTTCATTCCGCGGCCCTAGCTGCTCCAGCAACGTTTCAAACGTCACCTCCAGCGAAGCCTTCACATGAATTTCCTGCACAATGTTCAACGTCAAACTATCGAGTGCCACCACTGCCGCCGCCATCGAACTCATCGTTCCTCCTCAAAAGGTAATTTTGCCGCTCCGAAATCGCGTCAATCCTTTTTCACCGCGTCGCTCTTCGCCTCGGCTCGTTCCTTCACCCGAAGCAACTGGTGCTGCCAATACCGCTTAAACGTTTCCGCCCATTCATGCAAAGGCCGGATCGCCTCTGCATTCGTCTTATAAAACATCTGCCGCCCGTCCCTACGCGCATGCACCAGCCCAACATCCCTTAAGACGCGCAAATGCTTCGAAACGGAAGGCTGCTCCATCTCCAAAGCATCCACAATCTCCCCCACCGGCCGCTCCTGCAATGCCAGGTAGTTGAGTATCTCTCTCCGTCGTGGCTCCGCCACAGCATTAAAAGCGTCAGAAGTGGTTGCCGCCCGTGCCATGACCGTACAATACATTCCTATATAGGAATATGTAAAGACATTTTTTCAGGGTCCCTTGCTAACCAGATTTCTTCAGCTCCGGGATTCCCGACCCTGGATTTCAGCGGTAGTTTCCAATACACTTCACCTTTCCTAAAACCTGCAGGAGCCAGCAATGAAACGCCGACTGCTCATCACAATTTTCTCCCTAATATTCGTCGGCGTTTCCACCGTCTCCGTCCGTATTGCCATTGCCCGCCCAGCAGATGACCAAGCGGTGCCCCGTCTCCGCCTAGGCGGAACCGCCATGCGGAATAAGCTTCGAAAAAAAATTGCTCCCGTCTACCCAGCCGATGCTCGCAAAAACGGTATCGAAGGAACCGTCAGGCTTCATCTCATTGTTGGTGTCGACGGCAACGTTAGGCAGCTCGAGGTCATGTCCGGCCATCCCCTGCTTGTACAGGCGGCCCTCGACGCCGTCCGCCAGTGGCAATACGAGCCCACACAATTCAAGGGCCAGCCTGCAGAAGTTGATACGACGGTGGACGTCGTCTTTCAACTCCACAAGTAGGCTTGGACCCCTCCGTTTCTCCGCGTTGACTTTTGTCTCTCTCCCAGGGAACTTTTCCCCTCCTCGCGACATTACCGTTAGTGGAGGCTCAAGCCGCCCTTCATGCAGGACGCACTCCCAGCTCTCGTTCTAAACTCGGAGGCTCTCCCGCGCACCCCCATGAACGACGCCCCGCCCACTCCCGCCTTCGCAGCCAGCCCCGCCAGCGACGAGCATCTTATGCTCGCCTTCTCCAAGGGCTCCGCCGAATCCTTCAACGAACTCTTCCTGCGCTACAAACAACCCATCTACGGCTTTTTCCGCCGCCGCACCGCTGACCCCCATCACGCCGAAGAACTCTCGCAGGAAACCTTCCTCGTCCTCCTGCGCGCCGCCTCCCGCTACGAACCCCGCGCCCTCTTCCGCACCTACCTCTACGCCATCGCCTTCAAAATCCTTCGCGCCCACCGCCGCAAAGCCGCCTTCCGCGCTATGTTTTTCAGCCATCCCAGCACCATCCCCGATCCCGCCAAGCAGGACGCCACCGAATCCGGCCTCTGGGTCCGCCGCGCCCTCGAAAAGCTCGACCCCATCGACCGCGAAATCCTCCTCCTCCGCGAATTCGAGCAACTCAGCTACGCCGAAATCGCCGATCTCCTCCAGCTCCCCCTCAACACCGTCCGCTCCCGCCTCTTCCGCGCCCGCACCGCCCTCCGCAATTTGCTTGAGCCGTCCGTCTCGTCCGCAACAAGCGATGCCGTTCAGTCAGCCGATCCGGCCGCTTCACCAACGGCCGCGGAAGCAATTCCACAGAAAGGCATCCGTCTATGAGCACCACTCCACACCTCATCGACCCAGAAGAAATTATGGCTCACCTCGATGGCGAACTACCTGCCGACCGCGTCCAATCCGTCTCCACTCACCTCGAGTCCTGCGTCGCCTGCCAGGAACTAGTTACCTCTCTTCGCAACACTTCGCAATCCCTCTCCAACTGGACCGTTGCCGCCGCGCCGGTTAACGCGAGATTCGTAGAACGTCTTTTCGCCGCCGCAAAAGCACCGTTGAGCTCCCGCAGCCTCAAATTCCAGGTCTTTCCAAGCCAGCGCTGGAGATTGGTTACGGCATCCGTTGTTTCGATACTTCTGCTGGTCATAATCATTGGTTCGATGGGAGGGCGATACAACATGACCGTCCGTGAGGCGAGACAAGCTGTGACGAAGCACGTGGCCGAGCAGGAAGCTGTAGAATCTCACTTGAGCGAGGAAGTTTCGAAATTTCAAAATCCGGAGCTTCGCGATCCTATAGCAGGTTCGACACTGCCTCCGCCTAAGCCTTCTGCCAACTCACAATCGGCCGGTCCGCAATCTGGCGCCGGTTATAAGTCCTGGCTTTCTAACACCCAGCAGATAGGGACGAATTTCTCTTCGCCCATGATCGCTCGCACCGTTTCGCTCTCCATCATCGCGAGGGATTTCGACTCCGCGCGCTCCTCGCTCGAAACGATACTCGCACGCCACAACGGTTATGCCGCCGACTTGAACGTCGCCACGCCGCAAGGTGCCGCCCGCTCCCTCCAAGCTTCTCTGCGCATTCCCGCACCTCAGTTTGCCGCCGCCGTCGCCGAACTTAAATCTCTCGGCCGCGTCGAACTTGAAAACCAAAACGGCGAGGAGGTCACGCAACAACACGCCGATCTAGTCGCGCGCCTGAAAAATTCCCGCGAAACCGAGCAACGCCTTCAGGCCATCCTCACCGAACGCACCGGAAAAATCAGCGACGTCCTCAGCGTCGAACAGGAAATCGCCCGCGTCCGCGGCGAAATCGAGCAAATGGAAGCCGAGCAAAAAAATCTCGAGCACCGCGTTGATTTCGCCACCATCGACCTGAAACTCTCCGAAGAATACAAAGCCAAGCTCGATTCCCCAGCCCCCGCCATTTCCACGCTAATCCACAACGCCGCCGTCAACGGCTACCGCAACGTCGCCGACACGCTTCTCTCCATCGTCCTATTCTTCGCCGAATATGGCCCAGTCCTCTGTTTCTGGCTTTTCTTGCTTTCTGTTCCATCGTGGCTAGTCTGGCGCCGCTGGCGCCACGCCACCGCCGCAATCTAGCGGGCTTTCCGTTGCTGCATTAGTCTTCGATCAGTACGCTCATGAGAGACTGAGCACAACGTTCATCCAGCCACTATTTCGTTTACGATCCAGGTCAAGAAGCGCTGACCGACTGGAGGGTCCAACGTCTCCAATAACTGCGCTAATCGTCCAGTCCAAGTCATCCGCTATCGGTCAGGCAGGGAGTAGCTTGAACATCTAAATGTCCATCTGCCAAGGACATATGTCTTCCATACGAATCTGGTAGTTCTGACAGTTCCACCCCATCTGGTCGGGATATTAGCTTGTCACGTTGAACCGCACATCAGCTAGCAAAGTGACCGTTGGGCCGGGGAATTTTGGGAGTAGAATGAGCGCGTTTCCGTACGAGGTCCTGTAGTGCTCCGTCTGGTGGGCGGCAGATTCCGATAGATAATCGCGAGTGGAGGTGTCTGATGGCGTCAGCGAATCCAACCGAGGGATTGCGTGGAGCGGGTACGATCATCAAGAAAGCGAGTGGCTGGTTTATTGGTATGGCAGTGGTGTTCATCCTTCTGGGGATGATGGCGATTATTGAGCCGGGGGTTGCGGGCTTGGCGGTAACGATTCTGGTGGGATGGCTGCTGATATTTGGCGGCGGAGCGCATTTGGTCGCGGCATTCGGCGGAGGCGGAGCAGGGCGGGTAATCTGGCAGGTGCTGATCGGAATTGTGTATATCGTGGGTGGATTCTACTTTTTGACGCACCCGTTGCTGGGTTTGGGAACGCTGACGCTGCTCTTGGCAGTGATCATCCTGATGGAAGCGGTGGTCGAAATCATCTTGTATTTCCGGACGCGCGGCGAAGGCGGCTCGGGCTGGCTACTAGTGAATGCGCTGATCACGTTGCTGCTTGGAGGGCTAATCTGGTTCCACTGGCCGTCGAGTTCGGTGTGGGCAATCGGAATACTCGTAGGCGTAAACCTGCTAATGACCGGAATTTCGCGGCTGATGTTTGGTCTTGCAGCGCGGAAACTGGTAAGTCGCGTGGCGGCCTAGCAAACGCACTTACACACTTACAACTGTCGTCCTTATTCACTTTTCCCGTTACGTCTGCCAGCTCAACCGGTCGACGCAAAAATGCACTCGTTCGCGTTAACGTTAACGACTCTCACTCGAATTTCCCAACCAACGCAAGCCGCGTCTTTCTTTCGCTCTTCCCGGATGATTACATCTACCTCAAAAATATCTCGTACGATGACTTCCGACCCGCGCTTCGCCCTGGCTGTCACTGTCGTTTTCTTCGATGCAATACTCCTAAAGAATGTAGGTGATTGCCCGTTTTCTGTGAGATTTTGTAGATAGTTTGAGCCGTTCGACTTCTTTACGAGTTTGAATCTCCTGTAAATTCTTTCGAATCATACATCTCTAGCGAAACGGCAACTCGGCCCCATGCTGGCACAACTATTGCTCTCTTCTAGAGCAACTTACAAGATTGGCTTCCCGGGGTGGCCGGATCCGAACCTCGACTCGGTTCCGGTTTTTTGGGGGGTCAGCTTAAAAAAGGGGGCTTGCACCAGCCCCCTTTTTCATTACGGCCCATTGTTCTTGGTGGTGGTTGGCCGGTGCGGGAGGTTCGCTTCCCGCGAGTGTGTCATCGAAGTGGTTCAGTTCCGGGGCCTTTCCGTTAGGCCCCTCTTTTTTTTGGGTTCTCGGCCGCCTGCCGCACTTCGGTCAAATTACCTTCTTGCCCGCACACCCGGCAAGAAGTTCTTGCTTCAGCCTTCAACTTCTAACCTTCAACTTCGATTCACGCCCATCATCTTGAAAACGGTGTGGTCTTTGTGGTTTCTTGTGGGTGTGTGCCCTTCTAGCACATCTACCGCGGTCCGCTTGCCCCTGCCAACTCTCCTTTCTCAAGCTCTCGTGGCCTTCACCATCGAGTTCGACAACGAAGGCGAGCGGCTCATGCAGCATCGAACGACAAGATACGGATCGAAGGTCTCTCCGCTCGGCCCCTGGCTGACGTCCATGGTGATGTGGATGAACTGCCTGAAATTTCTGGGCGAAAAGGGACTTACCGCTCGCGAGCTGGAAAATCTCGCCCGCACCCATACCAACTTGCACGGCATGCACCGCTGGGGATACATCGTTATCGAACCGGATCCAACCGACCGTCGGCCAAAGCCCCCCCGCTCCGCCTGGCTCATTCGCGCCACCCCTGGGGGTCGCGCCGCTCAGGAAATATGCCGCCCGCTCTTCGACGTTATCGAGAAGCGATGGGAGGATCGCTTCGGCAAATATGCGATCGACGAACTTCGTGCATCGCTCCGCGCCATCGTCCGCCAGCTGGACCCCGCCTTACCGGATTGTATGCCGATCCTGCATTACGCGCTGTTCAACAAATTACTCGAGCGGCCCTCTGCTTGGGCTCCCACGGAAGCCGACATTGCCCGCCTCCCGCTGCCCCCGCTTCTATCGAAAGTGCTTCTCGCCTTCGCGATCGAGTTTGAACGCGAGCCGCATCTGTCCCTCGCCATCTGCGCTAACGTCCTGAGAGTCCTAAACGAAAAAGGGGAGCGCGTTCGCGACCTTCCGGTGCTGGCGGGAGTCTCGAAAGAGTCCATCAGCATGGCAATGGGGATTCTCCGGAAAAAAGGCCTGGTCGAAATCCAAGCAGATACAACGGCCCGCCGGACCAAACTGGCGAGGCTCACGCCGAAAGGCCTGGAGGCTCAAGACGCCTACCGCCGGCATCTCTCCAGCATCGAAGAGCGTTGGCTGGCTCAGTTCGGCGAGGATAATATCCGCGGTGTCCGCTCCGCGCTCGAGCGGCTCGTCGGCGATCCCACTGCCGGACCGTCACGGCTCCTCTCCGGTTTGGAGCCCCATCCCGACGGCTGGCGCGCATCCGTTCGCAAGCCCGCCACGCTTCCCCACTTCCCAATGGTATTGCACCGCGGAGGTTACCCCGACGGTGCCTGAAGCGGAAGGTGGTGGACTATCCACGAATGAGGGGGCAGCGTCTCGATTCCGGGCTTCCCGAGCTCGTATCTGCGGAGCCCTATTCGAAACTCAGCACCTGCTTCGTTTTTGCCAGTCCGCCAGCCACCCGGCTATACGCGTCCACGGCTTTCTCAAACGGAACGATCTCAATCGGCGGTGGCTTCAAAAACCCCGCTTCAAAACCGCGAGCGATCTCGGCAGCGATCTCCCCTACCTGTCGCGCCGTGAGTCCATAACTGTCGACTCCAAGCAGGCGCGAGAAATTGTGATAGAAATCGACGAGGTTGAAACTGACACGCGGCTCTCCCCTGCTTGAAATAACCACGTGCCGCCCCCTCAACCCTAGCGATCGCATGGCCGGCTCAAACATTGCGCCACCCACGGTGTCGAACACGGCGTCGACTCCTTTTCCGGCCGTCAGTTCCATAACCCTCTCGCGGAGATCTTCGGTCTTGGTGTTGACCACCGACGCGGTGCCGGGAATCGGATCGGATTTAGTGTCCCCGCCAATAACGCGCGCCTGCTTCCAATTCGCGATTTGTGTAGCAGCTTGTCCCACCGCCCCGGCGGCGCCAACAATGAGAATCGTTTCGCCAGGTTGAATTTGAGCGGCATCCACCACGGATGCCCACGCGGTGATGTACGGAATCCCGATCGCCCCTGCTTGCCCCATGCTCAGCGACTTTGGTTTGAGCGCAAGCGTTTCCACCGGCACAACAACGTATTCCGCGTGAGATCCGTCACGGACGATACCGAGCTTCGGAGCGCTGCCCCAGACCTCTTCGCCTTCGTGCTGCTTCCCTTTTACGACAACGCCCGCAAAGTCTCTCCCGGGGGTTCGCGGCAGAGTGGTCTTCTTGAAACGCCCCGCGACGTCCCCGATGTCGCTGGGATTGATCCCTGCCGCCTTCACGCGAACAAGGGCTTCTCCCTCGCCTGGCTCCGGAATCGCGAGTTCTTCGATTCGCAACACCGACGGCGGTCCAAATTCAGCAAAGCGCAACGCTTTCATCACGCTGGTGCTCATGGCTCTCCCCTTCAAAACACAAGATAGGTTTGATCTGACTAGGCCAAGACTTGTTTCAGTCGCAGTAAGAGAGTCTACTCGGAATTTCCGTTTTGGATTCCAGGACAAACCGCTAACGTATATCCAACTCCCGTCCACAAGCAATGTTCGCCAGCGCTCAGCCGGATTCTTGAGCGCAGAGCCTGGGAGGGGGCCCTGTCTTACTTCAACTTTAAACTTTGAACTTTTGACTTGTAGTTCGAGCCCCACAGAAATCTCTGCCACAAAAAATGAGCGGCCGGTGGGGGGACCGGCCGCTCGGGCGTGGGGGATGGAGGGTCTTGCAACCTGAAGCCAGTTAAGCTCTTCCGATCGTTCGGCTGCGCTCGCGAGCAGCAGAACGTTATACAGGAGCAATCAGGCCCAAACCTTTCTGCTCCGGAAGTCGAAACTAACTCCCGATTACAGTTACGATTCTGCGCTCCACTCTCACGGAGGTCGATAGCCCGACCGGTTCAATCTTCACAGTACTTCCCGCTGTCCTCGCGAGGCTCCTTTTAGTACCTACGTACCTATTCCGAGCCATTCGCTGCTTCTCCCTTGCATAGAAGGCTGCAAAGATGATCAGTCGAAGGAATAGGAGCAGCCTGATAAGAACCAGGGAGGGCCACCAAACTCCAGCGAGAGCTGCCGACAAACTTACTGGAACTCTCTCCAGGACGAGGGCGCTGCCCATTGACCTATGCAACGAAAACGCCGCAGCGGACGCATTGCAAAAGAGCTGTCTATCGTCCTGCTCGGAACCGACGCCACCGGAAAAGTGTTTTCCGAAGAAACGATTACTGTCGTCCTCAGCCGTCACGGCGCCGGGGTAGTCACACGCTATCGATTTTCGCCAGACGAACGCCTAACTCTCCGGCTTCCCAGTTCAGCCAAAGAAGCCGAAATCCGCCTCGTTGGCCAGATTGGAGGCGAACCCGGCCGCTACGTTTACGGTGTCACCTTCGTGGACCCTGATCCCGACTTCTGGCCCATGGAGTTTCCTCCACCCGATCCGTTTGAATCAGCCAACCAGCGGATTGCCCTCGAATGCAGCATGTGCCAAGCGCGTGTAGAGATTCAACAAGGCAACATCGAAGAGGATGTCTACGCCGTCAACGGAAACATACTGCGTTATTGCGCAGAGTGCGGCACGTCAACGCCCTGGAAAAAAGCAGAAGGCGAAGCCATTCCCGCGGCGCCCGTGAGCCCAGCCAAACCAGGTCTCAACCCGCTTCCGCTCATACCCGTACGGAAGACGTCGAAGTCCGCTTTAGACGCGCCAGCCCCCTCGCTCGTGGAGTCGCTCGAACCGGTGCTTGACGAGTCATATACACGCGCCTCCGCTGCGTCGCCGTCATCGTATTCCGCTGCATCAACCACTTCGGAACTCGCTTCACTGTCCGATATTCAAACTTCGCCCGCAGTGGCCAGCGCCACTGCTCTGCTGCAGGCGCCTGAGTCTGCCGCTGCCTCTCCTGCCACAAGAGGCGCGCATCCCGTGGCCAACCTCCAAGACACTCCCGCGCGAGAGCTGGACCGCAACGGGCGGCCCGTGAACAAGCGGCGCAACGTTCGCATTCGCGTGAGTTTCAGCGCGTGCGTGCGCCACCCGGCACACGCGGACGAAGTCGTCGAATGTGAAAACGTCTCGAAAGGCGGCGTGTGTTTCCACAGCTTGCAGCAATACCCATTGGATTCTCTGATTGAAATTGCTGCGCCTTTTTCGCCAGGCGAAACCGCTCTTTTTGTCCCTGCTCGAATCAAGCGGGTCGAAACACTCTCTGGCGGCCTAGTGTTTCGCTATGGCGTCGAGTACACGAAGTTGTCGCCCTCCTATTCGCAATCTTCCTGACTGCGATCTTTCCGAATTCCTCGACTTTCCAACCGGCTTGGCTCCCTGGCCTGCTGAAAAGCAGAGATTTGCCGGCGGTAAGAAGCTAGAGATCTCGAATCACTTGTTGGAGCAAGTGGAGAGCTTCGCGAATCTGCTGCCTTTCGTTTTCGGGCAGCGCGCCCACGGCATTGGCGAGCGACTCGACACGGCGCTGGCGGCTCTCCCACATCAGGCTGACCCCTTTGGCCGTGGCTTCCAGACGGACGCGGCGGCCGTCTTCGGTGGCGTGGCGGCGCACCAGGCCGGAGCGTTGGAGTCCGGCGACGATGCGGCTCATCGTGGGCGGGCGAACCTGTTCCGCGTCAGCGAGTTCGCCAAGCGACCGTGGTCCGCCGAAGACGAGGACGGAAAGCGCGGAGAGCTGGGAAGGGCCGATGCCGCTTTCCCGGTCGCGGGCGCGCAGCCGGCGCAGCAGGTGAATGGCGGCAGAGTGGAGTTGATCGGCGATTTCTGTCGGGGTCAAGGCCGCAGCCGGAGCCGACGCTGCCGGAACAAGCGCGCCGGCTTCGCCAGAAGGCGAGGCATCAGCTGGGGCGGCGATTGGCGGAGTGGCGGTCGCGGCAATGGGAGGAGATTTTTGAGAGGGCGCTTTTTTGTGCTTGGCCTTTTTGTGCTTGACAGGGGGCATGGAAGATAGTTAGCTATGCTAACTAATCTTCCCGCGGAGGTAAAGAGAAATGAGCGCTGCGACTGCGAGTCTGGGGATTCAAAACATCGGGCAGATTTCGATTATCGTGAAGGACGTGGAGCGGGCGACGGCGTTTTACCGCGACGTGTTGGGCTTGCCGCTGCTGTTTACGGTGCCCAGCATGGCGTTTTTCGATTGCGGCGGAGTGCGACTGATGCTGGGCACGGCATCGTCACCGGAATACGATCATCCGAGCTCGATCTTCTATTTCCGCGTGCCTGATATCCAGGCCGGATACCAGCGGCTTGTGGAGCGAGGCGTGGACATCGTCGCCCCTCCGCGGCTGATTGCGCCGATGCCGACGCACGATTTGTGGATGACAGCATTCAAGGATAGCGAAGGTAACACTCACCAGTTGATGAGCGAAGTTCCGCGAACGATGTAGCAAGAGACAAGACCCGCAGCCTTAAAGCCGGACTCAGGCAGCCAGCGTGCGATCATTGTAATACACTGTGATACAGTGTATTATGGCGTATCACGAGGGGCGAATTATGAGCTCAGTAAAGACAATCAGTTTCCGGATTCCGGCGGATAAGGTGGAGTCGCTCGATGAGCTAGCCGAGAGCATGGACCGCGACCGCAGCCACGTGCTGAACGAGGCGGTGGAAAATTATCTGCGGCTCAATGAACATCACATCAAGCTAATCCAGAAGGGGCTGCGCGCGGCGAAGGAAGGAAAGCTGGTCTCGCACGCGGACGTGAAGAAAATGATCGGCAAGATGAGCCGCTCCAAGTAGCCCCGAGCAAATGCTCATCTGGTGGAGCACACCTGCCACGCAACAACTGGCGTCCGCGCACGAATACATCGCGGCTGATGACGAGGCCGCGGCTACCGAAGTTGCAAACCATATCTGGGATTCCGTGGACATACTCGCGCGCCACCCATTCGCGGGACGCAACGGACGTGTGACGGGGACTCGCGAGCTGGTCATCCCAGGAACGCCCTTCTTGGTCGCGTACCGGATAGAAAAGATGGAAGTGCGTATTCTTGCCGTTCTTCACGCCGCTCGGGAATGGCCGGAGGAATTTGAATGACTTCGGCGGAGCAACGTTTAAACCCTCAGCCTTTGAACCGAAGGCTGGGGCACGCCGCGCTGTGTCCGGGTACTACACCCCGCTTCTCTTGATTCAAGGTTTTGGCTATCATGCCGAACGTGAGCAGCGCGTCGCCTCAGGAAATTACTTGGAAAGATGTCGTCAAGGACGCTCTCTTGGAGCTGGGTGGTGAAGGCCATCTCGACGACATAAACAAGCTCGTAAGATCTAATCCCAAGACCCGGACGAATCCAACTTGGAAGGAAACCATTCGACGTGTAGTTAGGCAGTACGCGATTTTCGAACCGTTGCCTCCTGCTCGAAGTGGCCGATATCGGCTCGTTGAGCAGCCAGCAATCGCACCCGAACCGGAGACCTTACGCGCCACAGACGTTGTGGATCACGGTGCGGCGCAGGGAATGTTGCTTACCTTGGGAAAGCTGTATGGCTATGAAACATTTGCGCCGGCAAATGACCGGACTTCCAGGTCGTTCCAGGGTAAGCCGCTATCGGATTTTTCTTCGATTACTGATTGTTCCGAGTTTTGCGGAAAAAATAGCCTAGCTCGTGTTCGACAGATCGATGCAATCTGGCTGAGTGAGGATAATGATGGCGTCTATCCCGTATATGCCTTTGAGGTCGAGCACACGACCGGGGTACGTAGCGGCATGGATAGGCTAGTCGAACTACCGGAGCGTTATTCCGTGAAACTGTTTGTCGTCGCTCCAGGCGAAGAAGAACGTTCCAGATTTGATGGATTGATAGCGTTGAACAAGTTTCGAAGATTTCGAGAGAGACTGCTCTTTCGCAATTACCGCGAGCTAGATAATCTGTATAACTCGGCCGTGAAGCTCGACGAGAATAGCAAGTCATTCGGCGTTGCGTTCCGCTGACTCTGCCCACCGCAGTCCTACTTTTTCATGCTAAGTAGATTTCAGTTTCGGTTTTGATGATGAAGAGGGCGTCGGAGTCGGGGTGGCCGGAGGCGCGGAATTTTTGGCGGGCTTCGTCTAGAGAGCCGGCTTCGGTGGAGAAGATTACGCGGCGGTCGGTACGGCCGATGAAATGGAAGCGGAGTTCTTGTTGGACGAGTTGGAGTGAAGATGGCACGCATTTGGATCGATCCACGGAATCGAGTGGCGGATCAACAGAAAACTGCACAGACGCCACAGAAAGATTGACTTGTACCAGATTGGAACAGAGGCGACGTATGGAGAGATTGAT
Organism: Candidatus Acidiferrum sp.; assembly: GCA_035272765.1. GTDB lineage: Bacteria > Acidobacteriota > Terriglobia > Acidiferrales > UBA7541 > Acidiferrum. Next base: position 83,830 of record DATEQG010000071.1, read on the forward strand.
GTAATCGAGGGAGAGTTCGCAGCCGATCGCTCTGCGGCGCAGGCGGAATGCGGTTAGGAGAGTCGTGCCGCCGCCTAGGAAGGGATCGAGGACTGTGTCGCCTTCGTTGGTGGAGGCTAGGAGGATGCGTTCCAGGAGGGCGACGGGTTTTTGGGTGGGGTGTTTGGGGGGAATTGCGCGCCCCGCCTGATGGCGCAGACGCCAATCTGGAGATCGGCGTTCCCGGGCGCTGATTTCCCATACGGACTTCATTTGTTTGCCGCGATTGGTTTCTTTCATGAGCTTGTAATTGAAAGTGTGGTGGGACTTTTTGTTTTTGGCGGCCCAGATAATGGTTTCGGTGGCGTGGGTGAAATAGCGGCAGGAGAGATTGGGAGGTGGGTTGGGCTTTACCCAGGAGATGTCGTTGAGAAGCTTGAAGCCGAGCTGCTACATGGCGAAGCCGACGCTATGGATAACGTGGGCGGTGCCAGAGACCCAGATGGAGCCGTTGGGCTTAAGGACGCGCTGGCAGGCAGCCAGCCAGGCTCGGTTGAACTCGTGATTGAGATCGGGACCGCGGGATTTGTCCCATTCGCCTTTGTTTACGGAGACCATTTTGCCGGCGTGGCAGGTGATGCCGCCGTTGGAGAGGAAGTAGGGCGGGTCGGCGAAGACGAGGTCGACGGAGGACGGCGGGATTTGGGCGAGGAGGTCGAGGCAGTCGCCTTGGTAGATGCGGAGGTGGTGTTTTTCGTCGTTGAAGGCGACGTGTGGCCCTTCGCTGCGCTCAGGGTGAAGGAGAGTGTTGTGCATGGGGAGGAGCACAGACTGAAGTCTGTGCCACATTAATCAATCGGGATCGTTGATCAGATGGTGTATAGGAGTCAAGTTGGAGGAAGTAGTGAGGTGGGGAAGTAGGGAGATAAAGATAAAGACAAAAAGAAGGAATTTTACACGGAGGTGCACAGAGACACAGAGGGCGCAGAGAGGAGAAGGCAATCAAGAGAAGACGGGCACGGCATGCCGTGCCCCTACAAGAGCGTGGGGAGGAAATTTTGGGGGTGATGAAAAGGCAAAAGACTTTGTTAGACTCATGTGATGCATGATCTAAATTATTTTCGGGATCATTTGGACGTGTTTGCGGCGATGGCGGAGAGGCGGGGGACGCCGTTGCATTTGGACGCGTTTCGCGTTTTGGATGCGCAGCGCCGGGAGTTGATAACGGCGACGGAGGGGTTGAAGGCGCAGAGGAATAAGGCTAGCGACGAGATTGCGCGATTGAAGAAGGCGAAAGAAAACGCGGATGCGTTGATTGGGGAGATGAAGGCGGTTTCGGAGCGGATTAAGGAGGCCGACGAGCGGATTGCGCAGTTGAATGCTACGCAGAGCGAGTTGATGCTGACGATTCCGAATGTGCCGCATGGGTCGGTGCCGGTGGGGCATAGCGCGGAAGAGAATGTGGAGGTGCGGAGGTGGGGGGCCGCGCCGAAGTTTGATTTTGTGGCGAAGCCGCACTGGGAAGTGGGAGAGCGGGCGGGGATTTTGGATTTGGCGGTGGCGACGAAGATTACTGGCGCGCGGTTTGCGGTTTACAAAGGTTGGGGAGCGCGGTTGGAACGGGCTTTGGCGAATTTCTTTTTGGATGTGCACACGCGGGAGCATGGTTATACGGAGATTCTGCCGCCTTTTTTGGTGAATACGGCTTCGTTGATGGGGGCCGGACAGTTGCCGAAATTTGCGGCGGATTTGTTTCGCGTGGAGGGGACGGATTTTTGGTTGACGCCGACTTCGGAGGTGGAGCTGCACAATTTGCACCGCGACGAGACGATTGCGGAGGAGAAGCTGCCGATCAACGTGACAGCGTGGACGGCGTGTTTTAGGTCAGAGGCGGGTGCGGCGGGAAAAGATACGCGCGGGATTTTGCGGCAGCATCAGTTTCAGAAGGTGGAGTTGTTTAAGTTTACGCATCCGGAGAAGAGTTACGAGGAGCACGAGAAGTTGCTGGCGAATGCGGAGACGATTCTGCAGAAGCTGGGGTTGCACTACCGGACGATGCTGCTGTGCACGGGGGATATGGGATTCGCCTCGGCGAAGACGTATGACATCGAGGTGTGGCTGCCGTCGAGCGCGGAGTTTCGCGAGATTTCGTCGTGCTCGAACTGCGAGGCGTTCCAGGCGCGGCGTGCGGGGATACGATTTAAACCAAAGGGCGGCGGGAAGAGCGATTTTGTGCATACGCTGAATGGGTCGGGGCTGGCAGTGGGGCGGACGTGGATCGCGGTGGTGGAGAATTATCAGCAAGCGGATGGGTCGATTGTGGTGCCGGAGGTTTTGCGGCCGTATATGGGGATTGAGAAAATCGAGGTAACGAAGTAAGGAAGTAAAGAGGTATTGAGGTAGAGGAAATTGAGGACGTTAAGGAAGTAGAGGAAAAGACGACCTCGCGCGGAGTGTGGGGGCGGACGGGGCCCGAGAAGCGATTTTTGGGCTGAATTTCCTACAACATACTGATAATAATACATTTACGATGAATTTTAGGCTGAATTGGCGTCCGGGAAGAGGCTTTTAGGGCGCGCAACCTGTTGAAAGTACGTGTTTTCGTTTGACCTGCCTTTTCGCCTTGCATACACTCGGCTCAGGGACATGTTCGACTTTTTAGCGCGTATCGCTAAGTTTTTGTTTTGGTTGGTGATTGTGTCGTGGAGCGTGGCGCTCTTGCGGCGAGTTTTGGCGTGGATGGTGCGCGGGTCGATGCCGGCGACGCGGACCGACCAGGGCGCGGCGGGTTCCGCAGGGGAAGCGCA
>DATEQG010000072.1:0-3435 GCA_035272765.1 Candidatus Acidiferrum sp.
GCGGCGCCAGACTTCGAGGATTATTTCCACGACATAGTCGATGTGCGATTGCGTGTAAACGCGGCGCGGAATCGCGAGGCGAAGCAAATCCTTGGGCCCGGGTTGCTCGACGCCGTTTTCGTCGCGCTTGCCGAACATCAGGGTGCCGATTTCCACGGAGCGAATCCCACCTTCGATGTAGAGTTCGGCGGCGAGGGCGACGCCGGGAAACTGCGTGGGCGGAATGTGCGGGAGAAAGGCGCGTGCGTCGATGTAAATGGCATGGCCGCCCGGAGGCTGCACGATGGGCACGCCTTCCGCCGAGATGTGGTTGCCGAGATAGGCCGTGGAAACGATGCGGTACTGCAAGTAGTCTTCGTGGAGCCCTTCATTCAAGCCCACGGCGATTGCTTCCAGATCGCGCCCGGCAAGTCCTCCATACGTGGGAAAGCCTTCCGTCAAAATCAGGAGATTCTTTTGGGCCTGGGCCAAGATGTCGTCGTTGGTGCAGAGGAAGCCGCCGATGTTGACGATCGCGTCCTTTTTCGCGGACATCGTGCAGCCGTCGGCGTGCGAAAACATTTCCTGCGCGATTTCGCGCGGCGTCTTGTGCGCGTAGCCGGGCTCGCGCAGTTTGATGAAATAGGCGTTCTCGGTGAAGCGGCACGCGTCGATGTACAGTGGAATCTTGTGGCGGGCGCAGATTTGCTTCACCGCTTTGATGTTGGCCATGGAGACGGGCTGGCCGCCGCCGGAATTGTTGGTGACGGTGAGCATCACGAGCGGGACGCGTTTTGCGCCGACGCGCTCGATGAGTTCCTCGAGCCGCGCCGTGTCCATGTTCCCTTTGAACGGATACTGGCGCGAAGGATCGAGGGCTTCGGGCGTGGGCAGATCGACGGCCTCGGCACCGACGAATTCGCAGTTCGCGCGCGTGGTATCGAAGTGGGTGTTGTTCGGCACAACGTCGCCTTGCTTGCACATCACGCTGAAGAGGATTCGCTCGGCGGCGCGGCCCTGATGCGTGGGAATCACGTGTTTGAATCCCATGATGGCCTGGATCGAATCGCGGAAGCGGATGAAGCTCGGCGAGCCGGCATAGGATTCGTCGCCGCGCATCATCGCCGCCCATTGCTCGGTGGACATGGCGTTGGTGCCCGAATCGGTGAGGAGATCGATCAGGATGTCGTCGGATGCGATGAGGAAGAGGTTGTAGCCGGCCGCTTCGAGGAGCTTTTGGCGCTGCTCGCGTGTGGTCTGGCGGATGGGCTCAACGCTCTTGATTCGGAAGGGCTCGATGATCGTCTTCGTCATGTCAGTTCAGCACCGTGAAAGTGTAGCGATTGACCGGAGCCGCCGTCCTTTGTTTTGTGTAATTTAGCAGGATTTCTATTTGCAAAGTGTAGCGATTGAAAGGCAGTGACGAGTGGCGAGTGACGAGTGACGAGAGGTGGCGCGGAGTTCGGGGCGTTGGGACCAACCCTGAAACTTTTTGGCACTCAGAGCTTGCATCCCGAAGTGTCGGGACAAACCCTGAAACCCGGTATTTGCCTGGCTTTCGCTTTTGGGAAAATGTACCCCCCTCCCTTTTGCTTATTAGAACTGGTCGCTGGTGAGTGTTTTCAATCATTTGCATCGGTTTCTAATCCCGGTTCCAGAATTGGATTCTCGGCAGGGGGTGAAAATGGAGCGAAGACGTCTGGCAACGGTAGATTGCCGGCCGCCTGAGTCCCGGGCATCAATTTCGTTCAGCATAAAAACGGCCTAAGGTAGCACAAATCAGGCTAGATTGGTAGTTACAAAGATACGTTAGTAGTCCTATAACTAGAGTGGTTCTATAACCAAGAGAAACGCGGCCGAAGATAGAAACCAGCACTATCGTCATACGGGTTGTGTTAACTTTGCAGCATCCTCGAGTTCCCGTGTGGAGGAAGCCGATGAAACGTTCAGCCCTTGCTCTCCTGATTTGCCTGGTTTTCTCGTGCGCCAGCTATGCGCAGCAGAATGCCGCGGACGCTCCGGCGTCAAAAGAAGACATTCAGCGATATTTGGATGCCATGCACAGCCGTGAAATGACGATGAACATGCTGCAAGCGATGAAGCCTGGTATGCACAAAATGGCTCGCGAGCAGATGAAAGATCAACCCAACCTGCCGCCGGATTTCGAGGCTCGGATGGACAAGATGGCGGACAACATGATTGACAGTATCCCTGTTGACGACCTCTTACAAGTGATGACTCCCGTTTATCAGAAGCATTTCACGAAAGGTGATGTCGATGCCCTCGTGGCATTTTATTCGGGTCCGACCGGCCAGAAAGTTCTGAGAGAGATGCCTGCCATAATGGGCGAAGCGATGGAGGCATCGTCTGGGGTCATGAAAAAGATGATGGCAAACATGCAGCAGCAGATTCAGGACCAGATCGCGCAAGCGCAAAAGCAGAGCGGCAACTCCAAAGATTCAAACTGACTAGACAGCTTCTAGTCCGGCGGGCGGCGCGCTGAGGCTCGGGAGTTCCCCCGCGCCACAAGGCTATTTGCAATGTGGTTCTCGAATTCGCATAGCGCAAGCAAGAAATCTCTCGCGTATCTCTCCTGCGTTCTGGTTTGCCTTCTTCTCTCGGCTTCGTTTTGTGCTCTTGCTTCCGCCTCCGGCCAAAAATCCAAGGACGCCGACAAGAAAAAGGACCGCAGCATCCACTGGGATCCGCCCAATGTCGACGGGCTGCTGAAGCGTGTCGCCGGCGCTCCGGCCTGTGCTCTTGCCGATGTTCTGCAACAAGCCGGCGTTCGCGCCCAGGAAATGAAAGACAACCTTCCAAACTTCACCGCCGACGAGAAAATTGAATACCAAACCCTCAGCGATAGCGACGAGATGCTGGGATACGGCATCGGTACTTTCGAATACCTCGCCGTTCTTACTCCAACGTCCTGGGGCGCTTCCGTCCAGGAAACCCGCACGCCGACTCACCGAACTCAGCCCTCTCTCACCGGCGCACGAGATCGAGGTCTCCCCGAAATGGCTTTGATTTTTCTGCCAGGACTTCAAAGCGATTACGACATGGAATGCAACGGCGAGACTACATGGGATGGCCAAGCGGCCTGGGTGATTCACTTCCAGCAGCGGCCCGGCGTAACGGGCCATACCTTGTCCTACCAGGATGGCTACGGCGGTTTGTACGTCGCCAAGCTGAAAGGACGCGCGTGGATCTCTGCCGATCCCGGAGACGTGGTGCACATGGAAACCGCAATGATGGAAGGTATTCCGGAAGTGCGCGTGCGAAACTCATGGCTCTCGATTGATTATGGTCCCGTCCAGTTCCGCAGCCGGAACGTGCGGCTTTGGCTGCCGCAAATCGCCGATGCGTACATGCAATTTCCCGACCACCGCACGATCACGTATCACACGTTTGCGAATTTCATGCTTTTCTCTGTGGAGACCAAGCAGGAAATCGAAA
>DATEQG010000073.1:0-26142 GCA_035272765.1 Candidatus Acidiferrum sp.
ATCCTTGCAGCGATTCGACGCTGCGGAAAAGGATCTGCAAGAAGCGGAAAAACTCGCACGCTCCTATCAGCAAGCGCTGCTTGCCTCCGTGGAACAGTCTCGAGGGCAGCTTGAGATGGACCGCAAGGAGTATGCCAAGGCCGAGACTGATTTCCATGCTGCTTTGTCGGCGGCCCGGGAGCAGAAGCAGCCGTTTTTGGAAGTCACTGCATTGGGTGCACTTGGCAATGCGGCGATGGTGCAAGAGCATTTCGACGCGGCACTGGATTGGTACAAGGAGGCCCTGCAGCTTGCACAATCTATCGGCATGCAATCTTCTGTCGCCAAAGCACTTGGAAGCATGGGTTGGAGCAGCTTTGAGCTGGGTGACTATGAAGGGGCGCTCATGCTCTACCAGCAGGGAGTGGATGGCTCCCAGCGGAGTGGGTTGGTTGCCGACAGAATCTACTGGCTAACGGGGGTTGCGAAGTCCCAGTTTGCACTCCGCAACTATGCTGCTGCGGAGCCAGTTCTGCAGCAAGTCTTGGAGTTGGCGCAAAAGCAAGACGACAAGCGAATTCTTGTTGAATGCCTCAACGATCTTTCCGAAGTGACACTGGGGACGGGTCGTGTCGAGCAAGCCCAAATGTACAACCAGCGAGCGATGGACATCGAGCGAGCAGGCCTCGACGAGTCCCGAATTCTTGATACAAAGATGCTCACGGCGAGGATCACCGCTGCCCAACATGAGTTTGAACAGGCAGGGCGTCTTTTGCAGGAGATCATTTCTGACGAAAAGGCAGATCAAAGCACGCGATGGAAAGCACAAGCTCACTTGGCCCGAGTGTACGAATATGAGAACCTGCCGTCGCAAGCCGAACAAGAATTCAGGGAGTCTCTGAATACGGCCCAAACTGCGCGATCTTCGGTCCGAGAAGAAGAGCATCGACTGTCTTTTTTGTCCAGCAGCATCTCCTTCTATGGTGATTACATTGACTTCCTGATCGCTCAGGGCAGACCCGACGATGCGCTAATAGTGGCTGAGCAGAGCCGCGCGGCAACACTTGAGGAAGGCCTGAGCGGCAGCATAAGAACCATTAAATCTTCTACGAGGAAGTTTCAGCCTCAAGAAATTTCCAAACACTTGCGAGCGACGCTACTGTTTTATTGGCTTGGCGAGAGGCACTCCTATGTATGGGCTGTCACTCCGATGAAGACGACTTACCTTACGCTTCCGGCCAGTTCGGAAATCGATGGGCTGGTCAAGGCTTATCGAGAAGCAGTCGCGACCTCTAAGGATGTGGCCGAAACCGAGCGGGCCGCAGGGGAGAAGCTATATACGATGCTGGTGGCGCCCGCGCAGAAGCTTATCCCGCAGAATTCACGCGTGATTCTGCTGCCTGATGGCAGCCTGTATTCGTTGAATTTTGAGACTTTGATTGTGCCGGGAGTGAAGCCGCACTTTTGGATCGAAGACGTCACCCTGACAACCGCCAGTTCGCTTTCTTTGCTGGCTTCTGGCGCCAACAGACTGCCTCCGAAGCAAAAGAATCTGCTGCTGGTAGGGGACGCGCTGAAAGCTAGTGATGAGTTCGACCAGCTTCCCGAGGCTAAAGACGAAATGAATGGTGTTGAGCATTACTTCCCGGAATCAAACCGCACGGTTTTGAAACGCGAGCAAGCTACACCTGCCGCCTACCTCGCGAGCAACCCAGAACGCTACGCCTATCTCCACTTTGTGACACACGGAACCGCAAGCCGTGCGCAGCCTCTGGAGTCCGCGGTCATCCTGAGCAAGGAACCGGTGAGCGATACTTACAAGCTCTACGCCAGGGATATCGTCAAGCGTCATCTGAACGCTGAATTGGTGACTATTTCCGCCTGCAATGGTTCCGGAAAGCGAACTTATTCGGGCGAGGGATTGGTGGGACTATCCTGGGCGTTTCTGCGTGCTGGCGCTCACAGCGTTGTCGGGGCTCTTTGGGAAGTCAGCGATGCTCCTTCCACGGCCCAGCTTATGGACGCTTTCTACAATGGCCTCAGCCGCGGCGAGGATCCTGCCACTGCCTTGCGCGAGGCCAAACTGTCCTTCCTGCGCTCAATTGATTCGAAGTCTGTCTTCAAAAAGCCCTACTATTGGGCGCCTTTCCAGCTCTACGCCGGTTCTTAACTCTCCAATGCCTCAAATCGCGGTCATTCGGAATTGAATAATTTGCCTACCGACGATTGCAAGAGCGTGAAACGATTTCGCTCCTTTGGGCACTACTTAGCGTCCGGCAATTCTTTCGCAAGGGGTGTTTTGGTGAATTCAAATCATTGCAGTCTTCCTGCAGAGGAACAAAACTCAGTCGTAGTTGGGCAAAGCCTGAATGTCCGTGGTACCGGTCCGAGAATTGAACGCTGCGAGTTTGAACAATTGTTGCAACGCGCGATGGAAATCCTCAACGCGCGCGACCTCAAGGCACAATTAAAAACGTCCTCATAGAGTTCGGCCGTTTGATCCGCACATAGAGGACACGGGCGACGCGTCAGGTGATGCGCCGCCCGTTTTTTTATTTCAGAAAAGTAGTTCTTCGTTAAAGAAAGGCTTATTGAGCCTCGCCCAAGATAGGGTCGTGCGAGAGGCTGAGAAAAGCGGCAGCAGAGCTGCCGCACTCCAAATCATGCGGGACATAGTGAGAACACGAGTTTCCTGTCTCAAGATGACAGATCTCGAGACTGGGGTTCTCAAGACGTCAGAGTTTGCAGCAGACTTTGTCCGTTGGGGGTGCCGAGTCCTGTGCAGGCATCCCAACCTGCACCTGCCTTATAGTCGCCATTGTTTCCTTGGGTGATGTCTCGAAACGTGGCGTTGGCCGGCGCGGCGTAGATCAGGGGATTAATAAAGCCCGCGGACTTGTTGAGGCCTTGATTGATGCGAGCGATTAAGCCGGCCCAGAGAGGCGCGACGGCGCTGGTACCGCCGACGGGGGGAAGTCCCTGCGAAGGATCGGGGAAGCTCGTGCCATCGCAAACGATTCGATAGCCCGATGAAGGAGCGGCATCGCCTGCAACGTCTGGTACGCCACGCATCACTGGGCCGGCTGGATCGGCGGCCGGGGGGACCCCAGCGTTTTGTTGATAGCTGGGCAGCGCAAAGAAGCGGCTTACGCCACCGCCGGTTCCATCGTTTTTTCCATCGTCCCAGACGACTTCTTGGGTAATGGCAGTGCTTGATGCGGTCAACTGCGTGCCGCCGCAGGCGAGCGCGAAGGGATCCGAGGCAGGGAAGTCGACATGGGCCTTGCCGTCCCAGTTGGGATTATCGGCAGCCAGGTCTGCGGAGCCATTATCGCCGGCAGCGACGCAAACGGTTATGCCAAGGCTCGCGGCGGATTGCAGCAATTGGTCGAATTCCGTTCTGAACTGTGCAGTGGCTTCGTCTTCGGGGCCGCCCCAGCTGATCGAAACGATGTTTGGTTTGTTGACGTTGTCGCCGAGGATGGCGTTCATCACGCCGAGAAAACTTTGGTCTGTGGCATCGGGAGCAAAATAAACAACGATTTTTGCGCCCGGAGCGATGGAGCCGGACACTTCAATATCCAGCATGACTTCGACGTCGGGATTGTTAGGGTCGAGCGCGTTTGTGCCCGGGCTGTTTGTTCCGCCGTTTGTGTAGGTGGCTGCGCTGACACTGGGCGGTTTGGAGATGCCGAGATTCTGGAAGTAGGTTGTCAATTCCTGGGAATGGAAACCGCCGCCGAGCTCGAGGATGGCGATGGTTTGGCCGGTTCCGTCGAGATTTTTTGGGAAATTGTAGAGCGAGGCAAGCTGTGGCGGCGTGAATCCAGTTGGGACCGAAGCTGCGGCCGCCGATCTGTGGGCGGCTTCGCCAACACCTGCGGCGCGAGCGGTACCGCGGGCGACGCGGTAGTGTGCTTTAGCAAAAGGACGATTGTCGAGGCCAGTGACGCTGGTCACAATACCTTGCAGATTTTCTGGGATGAGGATGTCGCCTTCCCTGCCGCGATAGGCTACGTCACCGGATTTGTACATCTTGAGGTCGACGCCGAACGCTTTGCTGTAGGCCGGAGCCGTGCCGGAAAGTGTGACAGTGCGCTGGCTGGCGTTGCTGTCCGTGACGCGCAAACCGTTTTCTTTGGCGAAGGCTTCGACCTTTGCGAGGTCGGCTGGATCGGCTCCGTGTTTTTCGGCATGTTCTTCGCGAGTCATGTAGGTACGCTCCGCGGGCTTCAGTTTGCTCTGAGCTTCGATGGAGGGAAGTTCGTTGCGGCGGCGCACGGTGACCGTGACACGGAATTCCGCGCTTGGCACCTCTCCGACGATTTCTGCATTAGGCAGACGATGTTTTGTGCTGCCCGCGAGCTTGGTTTGTTTTTGTCCTGCGTTCATGATTTGAGACTCCTTTCAGTTTCTCGATGCCTGGGCCTTTTCAGTAGAGGTGACTGCGGGAAACGCTGACATCCGCGTGAAATTTTCACTCAAGGCACGGGCGGCGGAATCCCGGACAAACGTAAATGGATGAAGTTGTTGAGCGTGGCAAACCAGAGTGCCGCGCCCATGACAGAGGCGAAGGACGCGAGCGGGATGGTTGCATTTTCCATGTCTGAGCTCCGCGGCTGTTCTGCCAGGGGCGGATGGGTTTTTTGTTCCGCGGCCGGTCGAGTGGCGGCAGGCTGAGTACAAGCATTTCTCCGGCGATGTGCGGTAAAGGAGCGCGTTTGCCGGCGGATTCGGCTGGGTTTCTAGATTGAACCTTTTTTTCGGTCCGGGCAACCATAGACCTGCGGAACGTGTTCCATCCAATCATTTGAACCCCCACGCTCGATGCGTCCCAGGATAGGTCGGCCTCGATTCAGCTACCACATGAGCATTCGTTCACTGAGGCGGAGTGCACGAGTGATGAAGCTGTCCAGGAATTAGTGTGTGCGAGCCACAAAACGTTTCACGAGTCAGGAGTCTTCGCCTATGGAGAAAGAGAGAAATCTGAGAGATGCCCGGGAGTGTGTCTATTTCGGGGCGATTGGACATGCTGAAACGTGCGGCCAGGCGTTACCTTTCCGGCGCTGCGGAGATTTCCCGCACAATTTCGTCAGAAAAACCTAGCTCTCTCAGAACCTGGCTTGTATGTTCGCCGAGCATCGGCGGAGGGAGGCGGTAACTGACCGGCGTCTCGGAAAATTTGATCGGATTGCCGATGCTGCGTGTTACGCCCAGCGTGGGATGATCCAGTTGCACGATCATATGGCGCGCCAGAGTTTGGAAGTCGCTGACCGCCTCCGCCACAGTGTTGATAGGCGCGGCGGGAATCTCTGCTGCCGCCAGTTGGTCAAGCCACGCGCTGGCCGGCTGGCCATTAAACATCTTCTGCAGCAGCGGAATAAGCTCGGCACGGTTTTTCGTCCGCAGCGCGTTGGTCAGAAACCTCTCATCTTGTCCGACACCCTGCTCTATTCCTACGTTGCGCACAAATTTCTTCCATAGCGCTTCCGTTCCCACGCCTACAACAAAGCATCGGCCATCCGCGCCGCGAAACGCTTCGTACGGCACGATGTTCGGGTGGGCGTTTCCCCAGCGTTTCGGCTCAGCATTTGCATTCAGGAAGCTGCTTCCGACATTCGCCAGCCACGTCAATTGGGAATCGAGCAGGGCCATGTCCAAGAATTGGCCGCGGCCCGTTTTCTCGCGCGCATAGAGAGCCGCCAAAATTCCCATGGCGGAGTACATGCCGCAGGTCATGTCCGCAATGGCGATCGGATAGCGCATCGGCCCACCGTCGGGTTCGCCAGTAAAGCTCATTACTCCGGCCTCAGCCTGCGCGAGGATGTCATAACCGGGCCGGCCCGCTTTCGGTCCGGTAAAGCCATACCCGGTGATGCTGCAGTAGATGAGGCGAGGAAATTCTCCACAGAGCGTTTCCGGATCGATTCCGCGCTTCCGCAAGGACGCCAAGGACGGTTGATTGCAAATGAAAATATCGGAAGTGGAGATCAGTTTGCGAAGCGCTTCTGCCCCCTGCGGATGATGAAAATTCAACGCAATGGATCGCTTGTTGCGGTTCGCTGCAAGGAAATACGCCGACTCGCTGCCCACAAACGGCGGTCCCCATCCGCGCGATTGGTCGCCAACGCCCGGCCGCTCGATTTTAATGACATCCGCGCCGAAATCTCCAAGCAGCATTGCGCAGTAAGGGCCCGCGAGGGCTTCGCTCAATTCGACAACGCGCACGTCATCCAAAATGTTTTCCGCAGACACGGTGCGTGATTATAGCCGACATCCAGGTCATTCCCTTTTCGGAGCCGCTGATTCTCGGCACACAGATTCCGGCGCTTTCTTCTCCGCGCCTTCCATCAAAATTTTAAATACATTGCAAAATCAAAATATCGCTGAAAAGTTTTCCACTACAAACCCGCCCAAAGCTTACTTTTGTCTTGACACTTCTCTCGACTGGACGCTAGCCTACCCGCACTGGTGCAACTGGGGGATTGTCCTGAAGGCTGTTAATATTTGTGTACATTCGCGATTTCACGGAGAGATTGTTTCCGCAGCATGTGCCACGACCCTGCATCGGGTTCCTCCTTCGTTCGAGCGTTCAGGTCCTGCACAGCCTTTGGAGCGAATAGCTTGCGGAACTTTTTCCGGCGCCACGCGTAGTAGCAAGTTCTGGGCTGGTGCTGAGCAATCGCAATCGTTGTAAACAGGGGTTGTCGAAAGGGGTGTCACTTATGAGGTTTAGAATACTTTGTCTGCTGTTGGTCTGTACGTTGGTACTTGTCGTCTCTCCGGCTGTCTACGGACAAGCGACTGGCAGTTTCTCGGGCACCGTCGCAGACAAATCCGGGTCGGCCATCTCGGGCGCCACAGTCACCGCCACTTCGCAAGGAACCGGCGTCTCCCGGCAGGCGAAAACGGACGAAACTGGCCACTACCTCATCCCTTTGTTGCCGGCGTCGATCTTCATGCTGCGCGTAGAATTCCAGGGTTTTCAGACGGTCGAGAACAAAGACCTGCGGCTGCAAACTGATGAAGCGCGCGAATTGAACTTTACGCTCGCGCCATCTACTGTCTCCTCGACAGTGGAGGTCTCCGCATCCGCGGTCGCGGTAGAGACCACCAATCCTTCGCTCGGCCAGGTCATCACTGCACAGCAGGTCGCACAGCTTCCTCTTAACGGGCGCAATTTCGTCCAGCTCGCCACCCTCACGCCCGGCACCACGCAAGAGACCAATCCCGGCAGTTTTTTCACGAGCGGCGCTGACAGCGAAGTGGCCGCACGAGGGGCGTATTCTCTGTCGGTCGGCGGATCCCGGCCTAACAGCACGGATTGGATTCTGGACGGAGTGGACAACAACGAATTGACCGCCGGCGGCATCGGGATTTTTTCCTCCATCGATGACATTCAGGAATTCAAGGTTTTGACCTACAACTACTCCGCGGAATACGGGACCCGCGCGGGCCCCACCGTCCTGGTGACCACGAAATCAGGTTCCAACCAATTCCATGGATCGTTATTCGAGTTCCTGCGCAATACCTCACTGGATGCCAAGAGCTTCTTTGCGACCTCGCCAGAAAAGTTCAATTTGAACCAATTTGGAGGTTCCATCGGGGGACCGATTCGCAAGAACAAAACCTTTTTCTTCGTCGATGGTGAGCAGAAGGATCAGCTCCACGGCATCACATTTACGGGGTTGGTCCCTGGCGTGGCGATGCGGCCGAGTGCAACGCAGTCCTACGCGGACTTCACTGACAATCCCTTTGGTGTTCCCGTAAACGGCACAGTGATGGTTGGTGGCAATCCGGTCAGCGTACCTGGAATTGTCAATCCCAACATGCTCGGAACTTCGACAAACCCCGCCGTCTTTCCAAATGTCTATTTCCAGTGCGATGCCGGTGGCAATCCCCTGCCAGCCGCTGCGAATGGTAGCCAGGCGCAGGGAACGCCATGTGCCAAAATACCGGCCAGTTTGGTCAACAGCATCGGCGGGGCCTTGATTAATCTCTACCCCATGCCAAACGCTAGCAATGCCGCCGCAGGATACAACTTCGTAAGCGAACCGGTGCGCAGCCTGTATGAGACGAAGTTTGACATCCGTGTGGACCACACTCTGACGGCCAACGACAATCTCTTCGGCCGATTTAGCTACGACGACGCCGTCTCTTACGTTCCAGGCGGCTTCGCCGGCGGATTTGCCGAGGCCAGCGCCTTCGGCAGCAACCAGGGCATCATCAACCACGCACGCAACGTGGCCATTGGGGAGACTCACGTCTTTTCACCTACGACGGTGAATCAGGCAAGCTTTGGTTACAACCGCATCTTCGACTACATCACTTCGCAAGGCACGGGGAGTTGCGCCTCCGCGAAGCTCGACATTCCAGGCGCGAACCTAGGGTGCAGCCCCCTCCTCGGCAGCAGTGCTACGTGCGTGCCGGGCGCCTACAGCTGCGGCCTGGTATCGACGCTGATGACTGGCGGCTACTGGTCTCTTGGCGACCGCGGCTACACCCCGTTTCAAGGTGGGACCAATATCTTCACTTTTGACGATTCCCTCGACTTAATTCGCGGCAAGCACGACTTCAAGGTGGGAATTGACGTTCGCGCAAACCAGATGAATGTCGGCACCGAAGCCTTCCAGGACGGATTTTGGATCCCGGGGGCCATCGGCACTTTCTCCGGCTATTCCGACAGCGTTACGAGCGTTCCCGGCAATCCCGAGGCGGATTTGGTGCTTGGTTTAGTGGGAGTGTCTGAGCACGATCAGACCTTCAACGGGCCGGTCACCGGCCGTCGTTGGAAAATCGTACGACCATACGGCCAAGACGACTGGAGAATTACGAGAGACCTCACACTCAATCTAGGCCTGGCGTGGGATCTCACTTCTCCTATTACGGAGGCCGATGGACGCATGGCAGACTATGTCCCTTCGACTGGCGCGGGCCAACTTCTAATTGCCAATCAGGGCGGTGTGAGTTCGTCGGCAGGCATAAACAGGAATTGGACGGCTTTTGAGCCCCGCATCGGTTTTGCTTATAAGCTCCTCGGCAGCGACAAAACCGTCGTGCGGGGAGGCTATTCCATCTATCACGATTCCGCCTGGAGCATGGGTGCGCAAGGCCTTTGGCAGAATCCTCCCTTCTTTGCCGAGGGCGATAACTTTGGCTTGGCGCAAAACTCCGGAATAACGTTCGGGCCAACTACGCCAGTCGGTTGCCCCACTACTACTTCGTACTGCGCTTCTTTGACCGGACCGGGCGCCCCAGCTGTTACTGGTGTTACCACCACCCAGGGCTTTCCAATTTTTAACACTCCGCCCGACATTGCCACTTTTACAGGGACGTTTTATTACCAACCCACGAACTTCCATCTCGGCATGGTCCAGCAGTTCAACGTGAACGTGGAACGCCAGCTGCCGGGGAATATTGTGCTCACAGCCGGCTATGCCGGTTCACGTGGCAGACACATCCTGGTGGCCGGGAACAACCTAAACACGAACAGCCCGCTGAGCGGGAACGGGATTGGTCCGACTGCTTGCGGCACCGTTAGCGGTTACACTCTCGGATGTGAGGCCAATGGCGATCCTTATGTGTCACCGTTCGGGGTAGGCAACTCTGTTTTGGAGTTCGGTGATCTCGGCAAGACCAGCTACAATTCCCTGCAAATCAAAGCCGAGACCAAGACCCCTAAGTACGGTCTTTACGCTCTGGTTAGTTACACTTATTCGCGCACCTACGATAATGGCCTATCCGATGGTTTGGGCTCCGAGCTGAGTGCGCCCTATTTCCCGCTCCCCAATTGGGAGTCGCTGGATTGGGGTTTGTCGCAAATCAACCTAGACAATAATTTCACTGCCAGTGTCATCTACGACTTGCCTTTCGGCAGGGGAAAGCGTTTTGGAAGCGATTGGAACAATGCGGCCAACACCCTACTCGGTGGCTGGCAAGTGACTCTCATAGAAAAGATCACATCAGGGTTTCCGGTCCCCCTCATCGACAGCGCGAACTCTTCTGGAGTCACCTTTAACAACGGCGGCAATGGCAACAACTATAACCGCCCCGACCAAGTTGCTGGTTGCAATCCCTACGCCGCCAACCACAGCCAGCTTCAGTGGATTAATTCGGCCTGCTTTGTCGCAGCGCCAGATGGCCAGCTCGGAAACGCGTCGCGTGTCCCGGTCATAGGTCCCGATTTCGTCAACACCGACTTCTCCGTGATCAAACAATTCGCGCTGCCCTGGGAAAACATGGGTCTAAATTTCCGCGCGGAATTCTTCAACCTTTTCAATCACGCGCAATTCGGTATGCCCGTCAACGACCTCAATGCCCTTGGCTTCGGCTCGGTCAATTCGACCGTAAACAACCCGCGCCTCGTGCAGTTCGGCCTCAAGCTGACCTTCTAAAACGTGCCGAGCACTCGGCGCTTTATAGTTCGATTCAACCGGCCCGCCGCAGTTTCGGCGGGCCGCTCATTTTCGGGATTCCGGTCAGTAGAAGACGATCTCTTTCATCGGATAGTGGCGCCGGTTGCGGGTCCAGAGCTGCGCCTTGTGGATCGAAGCAGTTGCTGCAATCAGAGCGTCTCCCAATTCGACGTGGTGGCTCTTAGAGTACTGTCTCAGATAGACGCCAGCCCGCTCCCCGATTTCGAGATCAATCGCGATGCATGTAAGCGCCGCGAACAAGGCGCTAAGGATTTTCTGTTCATGCGGCCGCGCTCCGTGCCAAAGTTCTGCGACAGTGACCGGCGAGCACAATGGAACAGTGTCGCCGCGGCTAAGTTCGTCCCAGCGTGACAAGACGGCCTTATCCCGGCCCCGCGAAACCTCAATCAGGATGTCCGAGTCGATCAGAACGGAGTTCAAGAAGCGATTCTCCGCAGGCGTTTCCCTTTCCGAAGCCGTCGTACGTATTGCTCGGATTCTGCCAAATCTTCTCGATCCTGCCACAAGCCAACCAGAGCTTGCATGGCCTGTCTGCGGTCTGCAGGCGAGCTTCCGTATTTCTCGCGGACGGCCTGGCGCACCAGCTCGGAAATGGATGTTTTCCGCTGCCGCGAGTGAATGTGCAGGGCCTTCCAGACATCCTCGTTCAAATAAAGCTGTGTGCGTTTCATGATGTATAGTATACATCACTGTGTTCTTTCTTCCAAAAATAAAGACCCAGAATCGTTTATAATCCGCACTTGCGTAAGAGGGTGGAGTTAAATTGTTAACTAAAATGGTTCGTCTTACAGAGACCGGAGCGTCGCGAAAGATGAAAGCGCGAGCCTTCCTGCTGATTTTCCTGATCGCGGCTCTTATTCCCCTCTCGACCCACGCCCAGACCAAGCGCAAGGTCATCATCGATCAGGACTGCGCGGGGCCAGGCGGCACGGACATGCAGGCCATTCTCACGCTCATCAATTCGCCGGAGACGGATGTCCTTGGAATCACTGTCCTCACAGGGGACGCCTGGCGCGATGAGGAAGTGCAGCACACGTTGCGCTTGCTGGAAATCATCGGCCGCACGGAAATTCCGGTTGTTCCCGGCGCCGTTTTTCCGCTCGTCAACTCGAAGGAATACATCGCAAAGTGGGAAACGTTCTACGGCGAGATCATTTATCAAGGGGCCTGGAATTTCGGTGGACGTCATGCCGTCCACGGTCCGTACGAAATTCCACCCATGCCGGAAGGCGCTCCTACGATCAAGGCCTCCAGCGAAGACGCCGCCCATTTTATGGTCCGCATGGTTCATCAGTATCCGCATGAAGTCACCATATACGCAGCTGGGCCCATGACGGACCTGGGCCTGGCCATTGCCTTGGATCCACACTTCTCTGAGCTTGCAAAGGAGCTAATCGTCATGGGGGGAAGCATGAATCCTCAAACCGACGATCCGGAGTTCAACCTAAGCCCGCGCCGCGAGTTCAATTTTTGGATGGATCCGGAGGCTTCTCACGCCGTGCTCCACGCCCACTGGCCGCGAATCGTTCTCACCACCGTGGACATTTCCGTCAAGACGCGCATGGAGAAGAGCTTAATCGAGCAGGTGGCGAAGAGCCCTACGCCCGCTGCGCAATATGTAGCGAAATATGCAGAGGCCAATTATCTCTGGGATGAACTCGCCGCCGTCGCATGGCTCGACCCAAGCTTCATCACTAAGTGGCAGAAGCTCTACGTCGATGTGGAAGTCGACCACGGTGCTTCCTACGGCGACACGCTGGCCTGGGCTCCCGGCCATCAACCGGGGATGGGCGAAGTCCTTGTCGATGTTCAAAAAGATCTTAATAAGGAAGAGTTTTATAAGGACTACGTCGATCTACTTACTCGGCCGACGCCGAATGCTCACACCCCGCCCGGGAAAGAGAATTGACAAATGGAAAAGCGGGACAGGCATTCCTGCCTTCTCCCGGCAGCCTCCCTTCACAAAGCCTTATGATCTTCGTGAAACACACATAGCAACCAATCATTTCAACTTGCTTGATTGAATGCGGCGTTTCCCCGACAATTAAGGGTCTGTTATTGGCCATTTTCCCCGCAGGTCGGGCGCAGCGGCGCCTAGCGGAGAAGCGAGAGAGATGTCCACGCACGCGAATTCGGTTAAGCGCTTCGTTGCTTACTTTTCCATGGAGATTGCGCTGGAGAACTCCATGCCGAGCTACAGCGGCGGCTTGGGCGTCCTCGCCGGAGACACCATCCGCGCCGCCGCGGACCTCCGCCTGCCCATGGTTGCCGTGTCGCTTCTCTACCGCAGAGGCTACTTTTCCCAGCATCTTTCTGAAGACGGCTCCCAATCGGAAGAGCCGGTTGTTTGGAAAGTCGAGGATTTCCTTAAGGAAGAGACAGCGCGTGTAACCGTTCCCTTGGAAAATCGCCGCGTTGAACTTCGCAGCTGGCGGTATGACGTTAAAGGCGTGCGCGGCTTTGAAGTGCCGGTCTATTTTCTCGACGCCGACCTTCCTTCCAACGCGGAATGGGACCGCAATCTTACTGGCGGACTTTACGGCGGCGATTCGTATTACCGGCTGTGCCAGGAGGTTCTGTTGGGTGTCGGCGGCGTGCGCATGCTCCGCGCGCTAGGATACGAAGACCTCACTCGCTATCACATGAACGAGGGCCACGCTGCGCTGCTCTCGCTGGAATTGCTGGGCGAGGAAGCGGTAAAGGCAGGGCGCACAGCCATCAATGGCGAGGACATCGAAAAAGTACGGGCGAAGTGCATGTTCACCACACACACGCCGGTGCCTGCCGGTCATGACCGCTTCCCAATCGAATACCTTACGCGCGTTTTTCCGCAGCAGAGCAAATTTTTCGATCTCAAGGACGCTGCTGTTGCCGAGCTTGTGAAGCGCTCCCTACAAACCGAGCAGAACTATCCGGATTTGCAGGACGCCGCGGCGCACGGAGCGCACTTAAATATGACGTACCTGGCGCTGAGTCTCAGCACGTACGTCAATGGCGTGGCCAAACAGCACGGCGTGACGTCGCGGCAGATGTTTCCGGAAGTTCCGATCGAAGCTATCACCAACGGTGTTCACGCAGGGACATGGACCTCGCCGCCGTTTCAGCAACTCTTTGACCGCCAAATCGCGCAGTGGCGTGAGGACAACTATAGTCTTCGCAGCGCGCTCGGACTCCCGCCCGAGGAAGTCTGGTCAGCGCATCTCATTGCCAAGCACGAACTTCTGGAGACCGTGCGCGAGAAAACCGGTCTCAGCCTGGATGAAGAGGTGTTCACAATTGGTTTTGCACGGCGCGCTACGGGATACAAGCGCGCGGACCTGATTCTTTCCGACCTGGATCGCCTGCGGCAGATCGCCAAGAACGCGGGTCATTTTCAGATCATTTATGCCGGCAAAGCGCATCCAAACGACGGTGGAGGCAAGGATATTATCCGGCGGATTTTTCATGCGAAGAAGGCGCTGCGCAAAGCGGTTCCCGTTGTTTTCCTCGACGAGTACAACCTCGATCTCGGCGGTAAAATCACAGCTGGCGTCGATCTTTGGCTCAATACGCCGCAATTTCCTCTCGAGGCTTCCGGCACGAGCGGCATGAAATCTGCACTCAATGGAGTTCCCAGCCTGAGCATTCTCGACGGCTGGTGGGTGGAAGGTCACATTGAAGGTGTTACTGGATGGTCGATCGGCGAGCCGCGACGCACCATGGACCCCACGGACATCGCCACGGACAACAGCAAAGAAGCCGAATCGCTCTACTGGAAATTGGAAAATGTCATTCTGCCGATGTTCTACAAAGAGCCGAGGCTTTACATCCAAATCATGCAACATGCCATCGCCATCAACGGCTCCTTCTTCAATACGCAGCGCATGGTCCAGCAGTACATCACGGACGCCTATCTAAGGTAATCAGCTTTGCCGCAATCTTTGGACTTGCGAAGAAACCGGAGCCAGAACAAAACTTACCGTTTACTGCGGTTCCGCCGGTTTGGGAATTTGTTTGTCGCCACGGAGCTCTTTAGCCATATCTATAATGTTGCGCCTGGCGAAGTAGTCGAAGAAATTCCAGTTGCCGTATTTCTCCTTCAGAGTTGGCATCACCGCGTTCACGAGCGCATCGCCCATTAGGCCATCCTTCACCGGCTGCACCATCATGGTGCGCAAGTCGTTTAGGTAGCCGCCGAATTCCTGAACATCAGCAGCATTACCAACCTCCCCGTGGCCGGGAACAAACGCCGCTTTGGGAGACTCCTCCGCAAGCTTTGCATCGGTGGCCGCCCACTTATCCGTAGAGGCGTCGATCAGATTAGGCAGGGTCTTTCTCCAGAAAAGGTCTCCGCAAAATACAACCTGAGCGTCCGGAATGGTGACGACGGAATCTCCGCCGGTGTGGCCAGGGTAGTACCGCACAACAATGCGCCGTGAGCCCAAATACAATTCGATGCCGGAATCGTAGACAACTTCCGGAGCAACGTATTCCTCGATCATCTTTTTTTGGTCGGGCTTGATGTCTTTGCCGAAGAATTTCAGATTTTCCGTGTGAATCCATGCGCGGACATTTTTGTGGCCCACGATCACCGCGCCCGCCTGCGCAAATACGCTGTTGCCCGTGACGTGATCGAGGTGGTAGTGCGTGTTGATCACAAACTTCACTGGAAGTTTGGTGAGCTTCTGAATTTCCGCAAGTAACTGCCTAGCGGCAGCCTCATCCTCAAACGTGTCGATCACCGCCACTCCGTCGTCGCCGATCACGAATCCCGCGTTCGAACCAGCGGCGCTCTTGGGTTTATCGATGGCTGCATAGACGTTGTTTCCGAGCGGCTTTAGCGTGAAGAGCAGGGAATCGGTGGGTGCTTCCTGCGTGCGAGCCACGCACACAAGAACGAGAAGAACGAGCGACAGGACTGTTGTTTTGCGCATGGCTCGGTATGGTATCGCGCAGCAAGAAAAAACAACAGAACTACGCAGAAGACGCCGAGTGCACAGAGAAGAAAAATAGGAAGTCAGCTGAGACGATTTTTGTAGACGGCCATGCCGACGGCGGCGTCCATTCCGATTTTTTCGAGAGCTATAACTTCGCGCCGAGTCTTGATTCCGCCCGCGGCGATGATGGGATGAGTGCTCGCTGCCCGGAGCTTCCGAAACCATTCAAGATTTGCGCCGGTCATGGTGCCCTCGCGGTCCACGTCAGTGCATAGAAACGCGGCGCAAAACGGCTCGAGCTGGGATATTACATTTTCGGGTCTGAGGGCGAGCTTGCGGCGCCAGCCGTTGACGGTGATGCGGCCATTTGCCGTGTCGAGGGCGATTACGATTCGAACGGGGGGCAGAGCCCTCGTGAGCTGACGGAGAAAACGAATGTTGATTTTGCCTTCGCGAAATGCCGCACTACCGATGATGATTTGGTCGGCGCCCCACTCGGAAATCTCCTGCGCGCGAGCGGTTGTTCGAATGCCGCCGCCGACTCGAACTTTTAATTTGTAGCGTTTGTGGGCGTGGAGGCAGAGTTCGCGGGCTAACGCGTCGTTGTTGCCGGTGCCGATGGCGGCGTCGAGGTCGATGAGATGCAGCCAAGGATAGGACTTGAATTTTTCCAGAAGGCCGAAAACGTCGGCGACAGCGAGTTCCCGTTTGCGGCCGTGGACGAGCTGGACAGCCTGGCCGTTTTGGAGGTCGATGCAGGGAATCAGCACGGCAGGCGAACCTCGATATTGCGCCCCGCCAGATATCGCTTGAGTTCGCGGATGGACTGCATGTTGTCGTGGAATATAGAGGCGGCGAGCGCGGCATCCGCTGCGCCATCGGAAAAGATTTGCGCAAAATGTTCGGGGAGTTTTGCGCCGCCGGAAGCGATGACGGGAACTGTTACGGCGCAAGATATGACGACCGTAAGAGGCGTGTCAAAGCCAAGTTGCGTGCCGTCGCGGTCGACGGAGGTGAGAAGAATCTCGCCGGCGCCGAGCTCAACGCCTTGTAGGGCCCATGCCAGCGCGTCGCGATTTGCAGATTCGCGGCCGCCACGGACCATCACGTCCCAATGATCGTTAACGCGTTTCGCATCGATCGCGAGAACGACGGCTTGCGCACCGAATTCGCGCGAAAGTTCGGAGATGAGCTCGGGCCGCGCAACCGCGGCGGTGTTGACGGTCACTTTATCTGCGCCCGCACGAACGACGGAACGAGCGTCGTCCAGCGTTCGAATGCCGCCACCTGCGGTAAGCGGTATGGCGAGCTCGGCAGCGACACGACGAATGGTTTCGAGAAACGTAGGACGGCGATCGCGGGAAGCGGCGATATCGAGGACGACGAGCTCGTCGGCGCCATCCGCGTTGTATCGGGCGGCGAGCACGGCAGGATCGCCTGCATCGCGCAAGGCGACGAAATTTACGCCTTTGACGACGCGGGCCCCGTCGGTGTCGAGGCACGGAATAATGCGGTGGGCCAGGCTCACGCGGCGATCCTCAGAAAGTTTTGCAGAAGCCGCGCGCCAGCGCCGGCGCTTTTCTCAGGATGGAATTGCACGGCGAATATATTTTCCTTTTCGATGACGGCGGCAAAATCCGAGCCGTGGTTGCAAAGAGCGACGGCATCGCCATCGGTGTTCGTGGCAGCAAATGAGTGCGCAAAATAAAAATATGCGTCTGAGGAGATTCCATCGAGAAGGCGCGAGGAGCGAGCGAGCTTGAGCTGGTTCCATCCCATGTGGGGGAGTTTGACGGTTGAGGGAAGGGAACGAACAGGACCGGGCAGGAGACGTAGCCCAGTGAGTTCGGGAGCTTCTTCGCTGGTTTCGTAGAGGGCTTGCAGGCCGAGGCAGACGCCGAGAAAAGGAACCCCTCGCCTGATCGCATCGAGGAGAGGCGCGCGAAGCGCACGCTCGTCGAGCGCGCGGATGAGAGCGGCGTAGTGTCCGACGCCGGGAAGTAGCAACGCTTCGGCTTTTGCGATGCACTCTGGCGAATGGGAGCGCTGACTTCCGGCACCAAGACGCTGCAGAGCGCGTTCAACGCTCGCGACGTTTCCGGCGCCGTAGTCAATGAGCGTCACGTTCATAGCAATCCCTTCGTGCTGGGGAGAACGTTGCGAAGTCGCTTGTCGCGGGAGACCGCGAAACGCAGCGCGCGCGCAAAGGCTTTGAACATAGCTTCAACCTGATGGTGCGGCGAGCGGCCGTACATCGCACGCAAATGAACGTTGGCGCGCGCGGCTTGCGCGAAACCCTGAAAAAAGTCTTCGGTAAGTTCGGTTTGGAAGTCGCCCACGCGCTTCGTGGAAATTTTCGCGTTGACCACGCAATAAGGGCGACCGCCGAGATCGACCGCCGCAGCGGCGAGAGTCTCGTCCATAGGCATCAAAAAATATCCCGCGCGCAGGATGCCGCGCTTTAAGCCGAGAGCTTTCACGACGCCTTCGCCGAGCGCGATGCCCACGTCTTCGACGGTGTGGTGCTGATCGACGTCGAGATCGCCTTTCGCCGTAATTTCCAGGTCGAAAGCTCCGTGCCGCGCGACAAGATCGAGCATGTGGTCAAAGAAACGAATCCCTGTAGTGATGCGGGATTTTCCCCTGCCGTCGAGATTCAGCCTCAGCTGAATGTCCGTTTCGTTGGTCTTGCGATGAATCATGGCGGTCCTAGGCATGGGTTTACCGGTGACGCTTGATCAGTTTCAGCAAGCGCTCCATTTCTTTTTGTGTGCCGATGCTGACGCGAACTATGCCCGGGCCGATGTCTTTCGCGCGATCACGGAGGAGGACACCCTTTTTTAGGAGCTGGACGCACATTTCGGAAGCGCCGGGGCCGAAGTCGGCAAGGAGAAAATTGCCGGCGCTGGGCCAGGTTCTTACGCTGAGTTGGCTGAGCTCTTTTTCGAACCAGGCGCGGGTGCGCAGGATGTTTTGGATGTAGAGCTTCATCGTTCTTGCGTCGCCGACGGCTGCCTCCGCGGCGGCCAGCGCAGCCACGTTGACTGGGAACGGAGCCGTGGCGCGGCGAAGGATCGCAAGCGATTCCGCGCAGGCGATCACGGCTCCCAGGCGGAGGCCTGCAAGTCCGGCCGCTTTGGAAAAGGTTCGCGCGACGAAGAGTTGCGGGTACTGCTTGATCCATGGAATGACCGTGAGACCAGAAAACTCGGCATAGGCTTCGTCGACGACGACGGCCGTGTGGGTGGCGGATTTCAAGATGGTTTCTATAACTCTTTTTTCAAGCAGCGTACCAGTGGGATTGTTGGGATTGCAGAGAAACAAGACGCGCGGGCGCGCCGAGAGTGCTTCCAGCACAGCGTCGAGCGGAAACTCCATCCCGGGGCCGTAACGCTTGACTTCGATTTTCGCTCCCGCGACTTCGCCCCAGTAGCGGTACATTGGAAAAGTCGGATCGCAAATGATGACGCTGGTTCCTGCGTCGACGAAGGCATCGAAGAAGAGCCGGAGAGCGTCGTCGCCGCCGTTGGTTAGTAGAAGTTCTTCGGGTGCCACCCGAAAATGGCGCGCTAGCCGGCGAGTGCCCCGCTCGTACTCTGGATACATCGAGAGCAGCTTCGGCGTCAGTTTAGCGAAAGCTCGTTGGACCGCGGGCGAGCAGCCCGCTGTGTTCTCGTTGAAGTCGAGGCGGAGTTTGTCTGCGCGGCCTTCGCCGGGCGGTTCATAGGTGCGGCGATCGAGGATGGCTTGGCGCGTTGGGAGTTGGGTCTTCATCGGCGGATCCTCACAGCATTGCGATGCGCGAGCAGGCCCTCGGATTCTGCCAGAGATTCGGCGGCGTCCGCGAGGCGCAGGAAGCCTTTATTCGAGATGGTCTGCACTGTGATGCATTTCACGAAGTCTGCGGCAGAGAGACCGCCGCGTCTGCGCGCCCAGCCGCCGGTCGGGAGCACGTGATTGCTGCCCGAAACGTAGTCCCCAAAAGGTTGCGCACCCCAAGGGCCGAGGAAAATTGTGCCAGCGGCGGTAATTTTCTTGAGAAGCGTGGCGGGGGCATCCGGAAGGCTGAGATGTTCCGGCGCGAAGCGGTTGCAAAAAACGCATGCAGCTTCGAGAGTCGCCGCGAGCAAGATCGCCCCCGTTTTGTGCATCGATGAGTGCGCGGGATTGTTCGTCGGAAGGTTCGCCAATTGCGATTGAACCTCCTGTTGAACAGTGCGCGCGAGCCTCATGGATGGCGTCACCAGAAAACTGCCCGCGTCCGGCGCATGCTCGGCTTGAGCGAGTAGATCGGCGGCGATCCATCTAGGATCTCCCTCCGCCGCAAGGACAATGGCTTCCGTCGGGCCTGCTGGAAGATCAATCGCGCAATCGCTACTTACCAACTGCTTGGCCGCGGTGACGAAGCGATTCCCAGGACCACAGATTTTTTCGACACGAGGAATGGAATTTGTCCCGTATGCCAGGGCGGCGACGGCTTGAGCGCCGCCGATGCGGGCGATCTTCGCGATGCCTAGAAATTCTGAGGCGGCGAGTAGCGCGTCATTGGGATGAGGACTGACGACCTGAATCTTCGAAACGCCGGCAATTTGAGCGGGTATAGCGGTCATTAATAAGGTGGAGACAAGAGCGAAATGGCCGCCGGGAATGTAGCAGCCGATCGATTCGATGGAGGAAACGCGCTGGCAGATTTCTACGCCGGGCTCAGTTTCGAGAAACCAGGGTCGTGGCAACTGTTTTTCCGCGACACGGCGGATGTTGCGAGCGGCTTGGCGGATGGCGCGGAGAAATTCGGGACTGACTTTTGAGCGAGCGGCGCGCATTTGCTGCGGCGTGACCCAGACTCCTTCGCGGCGCAGGTCGATGTTGTCGAATTTCTTGGTGTAGGAAAAGAGGGCGGCATCGCCGCGTTTACGGACATCGGCAATGATTTTCGCAGCGATGCCCTCAGCATCCCGGTCCCGCTCGAGGCGGGCGCGGAGGAGTTTTTTCTCGACGGCGGCGGTGAGTTTCAGGATGCGCATTAGAGCACGATCTTGTTCAAAGGATATTCGACGATGCCCTGGGCTTTGGCGGCTTTTAGTTTCGGCAAGATCTGCCGAACCACGGCCTCTTCGATGATGGTGTTGACGGCGACCCAGTCTGGGTCGCTAAGTGCGGAAATAGTGGGTTTCTTTAGAGCCGGCAATACGCCAAGGACCGCTGCAAGATCGTCGCGGTGAACGTTGAGAAGCAGGCCAACCTTACTAGCAGCGGCGATGGCACCTTGCAGCATGAGGATCAGGTTTTCGGCTTTTTCACGCTTCCACGGCTCCGCGGCGGCAGCGCGATTCATGATGAAAACGGTGGCGGACTCGAGCACGGTATCCACGATGCGCAGGCGATTCGCGCGCAGAGACGAGCCGGTTTCGGTGACTTCGACAATCGCATCGGCAAGTTGCGGAACTTTGACTTCGGTGGCGCCCCAGGAAAATTCGACGCGGGCTTTGACGCCGTGCCGCGCCAGATATTTCTCCGTGATTTGGACAACTTCGGTAGCGATGGTTTTGCCTTCGAGGTCGCGGACATCGCGCATGGCGGAGTCTTCGGGAACGGCCAGGACCCAGCGCACGCGGGCGAGGCGCTGCTTGGCGTACACGAGCTCAGAAAGTTCGTCAACGGCTGCGCCGGTTTCGACGACCCAATCGTGGCCAGTGATTCCCGCGTCGAGGGCACCGGTTTCAACGTAGCGCGCCATTTCCTGCGCTCGCACCATTAGACACTCGATCTCGGGATCATCGATGGTCGGAACATAACTGCG
The DNA here is from genome assembly GCA_035272765.1 of Candidatus Acidiferrum sp. Lineage (GTDB taxonomy): Bacteria > Acidobacteriota > Terriglobia > Acidiferrales > UBA7541 > Acidiferrum. Next base: position 21,132 of record DATEQG010000073.1, read on the forward strand.
CGAGCTGAGCGTGATCTTCCAGCCCGCGCGCGCGAAAAGTTCGAGCGTCGCGTCCTGCAAGCTGCCTTTCGGAATGCCGAGCTTTAGACAGCTCATGCTTTTTTCTCCAGATTCTCCTGCCCGTAAACAATTTCCGGTGCAAACGTACGCGCTTCGGTGATGTTCGCCGTGCCATCCGTTTCCAATTTGCGAAAGAAGCAACTGCGATAGCCTTCGTGGCAGACGCCGGGACCCATCGCTTCGACACGCACAAGAATTGCGTCGGCGTCGCAATCGACGCGGAGTTCGCGGACTTTAAGGACGTGCCCGCTGGATTCCCCTTTTTTCCATAGCTTATTGCGCGAGCGGCTGAAGAAGACCACTTCGCCGGAACGCTGGGTTTCCGCCAGCGAGACGGAGTTCATAAACCCGAGCATGAGGACGTCGCCGGACCGGTGGTCCTGAATGATGGCGGGAACCAGCCCTCCCGCTTTGTCGAAGTCTATATTCACGTATTCCAAGTGCGTGCCTCCCAGAAACTAACCGGTGAAAAATAAAAACCCCGCTGGGGCTTACTGCGCCAGCGGGCCGATGAGTGCTTTGTGCTGCGAAACTCTATGCACACCTCATCGGGCGCGGCGCGTGGCCGTGATGATGGTGGTGGCGATTCGCCCGAGAGTTCATAAATAGAAAGTAAAGAAAATCGTGTTCGGTGTCAACTACGGCTTTTGCACGCATTGTTTCAGGGATAGCAGGTTTTTGTGGCTGTTTGGGCGAGCTGAAGGCGTCCGAGAAGCTTCAACTGCGGCTGCCTGGACGTGGAGATCCTCCGGCGTTATAGCTCATGCTCATCTGGAGATGGACGGCTACCCCGGTCTTGCCATTCTCCAACTTCTCCACACGAACCACTTGCGCGACATACTCGCAATTCATAGGATCGTGGGGCGAGGAGTAGGGGAACGTGACGAAGACGCGCATGCCGGGATAGTAGGACTTTTGGCGTGACACGAAATAGATGCCGCTCTTTGAGACATTTAGGCTGATGGGAAGGTCTTCGAAGTGATCATCTCGAGGCTCTGAGGGACGGACGCGGACGGGCCGCGAAATCTTGGCTCTGCGAGCTACGCGCTTGTCGGAGACCGGTTTTTCGAGCTTTTCTGGCATAGTGGCTTTCAGGCTAGAACTTGAGTGTACAGAGCCTATCCGCGGGCGGATGTGAATCGTCTGCCCCGTGCGCTGAATCTGATACCTTGGGAGCAAGGCAGAGGCCAAATAGAGAAGGAGCAGGGAATCGCTATGGACGAAAAAATCCGCAAGGACGAGGCCGCCTGGAAGAAGCAACTCACGTCGAATCAATACTATGTGACCCGGCAAAAGGGCACGGAGCCACCCTTTACAGGGGAATATGAGGACACGGACACGCCGGGAGTCTATAAATGTGTTTGCTGCGGACAGCCGTTGTTTCGTTCTGATACCAAATACCACTCGGGCTCCGGATGGCCGAGCTTCTATGCGCCGGCGAACGAGGAGGCTGTCGAGACGGAAACAGACGCCAGCCACGGGATGGCTCGAACGGAGATAAAGTGCAGCCGGTGCGACGCGCACCTGGGCCATGTCTTCGACGATGGTCCGAACCCGACGGGGTTACGCTACTGCGTCAACTCCGCATCCTTGGAATTGGACGAAGAAGGAAAGGAATAAAAAGCGCCCCGGCTGGGCCGGAGCGCTTCTCAGATTTTTACGCTCTCAGGAGAAAATCGAAATTATGCAGCAGGACAGGTGCACGCCACGAGCTCCGCGACGGGGTCGCTCTCGCGGTCCCAAACGCCAAGCAGCATTACTTTCGTTCCCGTAGGATATTTGAAAACGTAATAAACGCTTGAACGTCCTTCGACTTCAAAGAAGCCGGGCCGCCGCGGATCTGGCCGCGAAGGAGCACCGGAAAGAAGCAGCTTGCGCAATTCAGCGATCTGCTCCTGCGAATGATTTCGCAGGTCTTCCACGAGGGGCGGGTGTTTCGTAATTGTCATAATCATGTTCAATCTCCGCCACATTCAGCTTATCGTTGTCCTCACATGTTAAGACGAAAAAAGGCGGGAAAAGTTTCATGGGAGGCAACTTCTTTTCAAGAATGTTTCGGCGCAAATAGGGGAGGTTTTAGGGAAAACCTCGAATTTGCTTGTATTTTCGCGCGAAAAGGCGCATTCGACGGTGGTCCAAATTGGCTCTCCGTCCGTTCCATATTCGGCTCGCTGAACAGTTTGATGCGCGGAACGAGCAAGCGTAACATCGAAATCGCACGGTTTCCGGGATTCGGCTCATGCCTAAATTTCTTGTAATGGATGCAGCGTTACTATCTACAGCGGTACTTGCGCGAGTGGCGCTTCCCTGCGATAGTGGACGAAGTAACCTACCAACCTAAACAGGGATGGCCTCTGTGACCAAAACTCTGACGAAAAAATCCCCCAAGAAAGAGAAAACGAATTTTGGCAAAGACAAGCGGCGCAAACATCATCATTTTCTCGTGACGGTGTACTATGCGGACGGAGAGAAGTTTGGCCGCGTGTACACCGACAAAGACAAAGCAGATCGCTTTGCTGACCGCCAAAAACGTTCACCGGTAGTGAAGTCCGCACGCGTGACGATGGTATCCTGAGCCTAGAGTTTGAGATCGCGTCGTTGGCGAAAAGGAAGCCACGGAAGGCTTGTCGCTGTTGCGCGGGCGTGTTATAAAAAGAACTGTGGTTGAGCGGCCTTAGTATAGTGGTAGTACGGAACCTTGCCAAGGTTCAGGTGTCGGTTCGATTCCGATAGGCCGCTCCATAATTTCAACTACTTACAGCGACTGCAGCTTCGGCGTGGGACCACGAAGGACCAATTGCTGTTTCTGCCGCTGGCTGAATCAACCCAACCAACTTCAGATGTGCTGCCCGTTTAGCCGGGGTCAAAGCCTGTGCGTACACGTCCAGCGTCAATCTGCTGCTTGCGTGCCGCATCAGTTCCTGGACCGTCTTCACGTCCTCACCGCCGCCTTTCAACAGCGTTGCGAACGTCCTGCGGAAGGAATGCCATCCCAGAGCCTTGGTGATGCCCACGCGCTTCGCGGCGGGCTGCACGTAGCACTTTAGCGGCGTTTCTGGCCAGTACGGTTGTTTGCCATCCATATCCGGGCTAGCAAACACCCAGTCACCCATCTGCCGGTACGGTGCCTGTCTGCTCCAATCGTGCAGAGCGTCGAGCAGTGCGCCATCCATAGGCACCGGCTTCTGGGAAGCCTCTGTCTTCATGTCGCCAACGTGCTGATGAACTACCGCTCTGCTGAGCCGGATTTCACCAGCGGCGAAGTCAACGTCAGACCACTTCAACCCCAGGGCTTCAGATACCCTTAATCCCGTGGCAGCGGTCAGAAAGACCAATGCACGCGCAGGGTTCTCAAGCTCTGCCAGCAGCTTCTTCAGTTCATCCAGCTCCAGCACGTCGGGCAACTTCTCACGTTTCGCACTCTGGCGCACGAGCGTCATAGGATTCGTCGCAATCCACTCGTGGCGGCCGGCATGGGCAAAGATGACGTGCATGGTGTTTCTGATCTTCGCCTTTGTCGCGTTCGCAAGCGGCAGGCTGTGAAGCCAGCCTTCCACTTCCACTGTGCGCACATCTGAAAGCCTGTGTTCACCCCACTTCGGAAGAATCCAAGCCTTCAGCGACGTCTGGAAGGTTCGTTGTGTTGAGAACGCCTTGCTTGGCAATTCGTTCTCTTCATAGTGCCTGACCAATTGCCTTAAGGTCACGGGCACTGCGGGACTGACCGCGTTGATCGTGGAGCGAAATGTTTCAACGGCACGTTTCGCCGCTGTCTTGGTTGGGAACTGTTCGATGGTACCCACAACCACCTTCCGGTAGACCCTTCCTTCCGTCGCCTTCTCGCGCCAACGGAAAATCCAAACTGCGGGGCCGGCCTTCCGCACTTCGCGTGACAAACTTCCTGACTGATATCGTTGCCGTGTGAATTTCACTGTGTCTTCTCCTGTGTGAAATCCACGCGGTCAGCGGGTTGGCAATTTGAATTTATCCGAGATTGCAGCCACGCGTCCAGCTCTGATACACGAAAATACCAGTGGCCGCCAATTTGGTATCCGGGAAGACTTCCCGTCCGCGCGTAGCGCTGCAGGGTCTTGACGTGAATGTTGCCCAGCAATTTCGCCGCCTCGGGGCTGCCGATCAATGCTTCGAAGGCAGGCTTGGATTCTTGTAAAGGTTTGAGTGTCGACGCTTGGACCGAGCGCTCAGCACGAGCCCTGCTTTCTCCCCCTGTGGCCGCGTGTTGTGACGTGGCGTGCAGACGGCTTTTGCGACCTTCCCCGAACGCCTCGGCTAGAAGGGAATCTTCCGGCTCTTCTGAGTTCTGCTCTTCAATACAAATTGCATTCGAGCGAGCATTTTCTGTAAAGCGCGGGGCATGCTGTCTTGCGGACGCTGTGTTCTCGCGCGCACCGAATTGGGTTGGACGGGACTTCATCTTTGTTAGACGGCCTTCGCAAGAACGTCTCCTTTAGCTTTTCCATTGTTGTGGTTGTTTGCGTGTTGGTCTGCCCAGCGTCTGAAGTCGTCGTCCTTGCGGAAGAGCAGCTTCAGGGCTTCGGTGATCACGTAAGACGGCGAAGCATCGATGAACTCAGCATAGAGCTCAAGCTGAGTTTTTACCGATTCTTCTACACGCGCTTGGATAGCGACTGCTTTGGGCTGTTTTGGTGGTGACTTCAATATAGACAACGGGCTTCTCCTTTCGCCTTCATGCAAGATGTCAGACATTCTGTCTGACAAATTCTCGGGTCTGTGTATGCAACCGCGCAAAACGCGGCGCCGAAGTTGCTGTGAGGGCGGGAGCGACCCTGCAGAACTTTTGAGCGGATCGTCCGCCAAAAAGTGGGGTCCTCCCGCCCAGTTCGGTGATTTGGCCACGTACAAAGCAAACCATCGTTTCGTCCGCATCCGTCTCGTCGCACGCAAGTTAGGTTGGCCATTAAGGTGAACG
>DATEQG010000074.1:0-76888 GCA_035272765.1 Candidatus Acidiferrum sp.
GCTTTGAAGAAGTGCGGGCGGTAGATGAACATGACGACGTCGGCGTCTTGTTCGATGGCGCCGGATTCGCGGAGGTCGGAGAGCTGGGGGCCGCGTTCGTCGCGTTCCGGGGCGCGGGTAAGCTGGCTGAGGACGAGGACGGGAATTTGCAATTCTTTCGCGAGACCTTTCAGGCCGCGAGAGATGCTGGCGACTTCTTCCTGACGATTGCCGAAGCGGCCGCGCGCGGTGATCAGCTGGAGATAATCGACGATGAGGAGCGAGAGGCCTTTGTCGCGCTTGAGGCGGCGGGCTTTGGCGCCGATTTCCAGCACGCTGATGGAGCCGGCGTCATCGACCCAGAGCGGGGCGTTGGAGATGGTGCCGAGCGCGTCGGTCATGCCGGTCCAATCCGTGCGGCTGAGATGCCCGGTGCGGAATTTGTGCGCGTCGATCTGCGCGACGGAAGCGACGAGGCGCTGTAGGAGCGACTCCTTGGACATTTCGAGGCTGAAGATGGCGACCGGCTGGCCTGCGCGAATGGCGATGTTCTCGGCGAGGTTGAGGGCGAGCGCGGTTTTTCCCTGGGAGGGGCGCGCGGCGAGGATGAGCAGCTCGGAAGGCTGCAGGCCGGAGGTCAGCTTGTCCAGCTCGACGTAGCCAGTCGGGATGCCGGTGATGCTCTTGCCTTCTTTAAAGATTTTCTCGAGGCGCTCGAAATTGTCGCGGACGATGTCCTTGACCGGAATCAAGCCGGCTTTCACGCGGTCTTCCGCGAGCAGGAAGATGGACGATTCGGCGTTGTCCAAGATCATGTCAGCGCCGTCTTCGCCCTCGAAGGCGCGCTGCTGGATGTTGTGCGTGGTGTGAATGAGGTTGCGCAGCATCGCCTTTTCCTTGACGATGCGGGCGTAGTGCTCGACGTTGGAAACTTTGGGCATGCCATCGGCGAGCGAGGCGAGGTAGGGCGCGCCTCCCGACGCTTCCAGATCTCCGCGGCGATGCAGCTCTTCGGTCAGCGTGATGAGATCGATGGCTTGCTGGGCTTCGCCGAGCGCGATCATCTGGGTGAAGACGCGGCGGTGCTGATCGAGAAAAAAATCTTCGGCACGAAGACTCTCGATGGCCGTATTCAGGGCGTTGTTATCCAGCAAAATGGCGCCGAGGACGGAGCGCTCGGCGTCCAGATTGTTCGGCAACGGCTTCTCTATTGTCGTGTCAACGGGCATATTCGATCTGCGCAAATTCGCCTTTTCTTCGCTTTTGTACCATTTTCTTCGTGAGAGGGCAAGAGCGGAGTTTCCGCCGCGAACTCAGAAGCTTTGTGATGCGAATTAAATTTAGATTACATTCGAGCTGATGCGGCATTGTGCGCGGAAGAGAGAGACACGTCAAACGCAGAGCTGTGAATTGTTTCGGAAAACGGTGCAAAACTTTTTTCTCGACGATCGCGGCGCACATGCGGGCAAGAAAAGAGGGCACGGCGTGCCGTGCCCCTACGGGAAAATGCAAAGCTGTCGGCGATTTAAATTATTCTTCTTTCGCGACGTGAACGATTACTTGGGCGGTGACGTCGCGGAAGACTTTGATGGTGACGGGATATTCGCCGAGGGCTTTGATGGGGTCGGCGATTTGGACCTGGCGCTTGTCGATCTTGAAGTTTTGCGCGGCGAGCGATTCGGCGATGTCGGCAGTGGTGACGGAGCCGAACATCTGGTCGTTTTCGCCGGTCTTGCGCGCGAACTTCAGCGAGATGCCATTGAGCAGAGCCGCTTGTTTTTGCGCAGCGTCCAGCTCGGTGGCGGTCTTTTTCGCCAGCGAGGTGCGGATGCGTTCGATCGCTTTCAGATTGCCGGCGTTGGCTTCCACCGCAAGCTTGCGCGGCAAAAGAAAATTGCGGGCGTAGCCGGGCTTAACGGTGACGACGTCGCCGCGGTGCCCCAACTTTTCGATGTCTTCTTGAAGAATAATTTGCATGTTCTCTCTCTAAGCTCCTGTTTCCTTCGCCCGAGCAGGCTTACGCCTTCGGGGCCTCGGGTGCGGCGACCGGCGCAGCGACGGGTGTCGCCGGGTGAGTGGCAGGCGCCCCGTGAGCGGCCTGCGGGACGACTTGACGCGGCGCTTGCGTGCCTGCGGCGCTGCCCGCGAACGGCAGCAGGGCGATGTTGCGCGCGCGCTTGATGGCCACACCGAGCCAGCGCTGGTGGCGCGAGCAAACTCCGGTCATGCGCCGCGGCAAAATCTTGCCGCGTTCCTGGACAAACTGCGAAAGGATGTCCGCGCGCTTGTAGTCGACGAAATCCATCTTCTCGACACAGAACTTGCAGACTTTCTTCTTGCGGAAATATTGGCGTTTGCCACGCGGACGGCCGCCCGGTCCACCCGGACCACCGCCGCCTGGGCCGCCTTCGCGGCGCGGACCACCGTGCCCGCCGCCGGGTCCGCCATGGCCGCCCGAGCCACCTTCGCGGCGCGGCGGTCCACTGTGAGACTGTGCTTGTTTCGGATCCTCTGCCATACCATCCTGCCTTTCTCTTTAGAACCGGAAATGCGAAACTCGAAAAACGAAATGCGAAAATCTAGCTGGCCGCGGTTTGTTCGGCTGCGGGAGCGGGTGTTGGAGTGGAAGCCGGCGCTGAAGCGGGGGCGCTGCGACGCGGACGCCGCGCGGCGCGCTGTTCGCGCTTTCCACCGAGCTTCTTCTGGCGCTTCAGGTCTTCGTCGAGACGCACGGTTAGATACTTGATGACCACGTCCTGCACGCGAAGCCGCCGCTCGAGCTCGGCGATCAGCTCGGCGTGATTCGTGCGGATCTGCTGATAGACGTAGATGCCTTCGCGATGCTTGGCCACGCGATACGCGAGCTTGCGCGTGCCCCAGTGCTCAGTCTTCTCGATCTTTGCGCCCTTTTCCGCGCAAGTGTGCTCGATGCCCGTGAGCACCTTTTTGATTTCGTCTTCCGGCGTTGCCGGACGCGCGATGAAAATCAGATCGTACAGTCGCTCTTCCATGTTGACCTCTTTCCTTTGCTGCAATTCGTTTCGAGCCGGAAAAACCCCGCGGTCTAAAGACCGCGGCTACAGCCCGGTAAATTCGTTTTCACTTCTCGCTGCTTACAGCGCCTCTGGCCCGTCCACTTCTGGATCCTGCGGCTTGCGCCGGTTGAAAATGTTCATCGCCGCTTCGATGCCCTTCGCGAGAATCATTTCCACGGCGTCACCGGCTTTGCCAACCATTTCCGCCGCTACCTCGAGCTCGGCCTTTCTCATCGGCCGCAGCACGAATTCTTTGCGGCTGCTCAGCGGATGATCCGGCCCGCAACCCAAGCGAACCCGCGAGAACTCCTGCGTCCCCACGGCGCTGATCACTGAATTCGCGCCGTTGTGGCTGCCGCCGCTACCCTTGCGGTCGATGCGAATCGTTCCAAACGGCAGCTGCACTTCATCCCACATGACCAACAAATCCGCGGGACTCAGCTCGTACTTTTCCAGCAGCTCTCGAACGGAGATGCCGCTGAGATTCATGTACGTCTGCGGCTTCGCCAGTACTACATCTTCTCCGGCGAGCCTGCCCTTACCGACCAATGCCTTGCCTTCGGGGCGTTCGACGCGAATCCCGCCGCGATTCGCCAATTCGTCCACCGCAAGAAAACCGAGGTTGTGCGGCGTCCATTGGTACTCCGGATCAGGATTCCCAAGTCCGACGATGAGCCGCATAGGCCTCTGCCGGGCAGCTGGCTTGCCGCCAGCGGCCGCGATTCGCAAGCTGCCGCACTACTTTTTCTTCTCGCCCTTTTCGGCTTTTTCCGGCTTCGCTTCGGCTTCGGCGCCTTCTTCGCCCTCGACTTCTTTCTTGCCCTTCTTGATGACTTCGGGCTCGGCAGGCGTTGCCGCTTCCGTTGCTGCGACTTCGGCCGGTTTCTCTTCTTCGACCTTGAGAGCGACGACGTGGGCCAGGACGCGTTCCGGATCGGTAGTCAGCTTCATCTTCGCAGTGTCAATGGCCAGCTCTTTGGCGCGGAGCTGCTGGCCAAGCATCAATCCGCTGACGTCCACCTTGAATTCGGTGGGAATTTCGGCGGGCAAGCATTCGATTTCCACTTCGCGCGTGACGACTTCGAAGACGCCGCCCTGCTGCTTCACACCGGCGGGCTCGCCAAACGTGTGCACAGGAACCTTCACGCGCATGCGAACGTCCATGGCTACGCGCACGAGGTCAACGTGCAGCAGGTTTCCGGTCACGGGATCCACTTGCCAATCCTTCAAGATGGCGGGCTCGTGTTTGCCGGCCAGGTCCACCTGGAAGAGCGTGTTGTGGCCGGTCGCGGAGCGGAGAATGGCTCCGATTTGTTTGGTGTTCAAAGCCAGCGCGATGGCATCGCCCTTGCCGCCGTAAAGGACGGCGGGGACTTGACCTGTTTGACGCAGGCGGCGGGCCTCGTTCTTGCCCCGGTCGGAGCGGGGCGCTCCTTCTACAACAATTTGATTCTGAGCCATACGTTCATTCCTTCCCTGAAATCTTGTGTGACAAAAACCAAATCTTGGCTTCTTCTTCCCGTTCCATTGCCACTTCTAACTTCATCGAGGCGACAGACTGAAGTCTGTCCCACCTAAATAAACAGCTCGCTGATCGATGTTTCTTCGTGAATCGAACGAATGCCGCGCGCTAACAGGTCTGCGACGCTCAAAATTTTGATTTTGCCCATACCTTTGGCCGCTTCGCCGAGCGGGACGGAATCTGTCGCGACTACTTCCTTGATCTGAGAGTTCGCGATGCGTTCGATAGCCGGGCCGGAAAGAACGGCATGCGTGCACGCGGCGTAGACTTGCGTCGCGCCTTCGCGGATGAGCGCTTCGGCGGTTTTCACCAGCGTGCCTGCTGTGTCGATAATGTCATCGACGATCAGCGTGCTGCGGCCGCGGACGTCTCCGATCAGATTCATGACTTCGCTGACGTCCACATCGACGCGGCGTTTGTCCACGATCGCCAGAGGTGCGTCCAGTTTTTTTGCAAAGAACCGGGCGCGTTCCACGCCGCCTGCGTCCGGCGAAACGACCGTAAGATTCGGCAGATTCAAATGGCGGAAGTGTTCGACGAGAACGGGAGAACCATACAAATGGTCGACAGGAACGTCGAAGTAGCCTTGAATCTGCGGTGCGTGCAGGTCCAGCGTCAGCGCGCGGCTTGCGCCAGCCGTTTCCAGAAGGTCGGCGACGAGCTTTGCTGAGATCGGAACGCGCGGCTTGTCTTTGCGGTCCTGTCGCGCGTAGCAGTAATACGGCAGTACCGCGGTGATGCGCCATGCGGACGCGCGCTTGAAGGCATCGATCATGAGGAGCAACTCGAGCAAGTGATTATCGACGGGGTAGCAGCACGGTTGAACGACGAAGACGTCGGCTCCCCGCACGTTTTCGAGAATCTGGAAATAAATCTCGCCGTCGCTGAAGCGCCCGAGATTGGCTTTGCCTAGCGGGACTTCCAAATGCGCGCAGATGCTCTCCGCCAGCGGCAGATTCGCGGTCCCCGAGAAAATTTTAAATCGGTCGTCGTTCACGACGCTCGCGCTCCGGCATGCCCTTGCTTAGGACACGCACACTTTCGGACCCTGAAACATTTCAACGACTAGCTAGTTTGGTGCTTTAGAGACGCTGCGGATCAACCGAGGCAAAACAGAGGACACAAATCTACTTCAACGAGTGCCCCGCATTTTACGAACGTACCTGTCGCGCGAGAGTGTCTCGCAAACAAAGGTCTGATCGTCCGGAAACCCAACAGCGGCTCGGCGCGCCATCGTTGGGCTCGGGAAAACTCCAAACACCGCCGAACCGCTACCCGCCAACGAGGCTTCTGCAGCTCCTCTTTGAAGCAAAGCCCGCTTGATTTGATCAAGACGGGGGTGGCGCCGGAAAACGGGCCGTTCGAAATCGTTCGAAAGACCGCTTCCCTGCGCGCTCCAGCACAGAGCACAGAACCTCCAAAGTTTAGGGTCTGAGGCGCCTTTTGTCAATGTCAGCGGGCGGGCCTTCAGCCAGCGGTAAGCATCCGGAGTGGGAACATGAATGTCGCGCGGCGAGACGATGAGGATAGGGAGCTTCGGAATGTCCGGAAGAGGATAGATCTCGTCGCCGCGGCTGACACCCATTGCGCGGCCCCCAAAAAGGAAAAAGGGGACGTCGGCGCCAAGGGAAGAGGCAATCTCGAGCAGGCGCGGCACTGGCAGTTTGCGCCCCGTTAGCCGCAAATAGCCTAGCAAGGCAGCTGCAGCGTCGCTGGAACCGCCGCCCAGACCGCGGCCGGCGGGAATTTTTTTCCTGAGTTCGATCTCCACACCGGAACGAATCTTGAGTTCGCGGCGGAGCGCATCGACAGCACGGTAGACGAGGTTTTTCTGAGAGGGCTCCTGGGAAAGAACGCTATTGCCCTGGATCGACAAAGCGATTCCCTGTCGCCTGGCATCGCGCAGGCGCAACTCATCGTGCAGCGAAACACTTTGGAAAATGGTGCGGAGCTCATGGTAGCCGTCCGGGCGTTTTCCAAGAATATCCAGGCGCAAATTGATCTTGGCAAACGCGGGGATACGGACTTCGCGCATGCGGCTTATTGCGGTTTCGCGTCTTGCGGCGAGGATTTCTGGGCCACGCGGTGTTTCACCTGGGAAAGTTTCTTTTCGATCTCGGCTATTTTGTCGTTTTCCACGTCGGCCGGCAGGGAGCGGTGCCACTCGGCCAGCGATTTTTCCCATTCTATCGCTGCGAGGTCGGTCCGGCCGGACTTGGCATATACGTCAGCCAGGTGCGAGCGAATCGTGGCATCGTGGCTCTCTCGTTCCACAGCTTTGCGGAGCGTCGCTTCCGCATCCGCGAGTTTGTTTTCGCGGAAATAAATCCAGCCGAGGCTATCGAGATATGCACCGCTGTGCGGCTCTTCCTGCAGTGCGCGCTGCACAAGCGCCTCGGCCTCATCAAGACGTATGCCAAGATCGCCAAGCATGTAGCCGTAGTAATTGAGCACCGGCGCGTTTCGCGGATTCACTTCCAATGTCTTTTTGAATTCCGTTTCGGCGCGGTCGTAAAACTTCTGGCGTTCGTAAATCGCACCGAGCAGAAACCAGACCATCTCGTTGTCGCGAGGCTCGCCGGGGATGGCCTCGGCAGTCCGGGCTGCTTCTTCGGCTTCCTTGTAGCGGCGGCCGCGCTCGTAGACTTGCGCAATGTTGAGATAAATATCGCGGTCGGCTTCGCTCTTTGTGAGCTGCGAACGAAGGATCTTCACGGCTTCGTCCGTCTGGCCGTTCTCTCCCAGCAGGAGCGCATTGGACGTACGAAGACCAGGATCGCTGGGATATTTTGCCAGCGCGTCTTTGCCCGCCTGGAGCGCCTTCGGCAAATCCTTCGCGGCGCGGTAGGTATCCATGATCAGCATTCGCGAACGGCGATCTTCTTCTTCGCCGAGACGGCCCAACTCTTCAAACGTATAAACGGCGGCTTGAAAATTCTGCGTATCGCGATAAAGCTGGCCGAGTTGCTGATACAAAATGGCCAGCGAGCGCCGGCGCGATGGCAGCACGGCCGATTGCGACTTCAGTCCGGTGACGGCATCGGACAGGACGCGAATGGCATCTTCGTAACGGCCCTGGGCTTCGTAAAGCATGGCCTCGTTGTACATAACTTCAAGGCTGCCAGGGGCATACTGCCGGGCTTTCAAGAGATTCTCTTCGGCGTGATCGAGCTGGTGCAGCTCCCTGTAAATCTGCGCCAAGCGCAGATACACGTCGGAATCGTCTGGCATCAAATCAGAGAGTTTTTGATAGACAGTGAGTGCGTCCGCGAACTTTTCTTCGGCGAGAAGTGTCTGGCCCAACCCGCGAAAGTGGCTCAGTTCTGAGGGGTCCAGGTCCGCAGCCTTGCGGTAGGCTCCTTCCGCTTTCGCCAGGTCATGGGTCTGTGTATAGGCGTCGCCGAGAAGATCGAGCAGCGTGGGGGAAGGCGTGCGGCTGGTGATGCCTTCGAGCAGAAGAACCGCGTCCGCGGATTTGCCCTCATCGAGGAGAAGCTGCGTGAGCTGTTCGACCGCGGGTTCGTTCTCGGGGTCTTGTTTTAGAAGACCGCGGAGAACTTCTTCGGCTTTGTCATGCTCATTTCGCAGGCGATAGAGACGCGCCAGCCATAGCGCCGATTCCGAGTCCGTAGGATCCAAGCGGTAGACTTCGCTGTACTGTTCGATGGCACGTTGCGCCATGTCCGATTGAGCGCTGGAGCTCAAATCGCCCAGGCTGCGCAGATAGATGCGGCCGAGAAGACGGCGAGTCTGCAAGTCATTGGGGTCTCGCTTGAGGAGTTCCTGCGCTTCCGTTACCGCCTCGTGAACACGCTGCGCTTTCCAGTACATCTCGGCGAGGCGTTCGCCGATGACGGGTGATTTGGGATCTAGAGCGTAAGCTTTTTTGTAGGCATCAATGGCCTGCGTGGCGAATTCGGGCTGATTGGTCGCCTCATACTGCTGCTCGAAGAGATGTCCCATCGCGTAGTTGTAGTAAGCGTCAGCACGCGGAGAAGGAGCGGTTGACGCTTCGGCGGGCGGGGCGTCGGCCTTGGATTGGGTCTGGGTATTATTCTGGCTTTGTAGGTCTGGCGAAGTCTGACCGGCGGCCAGCGTGCCGAGAAGACAGGTGGAGAGTGCGGCGAGAGTGATTCTTCTTAGGTTCATCGTAGCCCCAGAAACGAAAAGTATCCCATGCAGCTGGAACGTGGTCAAAAGCGAAACTTAAGGCGTTTCCAAGGCCCACAGCCGCCCACCAATAGGATGCAAGAAACTTCAAAAGAGTTGAAATGGAATCTTTTGTTTTATGGCAACTCAAAAGAGACTGCAACCTTGTACTAATGCAGGAAATGACGGATGCCGGTAAAGACCATCGCCATGCCGAGGCGGTCGGCGGCGGCAATTACATCGTTGTCCCGGACAGAACCTCCGGGCTGGATCACAGCGACGGCGCCGGCTTTGGCGGCTTCTTCGACGCCGTCGGGGAAGGGGAAAAACGCGTCGGACGCGACAACGCTTCCCGCGAGAGGGAATTGTGCCTTCATCACGGCGATCTTCACGGAATCCACGCGGCTCATCTGGCCGGCACCTATGCCAAGTGTGGCTCCGTCTTTCGCAAAAACGATGGCGTTCGATTTGACGTGCTTGCAGACTTTCCAGGCAAAACGCAGGGTTTGCATTTCCGCGGCTGTCGGGGCATGCCTCGTCACAATTTTTAGCTGATCTTCAATGATTTCGCCCAGGTCCGGCTGCTGGACCAACACTCCGCCGAGGATGCGTTTGAGCTGGAGTTCGCGCTCGGGATCAAGTCCGTTCGGCGGCAGCTCCAGCAAACGCAAATTTTTCTTGGCGGCGAAGATCGCTTTGGCCTTTTCGTCGAATCCTGGCGCGGCGATACACTCGACGAAGAGCTTCGCTACTTCTTCCGCAGTCGCCGCGTCGATTGCGCGGTTGAAGGCCAGGACACCTCCGAACGCCGAAACGGGGTCGGTGGCGAGCGCTTTCAAATAGGCGTCGAGCAGAGTTTCTCGCTCGGCCGTTCCGCAGGGCGTGTTGTGTTTGACGATGACCGCAGCGGGCTCGCGGAACTCCGCGGCGAGGCTTCGGGCAGCCTCCAGGTCGACGTAGTTATTGTAAGAAAGTTCTTTGCCCTGTAGCTGCTTTGCCGCTGCCAAGCCTGCTGGCGCGGTTCCCGCCGGCACGTAAAGCGCCGCGGCTTGATGAGGATTTTCTCCGTAGCGCAGCGGATCTTTTTTCTGCAACGCGATATGCACTCGTTCGGGGAGCTGCGGCTTCTCGCCTAGTGTCAAGTGGCTCGACGCGGCCGATAGACGTTCCAGTTCTGTGGTGATCATTCCGTCGTATCGGGAGGTCGTGGCGAAGACTTTGCGAGCCAGGTCGAGGCGCGTGGCGAACGAAGTCTCCCGCGCGGCCTCGAGCTCTCCCGCCACTCGCGCGTAATCGGCAGGATCGGTCACGACCGTAACGCTTTCGAAGTTTTTTGCGGCGGAGCGCAACATCGTGGGGCCGCCGATGTCGATATTTTCGATCAGCTCTTCCGCCGTCAAACCCTGCTTCGCTGCCGTTGCTTCAAAGGGATATAGATTTACCACCACAAGGTCGATCGGCGCGATGCCGTGCTCTGCCGCTTGCTTTTGATCCTCCGCATGTTTGCGGCGATACAACAGTCCGCCATGAACCTTTGGGTGCAGCGTCTTTACGCGGCCGCCGAGCATCTCCGGCCATCCTGTAAAGTCAGCGACGTCGCGCACGGCGACACCAGCTTCGCGCAGTAATTTCGAAGTTCCGCCCGTCGAAAGAATCTCGATGCGCAGAGCGGCGAGCCGCCTCGCAAACTCCACGATTCCTGTTTTATCAAACACGCTGATGAGCGCGCGTTCCACCGCCATGAATTCCTCCCGAAAAAGAAAAGCACAACAGTGTATGCGCCCGGCGAAGATTCGGAAAGTGGAAAGGGCGTGAGTGGCAGATACGGCTGTTGAAGTTGGGAAGCCCGAGGGAGGAATCAGAAATCCAGAACGAATTCTCTTTGAACTTGCAAGTTTGACCGCAAACGACTGGTTCTCGGCGTTCTCAAGCCTTGACGAGGGCTTTGAGCTTCACTTGGCCCTCGATCACTTCGACGACATACTCCACATCCCGGCAATTCTTTTGCTTCTGGAGATCTTTCGTCTTTTTCAGGACAAATTCATTGAAACTGGAGCGGGAGAGCTTTCCGATCTGTTCTCCTGCTTGTTGTTTGGCTTGCAGGAACGCCTGGTAGAGCTGGTCGACCTTCTCCACCTCGCGCTCCGGCTCGGAACAGATCACGCGAAATGCACCTTGCGCCGCCGGCGCGACCGCTGCGGGCGCCACAGGGGCTTCTACGGGTTTCTCGGGATTCTTGTGCGCTCTTTCCGCTTCAATCGCTTTCGCAGCCGCGCCGAAGTGCCTTTGCACCTTTCCTTCTTCCTTCTGCTGCGTTTTCTTGCGGAAGATGTCTTTGTACTTGGCGTAGGTCTGCGTGAGGTTGTTCATGCGGAATCGCTGTCCATATTTCAGCTCGGCGCCGCGCTCGGCATATCTCTTGACCACCAATTCAATACGCCACTCAATCTCGGTTGGCGGACGCTTCCGGCCGCCGCCGAAGTACTGGTCGTATTCAATCTTGAGCTGACGGATATCCCGTTCGAGCTGAGCCAGCTCTTCGTCGATGGTCGCCATGGGTGGAAAAGCCCCTGAACTATCATGCTAGGAGCACAAGGCTAAGGCGTCAACCGAAGGAGTGAGTGGCGCTACGGATTGTGTATCCCACCCGCATGGCGCCGTTTGGGTGCCTCGGCGAGCAGCCTGCCCGCAGAATGGTTCATTGCCCGCGGCGGTGCGGTATGCTGAAATGAGGGCATGGAAGCACGCGCAAAACAGGCTCTTTCCGCCGAGCAGGCGGAACTCCTACGGCAGATTCCATCGGTCGATGAACTCCTGGCACAACCCCGGCTCGCTGCGCTTGCCAGCCGCGTCGATCGCACTGTGCTTGTGGAAGTTTCACGCACGGTCCTTGCGGAGTTGCGTTCGCGCATCACGGAACAGGTCAAAACCGCGCTGCTGGGTGAACTCACACTGCTCGCGGCGGATCCGGCATCTCTCGAAGAACATATCAGCTCGCTCGTGGAGCGCATCCTTGCGCACTCGCTGCAGCCGGTAATTAACGCCACGGGCGTGATCCTGCATACCAACCTGGGCCGTGCTCCGCTTTCTGCGGCGGTCGTCGAAGAATTCCGGCGGACAGCAACTCAATACACAAATCTTGAATATGATTTGGAGGCGGGGGCGCGCGGGAAGCGCGACGTGCATACGTCATCGTTGCTCGAACGGCTCACGGGCGCTGAGGCCGCTGTTGTAGTGAATAATTGCGCCGCCGCCGTGCTCCTTGTGCTCGCTGCGCTGGCGAAAGGCGGCGAGGTCATTGTTTCTCGCGGCGAGTTGATCGAAATTGGCGACGGTTTCCGGATCCCGGAAATCATGGCGGAGAGCGGGGCGGTGCTTCGGGAAGTCGGCACCACGAACCGCACGCGGCTGGCTGATTACGAAAATGCCGTCAACGAGAGGACGCGGCTGTTGCTGCGCGTGCACCCTTCCAATTTTCGCATCACGGGTTTTGCGGAAAAACCGGAACTCGAAGAATTGGCTGCACTGAGCCAGCGGACCGGGCTGCCGCTCGTAGAAGACCTTGGTTCGGGCTGCCTCTTCGATCTTTCGGCGAGCGGGATTTCGGAGCCGCTCGTCCGGCAAAGCATCGACGCGGGAGTATCCATCGTGATGTTTAGCGGCGACAAACTTTTGGGCGGGCCGCAGGCTGGAGTCATTGCCGGAAAAAAAGAACTCGTGACACGAGTGCGGCGGCATCCGCTCTTCCGCGCGCTGCGCGTAGACAAGCTCACGACTGCGGCGCTGGAAGTGACTCTTAGCGCGTATCTGCGCGCCGCTTGGGATGAAATCCCGGCTTTGCGGATGATCCGAGCTAGCGCGGCAGAGCTTAAGCGCCGCTCCGAGAATTTTCTTCGCGAATTAAGGCCGGAGCTTCCGCTGGACGAAGTGGAGATGGAAATTGTGGATGGCACATCCCTCGCGGGTGGGGGTTCAACTCCGACACAGGCTCTGCTGACAAAGGTCATTCGAATCGCCAGTGCACGCTATTCCGCGGCGCAGCTTGAGCAGCGGCTGCGGCGGGCGCCTGCGGGGATTTCTGTGATCGCCCGCGTAGAGAATGACCGCTTGATTCTGGATCTTCGCACCGTCTTCCCTGAACAAGAACCGCTGCTCATCAAAACGCTTGGCGCGGCGCTTCACTAATCCGCCGCCAATCTGGATCGCAGTATTTTGGGCTTCATTTTTCCCAGGCATCGTCCGCTTTCAGACCCTCCGCGTTCTATTTCTAGCTGGATGAAACTGGAGGAGGGCTTCACGCATCCTACGACATGTTTCGGGGGAGTGGACGGATTCTCACGGAATTTCTTACGCCTCTGGTTGCCCGATCAATATTTTGCAGGAAAAAGGAGAAATGCGAAATGAGGAGAGATTGGTGCGTCTTCGCAGGAATTATTTTGTCATTCGGCGTAGCCAGGGCAGCGGCTCAGCAGCCGACAGTTCCATCGGGCCAGCAGCCGCCGCAACAGCAACAACGCACGCGGCCTCCGGCGGAACAGGCAGCGGCACAAGGCGAAGGCGCTCAGGGCAAACAAGCGCCGCGCCCGGCCGTTCCGGAAGAGAAGTCATCTGTCACGCATCACTCCGCGCGCATAGGCGGGCAAACGATCAATTACACCGCGACCGCCGCCACGTATAACATCAAGGCGGACGACGGGACTGTGAAAGCGACGATGTTTTACGTTGCCTACACGAAGGATGGAGTTACAGACCCCGCAAAGCGGCCGGTGAGTTTCGTCTACAACGGCGGCCCCGGGTCCGCTTCCCTTTTTACGCACATGGGGATGGGACCGAAGCGCGTGGTCTTGACGCCCGACGGCCACGGAATGCCAGCGCCTTATAGCGTCGTGGACAACGAAGATTCTTTCCTCGATGCCACGGATCTTGTGTTTATTGACGCGATTTCCACCGGCTATAGCCGTCCCGCCCCGGGCGAGGCGACTGCGCAATTCCACGGGATCATCGAAGACGCCAACTGGTTTGCCGATTTCATCTACCAATACATCACGCGGACGGAGCGCTGGGCTTCGCCGAAATTTCTGATTGGCGAAAGCTACGGCACAACGCGTTCCGCGGAGCTTGCGGGAGTGATTCAGGAGCGCCACCAAATTTATTTGAACGGGATCGCGCTGCTCTCATCGGTGGCATTCTCCAATTGGGGCGCCGATAATCGCACTATTTTCTTTTTGCCGACTTACGTGACCACAGCCTGGTACCACCACTTGTTGCCTCCTGACTTGCAGAGTCTGACGGTCGACCAAGTGGCGCAAAAAGCGCGCGAGTTTGCGCACGGAGAATACGCGCAGGCTTTGGAAAAGGGCGACCAGCTTTCCCCAGCGGAGCACCAAAAGGTGGTCGAGGATCTCGCGCATTACACGGGGCTTTCGACGAAGTTCATCGAGCAAGCAAACCTACGGGTCAGCCCGTTTCGTTGGTTCAAGGAGCTGGAGCGGGATAAGCGCCTGACTATTGGGCGGCTCGATTCGCGTTTCACGGGCATGGAAGTCGACGCGGCCGGCGAGCGAGTGGAATATGACCCGAGCGAAGCTTCTTACGAGGGCGCATTCGTTGCGACGTTTCACGATTATGTGCGGCGCGAATTGAAATGGGACAGCGATGCATACTACACCGTGAGCGCCAATGTGCGTCCGTGGGACCAAACCGGAAACACCGAAGTGGCAGAAGTCTTGCGCGCGGCGATGACTCAACAGACTTATTTGAAAGTGTTGGTCCTCTGCGGCTACTACGACGTGGCGACGCCCTTCAACGGGATCGAAAACACGTTCGCGCACATGAATCTCGAGCCGCCGGTGCGCAAGAACGTGAGTTTTGCGTATTACGAAGGCGGGCACATGATGTACATCGATGAAATCCAGCACCACAAGCTACACAAAGATATCGATGACTTCATCAACGCGGGTTACCCGCACTAAACGG
Source organism: Candidatus Acidiferrum sp. (assembly GCA_035272765.1). GTDB lineage: Bacteria > Acidobacteriota > Terriglobia > Acidiferrales > UBA7541 > Acidiferrum. The sequence continues at coordinate 14,662 of DATEQG010000074.1, forward strand.
GACTAGACTCGCACAACAAATGTACGGCAACATGGCGACTGTGCTCGCCTTTCAAGTCGCGGACAAAAAACTGAGGCCGTCAGAGGAGCCATTGCCGAAGCTGCGTCCCGGATGGGCGCTGATTCGCGTGCGGCTCGCGGGCATCTGCAATACCGACGTAGAAATCCTGCGGGGATACCACGCATTTCGCGGGACGCCGGGACATGAATTTGTTGGTGAAGTTGCTGACGTTCGCGGTGTTTCTAAATCGCTTAAGAAAAAATGGATCGGCAAGCGCGTCGTTGGCGAGATTAATGTGTCTTGCTCGGCGTACGATTATCGGCCGGTGTGCGGTTTTTGCCGGCGCGGGTTGAAGACGCATTGTGCCCGGCGCACCGTACTCGGCATCGTGGCGCACGACGGAGCGTTCGCGGAGTATCTGGCGCTGCCGCTAGAAAATTTACATGTCATCCCGGATTCTGTCAGCGACGAACAGGCCGTCTTTGTCGAACCACTTGCAGCAGCTTGCGAGATTCTCGAGCAGGTCCATGTCAAACAATTCCGGACAGCGGCTGTGCTCGGCGATGGCAAGCTCGCCCAATTAATCGCTCTGGTTCTGCGAACAGCGGTGCCGCGCGTCGTAATGTACGGCAAGCACGAAAAGAAACTCGCTCTCGCCGGCCGAGCCGGAATCAAGACGAAAAAAGTGCGCGGCGACGACTCTGATCTAAAGCAGGTGAGGGAAAGTTATGGCTTATTAGTCGAAGCGACCGGATCAGCCACCGGCTTCGCGCTCGCTCAACACATGACCCAGCCGCGCGGCACGCTCATTCTGAAATCCACGTTTCACGGCGCCGCTCCGATCGAGACCTGGCCCATCGTCGTCAAGGAGCTCACAGTGGTCGGCTCGCGCTGCGGCCCATTCGCCAAAGCGATCGCTCTGCTGCGCTCCGGCAAGGTCGATCCGAGGCCGCTCATCACGCGGACATTTCCGATGAACGAAGCACCTACGGCCATCCGCTTCGCTCAAAAACCGGGAGTGATGAAAGTTTTGCTCAAGGCTTGAGCACCCGGCTGCGCTCACAACCGATTGATGCACGAAGCCACGCAGGCCGCGCCGAAGCCATTATCGATGTTCACGACGGTCACATTCGATGCGCAAGAATTGAGCATCCCTAGTAGCGCGGCCACGCCGCCAAAACTGGCTCCATAACCAACGCTGGTTGGAACTGCTATCACAGGGACCGCAACCAATCCGCCAACGACACTCGGCAGAGCGCCCTCCATACCCGCCACGCAAATGATCACGCGCGCCTGCGTCAATTTCTCACGATGCTCCAGAAGCCGGTGAATGCCCGCAACGCCAACGTCGTACAAATGTTCCGCGCGGTTGCCCATCATTTGGGCTGTGAGCAGGGCTTCTTCCGCAACAGGAATATCGCTCGTTCCCGCTGAGACTATTAAGATGTTTCCCTTGCCAGTGATCTCGCGATTCCTCTCAATGGTGAGCACGCTAGAATTTTCGTGGAATTTAGCAGCGCGAGCGAGTTTTCCGTTGGTGCGCTTCACGGCAGCAAAGATTTTCGCATCCGCACGGGTGACGAGTATATTATGTTGCGAATCCTTTTTCTGAAGCATGGCGCGGACAATCTTCGCGACCTGCGAAGGCGTTTTGCCTTTGCCAAGAATAACCTCGGCAAATCCCTGGCGCAGCGCGCGATGATGATCTACCTTCGCAAATCCCAAGTCCTCGAACGGCAAGTGCTTCAATCGCTCAGCGGCTTTCTCTGGAGAAAAAGCGCCGAGCTTCACTAATTCCAAAATTTTCAATAATTCCTGCTCATTCATACTGTTTGACCGCCGTAAATTCTATCATTCCAGGGGCATGCTGCCTTAGCTTGACTTGCTCCAACTCGGCTGCGAGACTCATTCTATCCGCACGGAAACATGCCGGACACGCAAAAACACGTCGTCACCGTAGGTGTGACCGGGGCTAGCGGCGCGATTCTCGCGCAGAAGACCTTGTCATTGCTTGAAAAAGACGCGCGTGTTGCGCGCATCCACCTTGTCGTCACGGAAGCAGGCCAGCGGCTCTTTTCAGAAGAACTGGGCATGACTTCGGGCGATTTGAAGCAACTGCCCAGCCGGCTTCTCGGCCGCGCCGCCGCGAAGATCGAGATTCTCCCCAACAAAGACATCGGGGCGGCTATCGCTTCCGGCAGTTACGCTGTGGATTCCATGATCGTCATTCCGTGTTCCATGGGCACGCTTGCTGCGATCGCCAGCGGAGTGAGTGATGACCTCGTCTCGCGCGCCGCGGACGTCATGCTCAAAGAAAATCGCAAACTTGTTCTTTGCGTGCGCGACACGCCCTTCAATCGCATCCATCTGGAAAACATGGTGCGCGCGCAGCAAGCCGGTGCGGTAATCATGCCAGCGATTCCGGCGTTCTATCATCATCCGCAAACCATCGACGACCTGGTCACTCAATATGTCTGCCGCGTCCTCGCGCAGATTCATCTTCCTCAAGAAAATATGTATCGCTGGACGGGGCAGGTGGGTGTGAAAAAGGCGGAGGCGTAATTTCACAATGGCTGGCCGCATCCGCACCGTATTGGAGATGATCAAGTTCGAGCACTCCGTTTTTGCGCTGCCGTTTGCGTTGACGGGCGCGATACTCGCCGCGCGCGCCACGCATCAACCGCCAAAAGGCTGGCCAACGTTTCGCCAATTCCTTTGGATCGTCATCGCGATGGTCACGGCGCGTTCGGCCGCCATGACTATGAATCGCATCGTCGATCTGCGCTACGATAAAGAAAATCCACGCACGCGGCAGCGCGCGCTCGCCACGGGCGCTCTTTCACTCTCGTTTGCGTGGCTCTTCACGATCGTTGCCGTTGCCGTTTTTTTTGTCGCCGCGTGGCGGCTCAACTTCCTCGCGCTGAAGCTGGCGCCCCTGGCGATCGCGATTTTGTTTTTCTACTCGTTCACCAAACGCTTCACGAACTGGTCGCACATTTTTCTCGGCTTCGCTCTGGGCATTTCTCCTGCCGCCGCGTGGATCGCGATCACCGGCACGCTCGATCTCCGCATGCTCATTCTTTGCGCGGCCGTCACTTTGTGGGTCGGTGGCTTTGACGTGCTTTACGCCTGCCAGGACATCGATTACGACCGCCGCGCCGGCCTCTATTCGGTTCCCAAGAAGTTCGGGATCGCCAACGCACTGCTCATCGCGCGCGTCATGCATATCGGCGTCGTCGTGCTGCTGTCGTGGCTTGCTTACAGCTTTGCGCTTCCCTGGCCGGCGTGGGCTGGCATCGTGGTGGTCGCCGCGCTGCTTGCCTACGAGCATTCTCTTGTCAAACCTGGTGATCTCAGCAAGCTGGACGCTGCGTTTTTCGCCGTGAACGGTTATATTAGTTTATTGTTCCTGTTGTTCTGGGGCGCAGCGGCAGCGGTTTGGCGCGTTTGAGAATTTCAGCGGATTCGAAATGAGCGAACTAACAATCACGGACAAGCGGTTGAAGCCTATCGCAGAGAAAGTCTTTGCCAACGAGCGGCTTAGTATGGACGACGGCATCATGCTATATCGATCGCCGGACCTTCTTGCCGTGGGCTGGCTTGCGAACTACGTGCGCGAGAAACGCCACGGCAACATCACCTATTACAACGTGAATCGCCACATCAATCCAACGAACGTCTGCGTGGCGCATTGCAAGCTTTGCGCCTTCGGCCGCGATCCCAACGCCCCCGGCGCCTACACCTTTGCGCTCGAAGAGATTTACCAGCGCGCGGAACAGGGCGTTCGCGAAGGCGCCACCGAGTTTCACATCGTCGGCGGACTGCATCCGGACCTGACCTTCGATCATTATCTGGAGCTGGTCCGCGGCCTCAAGCAACGCTGCCCCACCGTGCATATCAAGGCTTTTACGATGGTGGAGGTTCATTATTTTTCGCGTATCGCCAAACTTTCTATCGAAGAAGTTTTGCAGAAGATGAAAGAGGCGGGAGTCGATTCCTGCCCTGGCGGCGGCGCGGAAATATTTCATCCGCGCGTGCGAAAAATTATCTGCGACCACAAAACCAGCGGCCAGATGTGGCTGAGCACCGCGAGGAAAGCGCATGAGGCGGGCCTTCGTTCCAATGCAACGATGCTCTACGGACACGTCGAGACGGAGGAAGAGCGCGTCGACCACCTGATCAAGTTGCGCGAATTGCAGGACGAGACTCACGGCTTTGTCACATTTATTCCGCTGGCGTTTCATCCGGATAACACCGCGCTCTCGCACATTCCGAAGCCGACGGGCTACGACGACCTCCGCAACATCGCAGTAGCGCGCCTGCTTCTCGATAATTTCGACCACATCAAGGCGTATTGGATCATGCTTTCGCCAAGCATGGCGCAAATCGCCCAGCGTTTTGGCGCGAACGATTTGGATGGAACGGTGGCCGAAGAAAAGATTTACCACGACGCCGGCGCGAAAACGTCGGAGTTCACGCCGCGCGCTGAACTCGAGCGTCTCATTCGCGCCGCTGGTCGCATCCCCGTCGAGCGCGACACGCAGTATCGCCCGGTCGACCGCTCCAAAATGCCGCCGCTTCCGCCGACGCCGCGGCAAGATCTCGTCTCTCTAACTTTGAACGTATAGTTTTTTCTGGCAGGCGATCAATGGATCGTGGCCGCTTTCGCTGACACTTTGGCAAGCAATTCTTCGGGCAGCGGCGGGAAGCCCTGTTCTTGCGCCATCTTTTCGCCGCTGGTGTAGACCCATTTCAAGTAGTCGGCAACGGCGCGTCCACGCTGCGAATCCTTTGCGACTGCCGGAACGTAAAACCAGGTGAAGCTGCTGATAGGATAGCTGTCTTTCCCGGGCGCATTCGTCAGCGAGATACGGAAGTCGTCGGTTACATTGTTTGTCGCTGCTTTCGCGGCGGCTGCGATGGTGTGAGTCGAGGGCTTCACAAATTCCCCGTCCGCGTTCCGAATGCTGGCCATGTGTAAACCGGCCTTTAGCGCCGCATTCAATTCCGTGTAGCCAATGGCTCCTGGAGTAGCTGCCGTTTTATCGAGCATATCGTCAGCCTTACCGGCGGTCGCACCCACCGGCCAGTTCGGTGAAGCGCTGCGACCCACGCGGGCAAGAAATTCAGGGCTGGCTTTCGACAGGAAATCGGAAAGAATGTAGTTCGAACCTCGTCCAGCCGTCCGGTGCAGCAGTTGGATTGGAAGCGCCGGAAGCTTTGCCTCTGGATTCAGTTTGACCAGCGCCGGATCGTTCCAGGAGGTAATTTTTCCAAGGAACATGTTGGCCAGGACCGGGCCGGAAAGATGAAGTTCACCTGTCGTGCCTGGCAAATTGTAAATCACAACGATGCCGACCAGCACGGTGGGAAGTTCGACGATTTTGCTTGTGGACCCTTTTAAATCCTTCTCCGGAATCGGCGCGTCTCCGCCGCCAAAATCACCTGTACCCGTCAAAACGCGCGTGGCGCCCGCTACGCTGCCCTCCGGCAGATAGCGCACCTGCACGCCAGGCTGCTGCTTGTGAAATTCGTCGTTCCAGAGCAAATAGAGCGACTCCGGCATGCTTGAGCCTGTGACGACCAGCACCATGGACGCTTGCCCGTTTGTTGCAACGGGCGCGAGGATCGCCAGCGTCAAGAAAAACGCACTCATCTGTCTCACAATCCGTCCCACGAGATCCTCCACTTTTGAATGGGCCCAATGCGCAAACCTGACGAAGAAAGCTAGACAATCGTTCATCGGTGACTCTAACGGAATTCTTTCCGCCACAAGAACTGGCGTGGAGTGCAGGTGTGCAGAATCTGGCATTAAGGATTAGGCGACAGTTCGAATGTGCAAAACGGGAGGATTCAAAAAGGCTTGGGCTGGTGGAGGAGGCTTCACAACAATTGTCCTGTAATCACAAAATTAACAATTCGATCCGACAGATTGTATCCTGACCCCATAATTCCACGTCTCACCAAGAGCGCATTTCACGCAAAGCGAGAACGAAAAACATGCGAACTATTATCTTGCTCACCATATCGAACATCTTCATGACGTTTGCCTGGTATGGCCATCTCAAATACCGCACTTCGGCGCTCTGGAAAGTCATTCTGGTGAGCTGGGGGATCGCTTTTTTCGAGTACTGCTTCCAGGTCCCGGCGAATCGCATCGGCTCGTATGAGTTCAGCACCGCGCAGCTCAAGACTATTCAGGAGGTCATCACTCTCTCGGTCTTTTCCGTTTTCTCAGTGCTTTATCTTGGCGAGAAAATAAAGTGGAATCATGCGGCGGGTTTTGGTTGCATCGCGATGGCCGTGTTTTTCGTTTTCCACAAGTGGTAAGCGCGCCCGCGACGGATCACGGAGTTAAACGTTTTGGCTGCCACACGACGACGTCTTGCCTTTGCGCAAAATGAAGAAGAGGTTTTGCTGGCGCGAGATAAATTCCCGCCGCCTCCGGCATCGTATTGCTGCCCAGCTCGGCTTCCGCAGGTTGCAACGGCCACGGTGCGTGATGTATTTCACCGGAAATGACTCGTCCTTTTTCATCTGCCGTATAAAGGCAATAACGTTCCGTCAGAAAGTGCTCGAGGGACCCCGGGGTGGCCGTAAACACCTCGCCAATCGCTCGATACCGGCCGTTCAGTACTCCGCAAGGCGCGCCACGATGCGAACGTCCGCTTCTGTACTCGATCCATCCAGTCCGTTCTTCGCAAGACATTCGCGCGCGAAAATATGGCAAGTGAAACCACGCCCGCGCAATCGCCACGGCAATCCTGTTCCCCGCATCGAGGCTGAAGAACCACACTCCAGGTTTGCCATCTGCCACGACGTACGTTCGTACATTCAATTCAGGAAACGCCGAAAGCCAGGGAACAGCAGGCGTACCGCGCAGGCGCACGCTGGACATGCGAAATGGCACAACTCCAAGCCATGCATGCCCTTCGTAAGTATCGATCTTCAATTCCTCTGGGATATGACGGCGCACTGCCGTCTCTTCCACACGCCAGTGCGCAAAAAGCAAGTCGTGCCAGCTCTGCGCCATGATCCAAGGGCCTGCCGGTAGCGGCCAAGGCCGGTGGGCAACTTGCTCCAGAATTCCGCTCATCGGAATTCGCTGGCGTCACTCGACATCGCCATTCCGCCAATATACCCTTCTCTATCGCTGGCGAATCGAATTCTCAGCATTCAGACCAGTCAAACTCTGCAAACAGCGCAAAAGGAGCGACATCATGCAACGCAAGGCATCGGCAGTCTGGCAAGGCGGGTTGAAGGACGGCAAAGGCACGATTTCCACGGATAGCGGCGTTCTGAAGCAAACGCAATATTCGTTTAGCACGCGGTTTGAAAATGGCGTCGGCACCAATCCGGAAGAGCTCCTCGCGGCGGCCCATGCGGGATGTTTCACTATGGCGCTATCCGCGCAACTCGGCGGCGCTGGAATGACCGCGCAAAAGCTCGAAACCACCGCCACGATTACGCTCGATAAAGTCGGCGATGGCTTCTCCATCACCAAGAGCCATCTCGACCTCGCCGCGACCATCCCCGGCGCGGACAAAGCCAAATTTGACGCTGCGGTGAAAGCCGCCGAAACAGGCTGCCCAGTTTCCAAACTTTTCAAAGCGGAGATCAGCGTCAGCGCGCGCCTCAACTCCTGATCGCGCTGCCGTTCATCGAGCGCTCGGCCAAACGGGTACAATGCCCCACATGATTCCAGCTCCAGGTGCTTTCCTAGCCGGTGTCGCGATCTTTCTGACCGTTCTGTGGGACGCGTTTGAGGCCATCATCCTGCCTCGGCGCGTGACGCGCAAGTTTCGCTTTACGCGACTCTTCTATCGAACCACCTGGAAGGCCTGGAGATTTGTTGTAAGTCTCATTTCCTCCCGCAAGACTCGGGAATCGATCCTGGGCTTTTATGGCCCGCTGTCTCTGCTCGTTCTGGTGGGGGTTTGGGCCTTCGGCTTGGTCTTGGGATTTGGCTTCATGCAATACGGCGCTGGCTCGGCTGTGGTCATAACTGGTGGCCAGCCAGGCTTTCAAACCGACATGTATCTCAGCGGCACAACGTTTTTCACTCTGGGCCTCGGCGACGTTATCCCTCGTTCCGGCTTGGCGCGAGTTCTCGTTGTCGTCGAAGCCGGTTTCGGGTTCGGCTTCCTGGCCGCCGTGATCGGCTATCTGCCATTCATTTACGGTTCGTTTTCTAAGCGCGAAGTGGACATTTCCTTGCTCGACTCGCGCGCGGGCACGCCCCCGACTGCGGGAGAACTTCTTCGCCGTCACAGCTATCCCCACGGCCAGGAGGCGTTGCGCGAACTCCTCAAAGATTGGGAGCACTGGTCGGCCGAACTTATGGAGAGCCACCTCTCCTATCCGGTTCTGGCCTTCTTCCGCTCGCAACATGACAATCAGTCCTGGATCGCTTCGCTCGCCGCCATCCTGGACGCCTCCGCGCTCGTCATGGTTGGCATCGAGGGCGCCTGCAAAAAGCAGGCGGAGCTGACCTTCGCAATCTCGCGCCATGCCGTGGCCGACCTTTCCCAAGTATTCGGCACAGCACCAGCTTCTCTCCCGTACGACCGGCTGCCCGCCGAACAACTCCGCCATATCCGCGACATCCTTGCGCAGCACGGATTAAAGCTGCGTGATGGCGAGGAAGCGGACCTCCGCCTGACCGAGCTGCGCCGCATGTACGAACCCTATATTTACGCTCTGGCGGCCTATTTGAATCAAACGCTGCCGCCGTGGATCCCCCAGAAGAAAGGCAAGGATAACTGGCAAACAACTGCCTGGGGCCAGTTGAGTGGCCTAGTCGAAAAGGAGAAGGAATCGGCCCATGTGCACGCAGACGATCACTTCTAGAAAACTCAAAACGCTACGAGGCCATGAGAGCGGATTTTCTTCGTAGGGGCACGGCACGCCGTGCCCCTCTTCAGCTAGAATTTCGCAATCGAGAGCGAAGCTAAGAATCGCAAGCGACATTGAATCGAGTTTCCCATGAACCGGAGGCCATAAAATGAAAGCCATCGTCGTTCACGAATTTGGCGGTCCCGAAGTCCTAAAACTGGAAGAAGTCCCCACACCAAAACCCGCCGCCGGACAAGTGTTGGTCCGCATCCACGCCGTCGGCGTGAATCCCTATGACACGTACATGCGCAACGGCACCTACGCCGTAAAGCCGCCGCTGCCCTATACGCCCGGCTCCGATGGCGCTGGGATCGTGGAAGCGGTAGGAACCGGCGTCACCAAAGTAAAGCCCGGCGACCGCGTCTACGTGGCGAAGACCGTGACCGGGGCCTACGCCGAATATGCCATCGCTCTCGAAAGCCAGGTGCACCGGCTCCCAGAAAAAGCCAGCTTCAGCCAGGGCGCAGGCGTCTGGGTCCCTTACGGTACTGCTTACCACGCGCTCTACCACTCCGCGCAAGCCCATGCTTCGGAAACGGTCCTGATTCACGGTGCCAGCGGCGGTGTCGGCATCGCGGGAATTCAAATAGCCTGCGCGCAAGGCCTTACCATTTTCGGCACCGCAAGCAGCCAGAAAGGTCTCGACCTAGCGATTCGCGAAGGCGCTCATCAAGTCTTCGATCACAGCAAACCGGGCTATCTCGATGAAATCATGAAAGCAACGGGCGGCCGAGGCGTGGATATCATTCTCGAAATGCTCGCCAACGTGAATCTCGCAAATGATTTGAAACTCCTCGCCACTAACGGCCGCGTCATCGTCATCGGTAACCGCGGAGAAATCACCATCAATCCCCGCGACCTCATGGCGCGCCGCGCCTCCGCTCGCGGATTCACACTTTGGGCAATCACTGCTTCCGAAGAAGCCGACATTCACGCAGGCCTCATCGCCGGTCTTGAAAACGGCACGCTTCGCCCCGTCGTCGGCAAAGAATTGCCTCTTGCCGAAGCAGCCCGCGCCCACAAAGAAATCCTCGAACCCGGCGCTGCCGGAAAAATTGTGCTCATCCCCTAGCGAGCCGTCAGTTTGCCTGCACTAATCCCCCCGGGGGGAAAGCTCAGTTTTCTTGCCAGCGGGCACTTACTTTGCCCGGCTGCCGCATTGACTGTCCACTCAGCGGCCTTATAATCATAGGTTCTGATACTGGCTGTTGCTCCAGCTACTTGGTCCGCGGAAGAAACTTGCATCGTGCTAACCCTGCTCTCCATCGCCACAGTTCTCGCAGCTCAATCCTCCGTCAGCCAATATTGGCACAAGCTGACGGACCGCACCTTTTCAAGCGTCTATCACGCCGATGCCTTCGACCTTGCCATGATGATCCCCTACTTCCTTGTCCTGTTCATCCTGGCCGCTTACGGCTTGCACCGCTATTGGCTCGTCTACGATTATTACGTCTACTCGAAGAATGTTCCCGGCCCTCCGCCCGAGGTCAAGAATTGGCCCCGTGTCACCGTCCAGCTTCCGATCTTCAACGAGCGCTACGTGATCGAGCGCCTCGTCGAAGCCGTTTCCCGCTTCGACTACCCGCGCGAACTGCTCGACGTTCAGGTCCTTGACGATTCCACCGACGAAACTTGCCAGGTTGCCAGCGCTTGCGTGGAACGCCACGCTGCGCAAGGCATGCCGATCGTTTACATCCACCGCACCAATCGCGAAGGCTACAAAGCCGGAGCGCTCGAAAACGGCCTCAAGACTTCGCGCGGCGAATTCGTCGCCATCTTCGACGCGGATTTTATCCCCGAGCCCGATTTCCTCCGCCGCACGATCCCGTATTTCGTCGATCCCGCCAACGGTCCGAAGATCGGCATGGTACAAACCCGCTGGACCTACCTCAACCGCGACTACTCGCTCCTGACGCAGGTCGAAACCATTCTTCTCGACGGCCACTTCGTCGTCGAGCACGGTGCGCGCTCCCGCCGCGGCACCTTTTTCAACTTCAACGGCACGGCAGGCGTCTGGCGCCGTGCTGCCATCGAAGAAGCCGGCGGCTGGGAGCACGACACTCTTACCGAGGACACCGACCTTTCCTATCGGGCGCAACTCAAAGGTTGGAAATTCCTCTATCTCCCGCAAATCGAATGCGCTTCCGAACTGCCCGTCGATATGAACGGCTTCAAAGCGCAGCAGGCCCGTTGGGCCAAGGGTCTGATGCAAACCGCGAAAAAAATCCTTCCGCGCGTTATGAAATCCAACGCCCCCTGGCACGTCAAAGCGGAGGCTTTTTTCCATCTCACGGCCAACATCAGCTACCCGCTGATGGTTCTTTTTTCCGCCATGCTTCTCCCCGCCATGATCGTCCGCTTCTATCAAGGCTGGTTTCAGATGCTCGTCATCGACCTGCCTTTGTTCCTCGCTTCGACCTGTTCCATCTCCAGTTTTTACATCGTCGCCCAAAGGGAGCTGCGCCCCAAAAACTGGTGGCGCACGTTTCTATATATGCCCTTCGTCATGGCCACCGGTATAGGGATTTCCGTCCGCAACGCGCAAGCCGTTCTGGAAGCCATCATCGGCAAGAAGAGCGAGTTTGCTCGCACCCCTAAATTCAATATCGAAGGCAAAAAGGGCACCTTCGTCGCGAAAAAGTACAAGAACAAAGCCGGCTGGATGCCCTACGCCGAGGTCCTCCTCGGTCTCTACTTCGCCGGCACCATCGTCTACGCCATCACGAACGAGAATTACGCGACCATCCCGTTCCTGCTCCTCTTCGTCTGGGGCTACCTCTATACCGGCCTGATGTCCCTCGGCCAGACCTATTTCGCCCACCTGCGCTTCGGCGTCAACGCCCCAGAGATGCGCCCTGCCGCCACCGGCGCCCCCGGCTTTTGAACACGCGTAGCGCTTGGGCTCCCACTCTCTGGGGATCACGCCCGTACCCTCGACTTTCATTTCCAAGAGTCCCGCTGGTAGTAAGTTGGTTTTTCATTAAAAAGTGCTGCCAGGGGGGGAGGGGGAGGCAACTAGCCGCCTACTGCAAGATTCAAACCGCGTAGTTACCCAGGTGGTCCCTTATATCGGTCAATAGGCTCATACACTTTCGATAATGAGGGGGTATCAATCATGAGAAAATCAGCTGCGATTGTTCTACTCATTGCGGTAATTGGGATTGCCCTGCCAGCAAAGGCGCAGGATGAAACCCCGAAACTGGAGGCCTATGGGGGGTACGACTACGTCCGCTTCAATATAAACGCGAACGTTCCGGGCTTCCCGCCTTCTTCCTCCTACAATGCCAGCGGTGGGGGCGGCCAGCTTGAGTACAACCCGAACAATTGGCTGGGCGCTGTGGGAGACTTGGATGGTTACGCGGTTACCAAGGGATCGCTCCTTGCTGGAGCGTTTTCTTATCTGGTTGGCCCGCGCATCAATCTCCTGCGCGGCAAAATCACACCGTTCTCTCAGGTTCTTTTCGGAGGTATCGCGGCGACCTCCGGAATTGGGCATCCTGGGAGCGCCAACGCCTTCGCCATGGCGGCTGGAGGCGGCTTGGACATCAAAGTATCCAAGCTCATCTCGATTCGTCCCGTGCAGGCTGAATACTTCATGACGAAATTCCCCGACGGCATAAATAATCGTCAAAACAATTTCCCGTTTAGCACCGGAATCGTGTTTCGTTTCGGCCGAGTCGGGTAGCCGAAGAACACGCAAGTTCTAAATTCGCTCGTGTTGCCCAAAGACTGTCTCTGGCCAATAGAGAACAGTGAAACCCTCGGTTTGGCATATAGAATTCTCAACGTTTCTTAGCTTAGCCAGCGATTTGCCGGCACTTTGACCCCTCCAAGCGACTGTTCGAACCTAGAATTCGGCCATTGAATGACTTTCAGTTGAAATAGGACCAATCTTGTCGTATATTTTACTTGCAAATGCTTTGCAACAATGGCCGTTCCGTCGTCCACATGAAACATAGCTTTGCGATTGTTTCAGGTTCTCCGAAACGAGGACAGCTTTGGATGAGCTGCGAACTGGCTTCCGAAAACTGACCCGTTAGGCGGCCACCGTGGCAACTGTGGGGGAAGCCAGTTATGGGTTTCACTAGGGGACTGTCGGGATGTTTTGCAACAAGCGGAATTACACAAGTGATTTCTCTCTTCCCATCCTGGGGCGCTCAGGACGCCTTGCCTTGTGTCTCACTCTTTCCCTCGTTCTATTCCTGGCCACAGACTCGTGGGCTGGCGTAGGGGGAAGCATCTCGGGCACGGTGACTGATTCGAGCGGAGCGGTGGTTGCCAAAGCAAATGTCACGGCCACGAACACGGACACTGGATTCCATCAAACGATCGCAACCGATGAAAAAGGCTTCTATTCGTTTCCGAATCTTCCCATCGGGCATTACGAACTTGAAGTAACAAGCACGGCATTTAGGCCGTACCGGCGCACCGGGATTGTTATCGACCCGAACAGTGCTATGACGGTGGACGCGATTCTGGCAGTCGGCGGGACGTCGGACGCCGTTACGGTGGTTGAAAACCGGCTCCACGTGGAAACGACGAGCACGCAGAACGGGGAGGTCATCACCGGCGAGCAGATTACGACCGTGCCGCTCAACGGCCGGAGCTTTACGGATCTGCTCACACTTCAGACGGGCGTGGCTCCGGCCACTTCCATCACCTCCGAGACGGTGCAGGACGTCGGCGCGAGCGTGCTCTCTCCCTCCGGAGATTTGAATCCCGGGACCATCTCGATCAACGGCCAGCGTGAATTTGCCAACAGTTTTATCGTGAATGGAAGCGATGTCCAGGAAGACGTCAACATGGGTGCGGCCATCGTTCCCAACCTCGATTCCATAGCTGAATTTCGGATTCTGACGAACAATTTTGACGCCGAATACGGCGAATTCAGCGGAGGGCAGATCAACGTTGTCACGAAATCCGGATCCAATGCCTTTCACGGTGACGCTTTCGAATTCTTGCGAAACACGAACCTTGATGCGCGGAATTACTTCTCGCCCACGCGCGGCACGTTCGATCAAAACCAGTTTGGCGGCACATTTGGCGGCCCGATTCGCAAGGACAAGATATTTTTCTTCGGCGATTATCAAGGAACTCGATCGACCCAGGGAGTGGACACCGGCCAGATTCCTGTACCCTCTCTTCAGGACCGGACGGGCAATCTGTCCGATCTGGCCAGCTCGTTTGTAACCATCGATGCGAATGGAAAAACCGTCCCGACGACGGTGAGCGGATCGTATTTCGCCAACTTGCTTTCGCAAAAGCTAGGTTACGCGGTTTCTGCGGGCGAGCCGTACTACACGGCCGGGTGCACAAGTGCGACCTGCGTCTTTCCGGGCGCCGTGATCCCGCAGAGTGCGTGGTCCGCGCCTGCAACCAACCTCTTGAAATACATTCCTTCGCCCAACAATGCGAATGGCACCTTCGCGACTTCAGCCTCGAACCTGACATTGCGAGACGACAAAGGCGCCTACCGGATGGATGCCAACACGCGCTGGGGCCTGCTTTCTGCCTACTACTTTCTCGATGACTGGTCGCAGAACAATCCTTACCCGATGGCTCAAGGTGGCGCAAATGTCCCCGGCTTCAACGCACTCTATCTCGGCCGGGCCCAGTTGCTCGATCTTGGCGACACAAAAACAATCAACGCGACGACTGTAAATGAGTTTCACTTCAGCTACTTGCGCAACGCGAATGACCTTGGCAAACCAGTGGGCGGAGTCGGCGTCAGTCTGGCGTCCCAGGGTTTCGAAGTTGGCCAAGGAACCCCGGGAATCGTGCCGCTCTCTCCAAAAACCGAAGGTGTCGAGAGCGTCGGCTTCAATAGCTTCACGATTGGAACAAATACGAACGAGCTAAACCAAACGGGCAATACTTTTCAGTGGCTGGACAATTTTTCCAAAGTGATTGGGACTCACACCATCAAAGCCGGCGGCGAATTTCACTACGATCAGATCAACGTCAATGCCATCGCTCAGTTCAATGGCAGCTTTCTTTTCTTCGGTACCGAGACGGGCTCTGACTTCGCAGATTTTCTGCTCGGAATTCCGAGCCAGTACAACCAGAGCCAGCTTCAAGCCTTCTACGGCCGGAACAAATATCTGGGGCTTTATGCGCAAGACAGCTGGCGCGCCACGCGCAGTTTGACGCTCAACTATGGTCTTCGGTGGGATCGCATCGAACCCTGGTATGAGAAGTACAACCAGATCGCGACTTTCGTACCGGGCCAGCAATCGGTTGTTTTCCCGGGAGCACCCGCCGGTATCCTTTATCCCACCGATCCGGGAGTACCGCGCACCTTGGCGCCGCCGGGAAATCGCGATTTTGCGCCGCGCATTGGCCTGGCCTATTCTCCCAGTGCCACCGGCAATGGCATGCTAGCGAGAATACTGGGCGGTCCGGGCAAGACCAGCATCCGGGCCAGCTACGGCATGTTTTACACCGCGATCGAAGCCCTCACGATTGGCGTGATGAGCGCCAATGCGCCTTATGGTACGACTTACACCAGCCCAGCGCCGCCACTCTTTGCCACGCCGTTTGTCACCGCAGCGAGCGGTCAGAATCTGGGGCAAGTTTTTCCAGTTACGCTGGCTCCTCTGAACTCCAGTGCGAGCCATCCCGATTCGAACATTGACTGGTCGCAGTTCGAGCCCATCACGGGGCTTCCCAATTACCCTACAACCAATCGTATTCCCTATACCGAGGAATATATGCTCTCACTCGAGAGAGGATTTGGGGCCAATACCGTGCTCAGCCTGAATTACGTTGGCACACAGGGACATCGGCTGCTCGTGCTGGAGGAGGCGAACCCAGGCAATCCAGCGCTTTGCCTGCAACTGAGCGATCCCGCGAATCTAGCGCCGGGACAAGTTCCCTGCGGTCCCTTTGGCGAGGACACCACCTACACGACTTCCACGGGGACGGTCTATAACGGCACGCGAGGTCCGCTGGGTTCGAATTTCGGCAGCAATGCCAACCAGTCCACGATCGGCAATTCGAACTACAACGCGTTGCAAATCACGTTGCGGCACACCAGCAAACGCCTGAACGTGCTGGCAGGATATACGTTTAGCAAATCACAGGACCAATCCTCGAACCTCGGCGAAGAGGTGAACCCTCTTGATCCGTCACTCAGCAAAGCCTTGTCCGCGTTCGACGTGAAGCATAACTTTGTGGTGAGTTACAGCTATCAAATCCCAGTTGAAAAGTTGTTCCGTGCCACGAACCGCTGGACAGAGGGCTGGGAATTGTCCGGGATCACCCGTTTCAGTTCCGGCCTCCCGGTGACGCTGGTCAACTTCGGTGACAATTCCCTGCTTGGCTCCGAACCGAACGGCATCAACAACTTCGGTGTGGACGAGCCGGACTATAGTGGCGGCCCTCTCGACCTCAATCACAATCCGCGCAACGGCCTCTCGTATTTCAATACGTCCCAATTCAGCGAAAACGCCCTCGGTTCGCCCGGCACCGCCCGCCGCCGCTTCTTCTATGGCCCTGGCATGGACAACTACGACATGGCACTTCTAAAAAACGTGCGCCTAAACGAAGCGAAGTCGCTACAGTTTCGCATCGAGGCCTTCAACGTCTTCAACCACGCCCAATTCTTCGGCCCGCAGGCCGTTGACGGAAACATCGACAGCTCCACGTTCGGCCAGGTCGTCAGCGCAGCCCCGCCGCGCCTCATCCAGTTAGGTGCAAAATTTTTCTTTTAGCACGAGGCTGCAACGCTCACAACTGCACTCAAGAACCACACGCCGCCACTTTTGGCGCCTGGTTTTTTGGAATCCAGCAATCGCTCAATCTCCGCTTTGCAGACAATCAGTAGAGTTGACGGGTTCGATCCACACAAGCGCGTTTGTCGGTACTTATCTGGTCAGACCTCCCACAAGCAGACTTCTGGGCCGTTTGGGAGAACTAGCAGAATAACCTTCGGATAGCCCCTGAACAGACCAGAATCGGGACCAGCTAATCCCGGTCGTGAGCGCTATTGCCTGTTATCGTCAACTATCCTGCACTCGTACCTGTGCGGCGTACCTTCGAGCATCTCAGGATCGCCGCAAGCTCTTTCCGGTCGGACTCGTCATCCTCTGAGATCGCCGAGCATTTTCATCAGGTCACTGATCTGGATGATTTCGAGCGAACGCACAGCATCCTTGATCTTTTGGCACGATTTCTCTGTCGCGTTAGCAGCCGTCAGCTTATCGAACTTCGCGTCGATCTCGTTCCACGCAAATGGTCGAGCAGGGGCCCCAGGGAAGTCTGTGATCTGCTGGGTGAACGATTCGCCGCTCTTGAGCCGGACGGTCACTCGGCTCGCGAGGTCGGCCGGGTAACGCGCCGTAAGGGCATCGTCGGGTCTTACCGTGACCTTCAGCAGCAGATCTTGGACGTCCCGCTTTTCTATCCGGCTGACCGCCAGTTGCGTCGGCTGCACATCGCCGTCTAACAGTGCCACCGCAATCAGGTAAGGGAGGCTGTGATCAGCATCCTCCTTCGTGTGGACATCGCGCTTGGGACCGAAGCGCCCGCCCCCGGTGAAATCGTAAGCATCCTGGAAAACATTCGCCTCGATGCTCACAATGTCGGCCGGATCAAATGGATGAGCTTTGTGTAGCTCGATCGTACAAAAGACGGCTGACTGTGCTGGAATCGCGGTGTTGTAGGTCTTCAGAGCGAGCCGATCGAAGCAATCGAATTTCACGTTGTCCCAATCGATTTGGATTGACTTGCCCAGCGCGTGCGCCAGCCCATTTGGTCCCTCAATCACGTACCTCGGGCCGGTCACTCCGCGGGATGCCAGGAAAACGCCATTCATAGACGACAAGGCCGCCTGCGATGAGTTCAAGCCCTTCCACTGCGAGATGGGAGTGGTACGCACGACCAGGAGGGGAATCACGTCACCGCAGATTTCCACCGCCGCCGCGGTTTTTGTCTCGTCCAGTTGAAGCGCCTTGGCCGCTCCAGCTGCTATCGAGAACGAGAGCTGTGTCGTCAGATCAAATCCCTCTTCCATGAATGGAGCGTTGGCAGTCAATTCCGACTCGACTTGGTATGCAACCGCCAGAGCAGTCAGGAATTCCTTCCCTGACCGCCCCGCATGCTCGCAGGCGGCCAAGACCGCTCCAACATTGTCTGACGGGTGGCACAGGTCCACCCTACCAAGATAACTGTCCATGAGGTCGACGTACCGCACCAGCGCGGTGTTTGTCGCGGCTGCATAGACGACGTTGGCTTTGCCGCCGCCGATCAGAGTGCATCGCGCGTCCGAGCCACCGAACTGTTTGGCCTGTTCCACACACGCCACCGTCGGTGGCGCTCCGAGGGCATTGACGGCGCATGCCAAAGAATCGAGCACGCTCACTTTTAGGCGCTCCCGCCGCTCGGGAGTGAGGTCGTCGTAGGTCATCCTTTGCGCGAACTTCGCGATACCCTGAGCTTGGCTTTCGCCCGTGATGATTGGCTTGGGCTTCGCCCCACCGTGGCCGACATCTTGAACCGGAGCACCTGACTGCGTCCCACGATCCTGCCGGGGGCCTGCACCTGCTGTACTCATTGGCTTTCACCTCCTAGTTTGAAATCTGCAACCAATAAGAAGATTTCGTGCCATAGATCCGTTTTGCTTTCTTTAGTTCATAAGTTCACGTGAGTTACGACGTCAGCGCAATAAAGACTCCCATGGTGACGACTGAGCTGATCGTGCTGACGAAAACGGCGGACGCCGTCTCCGTCTGGGCGACGTGATATTGCGTGGCAAGCATGATTACGATCGGCATCATGGGAACGGCTGTCGTCAACACTGCCTCGCTCAGTGTGGAATGAGGGGAGGCGAGCGCTCGGAGCGTTACCAAAACCAGCGCAGGCTGCACGATGTTTTTCAGCGCAACCCAAGTCACCACGGACTTGCTGACCTTGATTGAACCCGATGCCAGGATTATTCCGGAGGCGAACAGGGCTACTCCACCGGCGGCCTGCCCCAGCAGCGAAAGAGAGTGAACCAGGAGCGGTGGAGTATGGACCCCAATCAGTACGGCCACGAAGGCAACAAGTGGCGCCCAAACGATCGGCTGCTTTATTGTTGCAGCCAATGTTGAGGCAAGGACGGCAAAGCGTGAATCTATTGATTTGGGCGCTGGTACGTTTTCTCCCTGCGCAGGTTGTCCCTTCTGTTCCAACGAGAGGCACAGAATAGTGGCCGGAACAGCCGTAAGATTAATAATGAGGCCCGCGATCCCGATGGGAACAGCGCTGGCTGCGCCGAACAAATCGCCAAGCACCGCCGGACCGATAAAAGGGACAGCCGGCGCAGAAACCGCCAGTGCAGCCATGGCACTAAATCCAATCGGAGCGCGAAACGCAAAGCGACTTAGTAGAAACGCTACCGCATACAATCCGATAATGGCTGCGCACAGCGCGATTACGAGGGAAATGTCCTGGCTCAGTACCTCACGCCGTGTGGAAGCCGTTCCGGCGAAGAGCCCCATCGGGACGGCATACAACAGCACCATCCGATTTAACGTGGACGCCTGCTTCGCGTCAAAATCATGGTGCCATGCCGCAACAAAGCCAAGCAGTATCGTGACTACGACTGGAAGGAGCGCGCCTAAAACGGTGCTCAGCATGGGGACCGCTCACTTGTTTGCGTACTGCGGGGCCGGGACCAGTGTGGCAGCTCGCAATGGAACCCATGCAGGGTATGCGAGTCCTCTTCGGATTCTTGGCCGCTAAACGCTCCGCCCTAAACCGGATTCTCCTCGAAAAGGCGAGCAACGAGAGCGGAGTCGAGATATGCTCGCACCTGGACGATCGTCCCTTTCACAAAGCGACAAACCCAGCAGTATCGGTTGTCGAATCTGAGCCCGTTCTTAGCGGTAGCTTCCGAACGCAGTTCGACCACCGCCCAGTCACCGCTGACGAGCACATGTTCCACAAACAACTCCGTGCCTTTCGGTAGAACCTTTCCCAGCTTTTCAAACGTATGTGCGATGAAGTCGGCCTTGCTGTGATAGTGACCAGCTAGAGGATGCGTACCCTCCACGATCCAATCCACGCCATCCGCGACATGATCGAAGAACTCTTTGCCATCTCCTGATTCCAGATTCTTGAAGATCTCTTGAACGTAAGCACTGCTCAACTCCTGAGACCTGGCAGGTTGTGCTGTAGACATTTTTAAATTACCTCCGTCGAGTATCTCGATCAGCAGAATGGAAATTCCGTCTTACTGCCTCGAAGATTATCTTGCAGCCTTCTTGTCAGCGGTTTAGCCGAGCGAAAAATCTAGTCGCGCAAGAAAAAGCTATATCGTCTAATCCGCCATCGACGACTGGCGCGTTACGAGTCGACCACCAGGAAGTGTCAAGAAATGGCACGCTCGAGGACCTGGTAGCTATGCGCTGTAGACTGTAAGACCGGGGGTTAGGCTTGTCAACAAAGTTAGCAGTCGCATCCGGTAGTGCCCTACAGTGTGCGAAG
Source organism: Candidatus Acidiferrum sp. (assembly GCA_035272765.1). Classification (GTDB taxonomy): domain Bacteria; phylum Acidobacteriota; class Terriglobia; order Acidiferrales; family UBA7541; genus Acidiferrum. Next base: position 35,026 of record DATEQG010000074.1, read on the forward strand.
TATCCACCAGAAGAACCCCGGGGAATTATTGAGATGTTTGAGGTTCGCTTAGGTCGCGGTAACTATTGATAAATCGCGATTACACTCGCAACTCCAAAATTGGGCCATTCACTTGGCCAACGGACGGCAACCCGGAAGTTGGCCGGAAACGGGGTTAAGGGAAGTTTGGGCGGATTAGTAATGGGAAGTCGGCATCTCGTCAGGAAATCAACCAGCGACGAGATGCGCGTTTCTCAGGACTAATGCTCTCGTGAGTAGTTCGCTGTCAGTACGGGAGGGATGTTCACGGTAGAGACGCCGCCCGCCGCAGTAGTAGACTGACTAAGCTTCGCAATGCTGCTTGAAGGTAGACCCGCCCATGATACGACCCGCGATAGACTCAATCTCATCGTTCTTTATCTTCAATCGCACGCATCGGTCTATCTCCTCCTATCGAGACAAACTTGGATTCAAGGTGATGCGTTTCCATTGCGAACCGCCCATCCGGCCTGAGTTGTGCCGTTCCTCTGCGCCACAACTCCCGTTGCGGTTCATTGGCCTCGGCCATTGACAATCCCGCGTTGACGGAGGCAGCATTTAGTCGCTGCGTAGGGCGCTTCGGTGCGGATCGAAAGGGCAACGCCCACCTACGATAAGTAAATACCACCGCGCCTATGCCGAATATCGAAAACCTCAAAAAGCAAGCCAAGCAATATCTGCGTTGGCATCACGAACGGTACTATCCCGTCGCAGCCCAAATCAGGGCCGCTCTACCCCGATTTCGCCACCTTGGAGACGCGCAGATATTAGAGTCAAGCTTCAAGCTCGCGGACGCGCAAGAGCTTGTCGCGCGGCAAATGGGGTTCGACGGATGGCAGGCGCTCATATCAGGAGCAGATGCCATGACCGATGAACCCACACAGACGGCGCCACGTCCCATTCTCAATTCAATTGAGGCGCAACTCTTCGTTGCGAACATCAAGAGTTCCTGTGATTTCTATACAAACAAGCTCGGCTTCGCTGTCCAATTCATCTACGGCGATCCGCCATTCTACGGGCAAGTAGTCCGCGACAAGGCACGGCTCAACTTGAGGGTGGTCTGCGAACCTGTGTTCGCTGGCGATGTTCGCAAGCGCGAACATCTGCTCTCCGCTTCCATCACGGTTGCCAGCGCGAAGGAAATCAAACAACTGTTTCTGAGTTATCAGGCTGCAGGAGTCTCTTTCCATCAGGCACTCAAGAAGGAGCCATGGGGTGCCAGAACCTTTATCGTCTCGGATCCAGATGAGAATCTCATCCTGTTTGCTGGCCCGGCAGCCGACTGAAAGGCTCCAATTTAGAACCGCGGGCGCATACGAATACTGCCCATTAGTCGGCTAGTGTTTACGGGAGATCCCGCGGTGCCAATGCCGGGTTGTGGCCTCCAAATCCCCACAATTCGCCATTATCGCTTTGGGACCACTCCCTCCGTCCCGCCCACCCGCACGCTAAACTATTCGGACTGCATTGTTTGGAGTGTTCATGCGGAGCAATACTTCCGCCGCCTTTTTCCTGGCTCTCATGCTAGTCCTGGTACTCGGTTCCCTTGCCGTTCAGGCAAAGACCACCGAGACGACTGTGCTTTCTCTCCCGAGCAGGCCGCACTACGTCTTTCAGCGCGTAGGGGAAAATTTTGGCCTCAGCTCTTTGACGCCGTCCTGCATCCTGCAGGACCAGGACGGCTTCATCTGGATCGGGACGCCCGACGGACTTCTCCGCTTCGATGGCAATCGCGTGGTCCGCTACGGCATCGAGCAGGGGCTTCCAAGCACGAATGTAAACCAGCTGGTTCTGGCTCCCAGCGGCCGAATCTGGATTGTCACTTCTCGTGGCATTTCCTACATGGAAGGCGGCGTCCTTCGCCAGCTACCCCTCGCCAAAGTTTACAATTCTTTCCGGCAGTCGTCCGCCCTGGCCCTCGATCCCTGGGGCAAAGTGTATCTCGCCACAGAAGGCGGCTTGCTCCGCGTCGATCCGGACCGCCCCAACGATTTCCGCCTGTGGTCCGTTTCAGATGGTCTGCCCAGCATCGAAGCAGAGTCTGTCAACATCACCTTCGAAGGACGCATCTGGTTTGCTTCTGGCCACCGCGTCGGCTGGCTGGATTCTCAGGACCATGTCCACATGTTCCCCGCGCAAAGCGGCCTCCCACACGAACCCGTAATCAGCATTCTCCAGGACTTCGAAAAAATACTCTGGGTACGCACTTCGTCACATCTCTATCGGCTTAACTCGGGCGCTACGCACTTCGTCCCAGAGCTTCCCGATCTTCCCCCGGCTAACGACTATGGCTCGCCCGCTCTCGACCGTTCCGGCAATCTCATGATTCCCACTGTCGCAGGCCTTTATCGCCGCAGCTCCGGGCAATGGGAAGTCATCGATCAAAGCCGCGGCATGGCCGTCAACGCTACTTTTGCGATCACCGAAGATCGCGAGGGAGCCTACTGGATTGGCCTTGGCGGAGCGGGCATCCAGCGCTGGATCGGCCGGAAGACCTGGTCCAGTTGGACGCAGGCCGAAGGTCTTCCCGACAACGTTGTCTGGTCCGAATTGCGCGACAAACGGAAGCGCCTCTGGCTCGGCACCAACAATGGCGTCGCCATGTGGGATCCGCAAGCGGATCGCTGGCGTATCTGGAAATCGAGAGATGGCTTGAACGGAAACCTGGCCCGCGATTTGACCCTCGCCCCAGATGGCGCCGTCTGGGCCCTTTGCTATCCGGGAGGGCTCACGCGATTCGACCCCAATTCGCTAATCCCGGAAAAAGTCCCGACTCCCGAACCTAATCCTAAGGGCATTCACGTCGGCCCGGACGGCCGCATCTGGATCGCCAACGAGCTATACATTAAAGCAACGCGCCCGTCGCAACGGCCTTTCCAATTCGTGGATGTGCCGCTGCCACCGGAAATTCACCAGGGCATCGGCCGCTTCGCTTCGAGCCCTGACGGCGTCCTTTGGGCCATTGGCAGGAGCGGCATATCCCGCTTTGACGGAAAGCACTGGCTGCATTTCACGACTGCCAACGGTCTGTTGCAGAACGAAGTTGTCGAGGCCGCTGCCGTGAGTGCCGATGAAGTCTGGTTCCACTACTCCGACGCTCTTGGTCTCAGTTGCCTGCGCCTCGTGGATGGTAAAGCTCAAGTCACTCACTATGGCTTGGCAGGGGGGCTGCCCTCTCTCGACGTTTATATGCTCGGAGCTGATCACGATGGCAACATCTGGGCCGGCGGCGCCTTTGGACTCACGGAATTTTTGCGTAACGGCCACACTCTCCGCTTCACCCGCGCCGATGGCCTCATCTGGAACGACCTGAGCGAGCGCGGCTTTTTTGCCGAAGAAGATGGAACCTTGCTCTTTGGCACCAGCGGCGGCCTCGCACGCTATAACCCGAGCTCCGCCGACGAACGCGTCGAGCTCCCCCCCCGCGTCGTGATTACTTCCGCCCAGCTCGGCTCGCGCGACCGCGTCGGCGAGCGCAATCCCGAAGCCCCGCGAAGTGACAATACCCTGCGTGTGGATTTCGCAGCTCTTAGCTTCCGCGACCCGGAAAACGTCCGCTGCTCCTATCGCTTGGCGGGCCTCGAAAGCGATCCCAACGAAACCTCCGGCCGAGAAGCACGCTATCCCGCTCTTCCTCCGGGCAATTACAGATTCACTGTCTCTTGCCGCTCCGCACGCGGCACTCTCAGCTTTCCCGCGGAATTTTCGTTCACCGTGATCCCTGCGTGGTGGCAGACCTGGTACTCGCGCGGTTTCGTCATTCTCGTCGCCCTCTTCGCTCTCTATTCTCTTGTGAATTATCGTACGCGCAAGCTGCAAAGCGAACGCCTTCGCCTCGAACAGGCCGTCGCCGAGCGCAGCGAAGCTCTCGCGCAAGCCAACAAAGAACTTGAGGAAATGTCTCTCACCGATCCGCTCACGTCCGCTCGCAACCGCCGTTTCTTCCAGGCTACCATCGCCAGCGACATCAGCCAGGCCATCCGCGCCTACTCCGCACCCGACCCCACGCGCAGCCGCCGTAATCGCGACATCATCTTCTACCTGATCGATGCGGATCATTTCAAAGAAATCAACGACCGCTTCGGCCACGATGCAGGCGATCAGATGCTCATCGACCTAACCTCCCGCATCAGCTCCGCCATTCGTTATTCGGATGTATTGGTCCGCTGGGGCGGCGAAGAATTCCTGGTCGTCTCCCGTTTTTGCGAGCGCAAGGAAGCCACCACGCTCGCCGCACGCGTCCTCTCGGCAGTCGCCGGCGAACCTTTCAAAATTAAAGGCGCAGGCCTCTCCTTGCACCGCACTGTCTCGATTGGCTGGGCCGCCTTCCCTTGGAACTTGAACTCGCCCGTCGATGTCAATTATGAGGAGATCCTCGCTCTTGCTGATCGCGCCCTCTACAAAGCCAAGAACGCCGGCCGCAATCTGGCCATCGGTGCGCTTCCTCCCGAATCTGCCGCTGAGCCTCATACCGCCGTCGCTCAAGGCGATTCCGAAGCTCGCGTCTCGGAAATCGCAACCACCGCCAGTTACGTCACTACCTACGGCCTCGAAACCACTTCCATCACCTAGTGGGATTCTCCCGCAAAACTCCAACTCTCCTCGTGGCGCAACAGCCCTGTAGGGGCGGTGCTTGTTTACCCAGCGTCCCGAAAGGCCCCGCCGGCTTGCCCTCTGCAAGTTCCGCCACACTTCAATGTAAACTCTGCAATTGTGCCAATCTCTCTTGAAGACATAACTTTTCAAAATGGCGCGATCCAGCTCCACGCTGTCGCCGCTGGCCCGCCACACGGCCTCGTCGTTGTCTTACTTCACGGTTTTCCAGAATTCTGGTATTCCTGGCACAAACAAATCGAGCCCCTCGCCTCCGCCGGTTTCCGCGTGATCGTTCCAGATCAGCGCGGCTACAACACAAGCAGCAAACCCCGCGGCTCCTCGTCCTACGCGCTCTCCGAACTCACCTCCGATATTCTCGCCATCGCGAACCAACTCAAACAAGAGCGCATTTTCCTTGCCGGTCACGATTGGGGCGCAGCTGTTGCCTGGAGCGTCGCTCTCCTCCACCCACAACGCATCGCCAAGCTCGCCATCCTCAACGTCCCTCATCCCTCCGTCATGCGCCGCTATTTAGAAACGAACCGTCGCCAGCTCCGTCGCAGTTGGTACATGTTCTTCTTCCAACTCCCCTTTATTCCCGAAGCCGCGTTCTCCGCCTTCCACTTCCGCCTCGGCGTTCGCTCTCTCGTCCGATCCAGCCGCCCCGGCACTTTCTCCGCCGAAGATCTCGCACAATGCTGCGCAGCATGGTCGCAACCCGGTGCGCTCACCGCCATGATCAACTGGTACCGCGCCGCATTTCGCCATCGCAGCAAATTTCCTGACACGACTGTCCACGTCCCCACCCGCATCCTCTGGGGCGAACGCGACGCCTTTCTTCTCTCCGAAATGGCCCACGACAGTCTCCGCTACTGCGACAGCGCAGAACTCTACACCTTCGCAAACGCCTCCCACTGGCTGCAACACGAAGAACCCGCTCGTGTTTCCGAGCTCCTCATCGATTTCTTCAGCAAGTAGCAAACCCTCACATTTCCCTGTTTTTCCCTGTGACCGAGCCAACCAAAGGAATCGTCCCGCACTCAAAAGTGGTACGATTTGCGCCCATGAGATCACACATGAGATCAACGACCACGAAGACTCTAATCCTTCTGACCGCGGTATTTGTTCTTCTAGCGTTAGCCGTCTCGGGTTCCTCCTTGCTTTCACCCAGGCTCGCCGCTGCCAATCTCTCCAGCGTCCTCCCCGCTGAGCAGCCATCGAGCGCGCAAGCGCCCGATCCTGCTCTTGCCGCCGTCATCTCCCGCGTCGAAAACGGCCTTCTCCCTGCCGTCATCATCAAAGGCCAGCCTCCCAAGCCGATGACCATCAACGAGCGCATGGCGCACTACAAAGTTCCCGGCGTCAGCGTGGCCTTCTTTGACCACGGCCAAATCATCTGGACCAAAACCTATGGCTTCGCCGATGTCGCGTCCAAGAAACCAGTCACAGCCGATACGCTTTTCCAGGCCGCCTCCATCAGCAAACCCGTCGCCGCCCTCGCCGCGCTTCGCCTCGTGCAAGAAGGCAAGCTCAGTCTCGACGAAGACGTCAACGTCAAACTCCGCACTTGGAAAGTCCCGGAAAACGCCTTCACCATAAAAGAAAAAGTCACCGTCCGCCGTATCCTCAGCCACAGCGCTGGACTTACGGTTCACGGTTTCCCCGGTTACGCCTCCGACGAACCCGTTCCCACCGTCGTGCAAATCCTTAACGGCGAAAAACCCGCCAATTCCGATCCCATACGCGTCGACGTCGTACCTGGCACTCTCTGGCGCTATTCCGGCGGCGGCTACGTAATCCTTCAAACGCTTCTGTCCGACGTCACGGGAAAGCCCTTCCCGCAAATCATGAGCGAACTCGTTCTCCGCCCCGCGGGCATGACCCACAGCACCTACGAGCAACCGCTCCCGCAGAATCGCGCGTCGGAAGTCGCCACGCCCTACCGCAGCAATGGTGACCCAGTGAAAGGCGGCTGGCACACTTATCCAGAAATGGCTCCCGCAGGCCTCTGGACCACTCCCTCCGACCTCGCACGCATGGCCATGGAGGTCCAAAGCGAATACGCCGGAAAATCTTCAAAAATTCTCTCCCAAGATATGGCGCGTCAGATGCTCACTCATCAAATCGGCACTTGGGGCCTCGGCTTCGGCCTCGAAACTTCTGGCGACAAACTGCATTTCGGTCACGGCGGCGCCAACGAAGGCTTCCGCTGCAACATCGAAACCTACACCGACTCCGGCCAAGGCTTCGCAGTCATGACCAACTCCGACAGCGGCGGTGAACTCACCGAAGAGATCTTCCGCGCCGTTGCCAAAGAATACGGCTGGCCAGATTACCGCCCGATCGAGCACGTCCTGATCAAAGCCAACCCCGCCACATTCGCCGCCTACCCCGGCACGTACGAAATCCCCGGCGTCGGAAAGCTAACGATCACGTCAAAATCGTACAGCCTCTACGTGGAAGCCGAACCCTTCGGGCCCGACCCCCAAGAACTACTCCCCGAATCCGCCACCCAATTCTTCGTCCTCTCCGGCGACATCACCTTCACCTTCCACAAAGACGCCCAAGGCGCCATCACCGGCCTAACCCTCCACGCCGGCTCCCAAACCTTCGAAGCCAAAAAAATCTCATAATCTGTTTTTCGAAAAATGTGGATTAACATGGCTCCCACGATCCTATAGGGACGGGGCTTGCCCCGCCCGCACCGCAGCTCACCATTTCCCTCGTACCGGCACGATTCATCGTTCCTCTTCTCTGCGCACCTCTGTTAACTCAGCGTCTCCGCGTTACGTTTTGTCTTTTCTTTCCGCCCGTCACCCGCCACTTCCCCCCCCCAAAAAACATTGTCATTCGAAGCATAGCGAGGAATCGACAGCTCACAGCTCAGAGCGGATCTGTGCTGCATGGAACTGCCCTCAGCTAGAACTCCGCGAAACAATTCTTGCGCGTGTTTCTTGTCTCCCTGAAACCTCTCAGCGTGCTCTAATAGCCAACGCCAGGGAGGATTCGCCAGTATCAGATGCACTCCTTGCAATCCCCTAAAAGCGCGACGCCTATTTGAGTCCGTCGCCCTTTTCCACCCGTTCTTTAACAGGGACGGTCGCGACTTTGTAGCGGCGGGTCTTCAGCCCGCCATCTTTATCCTTGTAGTGGCCGAGCTTCAGCCCGGCGCCCCTTTCCTCCTCCTCGCAACGCCACATCCTCCGACGCGGGCTTCTCTCCTTTTACCTTCCTCCCCCGTCGTTCTGTTCCTGACCCCTTTAGAATCCGAATTCGCGAAAAAAGCCTCCGTAAGCCCTTTGGAATTTGCACTTACGAAAAAGGGGGGGGCCCCCTTTCAAGCCGAAATGCATTAACGCGGTTTGTCAGGTAAGGCCTGCGTGTTTGCCCGTTCGCCTCGTTCAGCTACAATCCTTGTCCGTTTGCTCGCGAGGTGAACCAGTGGGTGGTCTGCGCAGAATTCCCAAAGCTTGGTGTGTTTCTCGGACGGGCACGACAAGTTTACCCATAGCTTCTAAGGGCCGTGCCCTCTTCTTCGTCCTCCTGGCCGCGGCTTTTTTCGCCATCTGCTCCGCGCAGCCCATTCAAGCCCAGCAACGCCGCGAGCGCGAAGCCAACAGCGTCTACGCCGCTCGCCGCGCAAAACTCGCCGCGCAGATCGATGCGCCGGTCCTCCTCTGGGGCTATACCGGCCGCGAAGAATCCGCGCAAACCTATATCTTCGCGCAGGAAGACAATTTCTATTACCTCACTGGCCACAACGAAGAAATGGCCGGCCTAATCATCATGCCCGCCCCTCGCAGCAACAAAAGTATTGCGCCGGCCACCTCCTGGGGTGGTCCGCAAGAAATGCTTTTTCTGCCGCCGAAGAACCCCTCTAAGGAAAAATGGAACGGCCTCCGTATGTCGCCGAGCGATCCCGGCATAGAGGCGCGCACCGGTTTCGCTTCCGTCCTGCCCTTCCCCGAACTGCGCGCCACTCTCGAGAAACTTGCGAAACTCTATCCAACCATTTACACCATCCTCCCTTACGAAATGGAAAACGGGGGCTATCCGCACGAAAAAGAAGTTGTGGACTGGGTTCGCACTTCCGTTCCGCAAACCAAGCTAAGAGATATTCGCTCCAACATCGAGGAGCTGCGCCAACTCAAATCACCAGGCGAAATTGCCTTCCTCACTCAGGCCATTGAGCTTTCGGTGGATGCGCAGCTCGCCGCTATGCGCATGATGCGCCCCGGTCTCCACGAGTATGAGATCGCAGCCAAGATGGTGGAAGTCCACGCTATGGGAGGCTCGGAAGCGGAGGGCTACGCTCCGATCGTCGGCGCCGGCCCGAATTCTACCGCGCTGCACTATGACAAGCTCGCCCGCAAGATCGAGGACGGAGACATCGTCGTCCTCGACGTTGGCGCGCAATATGCGGGTTACTCAGCCGACATCACGCGCACGCTGCCCGCGAATGGCAAGTTCACGCCGCGCCAGCGCGAAATCTATGAAATTGTTCTCGGCGCGCAAAATGCAGCCCTAGCGGCCATCAAACCGGGCATGGACTACTGCCGCACGGGTTCGAAAAGCGCCCACAAAATTGCCTACGACTACATCAATTCCCACGGCAAAGATCTTCACGGCAAATCGCTGGGCCAGTATTTCATTCACGGCCTCGGCCACAATATCGGTCTCGACGTCCACGATCCCGGCGAGTATTGCAAACCCCTCGAGCCGGGCATGGTCGTCACTGTCGAGCCTGGCATCTACATCCCCGAAGAAAATCTCGGCGTGCGCATCGAAGACGACATCCTCATCACCGAAACGGGCTACAAATTCCTCAGCGAACGCCTCCCTCGCAATCCGGACCAAATCGAAAAAATCATGGCCGAAGCCGCCGCCCAACGCGCCAAAGAACCCAAGAAGGACAATTGACCGTTGTGAACGCCGCCCTTTATACTGTTTATTCGCGTTTGGCGCGAAATTCCGCCCGGCGTGCCTCGAGTCATTCCGCGTGCACCGCATTGCTGAGCGGGCTGCCTGCAGGAATTTCCGAAATTTGCAATCGTTCAGGGAGCTTATGAGCAGCGTTAAAGCCACACAACTCCGCCCCGGCATGGTCATCCAGCACGAGGGCCAGCTTTTTACCGTCTTCAGCGTCGACCACCGCACCCCTGGCAACAAGCGCGGCTCGATGCAGACGCGCATGAAAAATCTCCGGAGCGGCGTCATGATTGATTACCGTTTCCGCGCCGAGGAATTCGTCGACCGCGCGATTCTCGATGAAGTCGAGTTCGAATACCTCTACAACGAGGGCGACGAATTTCACTTCATGAACACGCAGACGTACGAGCAGATGCAGATGACCCGCGAAGAGCTCGGCGAAACGGTGTACTATCTCATTCCGAACACGACCGTGAAGATCGAATTCTTCGAGGAGAAGCCGATCGGTGTTGACCTGCCGGACACGATGGAATTGAAGGTGCTCGACACCGAGCCGACGCTGCAAAAAGCCACGGCCAGCGCCGTGATGAAGCCCGCGACGCTCGAGACGGGCCTGGTGATTCAAGTGCCGCCGTTCGTCAATTCGGGCGACCGGGTGAAAGTGGATACAACGGAGGCACGCTACGTCCAGCGCGTCGAATAAGAGTTCGACGTCGCTCTGAACTTCGTTTTGCGAATTTCGATTTTCGTGGTTCGCGTTTCGTTCTTAAAGTTTTCCGCCTCCGCAGCTAATTTCCGCGCGAGCGAAAATTAGAAGAGGCGAAAGAGCCCCGGGCAACCGGGGCTCTTCGTTTTCCACGAGAGAACTTACGTTTCCTTACTCCGCCCTTTTTCTTAGGCATTGTTGGCGGCGGATTTTTCGCCAGCGGGATGCGCTCCAAACACGCGGTCGAAAATGGCGTCGACATGACGAAGCTGGCGCCGCAGGTCAAATGTGTGCGCAAGCGCTTTCGCGTCGAGAAACTTCGTGATTCGCGCGTCGTTGGCCACTCGCTCCTGGAAATTTGATTCTGTCTCCCAAGCGGCCATGGCATTTTCCTGCACAGCTTTGTACGCGTCGTCGCGCGGCATGCCTTTCTCTACCAGGTCTTGCAGCAACTGACCGGAGTACACCAGCCCGTGCGTGGATTCCAGGTTGCGGAGCATGCGCTCTGGGAAGACGCGCATCTCGGCAATGATAGTCGTCATCTTGGCGAGCATGTAGTCGATCAGGATTGTGGAATCCGGCAGGATGATGCGCTCAACGGAACTGTGCGAAATGTCGCGTTCGTGCCAAAGAGCCACGTTTTCGAAAGCGGCCATCATGTTCGAACGCACCAGCCGCGCCAGCCCACAGATTTGCTCGGACGCCACGGGATTGCGTTTATGGGGCATCGCGGAGCTGCCGCGCTGTTCTCCACCGAAGGGCTCTTGGGCTTCCCGAACCTCGGTGCGCTGGAGGTGGCGGATTTCCAGCGCGATAGTTTCCAGCGTGGTGGCGATGAGCGCTAGAGCGCCGAGATATTGCGCGTGACGATCGCGCTGGATGACTTGCGATGCGACCGGGACAACGCTCAGTCCGAGTCTCTTGCAGATGCGTTCTTCCATTTCCGGGCCGAGATGCGAAGCGTTGCCGACCGCGCCGGAGATTTTACCGACGGCCATCTGTTGCGCTGCGGCGCGGAATCGTCCGATGTTGCGTTGGTTTTCCGAGAACCAGTTCGCTATTTTCAACCCAAAAGTAATCGGCTCCGCATGCACTCCATGAGTACGGCCGATTTGTGGAGTCTTGCGAAATTGGTGCGCCCTCAGGTCAAGTACCTCTCCGAATAAAACCAGCCCGCGCTCGATGAGGTGGGAAGCATCGCGAATCTGCAGCGCCTGCGCGGTATCGACGACATCGTTCGAAGTCAAGCCATAGTGCAGCCAGCGCGCGGCGCCAGGATCGCCGATGGATTCGCTCACATCCATGGTGAACGCAATCACGTCGTGCTTCACCTTTGCCTCGAGTTCGTGAATGCGCGGAATGTCTACTTTGGCACGCGCGCGAATCGTCGCAGCAGCGTCCTTCGGAACGAGTCCAGCTTCGGCAAGAGTCTCCGTGGCCGCCAGCTCGACGTCCAGCCATTTCTGGAAGCGATTCGTATCGCTCCAGACTTGGCCCATCTCCTTGCGCGTGTAACGCGGAATCAAACCGTCTCTCCTTGGGCGTTATTCGAGTCTCGCCCGATCAGACTATCCAAGGACCTGGCAGATGCACGGATTGGGTATGGGCGGTGCACTTTCCACTCCATCATACCGTAAGTTGCGCAGCCGAAGTGGCTGCAGGGAAGCCCGAGACGGCATCCGATTAAAATCGAACATACTAGGATATAGATAGTCTATATGGTAGGGTATAGGCGCTCTATAGCCATACTGCCAGAGGAGAAATTCGTGCCGTACCAAAACCGAATGGAGCTTCTGCAAGGGACGCTGGACTTGTTGATCCTGCAAACGCTGATGTGGGGCCCGCGGCACGGCTACGGCATCGCCCAGGCCATTCGCGCGAACTCGGGCGAGCTGCTTCAAGTCGATGCCGGATCGCTCTACCCCGCGCTACACCGGCTCGAAAAGAAAAAATGGATCGGCGCGGAATGGAAAGTTTCCGAGAATAAGCAGGACGTTAAGGTCTACAAGCTGACGGCAGCGGGCAGGAAGCGCCTAACGCAAGAACGCACGCGGTGGGAACAGATCACGGACGCGATCGCGGGAGTGCTAAATCCGGCGAAGAAGGAGAACCAGCCATGAAGCATTGGTGGAACTGGCGCAAGCGAAGCGACGAGTTGGAAAAGGAGATCCAGCACCATTTGCAAATGGCGGAAACGGAACGCATCGAGAGAGGAGCATCGCAGAACGAAGCGCAGGCCGGTGCGCGGCGCGAATTCGGCAATGTGGGGCTGGTAAAAGAGCTGGCGCGAGACGCCTGGGGCTGGCGCTGGCTGGAAGATTTGTACGAGGACTTGCGCTTCGGAATGCGAACGCTGCGGAAGAGTCCCGGATTCACGGCCACTGCGATCCTGACGCTGGCGCTCGGCATCGGCGCAAACACGGTGATTTTCAGCTTTATCAGCGCGGCGCTTCTGCGAGCCATTCCCGTCAGGGACGCCAAACATCTCGTTTTACTGCGATGGAAGGCGCGAACGCAACCAAACGCCGGCTTCGGCCAATTTGGTGATTGCGAACCAAATCTCGAGAATGGCGTTACGTCATCCGAGCAAATCATGACGTCGGACTGTTCGTTTTCAGTGCCGTTCTTTCGAGAGATTCAGAAGGGGACGGATACCTTCGCCAGTCTTGCTGCATTTGCGGGCACGTCTCCGCTCGTTTTGAGCGGTACGGGAGCCGCAAGGGCAGTGCGAATGCCCAGGTATGTAACCGGAGAATATTTTGAAACGCTGGGGATCAGGCCCGCATTGGGAAGATTGATCAACCACGAAGACGACGCTGCCTCCGCTCCGGCCACCGTAGTTCTCAATTTCCGCTACTGGCGCAGCGAGTTTGGTGGATCGGCGGACATTGTTGGAAGGACTATTCTGTTGAACCGCGTGCCATTCACGGTTGTAGGCGTGGCGGAGAAGCAATTCGATTCGCTCACGCCGGGCAGGCCGATCGATCTGTGGATTCCGCTTGCCATAGCGCCGCGGATCGAGGCCTTCTGGAGCAACCAGAATCTTGATCCTTCTTACTGGTGGCTTGTGGTCGTCGGCCGGCTGAAACCAGGTGAGCCGGCGGGGGTGGCTGCTGCACAGCTAAGTACCCTCTTCCAGAATGAAATGTCCCACGGCGCGTACGGCGTTGAGGGGCGGCCGATGCTCAAGCCGGAAGACGGCGGGGCCATTGAACTCGAGCCACTCGGGCAGGGGCTAACAGGATCAAGAACGGAACTATCCAGGCCGCTGTTCATGATGATGCTGGCGGTCGGGATCGTGCTGCTCATTGCTTGCGCGAATGTGGCAGGGCTGATGCTTGCTCGCGCAGCGTTCCGGCAGAAAGAGATGGCGTTGCGGTTTGCCCTGGGCGCTTCGAAGGGGAGAATTCTACGGCAGTTATTGACTGAAAGCCTGATGCTTTCCTGCGCGGGCGGGGCAATAGGAATGTTGTTCGCGGGCTGGCGGCTGCAATCGATCGTGGATTTCCTCTGGGCAAGCCAACACGGCAACCTGCCGTTTACGCCGGGGATCGATGCGCGGGCGCTGTTTTTCACAGGCGCCGTGACCATCATCGCAGGAATACTGTTTGGCCTGACGCCCGCTCTCCGCGGGTTGCGCGTCGATCTAACACCCGCACTGAAGGAAGGAACGGGCAGTAGCGCGCCAGCGTGGAGAGCGAAGCGCGGCTGGTTCAGCGCGGCAAATTCGCTGGTGGTGCTGCAGCTGGCTTTGAGCATTGTGGCTCTTGCGGGCGCGGGGCTGCTGGTACGGACGCTGGAGAACTTGAAAAGTGTCGACCCAGGGTTTGATCCCAAAAATGTGCTGACGTTCAGCCTCGACACCCACCCCCTGGGATATACGCGGGCTGGTTCGGACAATTTGTTCCGCGAGCTACAGAAGCGGCTGGAAAAAACGCCGGGAGTGTCGGCAGTGAGCTATTCGTGGATGCCGTTGCTCGCAGGCGGCATGAACAAGCTGGGATATCCAATGCCGGGAAAACCGAAGAACGAGCTGGCAGTCGTTGACGTAATGCCCGTGGGGCCGGAGTTCTTCCACACCATGCGAATCCCATTGCACGCCGGACGAGACTTCAATGCTGCGGATTTTGCCACGGCACAAAAGATTGGAGCGGCGCGGATAGCGGCGGCTTTGAAATCGGAAGGAACAGCGGCAAACGCGGGGCCAGCCGAGGAGCTTCCGCCAACTCCCGCAATCGTGAACGAGACGATGGTGCGGCGCTATCTGCTGCCGGGGAATCCTCTGGGACAAATTTTCGGCGCGCAAGAGGGAGACACGGCCGTCGGGATTGGAAAAAGCTCGGGCTTCCAGGTTACTGGAGTCGTGGCCGACGCGAAATTTGCGAGGGTACGGGACGCGGTCGACCCGACTGTTTATGTTCCGATCACCAGCGGAGACGCAGCGTTTTCGGTGCGCACGAAAGCGGACCCCATGAAACTCGTTCCGGGCGTGCGCGCGATGGTAAACCAGATGGACAGCAACCTGCCGGTGACAAAGATCCTGACGGAGACAGACCAGATCGACCGGTTGATTTTCAACGAACGGCTGGTAGCGCGTGTTTCAGGTGTGTTCGGCGCGCTGGCGCTGCTGCTGGCGTGCATCGGATTGTACGGACTGATTTCTTACGAGGTGGCACGGCGCACGCAGGAGATTGGAATCCGGACGGCGCTTGGCGCCGAACGGAGCGATGTACTGCGACTTGTGCTGATACAAGGAATGCGGCTGGCGCTCGCCGGCGCGGCAATCGGACTGCTTCTTGCCCTGGCGCTAACGCGCTACGCGAAAGATATGTTGTTTGGCGTGAAGGCCGCGGACCCGCTGACCTTCGTTGGAGTGATCGTGCTGTTGCTCGGAGTGACGCTGCTGGCGTCCTTCGTGCCGGCGCGGCGGGCCATGCGCGTGGATCCGGTGGTGGCGCTGAGGTATGAGTAAGAGGGAATGAGAAGGAAAGCGGAGTAGAGACGTAATGAGGATGAGGTAACGACGAAAGGCAACGATTGCCAGAGATTCTGAATCCCGCGAAGAAGGAGAACCAGCCGTGAAGCACTGGTGGAACTGGCGCAAGCGAAGCGACGAGTTGGAGAAGGAAATCCAGCACCATTTGCAAATGGCAGAATCGGAACGCATCGAGAGAGGAGCGTCCCACAACGAAGCGCAGGCCGGAGCCCGGCGAGAATTCGGGAATGTGGGTCTGGTGAAAGAGCTCGCGCGAGACACCTGGGGTTGGCGCTGGCTCGAAGATTTCTTCCAGGATTTGCAGTACGGGCTCCGCATGCTGCTCAAGAACCCGGGATTCGCGGTGACTGCGATTCTGACGCTGGCGCTGGGCATCGGCGCAAACACGGCCATTTTCAGCCTGGTAGATGGCGTACTGCTTCACGCCCTCCCCGTGTCCGCCCCACACGAACTCGTGATGTTTCGCTGGACGGCGCACAAAGAGCCGCGATTCAACGGGCATAGCGCGTATGGCGATTGCGACTCAAGGAAGATGGACTGCGTTCTCTCGGGGCCCTTCTATGAAACGGTGCGCGCGCGAGCAACAAGCTTCAGCGGAGTAACGGCAATTGCCGGGCCACTGGACATGGTTTTGAGCGGGAACGGTCCTGCAAGCATTGTGAGCGGTGAAATCGTGTCGGGGGATTTTTTCTCGACGCTCGGCCTGCACATGGCTCTTGGCCGGCCCTTGGAGCGGGAAGACGAATCGCGGGCAGCCCCGCCGGCGATGGTTTTGAGCTACGGCTACTGGCGCCGCGCGTTTGGGGGCGACCGTTCCGTAATTGGCCGCGCGATTCGGCTCAACAACACAGCCGTAACGATCGTCGGCGTCACGCGGCCCGAATTCACTAGCTTGACGCCGGGAAAGGAGCAGGACCTTTTTCTGCCCTTCGTGTTAACGGATCGGATCAAGTCGGAACATTGGGGACAGGAAAACCGCTACGTGGATCCTGCCACATGGTGGGTGGTGATTGTGGCGAGGCTGAGGCCGGGTGTGTCGCTGGCGCAGGCCCAGGAGGAAGCAACCCTTCTTTTCCGAAATGAAGTTCTGCATGGAAGCAAGCCATTGCTGAAAGAGGAGGACGAGCCGGCTATCAGGTTGGCCTGGGCCCGCCAGGGCCTGGATGGAGAGAGCAGCGAGATCGCTCCGATGATGTATCTGATGATGACGGCGGTCGGGTTTGTTTTGTTGATTGTGTGCGCCAATGTTGCGGGGCTCACGCTGGCGCGCTCGGCCAAGCGGCAAAAGGAAATGGCCGTGCGGCTCGCACTGGGGGCGGGCCGGATGCGAATCCTAAGGCAACTGCTAACGGAGAGCTTGCTGCTCTCGCTGCTGGGAGGAACGCTCGGCGTCCTGACATCCACATGGATTGTAGGAGTTGTGACGAAGCTGATTTCGCGGGGCTTGGATGCGGAATTCGCGTTCGTCATTTCGCCGGACTGGCGCGTGCTGACATTCACGATAGCGGTAACGTTTGCGACGGGCATCGTGTTCGGGCTGGCCCCGGCGCGAAACGCCTCTCGAGCGGATGTGAACGCAGGTCTGAAGGAAAACGAACTGTTCCTGCCGGGGCGAACGCGCAGGTCGCGGTTTCATCTGGGAGACGCGCTCGTGGTAGCGCAGGTCGCGTTGTCCATCGTGCTACTGGCGGGCGCGGGACTGCTGGTGCGAACGCTCCACAATCTTCACGAGTTGAATCCGGGCTTCGACACGCGGAACATCCTGCTCTTCGGGATCGACCCGGCCATCGCAGGCTACAAGGATGAGCAGACCGCACAACTCTACCGGGATTTGCGGCAGCAGTTCGCGGCGCTGCCCGGAGTGATCTCTGCGAGCTACTCGGAAGACGCCTTGCTGAGCGAAAGCTGGACGGGTGGCGACGTCCATTTGGATGGCGCGCCACCCAAGTCGAACGTGAGTACGGGGAAGCTGCAAGTCGGAATGGATTTCTTCTCGACGATGCATATTCCGCTGATGGCTGGTAGGGCCTTCCGGCCCGAGGACTTTGCTTCCGCGGCCGCGACGAATGCGGCGCTCAAGGCGGCGGAAAAAACCGCTGTGGCGCCAGGCAGCGGAATCCTTGCGGTTAAAGCAGCTCCAGTTCCCGCGATCATCAACGAAGAGTTCGCGCGACGGTTCTTTCCAAACGAGAATCCTCTGGGCAAACATATCGGAGAGCGCGAAGACGACGAGCCACCGGCAGTTCCGCACCCTGGCTACGTGGTTGTGGGAGTGATGGGCAACACCAAGTACGCCGACCTAAGGAAGCACATCGCGCCGATGATGTGTTTGCCGATGGTGGCGCATAGCGCGAACTTTGAACTAAGGACCGCGGGTAACCCCATGGCGATGCTCGGGCTGGTACGCGACATGGTTCAGCGTGCGGACAAGAATCTGCCGGTGTTCCTGGTGCGCACACAAACAGAGCAGGTAGAACAGACGCTCTTCCAGGAGCGCGCCGTGGCGCGGCTTGCGAGTTTCTTCGGCGCCGTGGCACTGGTGCTCGCGTGCGTCGGGCTGTATGGCTTGCTCTCTTTTGAAGTTACGCGGCGGACGAAGGAAGTCGGCATTCGGATGGCGCTGGGCGCGGAGCGAAGCAACGTGTTGCGGCTGGTGGTGCGTAGAGGAATGTGGCTCGTGGCCGCCGGGGCATCGGCGGGAATCGGCTCGGCGCTGGTCGTCACGAGGTTTATGGCCAGCATGCTCTATAACGTGCGCGCGAACGACCCCGCCACGATGGCCGGAGTGACGCTGTTGCTCGGCCTAGTGGGGATCGCGGCCTGTTGGTTGCCGGCGTGGCGCGCGATGCGCGTGGATCCCGTGGTGGCGCTAAGATACGAATGAAAAGAGGAAGCAATGAGATAAGGAAGTGATGAGGTAAAGAAAGACGAAGAGAAAACAAGAAAGCGCTTGAGAGAGGGCGCGTGGAATCGGGTGAGCGAGAGGGAGAGTTTGCCATGAAGCATTGGTGGAACTGGCGGAAGCGAAGCGACGAGTTGGAAAAGGAAATCCAGCACCATTTGCAAATGGCGGAAACGGAACGCATCGAGAGAGGAGCATCGCAGAACGAAGCGCAGGCCGGAGCCCGGCAAGAATTCGGCAATGTGGGATTGGTAAAAGAGCTGGCGCGAGACGCCTGGGGCTGGCGCTGGCTGGAAGATTCGTATGAGGACGTGCGCTACGGTCTACGCGTGCTGCGCAAATCCCAAGGCTTCACTGTTGTTGCGGTCCTGACGCTTGCCCTCGGAATTGGCGCCAACACAGCGATCTTCAGCATTGTGAACGCCGTCTTGCTTCGCCCTCTTCCGTACATGCAGCCTAATCAGCTCGTGGACCTGAATTTGAAAACGGAACAGTCGGATCACACTTTTGTGCCCTACCCTATTTTTCTTTATTGGCAGCGAGAAACCCATACGCTCTCGGCGATGGGTGCGTGGACTGATAACACATTCGATCTGACGGGCACCGGAATGGCGACACGACTTGCAGGGAGACGCGTTTGCGCCAATTTCTTTTCGCTACTTGGCGTAAGACCGATCCTCGGACGGAATTTCAGCCCAGAAGATGACCGCCTCGGGGCGGCGGCCGTCGTGCTAGTGAACGAGGGATTCTGGAGGGATCGACTTGGCGCGTCTCCGAGTGCCATAGGTAAAACTCTGACGCTGGACGGGGGGCATTACACAATCATCGGCGTGATCCCATCGAGCTTTCAATTTTGGAGCGCGGCCGATATTTACGTTCCCATCGGGCAATCGGAAAATCCATCTTTCGACAATGGCGGCCCGAGCAGAGTGTTGCAGATTATTGGGCGGCTCGCGCCTGGCGTGACGCTCGCCCAGGCCCGGGCTGAGATGAATGTAATCGATCAGAATCGGGTCGTTGCCCATCCTGAATCGGCTGACACGACCACGGGCGTCACCATCCATTCGTTAAGGCAAGACGTCATCGGTGACCTTGAGTCAACGCTGCTGCTTCTCTTAGGGGCAGTCGGTTTCGTTCTGCTCATCGCCTGCGCGAATGTGGCGACTCTTCTGCTGGCTCGTTCGACCGCGAGGACACGCGAGTTTGCCATTCGTACCGCGCTCGGCGCGGGCCGAAATCGTGTGATCCGACAAGTGCTGACGGAGAGTCTCCTACTGTTCGCTATCGGTGGGACGTTCGGGACGGCGCTGGCCGAGCTGCTAACTCATCCTGCCCTGACGCTTCTTCCTACGGCACTACCACAGATGCTCCGAGTGTCGCCGGATTTCCACGTGCTGATCTTCGCGGTTGCGATTTCCGGACTAACGGGCATTCTATTCGGCCTGATTCCCGCGATGAGAACTTCGCTCCCGAAGCTCCAAGAAACTCTCAAGAAGGGCGGCCAAGGGATCGCGGCGGGTCGCCATGTGACACAGAGTGTCCTGATCGTCGGGGAAATCTCCCTTGCGTTGGTACTTCTAACCGGCGCGGGCCTAATGATTCGCAGCATGAACCGCCTGTGGAAGGTGAATCCTGGGTTCGATTCGCACAATCTCATGTTTTTCACGGTCGGATTTCCACCACCGAGCAACCCTGACGCAACGGCAATTCGCGTCCAAGATGATGAACTTGGGGCCAAACTGGCCGCTGTTCCTGGTGTGGAGACAGTTAGCGTTTACCTTGGCGCGATGGCGATGTCGGGCGAGTGGACTATAACACCTTACTGGCCGCCAAATCAGCCTCGGCCTGCAAATCTAGCGGAGAACGCTGCAGAAATGTATGCGGTCGGTGCCGACTACTTTCGAGCGATGAGAATTGGCCTGTTGCAAGGTAGAGAATTCAACAGGCAAGATATCCATTCTGCGGCTAAGGCAATCATCATTGATGAACACCTGGCCCGCCATTTGTTTGCCGACGAAAATCCCATCGGGAAACACCTCACCGTAGGCTTCCTCGGAGTAGCAGAAATCGTAGGGGAGGTCAGGCACGTAAAGCATTTCGGCCTTGACGCCGACTCCCAGGCTCAAATCCAAGAGCAGATATATGTGCCCTTCAGCCAGTTGCCGGACCTGTTCGCGCCGAGACTTGCAAATCAGGCGACTTACATCCTGCGGACTTCCGTTCCGCCTGCAACTCTGGTGGACGCGATAAGACGTGCCGTCAGCGAAACGGATAGCCAGCGAATCGTTTACGACGCGCAAATTATGGATGAGGTTCTCGCAAACTCGCAAAGCGAGCGGCGTTTCGCCATGGCTTTGTTAGGTGCGTTTGCCGCTATAGCTCTGGTGCTCGCGACCGTTGGTATCTATGGTGTGATTACTTCTCTCGCTGCTCAGCGGACAGCCGAGATCGGAATCCGCATGGCGCTTGGGGCGCGGCCTTGGGACATCTTACGCCTGGTGGTTGGTCAAGGTGGAAAGATCGCGTTGGCCGGAATCGCATTCGGAATCATCGCTTCGTTCGGTTTCACGCGACTCATCGCGAACCTGCTCTTCGGCGTGCGCTCCGACGACCCAGCGACCTTCGCGAGCGTGGCGATCTTGCTTGCACTGGTTTCGGTCGCCGCCTGCTACATTCCGGCGCGGCGCGCCATGCGCGTCGATCCGATGGTGGCGCTGAGGTATGAGTGAAGAAAAAGACGACGTGAAGAGGTAGAGAAGTAAGAACTAGCGAGGCCCAGAATCGGCGCGTTCGAACTGCGCGGCTTGGCCTGGGCACGCGTGTTAGCAAGCACACTGTTTGGTTTCGCAACACTCACCAGACGGGTTGGCACCGGCCAGCCCTATGATATTGCCCCACTTACAGCCCACCTTATAAAGTAGCCTCGGAAGTGTCCGAATTCGGACATCCTTCACCTAACCGCAAAGCCCGTTTCCTGTCTAATGATTCGGATGAGCGAAAGCGCCGGTAGCAACAAAGACCGCGAGGCACTCCAGAACGCGGCCCGAGAAAGCGATGCCATCGCCGTGGAGCGCACGCTCGCAGGGGAACGCGATGCTTTCCGCGTGCTGGTCGAGCGCCACAGCCAGCAGCTCTTTCGGCTGGCATATCGCATGACGGGAAATGAGCACGACGCCGAGGAAGTGGTTCAAGAAGCTTTCTTGCGCGCTTACCGGAACCTTGGCCAATTCGGATCGCGCGCAAATTTCGGCACGTGGGCTTATCGCATCGCGGCCAATTACGCGATTGACCGCATGCGGCAGAGACGCAACGAAGACGCACGGCGCAGCGCGCCCAGCAGCTTGGCGGAAGAGCAGGAGCAAGATCCGCTGGATTTGGTGGCCGACGAAAGGCCGACACCAGACCGTCTTGCCGGCAACACCGAGCTGAGGAAAAAGATGGAAGAAGCGCTGAAAGAGCTGAGCTCCTCGGAGCGAACGGCATTCGTGATGCGCCACTGGGAAGGCTGCGCGATCGAAGAGATCGCTGCAGTGCTGAAATCAACGACGAGCGCAGCGAAGAACACGGTTTTTCGATCCGTGCAGAAATTAAGGCGGGCTTTGGAGCCCTACGTGGGAGCAAGAGGCGCGCTGCAAGCAAAAGCGGCAGGAGCAGCGCCGGAGCCCAGGGGAACAGAACTATGAAACATCTGACAGAAGAAGAATTGATTGCTTATCGGGAGGGGGAGCCTACGCAACGCGAAGCTATCGCCGAGCATTTGACGAGCTGCACCGCCTGCCACACAGAGCTCGACCGCATCGAAGCGGTGCTGAGTGCGTTGGATAATCTGCCCGTTCCCGAGCGAGGCCCGGAATACGGCCGCGCTGTGTGGCAGCAAATTGCGCCGAAGCTTCCGGAAAAAGCTGGACGTGGCTGGCGTGTATGGCTCGAACCGCGCCGCTGGGTGGCCATCGGAGCGATGGCGGCCATCGTGATTGCGGCGTTCGTCGCGGGGCGCTGGACCAAGAAGCCTGATGCCGGAACTCCGGCTGCCAGCGTCGCGCAAGTACGGGAACGCGTGCTGGTCGTGGCGGTCGGAGACCATTTGGGCAAATCAGAAATGGTGTTGATGGAACTGGCCAACGCAACGCCACCTGCGTCCGGGCCTAAGCAAATCAATATCGCCGCGGAGCAGCAACGAGCGGAAGATTTGCTGGACGCCAACCGCTTGTACCGGGAAACGGCGCAGCAGAATGGCGATGCGGCGCTGGCCGACGTTCTGGATGACCTCGAGCGCGTCTTGATGGACGTGGCGCACAGCCCGCAAGAAATTACGCCGGCGAAGCTGGAATCGCTGCAGAAGCGCATCGAAGCGCACGGCATTTTGTTCAAAGTTCGAGTGGTCGGCAAGGAATTACAAGAAAAGCAGAACCCAACAAATTCCGCGCCACCGGCGACGGAATCGAAAGCAGGAGAGAGGAACAAGGCATGAGCATCGGAGAACGAACAAGCAGAGCGGTGAAAATCTGGATGATTGCAGCGGCTTTGTTGATCGCCCCGCGGATGGCGCGGCCCGCGGCTGCCCATAGTGCTGCAGAGTCGTCCACGGATTCCTGGCAGGAACAGAGCAGCGCGGACCGTGAGCAGGAAGCCCGTGATCGGGAGCAAGAGAAACGTGACCGCGAACAAGAAGCCCGCGACCGGGAGCAGGAAAAACGCGACCGCGAGCAGGAGCGCTTGGAACGCCTCGATGAACTGTATAGCGATGGTCGCGAAGCGCTCGACGAAGACCGCTATGACCGCGCAGCCGAAAAGTTCAGCCAGCTTGCTTCGATGAATGGGCCCCAGACGGACGCGGCGATGTACTGGAAGGCCTACGCAGAAAACAAATTGGGCAAGAGAGACTCCGCGCTTGGAACCATCGCCGATTTGGAAAAGAAATATGCGCAAAGCCGCTGGATAAAAGATGCGAAGGCATTGGAGATCGAGGTGCGGCAATCGAACGGGCAGCCCGCGCACCCGGAATCACAGCCCGACGAAGAGCTGAAAATGCTCGCGATCACCGGACTAATGAACAGCGATCCCCAGCGAGCCATGCCGCTGCTTGAAAAAGTTCTCAACGGTCCAGGTACGCCCAAGGAAAAGTCCAAGGCACTCTTCGTGCTGGCACAAAACGGCTCGGCGCAATCGCGCGAGATTCTCGCACGCATTGCCCGCGGAGAGAGCAATCCGGACCTGCAACGCAAAGCCGTCGAGTATCTGGGAATGTTCGGAGGGCAGGAGTCGCGGCAAACTCTTGCCACAATCTATGCATCCACGAGCGACGTCTCGGTGAAACGCGCCATTCTTCGCAGCTATATGATTGGCGGCGACAAGGAACACCTCTTTGCAGCGGCGAAAGGCGAAAAAGATCCTTCGCTGCGCGCTGAGGCGATCCGTCAGCTTGGAATCGTTCACGCACCGGAGGAATTGCGCCAGCTCTATGCGGCCGAGACTACGCCGGAAGTGAAGAAGGACATCCTGCAGGCGTTCTTTCTCTCCGGCGACGCCAAATTCCTGGCGGAAGCGGCGCAGGGAGAGAAGGATCCGGAAATTCGCCGTACGGCGATTCGCAATCTCGGACTGGTCGGTTCGGAAGATGCAAAGCAGGCTCTGTTGGTGATCTACGCCAAGGAAACCGACCGCGAGAATAAGGAAGCCGTGCTCAACGCGTTCTTCATTCAGGGAAATGCTCACGCGCTGGTGACCATTGCGCGGGGCGAAAAAGATCCGCAGTTGAAAAAGACCGCCGTGTCCAAGCTCGCGCTGATGAATTCGAAAGAAGGCAACGATTATTTGATGGAGATTTTGCAGAAGTGAGTTGGAGAGTGAGTGGTGAATAGTGAGTAGGGAGTAGTGGCTCAGGACCGGTGACTGGTCGATTGAAGAAACATTGTGGTGAGGTGGATATGAAGACTTGGCTGAAAGTGCTGGCTTCTCAGATGACACTGGGCCTCGGGCTCATCGCGGGCGGGGCAAGCCC
The DNA here is from genome assembly GCA_035272765.1 of Candidatus Acidiferrum sp. Taxonomy (GTDB): domain Bacteria; phylum Acidobacteriota; class Terriglobia; order Acidiferrales; family UBA7541; genus Acidiferrum. The sequence goes on from DATEQG010000074.1 coordinate 59,174, forward strand.
CGCCCCTACAGAGGCGGCGGAAACACCGCAGGTCGTGAACGCGAAAATCGAGACGCGCGCGTTGACGGGTTCTCTTGCCGACACGTTCCGCGGCATCGAAGCGCAAGCGGATAAGCCGGAATGGGTCGGCTACAGCGTCGCGGAGGTTGCGGGTGACCGCACGGTTTGCTGCGGAAACTTCAATGACAGCTACGGTGGCTGCGGAACTTGCCGGCTCGAAAAAGAGAATGGCGTGACGAGCTCGAGTTCGCAAAAAGACTCGCAAACTGGCACCGTGCAGCTCGAAGGCTCGCGGCAGCTTGTCGTTCTTTTCCGGCTTGAAGACAAACAGGTGATGCGCATTCGGGAAGCTTCGGAAAATTGCACGCTGGACGCAGGCAGTCTGCCGTTCGTCTGGCTCACCGGCGTGAAGCCTGCGGAGAGCGTAGCGTTGCTCGTAGATTTTGTGCACAAAGCAAACTTTGAAGGTCATGGCGAGCATGAAATTGGCCAAGGCGCACTTTCCGCAATTGCGCTGCACGCCGATTCGGCCGCTGATCGCGCGTTCGAGTCCTTCGTCGCCTCAGATCAGCCTGAGCAACTGCGAAAGCACGCGTCTTTCTGGCTAGGAGCCACACGCGGAAAATCCGGTGAAGTGCTCTTGCAAAAAATGGCGAAGAGCGATCCTAGTTCCGAAGTACGCTCGCAAGTAGCGTTCGCGCTCTCCGTAAGTCACGAACCTGAAGCCCTCAATGAAATGATCCGCATGGCAAAAGAGGATCAGAGCACGCACGTGCGCGGCCAAGCGCTCTTCTGGCTCGCGCAAAAAGCCGGACAAAAGGCCATGGGCGCCATCACTGGCGCCATCGAAAACGACCCCGACACCGAAGTGAAAAAGAAAGCTGTCTTCGCGCTAAGCCAAATGCCCAAAGACGAAGGCGTGCCGAAACTCATCGAAGTGGCGAAAACGAATCGCAATCCCGAGGTGCGTAAACAAGCCATGTTCTGGCTGGGCCAATCCAACGATCCGCGCGCGCTGGATTTTTTTGAGCAGGTGCTGTCGCGCTAAAAACGGTTGCGCCACTTACCGGTGCGTCCTATCCATTTGGCGGATATCGATCGACATACTTCTTTGCCAAGTTGCGCACCAATGTGCGCTCTGAATGAGTCAACGGAGCAACCTCACGCCCGAATCCAGGCGCCTTCATTTTAATCAGTGTGTAGACAACCTGCCCGTGGACGTCTGGATCACTCAGAAACGGAACGATGGCATCAGCGTATGTTCGGGCCGCAACGAAGCCGAGGGCCGTGATGAAGGATTGCCTCCCTCGACGAAGATTCTGCCACGTCGCGACCTTCGCGACTTTGCTCAGCACGTTGTCTTTTCGCTTGAGACGTGGATTCTGAACGAATGCGCGTCGAACGCTCTCCCCGATTCCCCACACCTCATGTTCAAACGGGTACCAATCAGGTACATCCAGCTGTTCCCTTAGTGGTGCAAGGTCTGGGGGATACTCAGCAGGTGCCATTCCCAGTGCTTGCTCGCACGCGGCAATGACTTCCCCTTCTGACGCAGGCACTGGAGAGCTCACGAGTGTGAAGATACCACGACATGATTTAATCTAAGTAGGTTTGGCAACTACTCGGTTTGTTTCAACGTAGAAGATCTTCGAGCTGGATGCGTGAGTCCGTTTTGGCGTCGCGGTATTTGACGATGACGGCGCACTGCAGGCTGAGGCCGTGTTTGGCGCCAACGGGATGCGTCACGGCGCGCGAGCCGGGAACGACGATGGCCTCCGCAGGAATAACGAGCGGCGAGGTTTCGCTGGCGGTGTAAACCGCGTCGCGGACGAGATCGTAAACAGGGATCGAGCGATTCAGAATCGTGCCGGTGCCAAGAACCGCGCGATGCTTCACCACGGTCCCTTCATAAACTCCGGAGTTCCCTCCCACCAGCACTTCATCTTCAATAATCACCGGCATCGCTCCCACCGGTTCGAGCACACCGCCAATCTGCGAGCCCGCGGAAATGTGGCAATTGCGCCCGATTTGCGCGCAGCTTCCAACGAGCGCGTGCGAATCGATCATCGTACCGTCGCCAACGTACGCGCCCACGTTAACGAACATCGGCGGCATGCACACAACGCCACGCCCGATGTACGAGCCATCGCGAATGCTTGAGCCCCCCGGCACGATGCGGATTCCGTCGGCAGTCGTGATGGCGCGCACGGGATACGTGGACTTGTCGATGAACGGCTGGCGCGTGGCGTCGACGGACATGTCGACGACCGCGCCCATACGAAATCCGAGCAGTATTCCTTTTTTCACCCAGGCATTGACGCGCCAGCCCGTCGGCGAGGCAGCATCCGGCTCCGCCGCGCGGACTTCGCCGCGATTAACGGCGTCCTTGAATTCGCGGAAGAGCCGGAAGTGTTCTTCGTTGTATTGAGCCGGAGGCTCGTCAAACAAATGTTCCACTTGCTGCGGCAGCATGAACTCGCTCATGCGGCAGCTTGCGCTGTCGCACGCGGTAGCGTGGTGCTCTCGACCAGGTCAAGCGATTCCAGAACGGCGCGTATCCGCGCTTCGTTTTCCGCTTTCGGCGCAACAAGCGGCAAGCGCCACACCGGCTCCAGCAAGCCCATCTGCGCCATCGCCGCCTTCACCGGAATCGGATTCGATTCGACAAAGTTTATCTCCATCAGCGGATGCACGCGCCGATGAATTTTTCGCGCGGCGGGAAAATCGCCTTCCAGAGCTAGACGCGTGAGGCGCGCCATGTCCGCGGGGATTTCGTTCGACACGACGGAGATCACGCCCCGTCCCCCAAGCGCGATCAGAGGCAGAGTGATGGCGTCGTCACCGCTCAGCACGTTGAAATCGTCCGGCACCGCATTCAGAATCGCGGCCATTTGCGAAATATTCCCCGAAGCTTCCTTGATGCCGACGATGTTTTCCATCGTAGCGAGACGTCGCACCGTTGCGGGCTCGACGTTCACACCGGTCCGCCCTTGCACGCTATAAACAACAATCGGTAACGTAATCGCTTCCGCGATCGCTTTGTAGTGCTGGAAAAGCCCTTCCTGCGTCGGCTTGTTGTAGTACGGCGTGACGGAAAGAATTCCGTCGGCGCCGATTTCCGCAAGCTCGCGTGCGAGCGCGATCACTTCGGCGGTGTTGTAACCGCCCGCCCCCGCGAGCACCGGGACGCGGCCCTTTGCCAGCTCGACGGAGATCTCGACGACGCGCAGATGCTCTTCGTGCGTCAGCGTGGGGCTTTCGCCCGTCGTTCCGCACGGTACGAGAAAATCAATCCCCGCATCAATCTGGCGCTTGATCAACGCTCGCAGCGTTGGTTCATCGAGCGAACTATCGCGGCGAAATGGAGTGACGAGCGCGGTGCCTGTTCCGGTAAACATGGTGTTTCTCCTTCTTTTTCTAAACGTCGTGCTGCCTACTGCCGAAAACCTCGACTCCCGTAGCGGCGGCCTTCAGGCCGCCATCTTCTGAATTTGTTGCGGCAACCCTGCGCCGCCTCTGCGTGTGCCGGCCTGAAGGCCGGCGCTACGAAGATCCTTCAACTCAATTCGCCCAGGATCTCCTTGAATTCATAGAATCCTTTTTTGCCGGCGATCCAGCGGGCCGCTTGCAGAGCGCCGCGGGCGAATCCTTCGCGGCTGCGCGCCGTGTGGCGCAGCGTGATGGTGTCCGCCAGCGAATCAAAACCAATTTCATGTGTGCCGGGGATAGCACCCGCGCGATTGGAACTGAGACTGACAGGCCGCGTGTATCCCGCGGCCTTCATCTGTTCCGCCAGTATCTTGAGCGTGCCGCTGGGAGCGTCTTTTTTTGCCGAATGGTGAATCTCCCAGCCCCAGGCTTCGTACTCTCCATGCTTCGCGAAGAGAGCGGCGGCTTGCGTAACCGCTTGCATAAAAATATTCATGCCCACGGAAAAATTCGCCGCCCACACGAGCCCGGCTTTTGCGTGCAGAACGGCCTCGCGCGCTGCGGAAAGCTGCTCGAACCAGCCCGTCGTGCCAACCACCGAGTTCACGCCGAGCACCGCGAGACGTTGCACATTCACAGGCGCCGCCACCGGCGTCGTGAATTCCACGGCGACATCAATCCCACGCAGCGTTTCATGCGATAGCCCTGCGCCGCCTGGATTGCTTCCACCCGAAAATGTCGCGCGCACGTCGAAGCCGTATTCCGGCGCGAGCCGCTCGATGAGCTTGCCCATTTTTCCGTGGCCGACGATGGCGAGGCCCCGGCTCATGCTTGTGCCGCTCCCGTGGCGAGAAGCTGCTTCGCCATGCGCGCATAAATCTCGACGGCTTCGGACAATTGTTTTTTCGGGATGCGCTCTTCCGCGGTGTGCGCCAAATGAATGCTGCCTGGGCCGATCAAAAACGGCTGGCCCCACGCGCCATTAAATGTGGGAATGTCCGTGGCAAAGGCAACGACAGTCGTGGGAAGTCCATCGAACGCCGAGAGCCGCAACGCGGGCGTGTGCAACACTTCGCGGGCTTCGGCGCGTCCTGCAACTGCGGCGTGAACGGCCTGGCGAATTTCCGCCGGATCGCCCACGGTGCGGAACATGATTTCGGCTTGCGCGTGGTCGGCAACAACGTTCGGAGCGCGCCCGCCGGCGACGGTGCCGATGTTGAGAGTGCAAGGACCTAGAAGCGAATCCTCCGGCAGCGGGATCATGCGAATGGCTCGCAAAACATCGAGCAGCGAGTGGATCGCGGAGTGGCCCAGCTCGGGATAAGCGGAGTGCGCGAGTTTTCCGTGCGCCGTGATTTCAAAGCGGAGCGCGCCCTTGGAGCCGAGAGCAAGCTGATTTTCCGTCGGCTCGCCATTGATTAGAAAACGCGAGCCGCGCGGATTTACGGCAGCGACTTTCGCGCCCGCGCTGTTGCGCTCTTCGCCGACGACAAAGAGAAGACCGAAGTTTGTTGTGCCAGTGTCGAGAAGCTTTTCCGCGGCGCCGATCATCGCGGCAATAATGCCTTTGGCATCGCAGGAGCCACGCCCCCAGATAAACTCCGCGTCTTCGAGCGAGGGGAAAAACGGTAGCACGGTGTCCATATGCGTCGAGAGCGTGACGATCGGCTCGCCCCACGACGCAAAAATATTGTCGCGATTCGGTTCGACCGAGATGCGTTCGAGGCGCCCGGAAGTGCGCGCCGCGAGCAGGGACAGTTGCGCGAACAAGAAGTCCGCCACATTCTGCTCGCGATTAGTTGTCGATTCGATATCGACGAGCGCGCGCGTAAGTTCGAAAAGATTCATTCTGACCAATTATTTCTGGAGGGAGTGAAACGAAAGGAAGGAACCGCGACAAAAGTACTCGAGGCTGCTGCCTCTCGATAGCGCTCCATCCGGCTTTAGCTCTGGCTGCAAACCAATGCGGCCATCTAAACGGATGACAGTGGACAGGCCTTAGACCTGTTCCCCAACCGCGGCGGCAACAGCTACCGCTGCGATTTCGGCGGAGTACAACAACCTGGCCCCTTTTGCCGCGGCGTCCGAAGCTGATCGGAACTGCTCGCCGCGCTACTCATGGCCTCCGCACCTCTACCAAGAACAGAATAAGTCTAGAGGACCGATGGAGAAAAAGCGAGTGGAATTTCAAGCAACGGCTGTGCTTGCCAGTGGCACAGCCACTTCTGCCCCATCGCGCCGATTTGGCGCGATGAATCTTGGCTGTGCGCTGCTTCATGATGACTCAAAAAACCGCACAAGCAGGATTGCCTGTGCCACCAAAGCAGATTCCTGGCTTCGCTCGGAATGACAGGTTTATGTTGCGACTTATTTTGCGCGTTAGAGTTCGAGTGGCTTGAGCGGGCGGTCTTGCGTGGCGATCATCAGCTCACCCTGAAAGGCGCATTCCGCAGGACGGCGATTGAGGGCTTCTTCCGCGGAAAGGCGAGCGAGATCGGGATTGTTATTTTCCTGCGAGAGATGCGCAAGGACGAGATAGCGCGCGCGGGCGTCGAAGCCTTCGGGATCGGATAGGTATTCGCTTACGGCATGGTTCGAGAGATGTCCGGTGCGGCTGAGGACGCGCTGTTTAACGACCCAGGGATACGGCCCGACTTTCAGCATGTCGAGATCGTGATTGGATTCAAGCAGCAAACAATCGGCATCGCGCAAATGAACTTTCACAAGCTCGGGCATGTAACCGAGGTCGGTGACGAGCGCCATCTTCGTGCCATTGGTGCGAAACGTGAAGCCAATGGGATCGGCGGCGTCGTGCGGAATCTGAAACGCGTGGACATCTATATCGCCGATCGTGAAATGCTGACCGGCTTGAATGGTTTCCACGCCGCGCAAGCGGTTCGCGAGCCGCTCGGGCAGCGCGCGGTGCAGCGCCTCCATGGTCTGCTCTGTAACGTAGAGCGGCGCTTTCCAGAGACCAAGCATTTGCGGAAGGCCGTTGCAGTGGTCGCTATGTTCGTGGGAGATGAGGATGCCGTCGATGCGGTCGATGCTTAGTTCGATGGCAGCAAGCCGTGCGAGAGTTTCCCGTTTGCCGAGGCCGCAATCCACGAGGAGTCGGGTGCGCTGCGTCTCGAGCAATGTAATGTTGCCCGAGCTGCCTGACGCCAGTATGGAAACCCGCAAGCCGATCGGTTGCTCCTCGTTACCGCCAGAAAAACTGCCGGGCTAAAGCCCGGCGCTACGTTGCCACACGGCGGCCAAGCTCACAAACGAATTTTCAGAATGATGGCATTTCAATTCCCGCCCGTCAACGCGAAAAGAAAGATTAGAATATTCGTGCCATGAGAGTCGCCGAAAAATCGAGGCCTCTGCAGGAGCGGACCGCAAGCGACGGATTCGCTATCATCCCCAATGCTCTTCTCGAAAGCGAAGTTGCAGACCTGCTGGCGGTGCTTGAACAGTCAGAGCTTCCACGCAGCAGAGCCGGCATGCGCCATGCCATGAGAAATGAAAGCGTCGCTGCAGTTGCGCGCGATCCGAGGCTTCTCTCGATGGCGCAAGAGATCCTGGGAAGCGCGGCAATTCCCTTTCGCGCGACGCTGTTTGACAAGTCACCGACCTCAAACTGGCTTGTCGTGTGGCACCAAGACACGGCACTGCCGTTGCGCGAGCGTCGCGAAGTGCCCGGCTGGGGCCCGTGGTCCATCAAGGAAGGCGTGAACTATGCGCACGCTCCAGCTGGCGCACTTGAGCAAGTGTTGGCGCTGCGACTGCATCTTGACGATTCCGTCGCCGAAAACGGGCCGCTCCGCGTGCTCCCAACTACCCACACTCTCGGCGTTTTGAGCGACGAAGCGCTTCATTCTCTCTCGACACAAATCTCAGCCGCTGATTGCCTCGTGCCGCGCGGCGGAATTCTCGTCATGCGCCCGCTTGTCGTTCACGCTTCCTCGAAATCTCAATCAAGCGCTCCGCGTCGCGTCCTTCATATCGAGTACGCCGTTTCGCCTGCCATCGCGGATGGGCTCGAACTGGCGATCGCGTAAGTCGCGTGGCTAGCAGTTGAGGCGGGAGCGGTCGAGGGTGAAGCCGTTTAGGGGGCCTAGAACGGTGACGGCGATTTGGTCGGGGCGGAAGAAAGCGTGGGCCAGGGATTGGACTTCGGCGAGGGTGACGGTTTCGATGGAAGCCAGAATTTCGTCGAGAGAATAGAAGCGGCCGAAGTAGAGCTCCTGACGGGCTAGATTCGACATGCGAGACGTGGTGGATTCGAGGGAGAGCATCAGTGAACCCTTGAGATGATTTTTTGCGCGGGTGAGCTCTTCTTCGCTTACCGGCGATTCCTTCATGGCGCGGAATTCTTTGATGGTTAGGTCGATGACCTGGCCGACGGTTTCTTTAGCGGTGCCGGCGTAGACGGTGAACATGCCGGCGTCGGAGTAAGGCGTTAGCTCGCTGAAGACGGCGTAGGCGAGGCCTTCTTTTTCGCGAATGTTTTGGAAGAGGCGCGAGGACATGCCGCCTCCGAGAAGATTGTTGAGCACCGCGGCGGCGAAGCGCGCTTCGTGGCCGAGCGGCAACGCAGGGACGCCGATGCAAAGATGGACTTGCTCGAGGTCGCGCTTGGGCTCGAGATGGATGGGAGCTTTGGTCACAGGAGCGGTGTGATCTTCGAGCGTGCGCGCGGGGCGTAGATCGCCGAACTCGCGCTGAACAAGGTCCAAAACTTTTTCGTGCGTGACGTTTCCCGCCGCGGTGATGACCAGATGATCGGGAGCGAACCAGTCGCGGAAACGCTCGACGAGATGTTCACGGTTGAAGGCGCGAACGGTTTCGGGCGTGCCGAGAATGGGGCGGCCGAGCGGATGCTCGGGCCAGAAGCCGCGCGTGAAAATGTCGTGCAGCTGATACTCGGGATTGTCCAGGTCCATCTTGATTTCTTCAAGGACGACCTGCCGTTCTTTTTTTACGTCTCCGGAATCGAATTTGGGACGGAGAACGAGATCGGCGATGATGTCAAAGGCAATGGGCAGGTGCTCGTCGAGGACTTTGGCGTTGAAGCAGATTTGTTCTTTCGACGTGAAGGCGTCGAGCATGCCGCCTACGGAATCCATTTCGCGGGCGATCGCTTCGGCAGAGCGGCGTTCGGTGCCTTTGAAGACCATGTGCTCGATGAAGTGAGCGAGTCCGTTTTCTTCAAGGACTTCGCGGCGCGAGCCGTTGCGGATCCAGACGCCGACGGAAACAGAACGGACGTGGGTCATGGTCTCGGTGATGACAACGAGGCCGTTGCCGAGGACGTGCTTTTGGATGTCACGGACTTCCGTGGCAGTGGCCATAAGCTTCATTGTGACATAGGCGGCTTGGAAAAGCGCATGTGTGTCCTGCTACAGATTGATTTCCGTGCACACGAAAAGAGCACAGACTGTAGTCTGTGCCACGCAAAAACTGACAGGCTAAAGCCTGTCGCTACAGAAGCTTTTCGTCGGGGTGGAGTTTGCCGTATTCGCTGGTGTAGTGGAGCGGGACGTCGCCGTAGGTGCCGCGTTCGCGGGTGTAGACTTCGCAAGTGTCAAAGGGCTTGGAATAGACGTGGATGCTGACGGCGCGCTGATTGAATTCGGGGAGATTCAAGACCTGGTGGACGGGTTCGAGAGGGTTTACGTGGACGGGATGGGCTCCGTCCATTTCGTAGATTTCCGTGGGAACGATTTTGCAGGTGCCGCAGGAGGCGTCTTTTTCCTCGACGCGAAAATTCTGAATTTTCAGGCGGCCGATGGGAGCGGACATCCAACAGTTTTGATCGCGGTGATTGTGGATGCGGCTGTGCTGGCCCACTTCCCAGCAGATGGTCATGCACTCGAAGAGGTCGTTTTTGAAAATAAGATTGCGGGTGTAGTTGCCTTTGGAGAAGAAGAGGTATTTTTCGAGCGTCTCGGGACGTACGGCGTGCTGGATGATGTAGTCCTGGACTGTCTCGAGAGTGAAGTCGTGCTCGGAGATAGCGGCGAGGCCTTTCACCCAGTCGGCGATGGCCAATTGCTCGACAGCGAGTTGTCTTTGCATGGTAAGAAAATTATACCGCTGAAAAGAAGCTGAGAAACACGCAAAGAAGAAATTCTTAAGCGAAACACGATATTCTGTAGGGTGATTCGCGGTTTGAACGGAGCGGCGACTGGGTCGCCGGAATAGTTCATGGAACTGCTTGGAAAATCGAAAGACGAGCTTCGCGCGATGTGCGTGTCGATGGGCGAGCCTGCGTACCGGGGCGGCCAGATCTACCACGCGTTGTATGCGGAGAGAAAACTCGACTTGGCGCAGATGACGAATTTGCCGGCGGATTTGCGGGCGCGTTTGGCTGCAAAAACGACCATCACTTTGCCTGAGGTGAAACAACGGTTTGCGTCGACCGATGGATCGGTGCGGTATTTGTTTTCGTTGGGAGAGGCCACTAAGGAGTTGAATGGGGATTTCAACGCAGAGGGCGCAGAGGACACCGAGAAGAAAAGACCGCTGAGGCCGGCGTCGGTGGAAGCTGTGTTTATGCCTAGCGACGGACGGCAGACGATTTGTGTTTCGACGCAGGCGGGATGCGCGGTGGATTGCCAGTTTTGCATGACGGCGCAGCTGGGATTGATTCGGAATTTGACGGCTGGGGAGATTTTGGCGCAAGTGCTGTTGCCGCTGGAGGAGCACAAAGAGCGGCTGGCACCGAGAACGAATATTGTATTGATGGGCCAAGGGGAGCCGCTGCTGAATTACGAGGCGGTGATGGCGGCTTTGCGCATTTTGCTGGACAACAACGGAATGGCCATTGCGCCGAGACATGCGACGCTCTCGACCAGCGGGATCGTGCCAGGAATCGAGCGGCTGGCAGAGGAAGCGCTGCGTCCCAAGCTGGCGATATCGCTGAATGCTTCTTGCGACGAGCAGCGCGATGCTTTGATGCCCATTAACAAGAAGTATCCGCTGCGGGTCTTGCTCGAAGCGTGCAAGAAATTTCCGCGAGGCGCGCGCGAGTATGTGACATTCGAGTATGTGCTGCTAGGCGGAGTGAACGATACTCCGGAGGATGCGCGGCGCGTGGCGAAAATGATGGCGGACCTGGGACGCGTGAAAGTGAACTTGATTCCGTGGAATCCGGGGGCGCTGCCGTTTTCGGAACCGGATCAAGGGCGGGTGGCTGCCTTTCATAAGATTTTGCTGGACCGGGGCGTGCCGGTGTTCACGCGGTATTCTCGCGGGCGCGACGTGATGGCGGCGTGCGGGCAGTTGGCGTTGACGCAGATTGAGAGTGCCTCGGCGCCTGTCGCCGGGTAGAGAGCCCTCTGGCGCAGTGTGCGACCGGTACCCGCCTTCGATACCCCCACCCCCCGGGTGTCCGCGAGTTATGAAGTTAAGGCATGAAAAGAATGGAGTTGCGGGAGTTCTTGCGTGTTACGCACTTTGCGGCTGTGGAAAAAAATGGAACGATTTGGGCGCCAACCCGGTGCGGAGAATGGCCCAAAAGCAAAAACGCCAGCAGGACGCTGGCGGATAGAATCACAATGTTACCTAGAGTTACTTACACACCGGAAGTAACTGATTGTCAAGGACCGAAATGGGAAAATGCGATGACTTAGGGCGAGGATGGAGCGCCGGGCTTTCCCGACTACCTGAGAGATTCAGGCGCTGAAGAAATGACGGGATTCAGGTTAAAGGAACGGGTTCTGGACGCGGAGGTTGTCGAATTTTTGCCCATGCTGCAGGTCTTCCGTATAGAGAATGCGGCAATCGGCTTCGAGGGCGGCGGCTACGATTAACGAGTCGTACCAGGAGAGGGAGTAACGGCGAGACAAGTGAAGAGCCTCCCAGTAAAGCACGTGTGAGGATTGAACGGCGAGGAGTGGTCCGAGAGTCATGGCCAGGAACTGTTCGGCCTCGGTTGAGGACAAGGGGGGACGAAAGCGGCGAAACGCGAGGCTTATGAACTCCTGCGCCACTTGAAAACTGATGGCGCCCTCGTTGGTGGCCACGGCGTGATCAACTAAGTCGGCGGCTTGCTGGCGTTTATCCGGCGCAGACTCGTCGAAGATGTAGGCGAAGATGTTGGTATCGAGGAAAAACTTATCGCTCATTCATCTCTTCGCGTGTGTAAGGCGGGTTGGATTTGACGTGCTTGAGGCGTTCCATGAGTTCGCGGTGGGCGCGGACGGTTTCCTTGCGGGCATAAGAGGCGAGCCATTCGCGGAAGGCGGCATTGAGAGTCGTGTTTTCGGACTTGGCAACGGCGCGGGCTTTTTCGATGAGGCCGGGGTCGGCACTGAGGGTGATGTTCTTCATGAAGGATAGTGTACACGATACCGTGTACACCTTCTAGTGCACACCATAGGATTTTTGCGATTGGGATGGTCTTCTTTGTTCCAGGTGCAGGTGTGGACGCGGGCAGCGCTGCCGCCGGAGTCGCGAACGGACGCACAGACTGAAGTCTGTGCCACTTAGGGGCGGAGGGCGATGACGGACATCAGGCGAGCGGAGGCGGGGCCTTGTTTGCGGTAGGAGAAGAGGAGGTCCGGACGGCAGGCGGTGCAGAGGTCGATGGTGTGGATGTTTTGGGGGTGCAGGCCTGCGGATTGGAGTTGGGAGCGGTTGGCTTTACGAAGGTCGAGTAGGACGCCTTTGGGAGGGGGTTGGTGGCCGGGGGGCCTCATGTTCAGCCACTGGATGGGGTTGGGCTCGTCACCAGTGCGAAATTCGTCGAAGTAGCTGGGGGCGTCGGGGAATTGGGATAGGAATTGGGTGGCGACTTCTGTGCCGACTTCGTAGCAGCAGGGGCCGATGCTGGGGCCGATGGCGGCGAGGAGGTCGCGGGGGTTGGTGCCGAAGTGCATTTGCATTTTGCCGATGGTTTTGGCGGCGATGCGGGCGAGGGTGCCGCGCCAGCCGGCGTGGATGGCGGCGATGGCGCGCTTTTTGGGGTCAACGAGGAGGATGGGGACGCAATCGGCCGTTTGGATGGCTAGGAGGAGGTTGGGGCGATTGGTGATGCTCGCGTCGCCTCGACAAGAATCGGCGGAGGCGGTGTTGAAGAGGTGGATTACGTCGGAGTGGAATTGTTTTAGAGTGATTAAGGGGAGATCTTTGGCGCCTGCGGCGGTTTGGAAGCGGCGGCGGTTTACTTGGATGTTTTCGCGGGTGTCCCAGTCGGTGAAGGCGAGGTTTAATACCTTCTCGGTTCCTAGTGGGGAGATGCCACCCGGTGCAGTGCTGAAGGCGTGGATTAGCCAGGGGAGTTTGGTGAGGGCGGGGACTTGGAGAAGTTTCAGGCCGCGGGAGGCGAATGTCGACCAAGGAGATGATGAATGACTGTTTTTGTAGGGCCGTCTTGTTTTAGATTTCGCCAGGGACATGAGAATAGTATAACGGCACGAAGAGAAGTTAGAAGCAGGCAAAGCAAGGTGAGAACGGAACTCCAGGTCGTATGCTCTCTTACGGCACGTTGGTGATAGTCTTTTCGGTGTGGCCAACCCAACGGATGAAGAGCTCCTTCGTCCCTCTGACTTCTATGTGAGGCGGAGCGGCGAATTGCGTGGCGCGGCGGAGGAAGTTGCGGTGCTACACTCGCGATACACACAGTTTTTGGTCCTGCTGGGATTGTTGGGTTGTGCGCTGCTTTACGAGTCTGTGGTTGCGAAGCGTCTTCCCCTATGGCCAACAATTCTCGTAATCCCCGCAGGAGCGTGGGTGGTACAGCGCCGCCATCGATGCCATCTCAAGTCTGTAGAACTCCACAGTCTCCTTGAATATTACGAGAAGGGCTTCGCACGACTTTCGCGGAAGTGGGATTCGCTCGATGACGGAGACAACTTTAGAGAGCCGAATCACCTCTATGCAGAGGACTTGAATCTTTTCGGGCAGGGCTCACTCTATCAACTGCTCTGTTCGGCTCGCACACGCATAGCGCAGCAAACTGTCGCTAGTTGGATGAAGTCACCCGCGAATCGGGACGAAATTCGTGGACGACAAGAGGCGATTTCGGAATTGAGGTCACGACGAGACCTGCCTGAGGCCGTCGCAGCCGCGGGAGCAATCAAGGCAGGCGATTTCCGGCCCGAGTTTTTCAAGATGTGGGTCGCCGAGCCCTGCGCGAAATTTTCGATTTTGGCCCCGACGACGGCTTTTGTCCTGGCACTGGCGGCTATCGCAGCCCCTTTTTTGTTTTGGTCCGGATTCGTTGACGGGCAAGGGTTTTGGTCGATGTTCAGCACTCTGCTTGTCGTAGATGCTTTATTCGCGCTTGCTTTGCGAGGTCGCGCCAAAATTCTGCTGAAATCGCTTCCGACGCTGGCTGTCGAACTGCCGATCCTGCGTGAACTGCTCCAGATCGCGGAGCGAGAACAGTTCTCCTCCACAAAACTCAAAGTCCTGGCTAGCCGGCTGGGCCGAAGCAGGCCAGCAGCATCTGGGCAAATAGGGCGCTTGCTGCGGCTGACCCGTTTGGCACAGCAACGTGAGAACGAATGGTTCGCCTATCTATCTTATTGCCTCCTGTGGGGGACTCAATTCGCGATGGCGATCGAAAGGTGGCGCCAGCTACATGGCGCACAATTGCTGGACTGGATGGCGAGCCTCGGAGAATTTGAGGCGTTGATTTCCCTCTCCACCTACCACTACGAGCACCCAGCAGACACATTTCCTGAACTGCTGGACGAGGGGCCAGTGTTCGAAGGCGAGGGTCTCGGGCATCCACTTCTCGAGGAAAGTACCTGTGTACGGAACGATCTCGAGCTCGGAGGTGCCGTGCGCTTTCTAATCGTGAGTGGATCGAACATGTCAGGCAAAAGCACTTTTCTCCGTGCCATGGGGGTCAACGCGGTTTTAGCCTACATGGGTGCGCCTGTTCGCTGCGCAAGGCTCCGGTTATCCTCGCTGACCATCGGCGCGGCAATACGAATGCAGGATTCGGTGGTGGATGGCCGCTCGCATTTCCTCGCAGAAATGCAGAGATTGCGACGCATGATCGAAACAGCAGGGGATGCACCGCTGCTGTTCCTGGCAGACGAAATCATGAGTGGCACGAATTCGCATGACCGAAGGATTGCAGCTGAGTGGGTTATACAGGCGTTGATGCTTCGAGGGGCAATCGGTGTAATAACCACTCACGATCTCGCCCTGACGGAAATCGCTACCAATGGTTTGTCTGGACGCAATGTGTGCTTTGAGGATTCGGGAGAGTTCGGCAGCCTATCTTTCGACTATAAACTCCGTCAAGGAGTTGTGAAGCATTCAAATGCATTGAATATTGCCCACCTGCTGGGAATCGATACGGCTGCGCAGCAAAGGTAACCGAACCAAGGGATTTGGTGGCCAATAAAACCAGGGGCTCGACATCGCGGTCGCGGTGCGTTTTTTCGGTCGTGTTTTCGTTCGGGGCACGATTGTATAAGTATAATCGCAACGGCGGCGCGAGAAGAAAAGGCGGGAAAAAGATTTATCGCAGAGGGGCGCAGAGGCACGGAGATCACAGAGAAGAGAAGGAAGGAAAAAGCGGATTCTCCTCGCAAAAAACGCTCGGAGGTGGGGAGGTCCGCGCTCCGCTCGGAATGACAACTTGGGTGACGGTGGTGGCTGGGTGGCGATTGAGGTTAGTTGAGGGCACAGAAGCGCGAGAGAGAAAAAGAAAGAGGGCACGACGTGTCGTGCCCCTACAAGAGACGAAGAAGAAGGGACGCGCTGAAGCGCGCCCCTACATGGGAGACGACGTGATCGTGGGGATGGGAGTGGATTTGGCGGAGGTGGAGCGGATTCGCGGCGCGATTGAGCGGCATGGGGAGGCGTTTTTGCGGCGGGTGTATACGGCGGGCGAGCGGGAGTATTGCGAGAGGTTTAAGAATAAGTATGAGCGGTTCGCGGGGCGGTTTGCGGCGAAAGAGGCGGCGATGAAGGCTTTGGGGACAGGGTGGAGACGCGGGGTGCGGTGGGTGGATTTTGAGGTGGTGCGGGAATTGGGGGGGCGGCCGACGGTGCGGTTGGAGGGAGAGGCGAAGAAGATTGCGGAGGAGTTGGGGGTAAAGAGGATTGCTTTGAGTATTACGCACACGGAGGCGCAGGCTTTGGCGCAGGTGATATTTGAGAGTTGAGAAAAATGAAGTAATGAAGAAGGGACGTAATGAAGTAAAGAGAAAGAAGAGAAGAAAAAGCTAACGCAGAGACGCAGAGTACACAGAGGACTCGCGGAGAGTTGATGCGGGTTCGCACACAACGTAATTCCCTTCTTCAGCCGAGATCAGAACATCTTGCCATTGATTTGATGGGTGGATTCCTGGGACTTGAACTCGCAGATAGTTTGAGGACAGGGCTGGGGTGTGTTCGGCGCCGGGGTGTTTGGTGCCGACGGATTCGTCGCGGTGGAGAGTTAGGACGCGCTTGGTGCGGCCGATTTGGGAACGGCGAAAGGCGGCGGACTTGGCTTCGGATAGGGAGCGGAGTTCGCGGGCGCGGCGTTTGATCGTGGCGGCGGGGACCTGGTTGGGGAGTGAGGCGGCTTTGGTGCCGGGGCGGGAGGAGTAGGAAAAGACGTGGAGGTAGGTGAAAGGACGCTGCTCGATGAAGGCGACGGTGGCAGCGTGATCGGACTCGGTTTCACCGGGGAAGCCGGCGATGACGTCGGCGCCGAGGGCGGCGTGAGGGAGGCGGTCGCGGATTAGTTCGACGCGGCGGGCGTAGTGTTCGGAACGGTACCAGCGGTGCATGGCGGCCAGGATGCGGTCGGAGGCGGATTGGAGGGGCATGTGGAAATGGTGGGCGATTCGGTCGGTGCTGGCGAATAGGTCGATTAGGTCTTGGGTGACGTCTTGGGGTTCGATGGAGCTGACGCGGAGGCGTTCTAGCGTGGTTTCGTCGAGGATGCGGCGCAGGAGATCGATGAACTCTACTCTCGGGGAGAGGTCGCGGCCGTAGGTGCCTAGGTTGATGCCGCTTAGGACCACTTCGCGGGCAGGGCGGAGTTGTGAGGAAGTAAAGGAGTTAGAGGAGGTAGAGGAAGTGAAGGAGAAGGCAGGCACAGGCAAGAGTGCCTGTGCTACTGGGATTTCGCGGTCGGAAGAGCGGACAGCAAGGATTGGCTGTCCTAGGTTTGCATTTGCGGGCTCGAACGGATGTTCTGCCGTGAGTCTCTGGATTTCGCGGATTACGGCGTCGGGTGGGAGGCTGCGGGATTTGCCTCGAACGAAGGGGATTATGCAGAAGGAGCAGCGGTTGTTACAGCCGTCCTGGATTTTAAGGATGGGGCGGGTGTGGTGGGATTCGCCGCCTTGGATGGGGGCGGAGAGGAATTCGGGGTGGTCGAAGATGTTGCCGGTGAGGATTTGGGCGGGGGGAGACTTCTCGTCAAGATTAGGAGTCTTGCCAAGAGCGGGCACGGCATGCCGTGCCCCTACGAAGGAATGGAATGGAGCGTCTGGCGAATCCGGAGGAAAAAGCAGATTCTCCTCGCAAAAAACGCTCGGAGGTGGGGAGGTCCTCGCTTCGCTCGGAATGAGAGTTTGCTCTTCAGGTGCGCAAATGAGGTCGGGGGGCGGGGCAAGCCCCGCCCCTACAAGGGCCAGAGACGCGGCGAGGGCGGGGATTTGGGGTTTGTGGGAATTGCCGACGACCCAGGAGACGCCTGGGAGGGCGGCAAGTTCTTCGGGGGCGCGCTGGGCGTAGCAGCCCGTGACGATAAGGCGAGCTTGCGGATTTTGGGCGTGGAGTTTGCGGATGGCGTCGCGGGCTTGGGCGTCGGCGGAGGCGGTTACGGTGCAGGTGTTGAGGACGACGATGGTGGCGTTTGAGGGATCCGATGCGGGGGTACAGCCGCGGTCGAGGAGCTGGCGTTCGAGGGCGGCACCGTCGGCTTGGGTGGCGCGGCAGCCGAATTGTTGGATGAAGAAAGTGGACATGGGATTTGGTCAATGGCGCAAAATAATAAAAGAAAAAGATTTTTGCCCTGAGTTCACGGAAAACGCAGAAGGCGCAGTGAAGAAACGGGAGAGAGTCATGCGTGCCCGATGAACAGGAAATAGGATAGCGGGTTTCGCGAGTTGCGGGAAGAGAGTGGAGAGACTGAAGGAGGCGCCGCGCGGGAGAGGAATACAGGAAGAGATATATGGCGCTCCCCGGAGATGCAAGAACGGCCCGCCTCAGAAGGCGAGCCCTACAACTTTACTCGGCGGGCGGGGAGACTCTACAATCCTTGGACCGATATGAGCCATCAACGACGCAACCCTTCCGCGCTGGATGATCCGAAAGTTTCCGTGGTGATTCCGG
>DATEQG010000075.1:0-6797 GCA_035272765.1 Candidatus Acidiferrum sp.
CAAGACACCGTAACTAATCTGTTCTACAAGTCCGACGCCGTGGTTCGGGTAAACGACCTTGTCACCGATTTTGTAGTCCATGGATCGAGATGCCCCCTGAGATACTTACAGAGTTTAAATGTGTGTGTTGCAAGAGTCAAGGTATATCCAGTGGAATCATGGAGTTAGGGAAAATTAGATTTGAATTTGGCAGTCGAATTGCTCAGGGCAGTTTACGGCAAGCAAAATTGATAGCTGACGAAGGATTCCTTGTACTTGGATGAGTTCAGGTCCCTGAAACACTCGTTTCAGCCATGATTGTACGCCAGTGTGAGCGCGAAATCGGAAAGTGGCGGCGTGGTGCTGTAGAATGCGCTCGTGATTCTTCTGGCGCTGGATACATGCGATTCGAGGGGAAGTTTGGCCGTCTTGCGCGACGAAGAAGTATTGACACTCGTCGCGCACGAAGGAGCCACGGAGTATTCGTCTTGGATCCTGCCCACAGCTGAAGCGGCTCTAAGATCCTCCCGATTGGGGATCGAGGAGGTTGAGGTGTTTGCGGTTGCTTCGGGGCCCGGATCGTTCACAGGAGTGCGGATAGGGTTGACGACGGTGAAGGCGTGGAGTGAGGCATTTGGGAAGAGGATAGCGAGCGTGTCGAGGTTGGAAGCAATTGCCCTGCAGGCGAGGCCTGATGCTGAGTACATCGCGGCATTTGCGGATGCTCATCGAGACCAGGTGTTTGGAGGTTTGTACCAGAGGGGTGGTACGGAACTCCGTCTCGTGGAGCATGAAATGGTTATTAAACCCGCAGAATTCATCGAGTGGGTGAACGAACGATCGTCCAATCGGCGTGTGAGCTGGATTTCAGCGGACCCGGAAAAAGTCACGACGCTAGAATCGTGGCAGAGCCGCGCTAAAGTCGATCAGAGGATGGAAGTGAGCACCACGGTGCTGGCTCCTATGATTGGAAAGATTGGATTTCAGCGGGCGCGGGAAGGCCGGTTGCTCGACGCGCTGGCTCTTGACGCGGACTACGTCCGGCGGCCAGACGCGGAGACTTTTTGGAAGGGGGCGACGGGAAGTGGCCGCTGAAAACAAGGACTCTGAATCCGCTTGCAGAGTCCGGCGGTTCGAGCCGGGGGACGCGAATGCTTTAAGGTGTATCTTCCAAGAGTCCCCGCAAGCTGGGGCTTTGAACAGCGATTCCTTTGAGCGGTCGCCAGATTGGGGAGGCGCCCTCGCGTTGGTCAGCGAGTTCGAAGGTGAACTGACCGGTTTTTTGTTGGGCCGTGAGGTGGCGGACGAAGCGGAAGTGTTTACTTTGGCGGTGATGCCAAGGTACAGGCGCTGTGGTCATGGCGGGGCCCTGGTTTCTGCAGCTTTTGAGACGATGCGGTCGAGGGGCGTGAAGAGCATCTATCTGGAAGTGCGAGAATCGAATCTCGGAGCGATCGCATTCTACGAAAAATTCGGCTTTTCCAAGATTGGCCGCCGGAAGGGCTATTACCGGTCTCCAGAGGAGGCAGCGATCACCATGGGAAAGAAACTCGGGGACTAGGACCAAATTCCCACAGGTTGCCTCTTGACGCCGTAAACCATAGTGCTATCGTTCGTTCATGTAGGGTTCACAATTCAATTCGCGCAGTCGTGAGGAGGACGCATGGCAACCGCACAGCGGGCACCTCGGGACATACTCCTCGATACAGACGCCGAGTATCAGCGTCTGGCCGAGCAGCACTCGAAATACGAAGCAGAACTGCACCGAATCTCCACCGCTACTTACCTCAGTTCGGAAGACCTCCTGGAAGAGATCAAGCTTAAGAAGATGAAGCTCCACTGCAAAGATGAGATGGAGCGGATTGCCCTGCGTATCCAACGTGCGCGGGCGCAGTACACTCAATAACGCCCGCCTATCCCGAAAATTCTGTCGTAGAATGGCCCTGCTTGCCCGCGCGTTCATACATCGGGCGAGGCTGATGAGGTATATTCTCTGGGGCATGGTCAAAGAGGGCTATTACTTTGGGTTGCCGCTTCTGCTCTTCGGCGGCGTGGCGTATTTGGCACATTGGACGATTGTCGCGGTTGTCCTTGTGTGCCTGGCTATCTTTGTCTTTTGGTTTTTCCGTGATCCAGAGCGTGTAATTCCTGCCGAGCCTGGGGCGATTGTGTCGCCGGGAGACGGGCGGGTTGTGGTCGTAACGGATGAGGAAGACGCGGGGCGGCCCGGAAAACGGATCAGCATTTTTCTGGCAGTATGGAACGTGCACGTGAATCGAGCGCCTGCGGCGGGGGTCATCACCAGGATGGAATACAGGCCCGGCAAGTTTCTTGCGGCGATGCGCGAGCGGGCTTCGATAGAAAATGAGCAGAATGTGTTTACGCTTTCGACGGATGCTGGGGAGATGGTGTTCAAGCAGATCGCCGGATGGATTGCACGACGAGTGGTGAGTTGGAAGAAAGAAGGCGAGAGAGTCGCGCGAGGCGAGAGGATCGGATTAGTGAGATTTGGTTCGCGCGTGGATGTTTGGATGCCCAAGGACGCGGAAATATTGGTCGAAGTGGGCGAGAATGTGAAAGGTGGATCGAGCGTGCTCGCCCGATGGCTCCCCAAGATTTCCAGCTTGCATTCGGGAGAACGGGAGAGCGCGGGCGTGGAAGCGAACGTATCCGCTGTGGGACGGCAAAACTAAGTCATGGGTCCGATCGAACAGCAAGAAATTCCTTTCGGGGGACGCCGCCTCCAAAGCCTTCGGCGGAGGCGGGGGATTTTCTTGCTCCCAAGCCTTTTCACCGGCGCGAACCTGCTTTGCGGCTACTACGCGGTCGTGGCGTCGGTCGCAGGCGGCTGGGAAGACTTCGATCACGCGGCGAAGGCCATCGGTTTGGCGATTCTGTTTGATTCGCTGGACGGGCGCGTCGCCCGGATGACCGGCACGAACACGGAATTCGGCGTGCAATTCGATTCGCTGGCGGATGTCGTCAGTTTTGGCATAGCGCCGGCAGTGATGGCTTTTGCCTGGGGCGTGCGCAGCTTGCCCGACCAGGGCTCGCAGCGGTTCGAGCTGATCAGTCAATTGGGCTGGGTTTTTTGTCTGGCGTTTCTCATCTGCTGCGCGTGGCGGCTGGCGCGTTTCAACGTGCAAGGCATGGCTCCGGGGGGATCAAAAAATTTCGTGGGCATGCCCACGCCGGCAGCGGCGGGAGTCATAGCCTCGCTCGTGCACGGATTCAAAGTCCCTTTGCATGACTGGCGCTGGTCGGTAGCGTGGTTTGGCCTTGCTGGCATCCTGGGTGCGTTGATGACCAGCACTATCCGCTACTACAGTTTCAAGGATATTCCGTGGACGCGTAAGCAGCCTTCGCTGACGGTCGTCGCAGTCTTCCTCTTGATGGTTGTCATTTGGAGATTTTCAGAGTATGCCTTGGTGATCTTCGCCTGCACCTATGCGGTCGCGGGAGTGGTTCTACACGTCGTTCGTTTCTTCCGCCATCGACTGGTTTCCCGGACCGTGTGATTCATGCCATCGCTTGAACGGGGATCCAACCGAATCGTCATTGCGGGTGCTTCGTCTCTGCTTGGCGCGGAGGTGCGATCGTTGCTGGAAGAGAGCCGCTTTGCGGGCGCGGAGTTTCGCCTGGTGGATGAAGAGCTTGCCGCGGGCACACTGACCGAAGCTGGCGGCGAACCGGCGGTGATTCAACCTGTGGAAGAAGGAAGCTTCGAGAAGGCGCGCATCATTTTCTTCACTGGCTCGTCTGATTTCACGCTCGCAAACTTCGAGACGGCTAGCCGCGCCGGTGCGGTAGTCATCGATCTGTCCGGCCATTCGATATCCTTCGCAAATACGTTCGTGTGGTATTCCGGGCTAGAGAAACTTCGCGGTCAGACTTTTCCTGAGAAACCGCATCTCGCGGCCGTGCCTTCGGCCGCCGCAGAAGGGATCATTCGGCTTTCGCTTGCTTTGCGCGAGATGGATGTCAAGTACATCGTCGTTACTGTCTTGCAGCCCGTGTCGGCCGCCGGCAAAGGCGGCATCGAAGAGCTTGAGACGCAGACCAAGCAGCTGCTTTCGTTTCAAGGTCCTGGCAAGGAACTCTTTGACGCGCAAGTGGCGTTCAGTTCTCTTGACCGATTTGGACCTCAAAGCCGATTCGATTTGAACCACGCGCGGTTGACTCTTCGAAATGAAATAGGCGCCTGTCTTCGCGGCGAAGGCGTGCTGCCCACAGTGCAATTGGTTCACGTGCCTGTCTTCTATGGCGTGACATTTGCGGCGTGCGCCAAACTCGCTGACGGTGTGGATGAGGATGGAATTTCCGAAGCTTGTCAGCGCGCGGGATTCGCGATCCTGGATGAATCGGGGATCGGACCGAACAATATCAGCGCGGCCGGGGAGACGGTCATACAACTGTCGAAACCGAAAGCGGATCAGCTGCAGCCCGGGAGCTGGTGGTTCTGGGGAGCTGCCGATAATATTCGATTGCCGGCGTGGAATGCCGTGAAGCTGGCAGAGAAGTTGGTGGCATGAGGCCGCGTCTCGTTAGTGCCCTAGTGTCTGCGGCGTTGTGCTGTGCCGGATGCGGATATCACGTCGCGGGACATAGCTCGGCGTTGCCCAAAACCATACACGTGATTGCTGTTCCGGCGCTGGAGAACAAAACGACCAGCTACCGCCTCGAACAAAGGCTGACCGCAGCCACGGTCCACGAATTTTTGGCAGAGACATCGTACCGGGTGGTATCGAACCCGGAAGATGGCGACGCGGTGTTGAGAGGCAAAGTGCTCGCTTTGGAGGCCGTGCCGCTGTTGTTCGACACAACCACGGGCGCTGCGACGACCATGCTCGTTACGGTGAAGTGCGAAGTGACGTTCACGGAAAGCGCGACACAAAAGGTGCTCTACCACTCGGACAATTTTGTGTTCCGCAACCAGTATCAAATTTCGGCCGATACAAGCGACCCAACCGACCTCAAGAACTTTTTCAATCAGCAAGGCCCTGCCCTGGACCGGCTGGCACAGGATTTTGCTTCGCGGCTGGTAGCTGCCATCATGGAGAATTATTAGGAGAACGACGCATGGCGCAGGTTTCTCCGGAGGAGTTGCTGGCACGGTTGGAACACGGAAAGCCGATTCCCGCAGTGCTACTGCTTGGCGAAGAGCCGTATCTGCGAGACGCCTGCCGCGCGCAGTTGATTGAGAAGTTCGTCTCCGAGGCAGCGCGAACCTGGGCAATTTCGCGCTACTCGGCGGGACGTGGCGAGACGCGAGCGGCGCTGGATCAGGCGCAAACGATGGCGATGCTCTCACCGCAACAGGTGGTCTTCCTCGAAGAGGCAGAAGCGATTGAAAAGCTCGGAGAGAAAAACCGGGAAGAGACTGTGTCGCAACTTGGCGCTTACCTCGAGGACCCTGCGCCTTTTACGGTGCTGGTGGTGGAAGCGACCGGGTTGGATCAGCGGATGAAGCTGGGAAAGCTGCTGGCGGAGAAAACGCTGGTGGTGGCGTGCGGTCTGGGTGAAAACGCCGGGGAACGTCACGCGGCAGCCGTGGCCTTGGCGAGAGCCATTGCCGGGGAACAAGGTGTGGAGTTTGAGAAGGGCGCCGCGGAGGATCTGGCGGAATTTGTGGCTGCGGATTTGATGCGCTTGAAAACAGAGATCGATAAGCTGGCGACTCATGCGGGCGAAAAGAAATTCATCGGCCGAACCGACGTCAGTTCTCTCGTGATTTCGGAGAAGACTACGACGGTGTGGGAATTGGCGGATCTCTTGGCGGCTAGGAAGTCCGCAAAGGCGCTGGAGTTTCTCGACCGGTTGCTGCGCGATGGCGAAGAGCCGCTGCCGATGGTCGGGGCGATGGCTTGGATGTACCGTAAGCTGATCGAGGCCAGCGAGGTGAAGGGAGCGACGAACGGTTGGCAAGCGGCGCGGACGCTGGGGATGCGACCTGAGCAAGCGGAACTCGCGCTCCAAGCATCGCGCAAGATTCCCAGGGCGCAGTTGCTAGCCGGTCTCCGCGCGCTACAAAAAGCAGATGACCGCCTAAAGGGCGGCGCAGAAGATGAGCGTGCGGTTATGGAGTTCCTGGTCTGGGAGTTATCGGCAACCTGTGCGACGAGCGCGACAGCAAGATGAAGGAGCGGATCTGAGTTTCGATCGAACTTTGTGCTAGAAATAAGAAGGGGCGACCGGATGACCGGCCGCCCCTTTTGCTTTGTCCAGGGTTAGAACCTAGAAGTGAAAGCCGCCTTGACCTTCGAAATTGAAGAAGTCAAAGAGGTCGCTGATCGCTGGGCTGTTCAGCGGT
The DNA here is from genome assembly GCA_035272765.1 of Candidatus Acidiferrum sp. GTDB lineage: Bacteria > Acidobacteriota > Terriglobia > Acidiferrales > UBA7541 > Acidiferrum. The sequence continues at coordinate 6,290 of DATEQG010000075.1, forward strand.
ACATAAGGGCTGATGAAATCCAGCGAGAAGGGGTTGGGGAAATTGTCGCGGCTGCGCTTGGTAACCGGCGGCAGATTCCAGTTGCGCTCGATGAACTTGAGAATCGAGACGTGATCCGCGTAGCTATGCGAGATATGCCCCGGCTTGAGATAAGGACCTACCGCAATGAATACGATCCGGGTGCCGTCGCCGAAGAAATCGAGAGGTTGGACGTATCCGGAGTCGTAATAGCCGCCGCCTTCGTCGAAAGTGATGAAGATCACCGTATCTTTCGCATACCGGGATGCCTGCACCGCGTCGACAATTTTCTTGCTGAACCCCTCGAACAGATCGAGCTTCGAGGAAGACGGGTGGCCGTCAACGAGTCCGCTGGGCTTCACAATTGAAACGGCAGGAAGCGAGCCGTGTTGGATGTCGTTGTACAGATTGGTGGTGTCCTGGATGTGCGCGGTGCGGACAGCGGCGTTGGCCATGATGGAAGTGTCGTATTGGAATGGGTTGCAAATGT
>DATEQG010000076.1:0-93909 GCA_035272765.1 Candidatus Acidiferrum sp.
TAGGCCAGTGGGGACTGATCCATATCGTTCCGATGATCTTTCCGCTAGTTGTGTTGCTGATGGCAGCGGGAATCGCGGAAAAGCAACTGGCGATTGCGGTCGTGATGGTCCTGGCGTCCTTCGCGTGCTCAAGCGCGCGCATCATTTTCAGCGAGAGGCAACGGCGGCAATCGGACATCGCGCTGGAAGAAAAGAACGCGCTGTTGAAATCCATCTTTGAAGGCACTGGCGACACGTTGTACATCAAGGATCTGGAGGGGCACTACGTCATCGTTAATCCGGCGTTTGCAAAATATCTGGAGAAACCAGTAGAGCAAATTGTTGGGAAAACCGCGGCGCAACTCTTCGATTTCGCAACCGCGCGGCGGCTCTCGGAAACCGACCGATTGGTGATCGAAACCGGCCGGGCGCAAACCTTCGAATACGAGCTTCCGCTGGCCCATGGAACGCGCGCTTTTTTGGCGATGAAGAGCCCTTATCAGGACGGCCAGGGGAAAACGATCGGAGTCATCGTAGTAGGCCGCGACATCACCGAGTATAGAGCGATGGAAGAGCGGCTGCGCCAATCGCAAAAGATGGAAGCCATCGGTACGCTGGCAGGTGGCGTCGCGCATGACTTCAACAACCTATTGATGGTCATTGCAGGCTATGGTGCGGTGCTGAATGAGGCCTTGGTGGGAGAACCGAAGCTTCGCGGGCATGTCGAACAAATACAAAAGGCCAGCGACCGGGCGGCGGCGCTCACGCGGCAACTGCTGGCATTCAGCCGCAAGCAAACTATCCAACCATTACCACTAAATCTCAACAGCGCGGTGAGCGGGGTAGAAAAACTTCTCCGGCGTCTGATCGGGGAAAACATTGCGATAGCAACTCATTTGGGTCCCGACCTCGGAGCGGTCAAGGCGGATGCCGGTCAAATCGAGCAGGTGATTCTAAACCTGGCAGTAAATGCTCGGGACGCAATGCCGGATGGGGGAAAGCTAATATTGGAAACAAGGCACACGGAAATCGTTGCAGGGCATAATGCACAGACGGAAACCATCAAGCCAGGACGTTATGTGGAGCTTAGCGTGAGCGATACGGGAGCCGGGATGGATCCCCAAATCCAAGCGCACATCTTCGAACCTTACTTCACCACCAAACCCTCTGGAAAAGGAACTGGGCTGGGTCTCTCGACGGTCTACGGCATCGTTCAGCAAGCTGGAGGTTACATCACTTTTTCGAGCAAGCTTCGCGTGGGCACGACGTTCCGCATTCTTCTTCCCCGGATCGACTTTGCGCAAACGCCAGGGCCCTCTGCCAATATCTCAGAGGTTTCCTATTCGGGTGAGGAAACCGTGCTTTTGGCGGAAGACGAACTAGCTGTGTGCGATCTCGTACGTGCCATTTTGACCTCGCACGGATATACGGTGCTGTCCGCCCGCTTGCCTCAAGAAGCGGAGAGAATCTCTGAGACTTACCACGGAAAGATCGATTTGCTGCTGACAGACGTCATCATGCCAGGTATGAGCGGAACGGAACTTTCCAAGCGGATTGCCCAGCGAATTCCCGGCATAAAGGTGCTCTTCATGTCCGGGTACATCGATGATTCCGTAGTGCGCCAAGGCATCAGTGAAAACGAGACGGCCTTTCTGCAAAAACCGTTCACGCCTCTAAGCCTGGCAAAAAAAGTAAGGGAAGTGCTCGACGGCGCGGCCGTCCGCTGAAAATCTCTCACGGCGCTGCGGATGCCGAAGCTGCAGCACGGTAATGGCCGGGGACGGCTCGAAGAGCGATGGCCAGGCGGTTCCAGGCGTTGATGGTGGTCACCACAAATGTCAAATCCACGATTTCTTTTTCGCTGAAGTACTTGCGGACTTCCTCGTAGACAGAATCCGGGACGTGCGTCTCAGAGACCAAAGTGATGGCTTCTGTCCAAGCCAGGGCTGCGCGCTCCTTATCGGTATAGAAGGGAGTTTCGCGCCAGGCATCCAGTTCGTAAAGACGCTGTTCGGTTTCGCCGAGCGCACGAGCGTCCTTCGAGTGCATGTCAATGCAATAAGCGCAGCCATTGATCTGGGAAGCTCGCATTTTCATGAGGTGAATGAGTTTGTGCTCGAGGCCACATTCGGCAAGATACTTTTCGAGCGCGTACATGGCCTTCTGAGCTTCCTGAGCGTGTCTCCTGGCATCAATTCTCGGTTCCATAAGAAGTCTCCTGGGTCACGGGCGAGTGCGGTAACGAGCGTCACGGTGTCGATAAAGAACAGCGAACCATGCCAATCGGTTCCGTGCGTCCATGTAAATGGATGATCCGAGGCAGCGCGCGGGTATGCCAAAGTAGAAAAAAATTGTGAGCTTCGCCGGCAATTTGGCAGGAGTCAGCGGCGAGCGCGATCCTTGCGAACGGCCTCGTCGATGAGGGCATCGAGCTCGTTGCGGGTGAGAGAGACGTGAGCGCCGGAGGATTCCCCGGTGTCGTTGGTTTCCGGGAGCTCAGCACCCCCGCCCGGCGGTGGGGTAACGAAATATCGCGCGCGCGCAGCCATCAATTTCGCGACTTCGCGGCTGGAGAGCAGGACCGGGCCACCGGCCAATTCCGCGGAAAGCACGATCTTGGCGAAGTGTTCGATGGTTTCCATGCGGAAGAAAGCGGTTAGAAGATCCGGGCCGCAGGTGACCGCGCCATGATTCGCCAGGAGCAAGGCGTCGTAGTGCGGGACGAAAGGTTCGATCGCATCGCTTAGTTCTGGTGTTCCGGGAGTGGCATAGCGCACGAGCGGAATTTGTCCCAGACCGATGATCACTTCCGGTAAGAGAGCTTGATTCAAAGAGCGACCGGCAGCGGCAAAGCCCGTGGCCGTGGGCGGATGCGCGTGACAGATGGCATTGACATCTGGGCGCATTCGGTAAAACAGCAAATGCATGGCGATTTCCGATGAGAATTTGCGCTCGCCGGCAAGCTGGCGGCCTTCGAGATTCGTAATCACCAGATCCTGCGCCTCGAGCATGCCTTTGTTCATGCACGTGGGAGTCGTGAGGACGCGGTTTTCGTCGAGGCGAGCGGAGATATTGCCTTCGCAAGCGACGATAAAGCCGCGGTCGTACATCCACTTCCCCGCTGTGCAGATCTCTCGGCGGTGCTGCTCTTCGCTTTTTTCGTGGCTTGGCCAGAGTGAGTTGGTCGTCATTGCGCGCAATTCTTCCTAGCCCGGAATTTCGTCCGGAGCATTTCTCTGCCCCCAGCAAAGTAAACTCTTGGGCCCCAAACGGCCGGAATCCCGGGGCGAACTTTATCACACTAGGCGTAGATTCCGCGCAACTTTAGCGCGCTGCCGACACGGTCAATCGCGAGCATGTAGGCGGCGATACGGTTATTCACTTTGTGCGTTTCTGCGTAACGGACGACTTCATCGAACGCATTTTCCATAACGTCCAGCAGGCGCTCATTGACCTCGCTTTCGCGCCAGAAGAAGCCCTGGCGGTCCTGAACCCATTCGAAATAGCTGACGGTCACGCCGCCGGCATTGCCAAGAATATCCGGCACGGTAAAGATGCCTTTGGCATCGACGATCGCATCGGCTTGCCAGGTTGTGGGACCATTGGCGCCTTCGCAGAGAATCCTCGCCTGGACTTGGTGAGCGTTTTGTTCGGTGATTTGGTTTTCGATGGCCGCCGGGATGGCGATTTCGCACGGTTGGAAGAGAACGTCGCGGGCGGACATTTTCGTGCCGCCGCCGGCGAAGTCCTGAAGAGGCTTTTTCTGCGTGTAAACCCAGTCAATCACTTTCAGGACGTCGAAGCCGTTCTCATTGTAGAGGCCGCCGCCAATGTCGGCGAGCCCGACGATTTTATAGCCCGCTTTTTGCATGAGCTGCGCGGCCAAGGAACCGACGTTGCCGAAACCTTGGACTACCACCCGGCAGCCTTCCTTCTTGATGCCCAGCTTCGCCAGTGCTTTGTCGCAGCAAATCATCACGCCGCGTCCGGTGGCCTCCCGCCTTCCGCGCGAGCCACCAAGTTCGATGGGCTTGCCGGTGACGACAGCGGTAGTGGCTTCGCCGACGTGCATGGCGTATGTGTCCATCACCCAAGCCATGGTCTGTTCGTTTGAGCCGATGTCCGGGGCGGGTACGTCGCGCTCTGGACCGAGCCAGTCGGCGAGTTCCGCTGTGTAACGGCGAGTCAGGCGTTCCAGTTCGCCTCGCGAGAGTTTGCGCGGATCGCAAATGATACCGCCCTTGGCGCCGCCGAAAGGAATATTCACAACCGCGCACTTCCAAGTCATCCACGTCGCCAGAGCGCGAACTTCATCGAGGGAAACATCGGGAGCAAAGCGAATGCCGCCCTTACCCGGGCCGCGGACGGTGGAATGGAGGACGCGATAGCCGACAAACACCTCAAGTTGACCGCTGTCCATGCCGACGGGAATGTAGAGAGTGATTTCTTTTTTGGGATATTTGAGATAGCGGTAGAGTCCTTGTTCGAGTCCCAGTTTTTGCGCAGCCACTTCGAAGCGCGCTTCGGCGTTTTGGTAGACATTCATTTCTTCCGGTACTGGGGCTTGCGGCATGCGGAACTCTCCTTTGAGGCGGCCACGGCAGCAAAACTAATCAACAATTCGCAGTTCGGCCTGTAAATAGAACTTGTGACCGATTTGCAGGGCCAAGAGAAATGGCTGGCGGCTTACCCCATTACATGGAACAGAATTGACCGGTCCGCCAGAATCGACTTTTGGCCGGGCCGCCAGTATACGAACCTGCTCTCCCGGCTGCAAGGGAGAGGGTGGAAGAGAGATGGAGGGAGAACTTTTTTGATGGAGCTGATCCAGAACTGCCGATGTTAGGCGAGGTAATGAAGGGTTTTCTCGATTAGATCGGATGTTCCCTGATAAGGATCGCCAGGGCTGTCGAACTCCATAGAGCAGTAACCTTTGTAGTTGCTGTTCTTAAGAATGCCGAAGGTCTTCGCCAGGTCAACGTGAACTAGCTGTCCCTTTTCATCTGCTTCCATGGCTTTCACGTGACAGATGCTGTAGGCATGCCTGAACATCGCTGCGATGCCTTTGTAGGCGTATTCCGTTTTGCCGGTGGTCAAGGAGTTCGCGAAATCCGGATTCGTGTGTAGCCAGGGGCTGTTCACCTTCTCAATGATGCTGACGATGAAGAAGGGATCTTCGCTGACGGAATTGTCGTTCTCGAGATTTACGAGGATATTTTTCGAGGAGCCGTACTCCGCCACCCGGAGAAGCGTTTCGGAAGCGCGATCTAGATCGGGCTTCGAATCCTTGGCTGGCGGCATGTTCGTGCGGACGCTCGGTGAGCCGACAGTTGCGGCTATATCGATCCATTGTTTGCTGGAAGCGATGGCTTTTTCGCGCTCGGCTTTGTCGGCTGCGTAGGGACTGTGTTCGCCGTCGACGGCGATGTTTACGATAGCGCCGCTTGCTTTTTCGACCTCAGAACGAAAATCTGCGAGATACTTCGCATCCAGCGAGCGGAAATGCTCGCTCCACGGTTCGATCTTGTTGATATCGAATTTCGATTTGACGTGAGCCAGGAAATCCTTCAGATCCATCTTAGGCGGGGCAGATTTGTCATTTTTGTCGTGAGCGCCCGTGATGAAATCTCGGAAGGGATAGGAAGCGATGGCAATTCGTTCGCGGGGCGCCGAAGGAAATTGGAGCGCCGGGATGGAGCCCGCGGCAAGGACCCTCTCCAAGCCCGGCCACAGCAGAGCCGTGGCTGCGGCTGCACCGGACTTCGCAAGAAAATATCTTCGGGTGGCGGGTGGCAAAACGGCGCCAGTCTAACAGAATGAGCTTGGAGGCGCTAGGAAGAGTAAGGAGAGAATGACTCGAAATTGGGCGAATCTCTGCGTTTGGAGAAATGAATCGTAACCGCGGGTTGCGCAGACCTGCTCTGCTATAATCCGGGCAATTTTGCGGGACGTGGGTTTCCGGAGACGACAAATGAATCGCAGACTCTGTGTTCTAGTCGGAATTTTTGTTTTGGTTGTGCCAGGAGCGGCCTTCGCACAGGCGCCCGCTGATTTACTCTCCGATTTGACAAAGCCTCATGACTACGTTCTAAAGCGAATTTCGAGTTACGACAGAACGGGCGGCAACGATGACTACCGTCCGCTCGCGCCAGGGGAAACGCTCACGTTGCTCGACGAAGCCGGGCCCGGCGAAATCTCGCACGTATGGATCACCATCGCGAGTGATGAGAGATTCCACTTGAAAAAGATGGTTCTGCGCATGTACTGGGACGGCGAGAGTTCTCCTAGCGTGGAAGCCCCCGTTGGCGACTTTTTCGGGTTGGGACTTGGAGACTATTTTCTGTATCAGTCAGCTCCTCTTTCCGTGGGAGGAGATAAAGCTCTGAACTGCTTTTTCCCAATGCCATTTCAAAAACACGCGCGGGTTACGCTTACGAACGAAGGCCGGCAGCGGGCGGAGGCTGTTTACTGGAACATCGATCTGCGCGCCTACAAAGCAGCACTGCCGGCAGATACGCTCTATTTTCATGCCCAGTACCGGCAAGCTATTCCGAACAAAGCTTTCCCCGAGAACAAGATCAATCTAGACGGCAAAGAAAATTACGTTTGGATGGAAGCGGTGGGACGCGGACACTTCGCTGGAGTCACGATGTCGATCGTCGAAAATCAGGATGGATGGTGGGGTGAGGGCGACGATATGTTTTTTGTGGATGGCGAGAAGCTCCCGTCGATCAACGGAACCGGCTCGGAGGATTATTTTCTCGGTGCTTGGGACTTTGGGGGCAAGCCATTTGCTTATGCGCTATTTGGAGCGCCGCTTGTTGGCGCGGAAGTGCAGGGCGGGCGATGGTCCGTCTATCGCTTCCATCTGGACTCTCCCATTCCGTTTACCAAGTCTCTCCGTGCCACGATCGAGCATGGGCATGCGAACGACCGCGGAGACAACTTCTATTCCGTAGCGTACTGGTATCAGAACGAACCTCATGGAACATTCCCCGAACTGCCAGCCGTGGAGATGCGGCTGCCACGCGTCTTTCCTGTCTCCAATGTTCAAAAATAGGGAGAAACGCCGCTACCCGTGGTTAGCGCGCTCGGCTCCATGGAAGGCTACTGTTGTTGGGGACGGAACTGCAGTGTGACCTGCAGATGCATGGGCACCGCTTTGCCGTCGAGGGTTGCCGGCTGGTACTTCCACTGGCGCACGGCTTCCATGGCGGCGTGATGCAGCAGCGCGGGGCCTGAAATAACTTTCATCGTCGTGACATTTCCGTTGGCGTCGATCAATGCGTCGATGAGCACATCCCCGGACACATGCTGGTTTTTGGCCACCAGCGGGTATACCGGCGACACGGAGCTAACCAATTTTGCAGACTTCACGTCTCCACCAACCGGCAGGGGCATTTCAGGAGCCGCAGGCTGTTTTCCGTTACCTGCTGCCAGTCCGGAGTCTAGACCGTCAGCATTCGCATCCGCGTTGGCCGAAGAAATTGTTGGAGCCTCGGATCCATCCTCTTGAGCAGTTGAGGCACGATTCATCGTGGGACTTGCCAGGTGGACTTCGCCGAGAACAGGTTTTTTTGGCTCGGGTTCCGCGGGGGGCCGCGAAATGCGCTCGGTGGCCGCAGCCGGAATCGTCGCGCCTGCGCCGCGTGTATTGTCTCGAGTCACAGGACCAGTTTGCGGATTCTGCGGAGCTCGAATGAAGGGCACGCTGGCGGCTGACGTATTCGAAGCAGGTGAGGCGTTCGAGCCTGAAGTTGGTTGAGGCACTGCTGTGGAATTTTGGATGGCCGGTTGCGTTACGGCAGGCGCCTGAGGCGTTGCGTTCGCTTGGGAGCCTTGCACCGAACTGATGGGTCCGGTCGTACCTTGCGCTGCGGTCGTCGGATGCTGCAGATACCATGCGCCGCCCGCGACAAGCAAAACGGCCGCGGCAATCGCGCCGTACAAGACTCCTCTGCCGGAGCCTCCCGACGAACGCTGGTGTGTGATTGCGGGTTCATCGATCTGGATCAGGCTGCCGATCGCAGGAAGCGCGGACTCGGGAACGCTTTCTATCGCAGTGAGAGGCAAGGGCTCCGCGGGACGTTCGTCTCGCGAAGCAAGCTCGCCGCCGGGCCGGGCTTTTTCTCGTTCGATAGGGTCTGGCGTTGGCGCAGGAGTGGCAGCGTTACGAGCCAGGGGCTCGAGCCAGGACGGAATTTTCACCTCTTCCGTATCCAGCGATGACTTGACCGGAAGTGGGGGCGTTTTCGTCGGCGGAGCGGGTTTGAACGGCACGGGCTCGGCTTTGGCAATTTCGAGAACCTTGGCAGCCACACCCGAAACGGCTTTTGGATCAAGCACGGGTGCCGAGGCTGCCGGTTTTGCAGCTGGAGTTGTGCTAAAGAGCATTGAAGAGAGTTGTTCCTGAAGGCGTGCCGCTTGGAGTTTCAACTCTTCGGTCGAATCGTGTCCTGCGGCGCTCAGGGGCTGCTGTTTGTTTTCGGGGGGGAGAGCCGGCGCTGGCGGTTTTGCGGGAGTCAGAGCCGGCGGCACTTCAGGCGAGCTGAGAAGACTCGCAAGGGAAGACGCAAGCGAAGAAGTCATTGAGGGAGCCGGAATCGCCGGCGCTCCAGTTTTGCTCGCGACCGGAACTACGGGCGCTCCGCTAGTTTGCACGGACGACGCCGGTGGTTTCGGAGCCGCGGGTGCCACCGCACTAACCTCGGCGGGGCGGAATTGCGGTGTGGTATTCGGTTCGGCTTGCAACTGAGCAGGCTTGGCTTCGGGGACTTTTGGTGCTGCGCTGACGACCGGGTTCACCGGCTTGGATAAAACTGAGACGGGAGCGACCGGATTGCCTTTGGCCGTGGGCGCCAACGATGCAGCGACGGCGGGTGCGGGAGCTGGCGCACCGATGCGGTCCGAAGGAAAACGCATCCCCCAGAAGCCGACGACCGACTCGGTGAATTCAAGTTCAACGTAACCGCTGACGCTCTTGTAATTCTTCGATTTGACGACCTGGCAGACCACTTCTTTCTTTGTTTTTTCGTTGGTGAGGAAGAGCAATTGACCTGCGGACACCGGCGACCCAAGCCGGATGACTGCGCCGTTGCCAAAAACCAGGACTGTCTTTGTGGTTTCAGAGAATGGCTCGCGCTTGTCGCTACCCTCGACCGTACGCGCGCCATTTACCGTTACCGGCACCTCCAGCGCGACCGGCTGCGGTTTGCTGGGTCCGGCCGTATCCTCGTGGCGCTGGCCGGTGGCAGCGGGCACCGCCGCGGCTGTCTCCGGTGCAGCGGTCAGGACTTCGTTTTCTTTGCTGCTAGGCGCCATTTGGATGCTCACTTCGTGCGTAAAGTTTTTTTTGAAGGGACAGGGCTATGCCTGAACTTCTACATATTCTTCTTCGCCCATGCTCTGCAGCCATAGTACGGGCGTACCAACATGGAAACACCTGTCCTGAAGGACAGCCGTGTTGCGGATGGAAACTGTTCTAACGACTCAGTGGTGGGCGGAATTGCTCGTCAATTTCAACCTGATAGCCGGTAACGAGCTTATTGGTTTCATTGGCCATGCCGATGACGGCTTGCAGCTCCTGGAACATGGCGTCGCTCATTCCTTTCTTGAAAGCGGAGGCGGTGTGCGAGGCGATGCAATAGTGGCAGCTGTTGGTGACGCTTACCGCCACATAGATGAGCTCCTTGGTCAGAGGATCGAGCGCGCCGGGGGCCATGATCTGCTTGATGCTTTCCCAGGTGCGTTTCAGCGTGGCGGGATCGTGAGCGATGGCCTTCCAGAAATTGTTGATCCAATCGGTCTTTCGCGTGGCCATGATGTCATCATAAACGGCGCGAACTTCCGGGCTCGCGTCTGCATATTCAATGAGGCCAAAAGTCGACATGGGTTCTCCCGAATTCGAATAAGTCGTGGTCGGGGAAACGTTAGCAAGAAGCGGTAATCTCCGCCAGAAAAAGGATGAGTCGAGTCTGCACTCTGATTTCTGATGGCCAGTGCGAAAGCACCGGGGCGAAGCGACAAGTCTCGCATTTTGGCTTTATTAAATCGATACAATAAGGTATTTTCTGGCCGCCGGAAACTCACTATGAGGTTCTGGAATTCTCCTGGACGTGGGTAACCTGCATGCGATGCAATCCGATCTCTGATCCCGCTGGATTTGCGATCAAGGTCTTGGCAGTACTTCTGCCTCTCTTCGCCATCGTCGGACCGCGGAACGCCGCGGCGCAGACCGTGCGGGTGGATGTGAATCCGGCGCGGGCGATTCCCTTTGATCCGGACATGGCGCTCGGAACATCCGTGGATATTTTGCCGTCAAAGTCGATCGACACGGTCTACAGCGCGCCGATCTTGAAAGAGTCGCTTTCGGCGGGATGGGGGACGATCACGTATCGGCAGAACACGGAGCTGACAATCGCGGCGTGGCATTGGAATCCCAACGGAACGTGGAGTGATGCGGCACATCAAAGCGGGTACTTCACGGGAAACGCCGAGCCGAAGGAGTTTTTGCGGCATTCCTTTGGATATGCGCTGCCCCACCGCGGTTCGACAAAAAGCGACGCGTCACAAGGAAAGTACTCGCGGTTGACGGACGGAGATCCTGCAACGTATTGGAAGAGCAATCCTTACCTTACGAAAAAATTCACCGGTGAAGACGATGTGCTGCATCCACAGTGGATCGTCCTTGATTTCGGCACGTCGCAGGACGTCGATGCGATCCGCATCGCGTGGGCGAATCCCTATGCGCGGAAATACGTCGTCCAGTATTGGTTTGGAGAAAACGCGTTTGAGAAGCCGACGATGGGTGTGTGGGTGCAGTTCCCCACAGGCGCGGTTCAGGATGGAAAAGGGGGAACGGCTACTCTGAAATTGTCCGATACGCCGGTGCGCGCGCGCTTCCTGAGAATCTGGATGACGGAATCCTCAGACACGTGCGACTCGCACGGAAGCGAAGATCCGCGGAACTGCTTGGGATATGCCGTCAACGAAATTTACGCGGGGAACTTTGCGATGGACGGCGCCTTCATCGATTTGGTGGCGCATTCGCCAGGACAAAATCAAACAGAGACAATCGTCTCGTCGACGGATCCCTGGCATACGTCCGCGGACATCGAACCGAGCCGCGATCAAACCGGTTTTGACCTCTTCTATACCAGCGGCATTACGAACAATTTGCCGGCGATGATACCGGTGGCGATGATCTATGCCACGCCGGAGGATGCAGCCGCGGAGCTCGCTTACATCGAGAAGCGCGGCTATCCGATTTCGTACGTGGAGATGGGCGAAGAGCCGGACGGGAAGTATACGAGCCCTGAGGATGACGCCGCTCTTTACCTCCAGTGGGCCACCGCATTGCACCGCGTGGATACGAAACTAAAGCTTGGCGGCCCGGTGTTTGAAGGCGTCAACGAAGACATCAAGGTCTGGCCGGACGCACAGGGAAGAACCTCATGGCTGGGTCGATTCGTCGACTATCTGAAGTCGCATGGGCGACTGAAGGATCTCGCGTTCGTCTCGTTCGAGCATTATCCCTTTCCGCCGTGCGAGATCAATTGGTCGGATTTGTATCGCGAGCCGGAATTGGTTCGGCATATCTTGCAAGTGTGGCGCGAGGACGGAGTGCCAGCGGATGTGCCGCTGATGATCACGGAAAGTAATCTCTCCTGGGCGCTGACGGAACCGATGGCGGACTTGTTTGGAGCGCTGTGGCTTGCGGACAACGCCGGATCATTTCTGGCGAATGGTGGCGCGGCTTTTTATCACTCGCCCGTTCAGCCGGAACCGTTGCGCTCGGGATGCGGCGGGTACAGCACATTTGGGAATTTCGTAGCGAACGAGAACCTTGAGATTTCACAGCATGCCTCGCAGTATTTCGCGAGCCAGATGATCAACTTGGAGTGGGTGAAACACGGCCTCGGTGTGCATCAGTTGTTCCCGGCCGTGGCGGATGTTGTGGACGATGCGGGGCACGCACTGGTAACGGCGTACGCGGTGAAGAGGCCAGATGGCTTGTGGTCCTTGATGGTGCTGAACAGGGATCCTTCGAACGCCCATTCGGTGAAGATTGAGTTCGCGGACGCGGGCGCCAATAGGAGCGCGCATTTCGCCGGGCCCGTGACGATGATCACATTTGGCGCGGAGCAGTACGTTTGGCATTCGCAAGGGCCGAAGAGCCACGCCGATCCGGACGGGCCGGCGGCGACTTCAACGGTGAACGCGAATAGCAGCGGAGCCTTCACGCTGCCCCGGGCTTCCATAACCGTGCTGCGAGGCAAAATCGAGTGAGTCCCATTTCTGACGCTGTTTGGCCGAATTAGGATCGCGAGATGAAACCTGTTTATCGACAGCAGCAATGCGTATCAACGCCGGTGTGGGTTCTGAGCGGAGAGAAATTCCTCAAGCAAAAGACGCGCGAGACGGCGAGGATTGTGGCGGATGACCCCGTGCTCTTCGAGAAGGTTGTCCAGGATCACGCGATAGCCGAGTTTCTGAAGCTCAGGCAAGTCGACCTGTACCTGTTCAGCACCCTGCCGTCGATAGCGCTTAGCGACTTCCGGGGAAACGGGCCGGCGGTTGGCCACAACCCAATCCACGACAGAGCGCGGCGTGTGGCGGCGGATCGCTCGCAGATGATCGGCGAGAGAGTAAGCGGCGGTTTCGCCCGGCTGCGTCATAAGATTGGCAATGTACACACGGGGAGCCTTGGACTTGGCAATCGCGGCGGCGATCTCCGGGATCAGAAGATTCGGAAGGATGCTGGTGTAGAGCGAGCCAGGGCCGAGAAGAATCAAGTCGGCCTCACGAATAGAATCGATGACCGCCGGAAAGGGCGTAACACGGTGTGGAGAAAGCGAAACTCTCTCAATCGGCGTACGGCTGGCGGTGATGTTGGTTTCTCCGCGTACGGTGCGGCCATTCGAAAGCTTACCAACCAGGTGGACATTGGAAAGTGTTGAAGGGAAGATGCGGCCGCGAATCGCCAGGACCTTGCTGCTGACTCGGATAGCTTCGGCGAAGTCCCCCGTCACGTGCGTAAGCGCGGCGAGAAAGAGATTTCCGAAATTATGCCCGATGAGTCCGCGTCCGGCATGAAAGCGGTATTGAAAGAGCCGGCCGAGAAGAGCTTCGTCTTTCGAGAGTGCGACCATGCAGTTGCGAATGTCGCCGGGTGGAAGAACGCGGTTTTCGCGGCGGAGTCGCCCGGAGCTGCCGCCATCATCAGTGACTGTCACAACCGCCGTGAGGTCGGATATGGGCCGGTGAGAATTGGGATGCTCGTCGCTGCGGCGGACTACGTACTCCTTGAGTCCCCGAAGAAGAGTTGACAGTCCGGTGCCTCCGCCAAAGGCTACGACACGGAATCCGCGGGACAGAGGCTTCGGTTTGAGCGCTTTTTTCTTCACCGGACGACTTAGTGAAACTGGGCGACGAATCGTTTCGTTCGAGGCGTGTTTCTCGGCCCCCTGTGCTCGCTAAAAACCTAAAATCTGAGTTGAGACTCTTCCCTATCAGGCCGGAATTTGCAATCGGGCTTTTACTTTAGGCGCGTTCCGGTTCACGGCAAAGAAAACCACATTCAGCAGGCTCAGCCGGCAGTGCCGTCTTTCTCCGGATAGAGAAGCTCGGTGAAGCGAGGATCTTCTTGGAGGAAGGCAAAGTCTTCATCATTGCGCGCATGATAGCGATTCTCTGGGCGGAGTTCGATGGCTACTTTAAGATTCGCCATTGCTGAATCCGCTTCGCCGGTAAGGCAATCGAGCGCGGCTAGCGCGTAGTGAATGTAATCCGATTTCGGCGAAGCCTTCCTCGCTTTGATCAGACTTTCGCGAGCGTCGTCCCATCGGCCGATGTTCATCATGGCCACGCCGCGCTGATAGTGTTCATCGGCGGTGCGGGGATTCTGCTCCGAACTTGGTTTCATGCGCTGCTCGGCGATGCGCAAGTGCATGCGAGCGCGGTCCGCAAGGCCCTTACTGGGTCCTTCGAGAACTTTTTCCAATTCCTGTTTGGCCTTGGCAAATTTCTGCTGGTGGAAGAGGGCGAGCGCCTCGTCGTAGACTTTGAGCTGCGCTTGAACCAGGGGATCGACTAGCTCCACTCCGCCCCGCTGCGCAGGTGGGGGTGGAGGTAAGTTCTTTTTTTTCTGTGAGTTAGAATGGCCATGCGCGGCGCTTTTGCCATGCCCAGACGAGCCTGAAGAGGCTTTACGCACTTTTGCCATGCCGCGAATCGTAACAGAGGAAAATGACGGCGTCAACGAGTGGTAGCGCGATTGCCAGGACCTGCCTGAGTAACTGCCCGGCGGCACGCACTGAAAAAAGGGCATCCAAATGAGGGTGTTTTCGCGGAAACTGTAAGCAAGTTACCCGACAGGGGACAGGCTCAGCCGGAATGCTGGCCTGCCAGCACCGCGTATGCTATAAATTTGTGGCCGAACTCTGGTTAGGAACAAGTGCCTTTCATCAACTTTCCTGCTCGCGAAATTAATTGCAAGCTCGTTTACTACGGTCCAGGTCTGGGCGGAAAAACCGCGAACCTTCAGTGGGTCTACGACCACACCGGGCAAAACCAGAAAGGTAAAATGGTCTCTCTGGCCACGGAGACGGACCGCACGCTCTTCTTCGACTTCCTCCCGTTGGATCTCGGAACCGTGCGCGGCTTCAAAACGCGCTTCCATCTTTATACCGTTCCTGGGCAGGTGTTCTACGAGGCCAGCCGCAAACTAATCCTAAAGGGTGCCGACGGCGTTGTGTTCGTGGCCGATTCGCAGGAAGAGCGGCTTGACGCAAATTTCGAGACCATGGAAAACCTCCAGGAGCATTTGAAAGAACACAACCTGAATTTCGATACCATCCCCTATGTCCTGCAATTGAACAAACGCGATTTACCGAACGCTATGCCCGTGCCGGAACTAATGAAGCAGCTCCAGAAGAAGGGCGAGCCTGTCCTCGAAGGAGTCGCCATTCAAGGCATCGGCGTATTCGAGACGCTCAAAGAAGTGGCCAAGCTCGTCCTCGCTGAATTGAAAAAAGGCGGCTGAGCCCCGCTAGTAAAGTCTAAAAGTAACTTCAATTGGAACTCGCACAGAGGCGGATTTGCCTTCGTAGTCCGCTGGCTTAAAAGTCCACGTGTTGACTGCCCTGATGGCCGCTTCATTCAGCCCAAATGGAGTGCCCTTGAGAACGCTGATGTCAGAGGCCCGACCGTCTTCCGTAACTGTCACCTCTAAAACCACGGTGCCCGTGAATTTCACTTTCCGCGCCGCATTCGAATATTGAGGTGCGGGGCAGCGCGTGCATGATGGAATGCCGACTCCATTCACTCCTGCACGGTGGGGTGACGAAGCGCCAGCAGGGGCCGCCGGTCTGGGGCGATCGGTGTTGAAAGGTTCGAAGGGAGCGAGCGCCTGCCGGGGTTCTGGAATCGTAATCGGTATTGCCTCTTGCGGGCCAACCTTATCGTTGGAGACATTCAACAGCTCAATAGATAAACTGAAGTGATCACCCAACCGCTCGATCGTGCCAAGGAGTACGGCCGTGGCTTTCAACTCTGTTGCCAGCCACCGAGCGGCCTCCCGGTCCTTCAAAGTATTGGACGGAATGTGCTCGCGCGCCAGATAGTCCTGAAGGGTGCTGCGATCAACGATTCGAATGCCGTTTCCTTGAGCAATCAGTTCTGCCGACGTGTAATCACCTAGCTGTATACCGAGGCGAGATGTCGAGCCTGAGGGACTCGTGAAATTTGTGACCAGAATCGTGCAGCTGTTGGGATGGCACTTGGCCTTATCCGCCCTTTTAAGGATGCGTGCCACGAGGGTGTGAACTTGGTCACGATGGACTGCATCTGAGGTGGGAGAACTCTGCTGATCCTGGGCCCGCGAAGCGCCAACAATTAGAAAAGACACACCAATCGCAAGAACGAAACCGTGAGGGGTGCGAAAGCGACGTAACATTTTTGGGAGTTTAACATAACGCTACGTGAACGGAGCGAACAGAGGAACCCTTGCGGGTAGACGAAGTACAACAGCCTACAAAGAGGGCAGCCACATTGGCGAGGTCTCGCTAGTAAAGTTGAAATTCGATGTCCACAGGTACGCGAACGGGAACAGACTGTCCATGCAGCTTGGCGGGCTTGAACTTCCATTTCTGCACTGCGTCGATGGCTTTTTGCGTCAGCGAAAAAGGCGCACCCTTCAGGACCAGCACGGAATTAACGGTGCCCTCCTTTGTAACAATGAGCGAAAGCTCGACCATGCCGTGGTATTTCGCCGTGCGTGCGAGGTCCGTATAGTCCGGACTGGGGCAAAAAACGCAGGCTGGCAGAGAGGCTCCGTCCACGCCTGGCTGTAGGATGCCAGGCTCAGCGGGTATGGCGTCGGGAGCGCGTTCGTAGGAAATGGCCGGTTGTTTCAGAAGTTGCTGTAGAGCCTCTGTGAGTGGGAACTGTGCGTCCCCGGACCACGTCGTTCCCAGCCCTTCTACACTCACGCTGATTCGTAGTTGTTGTTTGACATCCGTCTCGATGGTTCCCCGCACAACTCCGGCTACTCCCAGCGAGCGTGCGATCGTGAGGCAGACAGCCTCGCTCTGAAGCTCATCCAGCCCCATCCAGTTTTCTTTCAAGTAGTCTTGAAAGGACTTGCGGTCCTGTACCTGAAAACCGGACGCGTGTCCACCGAGGACCGCGCCAAGTCGTCAGCGAGGAGGGTGCCTAGCTTGGAAAACTGCTTGTCGCTGGCGTTGGAAAAATCGATCACAAAAAGCTTTGGATACGCGGGATCAATCTTGGACTGCCGGATTTCCTCGGCGATGCGCGAGGCGAGCGAATCCATCTGTTCTTGAGCGGCAGGCGGCAGGGCCGGGGCATCCTGTCGGGCCGCCGGCGAAGCGCTGAACAAAGACCACATCATCATCGCAATGAGTAGGGCGCTAGGTTGTCTCAAGGCGCGGGAGATGTTGCCGAGACACACAACAGAAGAGTTCCTTTTGAGCAAAGAGGCCCACATGTTCCGACTTAAAATCGACGTCTTCTAGATGGATCCGAGGTACACCAATGCTAAAGGACGCGCAGCGGGCGATAAACGTTGCTTAGCCTAGGCGAAGTTAGCGAGGGCGGCGGATTCGGTATCAAAGGTCGGGATGGCCTCGACGAGCCGCGTCACCGTGAGGGCATCGCGCACTCGGCCCGGGCGGCAAATGAGGCGCAGCGCACCGCCTTCGCGAGTCAGTTTGATGGATATGCGAACGAGGGCAGAAATACCCGAACTATCGATCTGAGGAACGCCATTGAGATCGACGATGACCTTGTTTGCGCCAGCCTTAGCAACAGCTTCCAGGGCATCGTGGAGCTGCTCGCTGGGATCTCCAATCGTCAGGCGGCCGCGCACCTCGAGAATCGGGATCGTCCCGGACTCTCGAACGGTGATCTCCATGGGCGGATGCTCGGTCATAGTACTTTGCTCAAAATCCTCATTCTCGCTTCTGCGGCGTTGCCCCGCCTCGCCAAAACTATAGCAACAGCGGGTTTACCGCCGCGATGCATTATACGATGCCAGCGCCGCGAGGCAAGAATGGCCTCAGAAAGAATTGCCGGGGTCAGGTTCGCCTCGCTGGCGTACAGAGTCAAGGCAACACCGCCCGCCTCGAGGTCTGCCCGGCAACGAATCTGAAAAATGAATCCGATTGATGCAAATTTCTAAACTTGATGCCGGTGCAGCACGCGTATAATCCGAGGCGAAAAAGTGGTGGGTCACTCTTAGTTTCTTTTCAGCGTAGCCCCGGCCAAGCCGGGAGCAACCCAAACGCAATGGAGCGGACATATCTATGAAGCGCCTGGGATGGACGTGTTGTTTCCTCATGACCATGGTGCTCGCCGCTGTGCCCCTCCTCGCGCAAGAAGCTCCCTCCTCCTCGCCAACTAGTTCGCCTGCCGCAACTCCCGGCGCCACGTCCGCTGCGTCCCCGGAAATTTCGAAGGCCGTCAGCGAGCAACTGAAACAACTCGATCAGCGCGTGACTGCCGCGCAATCGGCCGGCGATAACGCTTGGATGCTGGTGAGTGCGGCGCTGGTGCTAATGATGACTGGACCCGGCCTCGCCCTTTTCTATGGCGGACTGGTGAGGCGGAAGAACACGCTGGCGATCATGATGCAGAGCTTCCTGCTGATGGCGCTGATCAGCGTGCTGTGGGCTCTGGTGGGATACAGCTTGTGTTTCGGCGGAAATGGTCCGGTCATTGGCGGATTCGAACACGCCTTCTTGCGCGGAGTTGGCGCCGATCCCAATCCCGATTACGCGGGAACAATACCGCAAGCGACCTTTATGGTTTACCAGTTGATGTTCGCGATCATTACGCCCGCGCTGATCACCGGTGCTACTGCTGAGCGCATGAAGTTTAGCGGCACCGTACTTTTCCTGACGCTTTGGTTTTTGGTGGTGTACGCGCCGCTGGCCCACATGGTATGGGGCAAGGGCGGGTTTCTGAACGCGTCGCTCGGCGGAAAATTTCCCACGCTGGATTTTGCCGGGGGAACTGTGGTGCACATCAGCTCGGGAGTCTCGGCACTGGTGTGCGCGCTCTACCTCGGAAAGCGTACCGGCTATCCTAAGCAGCCCATGCCGCCGCATTCTTTGGTGTTGAGTTTTATCGGCGCGTGTCTTTTGTGGGTGGGATGGTTCGGTTTTAATGCCGGAAGCGCACTGGCAGCAAGCGCGCTGGCGACAAGCGCGTTTGTGGCCACCCATTTTGCGACCGCTGCGGCGGCCATGAGTTGGAGCATTGCAGAGTGGATCAAAAACGGCCGCCCAAGCGCCCTCGGCGCAATCTCCGGCGCGGTTGCCGGGCTCGTTGCGATTACGCCGGCCGCCGGATTCGTAGGACCGATGCCTGCCCTCGCGATCGGCTTTATCGCAGGGTTGGTCTGCTACTATATGGTTACCAAAGTAAAATCAATCTTCGGCTATGATGATGCGCTCGACGCGTTCGGCGTTCATGGCGCAGGCGGCACTATCGGCGCGCTCTTGACCGGAGTTTTCGCGCAACAGGTGATCAATCCAATTTTCGGCGCGGGCAAGGCTGTGGGCGGAATGGATGGGCACTGGGGCCAGCTCGGCAACCAGCTTGTGGGCGTTCTCATCGCCTGGGGGTTTGCGCTCGTTGGCACCATTGTGCTCTTGAAAACAACGGATATGATTACCGGCGTGCGCGTGAGCGAGACGGAAGAGATTGAGGGCTTGGACATCACGCAACACGGCGAAGAAGCCTATAACCTCGAGTCCTGAGCATGATCAACCCGGCAGCGTCAGGCTTTGGGCGGAGCAGAAACATTCATGATGAAAATTGAGGCAATCATTCAGCCCTCGCGGTTCGAATCCGTGAAAGATGCGTTGCGCGAAATTGGCATCGAGGGAATGACGGTCACCGAAGTGCGCGGCCACGGCCGCCAAAAGGGCCACACCGAAGTTTACCGCGGCCGCGAGTACACCGTGGACCTGCTGCCCAAGCTCAAGCTCGAGATGGTGCTGCCGGATCCGCTTGTACAGCGCGCGGTGGACACAATTTTAAAGACGGCCAAGACAGGAAAGATTGGCGACGGTAAAATATTTCTATCACGGGTTGAGGAAGCCATCCGGATCCGAAACGAGGAGCGCGGCGAAAACGCGCTCTGAATGAAGTGACGACCGCAGCTCGCCCAGGTCTTAATCCGGCCAACCGACCCGCAAAAACCATGCAAGGCTCTTTGACTCCCTTGTCCGTCCTCGGACCACAGGCCGAGGACGAACGACAACGCATCCGGCAACATTTTGAAGCGGGCGGAAGCGCGCAAGAAACCCTCCAAGCCCTCTGCGCGCTGGCCGATAAAACCGCCCAGCAAATTTTTGGAGAAGTTCTGCGCGTCAACAACGCCGAGGCGCAAGGTCTAAGCCTGGTTGCGCTCGGCGGCTACGGCCGCCGCCTTCTTTTCCCCTATTCGGATTTGGACATTCTTTTTCTGTTTGGCAACGAAAAGGCCGAAACAGAATTTCGCCCCTTGATTGCGGACTTCTCGCGTACCCTCTGGGATCTCGGTTTTCGCGTCAGCTCTGCCGGCCGCACCCTCGAAGAATGCAAACGCATCGAAGAAGACAACGCTGAATTCCATCTCGCTCTCCTCGACCGCAGATTTCTCGCCGGCGATGAAGAGCTTTTCGACCGCTTCACCAAAAAAATCCTGGCAGGACCGGAAAAGCAAGCGCGCCCTTTTATGCTGGCGGAGCTGACCAAACTCACCAAAGAGCGCCACGCCCGCTACGGAAACACGATTTATCATTTGGAGCCCAACGTCAAAGACGCACCGGGAGGACTTCGCGACTATCAGGCCGCCGCGTGGCTGCGGCAGATCGCCGATGGACAGAGGGACGGCTGGAAGAACAGCGCTGCCGAGGAAGAACTGGCTGCCAACGCCGTCGATTTTCTCAGCGCGATTCGCTGCTTCCTGCATTACAGCAACGGCCGAAACGACAACACGCTTACCTACGAATTGCAAACCGCCGCCGCCGAACGCTCTCTGGGAGTGACGAACAGCGCGGCGCGCGATGCTAAGCGGAGTCCCGAAGAATGGATGCGGCTGTACTTCCGGCAAGCCCGCGTTCTCAACCGCCTCCTGCTGCGTTACATCGAGCAAAAACCAGCGGCGCAGCCCTCTTTCCGCGAACGATTGTTCAGCGCCGCCCGGGGGACGCGCGGCGAAATCGGTAAAGGAAAACCGTTTGCCGTTCGCGACGGCTTGCTGGAAGTGGTGGACGAGCCCGCTCTTTCTGACCGCGCCGTGACCTTCGCCCTCTTTGCCGAAGCCGCCCGCACCGGCATCGCTCTAAGCCGCGAGGCCGAACGCGCCATCTTCTACATCCTGAAACACCCCGAGCTTCCTCAGAAAAACACGCAAGTGACTTGGCCCATGCTCCGGGAAGTTCTCGCCGCCGATTATCCCAGCATGGCGCTCCGGCCCATGCAGCGTCTCTCTCTTCTGATGGAGGTATTGCCGGAATTCAAAGCCATCGACTCCCTGGTGGTTCGCGATTTTTATCACCGCTACACCGTCGACGAGCATTCCCTGCGCACCATTGAACACCTTCAGGATCTCGCCGATCCGCCCGATGAGCGCGCCGCCCATTTCCGGCAGCTCTGGAAAACCGTCGACCGCCGCGACTTGCTGATTCTCGCGCTTCTCCTCCACGACGTGGGCAAAGGCATGGCTGTTGAGAATCACGTCACAGGAAGTCTGGAGGCACTGCAGAGCGCCGCCGCGCGTCTCCAGCTGTCCGCTTATGAAACGGACGAAGTTCATTTTCTGATCGAGCATCACCTGGACATGTCCGCAACCGTCCAGCGCCGCGACATTTTCGATCCGGGAACCGTTTCCGTGTTCGCCGATACCGTGACGACGCAAGAGCGCCTCCAGCGATTGTGCTTGATGACCTACGCCGACATTCACGCCGTGAATCCGGAGGCCCTGACTCCCTGGAAAGCCGAAATGTTGTGGCAGCTCTTCGTCGCCACCTCCAATCATTTCAGCCGCACTCTGGACCGCGACCGGCTGCATGCTTCCGACGAAGTTCCTCTTCTGGAACAAGTGAGCAGCCAGGCCGGTGGCGCGAATAAAGCGGAAGTCGAGCGGTTCCTCGAGGGTTTCCCGCGCCGCTACCGCGCGGTGCACTCCGCCCCGGAAATTGCCGCGCACTTCCAGCTGTATCAAAATTTGGGCGCGGAGCCGGTACAGACCGAGTTGAAAGCCCGCCACCATTCCTTCTCACTTACTCTGCTCACCGCTGACCGGCCGGCGCTTTTTGCAACCATCTCCGGCGTTCTCGCCGGCTGGGGCATGAATATCGTGAAGGCCGACGCTTTTGCGAATGCCGCCGGCGTCGTCCTGGATACCTTTCAATTTGTCGACCTGCACCACACACTCGAACTGAATCCCGGCGAAATTGCCCGCTTCCAGAAGAGCCTTGCAGACATCGTGAACGGAAAAGCGCCGCTTGAGCCGCTTTTGAAAGGCCGCGAAAGCGCCAGCAAAGCGAAACCTCCCAAAGTGGCCGTGGAAACGCGCATCGGCTACGACGACACGTCCTCGGCACACAGCACCCTCCTTGAAATCATGGTGCAAGATCGTCCGGGCTTGTTGTACGACGTCGGCTCCTCCTTGGCCCGCCTCGGCTGCAACATTGACGTCGCGCTGATCGATACGGAAGGCCAGAAAGCCATTGATGTCTTTTATCTAACGGAGCACGGAAAAAAGCTCAGCCAGCAAAAAAAGGAATTATTGCAAGAAGTGCTCCAGAGCACGCTTTCCTGACTCATCCCCCCGCTGTTCAATCAACTTGTGCTCTCGTTCGCGCGCCCGCGCGTTCCCTGAGTGCGCATTCGAATGAAGTGGCGCGGAACCCAGTGAGACCGGAAAAGGTCTAGAACTTGGATGAGTGGGCGGAATGGAAAAGATCAGAAATACCGCGGAAATATAACAAGGCGTTTAGTGACGGTCTAAGTTTGTCTGTGCTTTTTTGTACAGTCCTGGTCGCCGCGCTGTGTAACGCTAAGGGTCCCTTTAGTCAGACTGAGCCTGCCATCTCACCCTTCACAGGCGTACGAAGGAAAAGGCATGGCCAAGTCCGAGCGTCGAATCACACCGCGTTTCAAGCTGCGTACACCTCTGTCTTTCCATCGCATGGAGGCGTTATCCGACGGCGAGCAACAAGCCAAGGCCATTAACATCTCGACGCGGGGCGTTTACTTCACCACAAATCTGGTCTTGCGCGTCGGGGAAGCCGTCGAACTTCTCCTGGAAATGCCAAAGCGCGTCACCGGAGCAAAAGTCAGCAGCCGTCGGTTTACAGGCCGAGTTACACACGTTGAGTTAGAGAACATGCCCCTGGGTCTCTCCGGAATTGGCGTGCAGTTGCTCTATTACGAGCGCGATTTGGTTAAGATGGAGAGCAAAGGGCGCTGAGACAAAATGACAGTTAGGTTTCTCGCTGTTCAAGCTCCGTCCAATCCGAGCAGCCACCCCAAACAGGCTCGGGCTGAGTCCAGCCTCCTTCTAACTTCAATACAGTAGAAATACGGAAAAGATTCCGGGGATCGGCTGACCCGATGGGTACTTTTTTGGAACTTGACGTTATTCCTTCTTCGTCCAAAATCGCAATTACCCCTTCCAATCCCTTTAGGAGCCGGTTCGGATGCTGCTGAAAGCGCTGAGTCAGACGTTGGTGAAGGAGCATCACTTCAAGTTCACAGTGGGAGCTGAAACCCATTTGTTTCTGGTCGAGGAATTGGTTGCAAAACTCTCGAATTGGCCCGCCAGATTTCGTTTGAGACTTGATGCCTTCCACGGTTCTGAAGCCAAAACCTTTTACGGGGCAAGCTGCTATGAAGTTGCGGAAAAAGCCGCGGACTTTCTTGCCCTCAGTGGCAGCTCGCAGGGAATCATCAAAACAACTCACTCCCCGCAAAATCCGCCAGCGTCTCCCCGCCAAACTCTCCGGCCTCTTCAGATTCAAGAGTCAGAGTCCGACTAAATGTCTTGAAAACGAGAAATATTGAGGACGCTGCTCGGTTTCACTGCTTATCGTGAGCCGCTCCGGAAGAGTCTGCCGTAGGAACAGGGGCCGTTACCAGCGAGTACAGAAAGAGCAAAACTCCAAGGCCGATCATTGCACCGCCAATGCATACAAGTACGACGAACGCGATGGGCTTGGACCACACCAGACACAACGCCTCAACAAGCAGCCCGATGATTACAATAATTCCTGAAATGCGAAGTCTCCGGGCCATCGAATCTTCCAGACTCATCAGCTTCCTCCATCCCAGAACTTCACTTTGTCTCCCCAGCGGCCCACGTTGTGAACCGTATCGTGGCAACCGCTCGAAACACAGGACAACGTATTCGCCTTTATTGCCGGCAGTGTCGCCGGATCCGCATTGTGGGTGGCGCCTTGCTCGAAAGAACGCGCGCCGAGATGGCAGTGGAGACACTCGCGGTTGTTGAATGGTTTGTAGAGCTTGATGTCCTGCGGCAGCGGCGGTTTTCCCAGGTAATAGATATAAAGATGCCGCAATCCGCCGAGCTTAGCTTCGAATGTGCCGAACATTGCGTAGTCCGTGTGGCAGGTGTAGCAGGCCTCGTCCGCCGGAACGCGATGATTCTGATAATGCGCCCCGGCAAGATACGAAGGGTCATCGATGTGCAGGCTCTTTCCGTAAGGCTCCATGATGTGGCAGGAGAGGCAGAACGCAGTGCTCTCGGAGCGTTGCATCTCGTTTTCCATTCCGGCTACGAGAGAAAAGAGCGGAAGAAAGAAAAGCACGCCGAATGCTAGAATCTTCCCGGCGCGGCTCACCGTAAGCGCGGGACGCACGACAACGACGCCGGCGAGCACCGCGCTGAAGACGACCAGAATCACGATGGCGAATGTCGGCATCGATCCCCGGACCTCACACAGCTTCTTATTTCTTCAAAGTGCGAATGTATGCGACGAGATCCTTGATCTGATCCGCCTTTAGGCTTTTTCCGTATGGCGGCATTTTGCCTTTGCCGTTGCCGATGATTCCGGCGATCGCATCGTCACTTTGCGCTTGCACGTCCGCGGAACCGAGATCCCGGATGCTGTTCGCTTTGCCGACGGCGGTTTGGCCCTTTCCGTCCGCGCCATGGCAGCCCGCGCATTTTGATTTGTAGAGAGCGTCCCCTCCGCCTTGCCCTTGCGCAGGCAACACTAATACACCGAATCCTGCGCAAAGCAAAAGGCCCAAGATTCCCTTCCTCGTAAGTCTCATGGTTCGATTCATTTTTCCTCCAGAAATAATGATGTCGCACAAACTTTAGAATGCACCTCGCAAACCTTGCTCCCTTGCGGCCTGTGCGGCGCTCCGCTCAAAACGAATACCGGAACGAGAATGTGGCATTGTTTCCGTTAAAGTCCGGCGACGCAATGCCTGCTAGCCCAAAGGGACTGGTATTTCCAACCTGGGTGTACCCGTAATAATTCCAAGACATCTTGTAGGTGAACCCTCGAAAAATATCGATCGCAATCGACGCATACGGCCGCTGGTAGTTGAAATCGAGCGTCCCGGAAGGCGTGAGCGGATTCAGAAAAATCGTGTTGCCGCGCACAAAGCTCCCGCCATAACCCAGCATCGCCGTCACCCGCTTCATGGGTTTCCAGATCACGGCGCCGTGCGCAAAATAATCCGTGCTGTTGTAAGTCGAAAGCGCCCCCAGAGGCGACGACGCGCTCGCAATCGGGCACGCCGGTCCCGTGGGCAGCATTGGTACACCAGGGGGAAACGCGGAAGCAACGACCGTGGCGGGCGGCGGCGCGGGGTTTGCGGAAGTTTCGGAGTACGCGAAGCAAATCAACGCTTGGGTGTAAACGTTCCAGTAGTTGTATCCGAAATCGACGGACAGCTTCGGGCTTGCCGTCAACATCGTGGCGAAGCTGTATGAGCGGTCGTGCTCCAGATTATTCACTGTCGCGACGTTGTCCCGGTTTTCGTGAATCTCCACCGCGCCATCCACATTCGCCCACGGCTTCGGTTTGTAATTTCCGTGGACCTTGTAGGACTGCACTTGCCGGGGATCGATCCGTGTATAGGAAGCGTCGTTGTAGCCGAACTCCAGATCGCCGGTAATCCGCAGGGCATCAATGGGACGCGCGACCACGCCTAGCAACAGCGCGTTCTCATTGATGGTTGTAAGGCTGCGAACAGGGCTGGCCGGAGTGGGAGCCAGGAAAGTCACCGACCCATCTCCATTGAGCGTGCATCCGGCAGGCAGAGCGCCAGCAACCTTTACGCAACTGCCGCGCGCCGCGAGAAAATCATTCGCCGCCGTCGCGGTTGTCCCGCCGGGATAGTAGATCAGCTGCGAATCGTTCGTGTCGCTGTACTCTGCGATGGTTCGGTTCGTGTAGAGGTAGCCGATATGCGCGCTCCAGTGCCGGTTGAAGTCATATTGGAGCTCCAAAGTGTTTGATTTCAGGTTCTGCCCCAGAAACGAAGAAGCGAGGCCGTTGATCACATCCGCAGCCGAAGTCGCTGTGTGGAACGGGCAAGTCACCGCATTGGAGTCCACAGGGCAATTGGTTGTGTTGAAAACTGCCTGGCTCTGCTGCATACCAGCTAAGCCTGGAAAGCCTGTGCCATAAATATTTGTTTCGTCGAGCGCCCACATCCCTGGAATGCGCCAATTGTCATACCGGAAGGCATCGAGGATTCGGAGCTTTTCGGTGATGGAATATACGCCCGACCAATCCGCATTCACCGAGACGCGCTTTGCATTCGCCGGCCCGCCCGTCGTGCTCCCCCGCTCGCCCGTGCGCGATGTGTATCCGTTCACTGTCTCAAGAAAGTCCGGGATCACGTTGTTGCTCGTGCTGTAGCCAACCGAGCCAGACATCTCGAAATTCTTGAAATAGTTCGATTGGAACCGGAACCGCTCCGTGGGCATAAAATTCCTTGGATTGCCCACCTGGCTATAAGACAAGAATCCGTTGCAAGTGGGATTGGCGGTGTTGGTAGTACCGGCCACGATCGGAGCAGCGCAAGGGAGCGCCTCAGCGGGTGTCTGCGTACTCCAAATGTTTCCCAGGTCTACCGGTGTGCCATTTGGCGTGCCCACACCCGTTGGGTTCGCGAGGACGAATCCAAAATTCTGCGGATTGACGGCGGGGTTGTCGGTGACGATATTGTCCTGCTTGTAGTAACTGAGGAACTCGTCAAAGGAAAGCGTCGTTCGGGGCAGAACTCGGAAGTCGATTCCAGCGCGATAGGAATTTGTCGTATAGCTATAAGCCTCATCAAAGGCCGATATGGTCCCGCCGTCCGTGGTGAACGACCCGGGCCCCTGATTGCGGTTACGGGAATACCCCAATCGGAATCGCACCTTGGAAGTCGGAAGCAGCGTTAGGTCGTAGTCCTGCATGCGCCGCGTCAGATACAGGCTATCTAGTGATCTGTTTTGCCCCACAGCAGGGTTCGAGCAATAGGCCGGAGCGCCCTGCGGGAAAGCCCCCGTTGGCGGACCCACGTAGCAGCCTGTCGTCACGGACCCTGCCGGGTTCAACGCAGCCGGATTTAATGGATTCGCGAACAGGTTATAGTCCCAAAAGTTCTTGTCGCGGCGGAAGAGCAGCCGAAAGTCGTACCATTTATTCTTTTCTACGTGCATCCGCGACACGTTGTTTGGATCGCCGCCGTATCCGAAATTGCTGAATGTCAGGTTATCGAACAAGAGTCCGTTGTGGTCCAGCGCGTGCATTTGAACGTCGAAATCAAAGAGGCGAATGCCGGAACCGAGGTTTTCAAACGTATTGTAGGTGTTCAAGTTGCCGTTGATGTTGCTCGACCGGTAGCCAAATTCGATCGTCTGGTGGATGTTGTAACCACCCGAATTAATTCCTTTTGATTGTTCGGGGTCATCCTGGGCGCGGGCAGCAGGCGAGAGGAAAAGTGCCACGATAAGAATGGCGGAACGAATTGCGTGAAACCCCAGTCGGCCCTTCATGGTTTTTCTCTCTTTCCGTTGGGGAAGCTCGTTCGGTACCGGTCTGACTCTTCAGTCGCTGAAATAAAGCTCATAGCGACTCCTATTTGAAGAACGTTGCATCGAAATTGGAGCCGTGAATCTGCGAGTGACACAACACGCATGACTGGAAAAGGCTCGCCTGATTGTGGAAAGAAGGCATGCCAGGCGCGCTGCTAAAACTGGACGTCGTGTGGCACTGCAGGCAGAGCAGGTTGACGTTGCTGAGCTTCAGCATGTGCGGATTCGGTCCACCGTGCGTTAAATGGCAGGACTGGCATCCTTCGACCTTGACGGGAGCATGCTCGTACACAAACGGCCCTTGCTTGTCCGTGTGGCACTTGAAGCAAACCGCATCCTGCGTCGAGGAAGTCCGCACCTGTTTGGGAGCCACTGTGCCGTGCACGTTGTGGCAATCGCTGCACTGCACCAGCCCTTCATTCACCCGGTGATGAAATGGCATATCGAACTGCGCTTTTTGCTGGAGATGGCACGTGTAGCAAAGCTCCGGCTGCGACTTGACGAGCAAGAACTCCTCCTCTTTGGCGTGGTGCGGCGAGTGGCAGGAAATGCAACTGACGTCATTCTTCAAATGCACCGAGTTGATGGCATTCATGTGCTGCGTGCCGCCGGCATGGCAGTCCAGGCAGCGGGCGCTGATCTCCTTCGCCGATGCTTCCTTAAAAGTGAAAATCTTGGTCTTGTCTCCTCCTCCGTCGACGTGGGCCTTCCCCGGACCGTGGCAACTCTCGCAACCCTGCCACTCCGGGCCTTTCTTTGTATCCAAAGTAGTTACAAAGTGCGGCGAATCCTCAAACCGCTGGAAAAACCCTTTGACTGGCATGTCTGCGTGGCAGGTCTTGCAGGTTTCGGAGCCTACGTACAGGGAAGGATCCGTGGGGCGCGTGTAGCCCTTCTGGTCCGTTTTTGCGTTCGAGTCATGTTCCCGAGGCGGACCGCCAAACGCAACTACCGCCGCCACAAAAAAGAACAGGAGACCGGTGAGAAAAACTACCCTGGGCTTCTGCTCCTGAACGCCCTTCATCACCCCTCCCGCTCGAACACCCAGAACTTAGACCAGGGAATTTGCAAACTTAAAGCACGGCTGATTCCAAGTCTGTGACGGTTATCACAATGGCTCATCAACGACAAAAATCATGAAGACCGGGTTTTATTTCGCCTTGGGAATGCTTGGTGAATGTCGTTTTGATCCCAGCGCAATAATTCCTTACCAGAATGGAATCGGACATAACCGTTGCGCACACGCAGACCCAAGCGCCTCCCCGCCGTTCTAATGGCGAGGATCGACACAACGAGTGCAAGGCACACGTGTTATCCGCAGTCGGCAAGATTATTGCCCTGCGGCCCATGTTCGTCTGTGCAATACGGGACACTTGTCGGATGGTTTGATGGACGTTTAAGACTCTTCAGAGGAGAGAGTTACTCATCCTTCGAGCAGCTTCTCCATGCCCGGTTTGTTGGTGAGGACCAAAGTTGAGCCGTGGACTTCGATCAGGTGCTCGCGCTTGAAATGCGCGAACAGCCGCGTGACCGTTTCCCGCGACGCGCCGATCATTTCTCCAATTTCCTTGTGCGTCAGAGTAAGCGTGGCTCGTGAGTGCCCGTTGCTTTCCGTCGGCATGGTTGGAAGGTCCAGCAGGAAGCGCGCCAGTTTCTCTCCCGCCGAACTCGCGAACCCTAGGTAGCGAACCTCGAGTAGGGTCGCCAGGTAGATCCGGCTGAGAATTTCCGCCACTCGCATCGCTGCTTCGCCGTGTTCGCGCAGAAACTGGAGGAAGGCAGCACGTGGAATGAAATTCGCTTGGAGAGGTTCGAGGGCCTCGGCCGTCAGCTCATACGCTTTCCCAGACAGCGTGCCGGGCAAACCCACAAGTTCACCGGGCTCCGCCATTCGAACGATAATGGATTTCCCGTCGGCCGAATTTGTCGAGAGCTTCACGCGGCCATTGCACAGGACGAACACGCCGCGGGGTTCCTGACCTTCGACAAACAGGACCGCATCTTTCGGATACGTCGCGGAGGACGAGATGCTATCCAGCGCGGCCATCACCGGTTGCGGAAGATCGCAGAAAATGCGCTCTTTCACAAGCGGACACGTGAGACAGCTTTCGATGACTTGCAAGCCGTAAGGGGTCTTCATGCCGTCGCCAGGTTGCATTATACGCCGCTTTTTCTTAGGTATAACTCGCACTCGGCAGGTCATTGGCCTACCTCCTCGGAAGCGATGTTTTTCAGCTCCCGTTACCATTCATAGGCGGAACACCAGCGGCAAGATGTGACATGGCTCACACTAAAATGTGACCGGCGTCACATCACGTTTCGGGCGTGGTGTCGAATCTTAGGGAGAGCTGCAAGAAGGCTTCGCGAGCCTCCCGCCGCGCACAGAAGGTCGTCGCTCGGGCTGAGTGCTGGCAAGGAGCGCAATTTTCTCGATAACCGAGGGCTTCCAAAAGTCTTTAACAATTAATATTGGGGCCAAATCGCGTGGGGCTAACATCTAAAAGGAAGGAGAAATTATGATGACTTCCGCATCCGCGACGGCTTCGGCACAGGCAGCTCTTCCACTGCCCCTCTCGCCAGAGGAGTTGCGCAAGGTCCATGCGTACTGGCGCGCAGCTAACTATCTCTCTGTTGGACAAATCTATCTCCTCGCCAATCCTCTCCTGCGCGAACCGTTGCTTCTGAAACACATCAAGCCTCGGCTTCTGGGGCATTGGGGCACGACTCCAGGACAAAACTTTATCTACGCTCACCTCAATCGCGTGATTAAGACACGCGACCTTGACGTGATCTATGTCGCTGGTCCCGGCCACGGTGGGCCGGCGCTTGTGGCGAATACGTACCTGGAAGGGACTTACAGCGAGTTCTATCCGCACATCCCGCAGACCGAAGACGGCCTCCGGAAACTGTTCAAGCAATTCTCTTTCCCCGGCGGAATTCCGAGCCACGTTGCGCCGGAAACTCCCGGCTCGATTCATGAAGGAGGCGAACTCGGGTACTCCATCGCCCACGCCAATGGTGCGGCGTTTGACAACCCCGACTTGCTCGTCTGCTGCGTGGTCGGAGACGGCGAAGCGGAAACGGGACCGCTAGCCGGCAGTTGGCATTGCAATAAGTTTCTCAATCCCGCGCGCGACGGCGCGGTTCTGCCCATCCTTCACTTGAACGGATACAAAATCGCGAACCCCACCGTGCTGGCCCGACTGACCGACGAAAAACTTACACAGCTGTTTTCCGGTTACGGCTACAAACCGTATTTTGTGGAAGGGCGCGATCCGCAAGCGATGCATCAGCTCATGGCGCAGACAATGGATGCAGTGCTCGACGAGATCCAGGCCATCCAGCAAGCTGCGCGCAGCGGAAAAGAGACGGCGCTGCCTACTTGGCCGATGATCATTCTGCGCACGCCCAAGGGTTGGACGGGACCCAAGGTGGTGGATGGCAAGCCAGTGGAAGATACCTGGAGAGCGCACCAAGTTCCGGTCACAGATTTCGCAAAAAAACCGGAACACCTGACGCAGCTCGAAGAATGGATGAAGAGTTACAAACCGGAAGAGCTGTTCGATGAAAGCGGCAAACTGTTGCCGGAACTCGCTGAGCTTGCGCCATCCGGCAATCGCCGAATGGGAGCTAATCCGCATGCCAACGGCGGGCTTTTGCTGCGCGATCTCGCGATGCCGGATTTTCGCGATTACGCCGTCAACGTAAGCAAGCCGGGAACGGAAAACGCAGAGGCGACGCGCGTCCTTGGACATCTGTTGCGCGACATTATGCGGCTCAATGAATCTGCGCAAAATTTCCGTGTGTTCGGCCCCGACGAAACGGCCTCGAACCGGCTCGAGGCGTTGTACGAGGTGACGCCTAAAGAGTTCATGGAGCCGACGCTAGACACCGATGAATTTCTTTCGCCAAACGGCCGCGTCCTGGAAGTGCTTAGCGAACATATGTGCCAGGGATGGCTCGAAGGATATCTGTTGACGGGACGTCACGGGCTATTCTCCTGCTACGAAGCGTTCATCCATATCGTGGATTCGATGTTCAACCAGCACGCGAAATGGCTGAAGGTCACCCGCGACATTCCCTGGCGCCGGCCCATCGCTTCGCTGAACTATCTTTTGACTTCGCACGTTTGGCGGCAAGACCACAATGGATTTACGCATCAAGATCCGGGATTCATCGATCATGTGGTGAATAAGAAGGCGGACATCGTGCGCGTCTATTTGCCGCCGGACGCAAATACTTTGCTCTCCGTGGCGGATCATTGTTTGCGCAGCCAGAATTACGTGAACGTGATCGTCGCCGGAAAACAGCCGGCGTTGCAATACCTGGATATGAAATCCGCTATCGAGCATTGCAGCGCGGGGCTTGGAATCTGGGAGTGGGCTTCGACGGACAATGGCAGCGAGCCAGATGTTGTGATGGCGTGCGCGGGAGACATTCCGACGCTCGAGACGCTCGCGGCCGTCGACCTGTTGCGCCAGAATTTTCCAGATATCAAAATCCGGGTCGTCAATGTCGTGGATTTGATGACGATTCAGCCCAGATCGGAACATCCGCACGGTCTTAGCGATGCCGATTTTGACTCGCTTTTCACGACGGACAAGCCGGTCATATTTGCTTACCACGGTTATCCGTGGCTGATTCACCGCCTGACTTACCGGCGCACCAACCATGACAACCTGCATGTCCGCGGTTATAAGGAAGAAGGAACAACGACTACGCCGTTTGATATGACGGTGCTGAACGATCTGGATCGATTCCATCTTGCGGGTGACGTGGTGGACCGCGTCGGGCGGCTGCGCCCCGTCAGCGGGCATTTCAAACAGATGCTGCGAAATAAACTGGTGGACCACAAGCAATACATCTGCGAGCACGGCGATGACCTGCCGGAAATCCGCGATTGGAAATGGCCGTACTGAATGAAGATTTTGGTTCTTAACTCCGGATCGAGCAGCCAGAAATCGTGTCTTTATGAACTGAGCTCGACGCTCCCGGACTCTCCTGTGCCTCCGTTGTGGGAAGCCAAGATCGAATGGCTCGAAGAAGGAGCCACGCTCAAGGTGCGTACAAGCTCCGGAAAATCTTCCGAGCAGCGGCTGGACAAATCCAAGAGGAACGAAGCCATCGCGCAGCTGCTGAAAGCGCTGGTGTCCGGTGAGACTCAAGTGCTGGCGCAGCTTTCGGAAATCGACGTTGTCGGCCATCGCATTGTGAACGGAGGTCGCGAGTTTACGAGTCCGATTTTGATCACGCCCGAGGTTAAAGCGGCGATCGAGAAGATGGCTGCGTTTGCGCCGCTGCACAATCGCACGGAGCTGGAAGGAATCGCGCAGATTGAAAAGCTGCGCGGGTCCGTACGGCAGGTCGCGGTGTTCGATACGGGCTTCCATGCGACTCTGCCGGATGCGGCAGCCGTGTATCCGGGGCCGTATGACTGGGTGCAACGCGGCATCCGCAAATTCGGCTTTCACGGAATCAACCACCAATATTGCGCGGGGCGAGCCGCGCAATTGCTCGGACGTAAGCTCGCCGACTTGAGACTTGTGACTTGCCACCTCGGCAACGGGTGCTCTCTCGCTGCGATTCGCGGCGGCGCGAGCATCGACACCACTATGGGATTCACGCCGCTGGACGGACTGATGATGGGAACGCGCTCGGGATCGGTCGATCCGGGGATCCTCACATACCTGCTCCGGCAGGACCGGCTCGACGGCAATACGCTGGACGAAATGTTGAATACGAAATCCGGTTTGCTGGGAATTTCAGGAGTCTCCGGCGACATGCGCGAAGTTGTAGCGGCGATGAAAGAAGGAAATGAGCGTGCGAAGCTGGCGTTCGACATTTTCGTGCACCGGCTGCGGTCGGGGATCGGCTCGATGATCGCGGCTCTGGATGGAATCGATGCTTTGGTGTTTACGGCGGGGATTGGCGAGAATTCGGCGGAAGTCCGAACGGCAGCTTGCGCCAACTTTGGTTTTCTGGGACTGGCGCTCGATCCCGCAAAGAATTTGTTGTCGCCGACGGAAACTGACATTTCGGCGGCTGGCTCGACTGTGCGTGTGCTGGTTTTGGCCGCACAGGAAGATTGGGCGATCGCCCGGGAGTGCTGGAAATTGAGTAGGCCCTCCTCCCCCTCCCCTGTTTTTTCGTAAGTGCAGATTCTAAAGGGTTTTAAGTGCTTTGTTTTGGAAGTGCGGATTCCAAAGGGGTTAGGGGCATGTTTTGCGTAAGTGCAGATTCTACGGGAGTTAGTGGCGGACCGCGAGAAGATGGAAAAGATAACGCAGAGACGCAGAGAACGCTGAGGTAACGCAGAGAAGAACAGATGCGGGATTCCTGGGCGATAGCGCGGGCCAAACATAGCGAATGTTAGCAGGGTATTGGCGAATTGTCAAATACTTTAGTTGAGTTACTGCATTGTCATTCGAACGACTTGCGCCGATTCGAATGGGATTGGCGGAAGTTGTGGGATAAAAAGGAGTTGGTTGGGGAGTGATTGGTTTGTTATGACTGTGGAAATGTGTGGAAAAGTCAAAAAACCCCACTAGCACCGGGACGTTTTCGGGGCGGACGTGGGTGACGTTGGGAAAATGGGCTTTGAGTTTTTGGCGAGGTAGGAAAGGATATATGGAGCATGGAACCGAACCCAATCCTGTTTCGCGATTTGACTTATATATTCCTGGCTGCGGTGGTCGGGGGGCTAGTGGCGTGGCGGCTGCGACTGCCGCTGATACTGGGGTTCGTGCTGGGCGGGATCGCCATCAGCCCGTTCACGCCGGGGCCGCATGTCTCGGACTTGCATACCTTCGAGGTGTTTGCCGAAGTCGGCGTCGTGCTGCTGATGTTTTCGATCGGAGTCGAGTTTTCCATTCCTGATTTGATCCGTGTGAAATGGGTGGCGCTGGTCGGGGCGCCTATCGGGATTCTGGTGATGCTGGGTGTGGCGACCGGGGTGGGAAAGCTGGCGGGATGGAGTCTTACGGAAGGGCTCGTCATAGGCGCGGCAATCTCCGTGGCGAGCACCATGGTATTGGCGCGGCTGCTGAGAGATAGCGGCAGCATGACGACAACGCACGGCCGCGTGATGATCGGCATCACTCTCGTCGAGGATCTCGCCGTCATCTGCATGACGCTGGTGCTGCCTGCTTTCGGCGGCTCCGGAAAAGATCTCTTAGTGAGCGCGGCTTGGACGCTGGGCAAGGCTTTGCTGCTTCTGGTCCCGCTGGGATTCTTAGCGATCAAGGTGATTCCGCCCGTTTTCCGCCGAGTGAAAGCAACGTGCAACTCGGAGCTTTTCCTATTGATCGCCATCGCGATTTGCCTTGGGACAGCGGCGCTTGCGCAAGCGGTGGGATTTTCGGTTGCGCTTGGCGCTTTCCTTGCGGGGCTGTCGATCAGCGGTTTGGAGGACCTTCACGACGCACACACGCAGCTTGTGCCTCTGCGCGATACTTTCGTGGCGCTGTTCTTCGTTACACTCGGGACGCTGATCGATCCCCACGTGCTCGCCAAAAGCCTGCCGCTGCTTGGCTTGATGCTTCTGCTTATTGTGTTTGGCAAGTTCCTCGTTTGGACGGCGGTGGTGTGGATCTTCCGCTATTCCTTCTGGACGGCGATTGCCGTGGCCGCGGGGCTGACGCAGATCGGCGAGCTTTCCTTCGTGGTGGTGCAAGTGGGGCGATCTTCGGGAATGGTGGCGGAAAACGTGTTCAGCACGTTGATCGCCGCGTCCTTGATATCGATTTTGCTTAACGTTTTTATAGTACGAGTCACGTTTGCCTGGCTGAACCGAAAGTTTCCAGCAAACGGCGAGGGACACGCGGAAAGTGCAGCCTAACGGAAAGAAAGGCGATGCAGCATCCAAAGACCGCGTCAGGCGGTGGATTCAATTTGCAGAAAATTGGTGGACGTGACAGGGATCGAACCTGCGACCTCATGCTTGCAAAGCACGCGCTCTCCCAGCTGAGCTACACGCCCATTTTTGCAACAGTCTTAGTTTAAAACAGTTTTGACATCAGCGCATCCCCGATTGCTTTTCGCTGTGCCCGAGTTGTGCCAGAAGTCCGCATCTCTCCCTTCGGCGTTTTTCGCGGGGCTTGCAACTTGACGTTAGCCACTATAATGTTAGCGCGACTATCGAAATGTATGCCGCGCGCCCTGAGCGGCGCACCATGCAGGAGGAAATATTTCATGCGCCGCGCAAAAAGTGCCGCGAGAGACTCACACGCGTCAACGAGCGGGAACGCCAATGACGGCGGGAAGGCGAAGAGAAGGCGTGGCCACGCTTCTTCCCGGAAAGAGCCGATGGCCGGGCTTCGCGAACGGAAGAAAGCGCGGCTTCGCCAGCAGATCGTCGAAACGGCGTTGCATCTGTTCCGCCAGCGTGGCTACGAGAAGACGCGCATCGACGATATCGTACACACTTTGGAAATCAGCCAGCCCACGTTTTTCCGCTATTTTCCCAGCAAAGATGCGGTATTGCGCGAGGTCGGACGCCGCGCCTTTGCCCGCCAGGCGGAAAGCCTGAAGTCTGAATTGTCCATCAAAGCGACGACGGAGCAGCGGTTACGGCGATTTTACGAAACTCTGGGAAACACAACGGAAGTGGGGCGGCCGCTTTGGCAGGCGGTAATCCTGGCCGGGGCGATGGATCCGGTGCGCTCGCCGGAGCTGCGCGGAGCGGAGGCGGCGACGGTCAGCCTTCTTCGCGAAATTATCGCGGAGGGGCAAAAGAACGGCGAGATCACGCGAGATTTTCCGGTGGTGCACCTGGCCGAATTCATGGAGGGGCTGTTCAATACCGTGGTCCGGCAGTGGGCGGTCGATCTTACGGGACCGCACAAACTTACCGAGCGGGTGCGTAACGCGGTCGAATTTTTCTTGCGCGGCGCCAAGCCGTAATAAACAGCGGAGATTCCCTGCTGATGGCGTCAAAGCCAAAGGAGCTCCAATCGCTTGTACGGATACTCTGAGCCAGGCTTCCCCGAGTCCTTAAAGTGGGCACAATGAAAGCTGCCATTCTTCGCGAGTTCAAAGCACCACTGAGCATCGAGGATGTCGCCCAACCTTATCCGGACGCGCATGAAGTGCTGATCGAGGTCGAGGCCTGCGGCACCTGCCATTCGGATTTGCACGTGGCCGATGGGGATTGGCCGCAGCTCGTGTCGATCACCAAACGGCCTTTGATTCTTGGGCACGAAATCGCCGGCCGCGTCGTGGAAAAGGGCGCGTCTGTCCACCAGTTGGAAATTGGCGACCGCGTGGGAGTTCCTTGGGTGTACTGGACCTGCGGCGAATGTGATTTCTGCCGCGAGGGCAATGAGAATCTTTGTCCGAAGCAAAAAATCACGGGCGTAACCGTGGACGGCGGATACGCCGAGTTCGTGAAGGTCCCTGCGAGCCATGCCACGAAAATTCCCGACGGACTTTCCTCCGTGGAAGCGGCGCCGCTTTTCTGTGCGGGCGTCACCGTTTATCGCGCGCTGAAACACGCTAAAGTCCAGCCAGGGCAGCGTTTGGCGGTGTTTGGTGTCGGCGGACTGGGGCACCTGGCGGTGCAAATCGGCGTGGGGCTGGGAGCGATCGTTACGGCGATTGATATCGTAGACGAAAAACTCGCACATGCGAAAAGCTTGGGCGCGTCCGCCACGCTAAACTCGGCCGGAGCAAATGTTGTCAAAGAGCTGCGACGAGCGGGCGGAGCTCACGTTGCGCTAGTGACTTCGGCCGCAAAAGCGGCTTATGACACAGCCTTTCCTTGCGTCAGGCCGACCGGGACGCTGCTCGTGGTGGGCCTGCCCTCGGAGCCGATCTGCTTTCCGCCAATCATGATGGCTGCGACGGAGGTGCACATCAAGGCTTCCTCCGTTGGAACGCGCGAGGACTTGCATCAGGTCCTGGCTATGGCGGCTGCAGGAAAAATCCGTTGCCAGACGGCCACGCGCCCACTAGCCCACGTTAACGAAGTCCTTGAACAATTGCGGCGCGGCCAAGTTTCTGGCCGGATCGTACTCGTACCCCGCTGAACAGGGCTTTGGCGTTTGAGTCCTTTGGGGCTAGTCACAGTGTGGCTGCCTCTCCGCCAGGGCTTCCTGCCATAGATCGAGAATTCTGCACAGCAGCCGGGCAAAGGGCCGAGAGTACCCGCCTTGACTGGAACGCATGGTTTCAACTTGACGTTAGTCAATATTATGTGATACGGACAATCATAATTTTGGATAGCAGGTCGGGGTAGGGGGTCTTCAAATTCCCGGGGGCTGAATAAAACGCTCCGTCGTGGCTCCATGAATATTGGCAAAGGTGCATAAAACGGTGTCCGGCCGCCTACTGGCGGTCGAGTCCAGTCCGAGACTGGCGGTGCGAAGCAGGTCTGATATGGGCAATTTCAGCAAAATTTCTGTGAAGCATTCGCTGAACCAGGAGGACTTATGAAGGCAACTTATTTTGCTGCCGCATTGCTATCCTTTGCATGCTTGCTGCCGGCAAACGGCGTTGCGCGCGCGCAGGGCGCCGCTACATCGGGAGAGATTCGCGGGATGGTGACGGACGCCACTGGAGCGACCGTTCCGAAGGCCACTGTGGCGATCGAAGATGCCGAGAAAGGAGTCCGGCGCACTGCGGTGACGGAGACCGATGGCGAGTATCGCGTGACGGGACTTCCGCCGGCTTCCTACAGCGTGACCGTGGAAACCTCCGGCTTCCAGAAGGAAATCCGCAAGGACGTGGTCCTCAGTATTGGGCAGACGCTCATTCTCGATTTTCACTTGCAGGTGGCGTCGGCCACCGCGCAGGTGGAAGTAACGGGAGAGTTGCCGGTGGTCGAAACCGAGAGAGGGAGTCAGGCGGATACACTCTCGCAAGTGTTCATCGCCAATTTGCCCATTGATCGTCGCGATTATCTGGCGTTCACCCTGCTGACTCCGGGCGTCTCGAACTCTACAAGGCTGGCTTCCGACCAGGATTACCGAGTCAAACAAACACCACAGAGCGGCCTTTCGTTCTATGGCAGCAATGGCCGAGGCAATAGCGTCACCGTGGATGGAGGGGAAGCCAATGACGACTCGGGTGGAGTGCGTCTCACACTGAGCCAGGACGCGGTTCAGGAGTTTCAAGTCAACCGGAGCAATTATTCGGCCGACCTCGGCGGAGCGAGCGGCGCGGCGATCAACATCGTCTCCAAATCCGGCACGAACGACATGCACGGCAGCCTCTACGGGTATTTCCGCAATAGCGCGATGGATGCCGCCGACCCGTTTGCCATCACTCAGGCGTTGCAACCCGGCGAGACTTTCGATCCAAGCCAGCCAAACAGCGTCGGTCAGCCGACCAAGAATTCCTTAGACCGATATCAATATGGCGGTACGACCGGATTCCCGATCCAGAAAGACAAATCTTTCCTATTCCTCTCCTTCGAAGGATTGCAGCAGGATTCACAGACTGCCGTTCCCATCCTGACGACCACGCAAGTTCTTCGGCCGAATTCCTCACAACAGACAGTTCTCAACGAGCTGACGGGAAACGGGACAGTGCCTTGCTTGAGCGGCCCCGTGGGCGCCGCTGTAGCACAGAGCTTAGGGTTGCCAGCACCGAATCCAACGACGAACCTACCGGCGAGTGAATGCTCGGCTATCCTGAACGGAGCCTTGACTTTAAACCCCGCTGCGAGTCAGCTGCAGGCCTTTCTTTTGAACCAACTGGAGACAAACGGGGGGCTGTTCAACTACAAGACCCGAGAGTACCTGGCATCCGGCCGGTTCGATCATCGATTCAGCGAATCGAACCAGCTCACTGCCACCTACAGATTTGGACACGACCTGGAAGAGAATCCCGACGTGCAATCGCTGACGGGCTTTTCGGCGGGCAGTTCGATCCACGACTACGACAACAACGCCTTTGTTGCCTGGTACCATCAGTTCAGCACCACGGCGCAGAATGAAGCCTTCGCGCAATTCGACTACACTAGCTTCAACGTCATTCCGAACGAACCCGGGGAAGTAGGACTCCAAATCCCGGGTGTTGTGAATAACCTGGGAACGAGCATCTTTATACCCAACCTCACGATTACTCGCAGATACGAATTTGGCGACAACTTCACTCTGATCCGCGGCCACCACACCATGAAATTCGGAGGTTCCGAGCTGCTGCGCGGCAACCATACGGAATCGCATACCTTCTTCCCCGGCCGCTTCATCTTTGGCTCGCTTCCCGGAGACCTTATAACCCCTCTGCTTCCAAGCATAGATCCCTTGCAAGCGGCGTCCTTTGGTCTCCCGCAGGTTTTCCAGCAAGGGTTTGGAGATCCCACCTATCCCTACTACACAAGGCCTTTCACGGCGCTGTACTGGCAGGATTCATGGAAGATCAGGTCCAACTTCACGCTGAACTACGGTCTCCGTTATGAACTCGACTCGCAGTTCGCTCCTTTGAATACCTACTCGAAGGATTTTGGCCCGCGCGTGTCCTTCGCCTGGGACCCCTTTAAAGATCACAAGACGGTGGTTCGCGGCGGATATGGGATCTTCTATGCCCCAATCTACGCCCAGATTCCGGATGTTGATTACTCCCTGGGAGTCTTAAACGCGAACAAGAGCTCGGTAGGT
Organism: Candidatus Acidiferrum sp.; assembly: GCA_035272765.1. Lineage (GTDB taxonomy): Bacteria > Acidobacteriota > Terriglobia > Acidiferrales > UBA7541 > Acidiferrum. Next base: position 40,159 of record DATEQG010000076.1, read on the forward strand.
AACACTACGCTGGCAGGTCAAGTGAATAACCTGGATGCCATTTGCGGAATGTCCGGAGCTTTCGGTCTTTTCCCGGGTAACGGAAGCAGTCCCTGCAACCGCGAGATCTCGATCTATATCATTCCGATTACGGGAGTGCCCGGCGGCAACCCCGCACTGAATGCCCCGACAGTTTTCCAGACGCTATTCGCGCAAGGGGCGATCTCTTGCACGATTCCGGCACCAGGAAGCTACGCTTGCATTACTCCCAATGGAGGCCCAGGTGGAGTGGGCGGGCTTTCACAGTTTGGGCTCAGAGTTGCCAACACTGGTCAGCTTTCGCCGCTTCAGGTGGTATTCGTTAACCAACCTAACTTTAGGCCTCCCTACGCTCAGCAGGCCGAGTTTGGAATTGAGCGCGAGATTGCTCCGGGATTCTCCATCTCCGCTAGTTATATCTACTCTCATACAATCGGCCTGCCGACGGCCATTGATACCAATCTACTCCCGGCTCCCATGAGTACCGTAACATTGGCCAACGGCAAGAACTATTCGTACCGAAACTGGAACACCACCGCTGCTGGAGCCGATCCCCTCGGAGGCGCGGAAGGACTGCCCTGCGACGCCAGTCAGGGTTTCGCTTGTTTTGTGAATCCGTTCATCGTTCAAAACAATGAATATGCTTCCGTCGGTTCCGCCCTTTATCAGGCCGGAATTCTCGAAGTCCAAAAGCGCTTCAGCGATCATTTCACCATGTTTGGAAACTACACCTATAGCAAAGGTTATGACACCGGTACTGATTTTAACAGCGACTATGGACCGCAAGATCCGACGAACCTGGGCGCCGATCGAGCGCTTTCGGAATTCGATCAACGTAACAAAGTCGTGGTGGCCGGCGTGTTTGACAGCCCGTGGAAGAATCCTATCCTTGCCGCCTTTCAGTTGGCGCCGATTTTTACCTACAACAGCGGACATCCGTTCAACTTGTTGGCAGGGGGCGAGGTAAACGGTGACAATCACACCACCAATGAGCGTCCCATCGGAGCCGGTCGTGACACTGGAATCGGCCCGGACTACACCAATCTCGACCTGCGCCTGAGTTGGCACCACAAGCTCGTTGAGAAGGCTAATTTGCAGTTCACGGCCGAGGTCTTCAACCTCGCCAACCATACAAACTATGCCAGCGTAAACAATGAAGTGAGTCCGCTTTTTGGTCTTCCTTCGAACGCCGCTGACAACACAGCATGTCCCGCTTGCCCTGTCGGACTGGGGAACACCACGTTTCACGTGCACGGGAGCGCAGCGCTCTCTCCGAGCCAGCCGCTTGGTTTCACTTCCGATTTCCCCAAGCGTGAAATCCAGCTTGGGCTGCGACTTACGTTCTAAGGCTCAGAAGAAAGGCTCGCGGCGTCATTCGATTCGATGCCGTCTATCACTTCCTTTTTGCAGATAGCCTGAAGCGGGATTGCACCGTCGCAAGGCGTGGTGCCAAGGTTCGGAATCGACTTGCCGGAAACCGCTTTGCCATTTGGAAAGACTGCAGAATGCACCTTGTGTCCAAACGAAGGAAGGAGCCAGCTGCATGGATCTAAACCTAACCGCTGAGGAGTCGACGTTTCGAGAAGAACTCCGCGCGTGGCTTGCTTCCAACGTTCCGAAGGACTGGGATGAGTGGCGTGAAAAACCCATGGAAGAGTCATTCCCCTATCTGCGCGCCTGGCAACGGAAGCTCCAGGAAGGCCGTTGGGCTGCGGTTTCCTGGCCGGAGGAGTATGGTGGGCGTAGCGCCACGCTGATGCAGCAAGCGCTTTTCTGGGAAGAGATGGCGCGCGTGGAAGCACCGCCCATGGCCAATTCGCTCGGCTTGGGGCTTATCGGGCCCACCATCATCGCCTACGGAACGGAAGCTCAGAAAAAACGCTATATTCCAAAAATTTTGAGCGCGGAAGAAATCTGGTGCCAGGGCTTCTCCGAACCGAATGCCGGTTCCGATCTCGCCGGTTTACAAACCGAAGCGCGTCTCGATGGCGTTCACTACATTGTGAACGGCCAGAAAGTCTGGACCAGTTACGGCTGGGTCGGCGACTGGTGCGAGCTGGTCGTTCGCACGGATGCGAGCGCCGCAAAACACAAGGGCCTCACCGTTCTCCTTGTGGATATGAAATCGCCCGGCGTCGAAGTTCGCCCACTCCGCCAGATGACAGGCGAATCGGAATTCAACGAGATCTTCTTTCGCGATGTTCGCGTCCCCGTCGAAAACATCCTCGGCAAAGTGAATGACGGATGGAACGTGGCAATCAGCACGTTGATGTACGAGCGCGGTTCCTACGGCGCTCGCCTGCATCTCATCTTCAAGCGCTATATCACGCGCCTCATCGAACTTTCGCGTAGCATCAAGCGCAAAGGCCTTCCAGCGTCCGAAGATCCAATCATTCGCCAGAAGCTCGCCCAGTGCAGCGCGGAAATCGAGATCATGCGCTACAACCAGATGCGCGCCTTCAGCCGTATCACGGCTACCGGCGTCCCCGGCCCCGAAGGCTCGATCCAGAAGATATTTTGGAGCGAGCTCAACCAGCGCTTCCAGCAAATCGCCCAGGAAATTCTGGGTTCCTACGGCCAGCTCATGGCAGGCGATTCGCACGCCATCGATAAGGGGCTCTGGTCCTACGCCTACTTGCGAACCCGCGGAAACACCATCGAAGCAGGCACTTCCGAAGTGCAACGCAACATCATCGGCCATTTCGTTCTGGGCCTGCCCAGAAGCTACTAATCCAGAGGCTGCTAAGGGGATGCGCCATGCAATTCGGTTTGAGTGAGAGCCAGGAGTTTCTGAAAGACAGCGCGCGCAAATTTTTCGCGGGCGAGTGTCCCAGCGCGGAAGTGCGCCGCCTGATGGAAACGGATACGGCCTACGACGCCGCGCTCTGGTCGAAGCTCACGGACCAAGGTTACACCGGCATTATTTTTCCGGAAGAGCATGGTGGAGTCGGCCTGGGCAAAGTGGAGCTGATGCTGCTGATGGAAGAAGCGGGCCGCGCGCTCTTGCCTGGCCCGTTTTTCTCAACCGTGGTTCTTGCCGGATCCGTTCTGAACGCCGTGGCCACGGCCGCTCACAAGAAACAGTATCTCGCGCCGATCTGCCGCGGCGAAGTTCGCGCCACGGTTGCCATCCTTGAAGCCGGGGCGTCCTGGGACCTTCGCGACACCCGGCTGAGCGCCGCCAACGGAAAGCTCACCGGCGAAAAATTTTTCGTCCCGGATGCAGCCATTGCCGATTTCCTCATCGTCGTGGCTCGCAACGGCCTCTTCGTCGTGAACTCCAAAGCCCGCGGCCTGAAAATATCACCGATGTCCGGAATGGACCTCACGCGCAAACTCTACGTGGTCGAATTCAGCGACACTCCGGCGGAACAGCTCGCGGCCAGTTTCGACCTATCGCGTGCCTTCGATGTCGCCACTGCCGCGCTGGCCGCGGAACTGGTCGGGGGAATGCAACGGACTCTCGAGGTCACCGTCGAATACGCCAAGACTCGAAAACAATTCGGAAAACCGATCGGAATGTTCCAAGCCGTGCAGCATCAGTGTGCGGACATGTATCTCGAAACCGAGAGCTCGCGCTCCGCTGTTTACTACGCAGGCTGGGCGCTCGAAGAGAACTCAGCCGACGCTGCGACTGCAGTCTCCATCGCTAAGATGTATGCCAGCGATGCCGCCCGCACTGTAGGCAACCGTGGCATCCAGATTCACGGCGGCATGGGTTTCACCTGGGAAAACGATGTTCACCTCTACTACCGTCGCGCAAAGGCGTCGGAAACAGCATTCGGTGACGCCACTTTCCACCGCGAGCGCATCGCCTCCCTGGTGATCGACTCCCCCAACGTCTCCGCGTTAAGCGCGCAAAGTTGCATTCGCTAAGCGAAAGAATCCTTGACCGCGAGCGGCTGTCGCAACGGGAGGGACCATGTCCTTCATTGAAAATAAAGGTGCCAGTATCTATTGGGATGAACAAGGTTCCGGCGAACCTCTCTTGCTCATCATGGGCCTCAGCTATCCCTCTTACATGTGGCATCGCAGCCGGCCGATTCTTGCGAAATCTTTCCGCACCATCGCTTTCGATAATCGCGGAGTGGGCCAGAGTGATGCACCTCCAGGCGTCTATTCCATCGCGTTGATGGCGAGCGATGCAACTGCGGTTCTGGATGCCGCGGGCGTAGAAAGCGCTCATGCATTCGGCGCTTCCATGGGCGGCATGATTGCCCAGGAATTTGCGCTGCAATATCCGGGGCGCGTGCGTTCGCTGATTCTGGGATGCACGGCCGCCGGCGGTCCTCATGCCGTGCAGGCCGAGCCCGAAGCTTTACAAGCCCTTCTGCGCCGGGACGTCACACCCGAACAAGCCAAGGAAGCCATCATCCCTTTCATCTATGACGCCGCCACGCCGCGCGAGCGCATCGACGAGGACATGGCCATCCGCATGAAGTGGTATCCCACTCAGCAGGGATATATGGGTCAGCTACAGGGGATTTTCGGCTGGGAGGCTTACAGCCGCATCGCGCAAATCACGGCTCCCACGCTTGTCATTCACGGTGAGACGGACCGCCTTGTTCCGGCAGCTAACGCCCGCTTAATCGCGGAAAAAATTAAGGGCGCGAAACTCGTACTAATCCCCCACGCCAGCCACATTTTTGAAACCGACCAATCCGCGGCAGCCCATCAGGCCATTCTCGAATTTTTAGCCGCTCATAAAACTCGCGTGCAAACGCAAACGTAAAGCGCCGCGGCGCCTCTACCGAATTCCGATGTACAAATCCACCACCGAGTCCGCAGGATTCTGTGCCCGCTGATCGTAAACTTCGAAGTCCGCTTTGTAGGTGCGATTTCCACCCAATGCGTTTTTCGGCGTTGCCCACACTTTTTGCCACACCTCGACGACGACTTTTTGTACGGGGCCACGCTGCGAAGTGAACACCGCGTATCGTCCCGCAGGGATATGCTTCGCGACCATGCCCGCGGGCACGCCCTCCAATTTCATGACGCGTGCGCCAAGTATGTAGGTATACTCCCCGTTTTTGTCGCTCGCATATTCCGTGTACAGGGCCACAATATTCTTGTCCGCCTTGTTCGGAATCGCAGCCAGGACTCCTTCCCTAAAAAACCGCTCCCACTGCTTGCCGATAGGTGGCTCCGGCGTCATTTGCTCCGCGTTGCTCGTCCGCGCAGCGATGCCAACAACCGTAAATTCGTCCTGCTGCACAACGCGCGGGGCCATGTCCGTTTCTTTCCTCATTTCCGAAAGCATGACGCCGGAACACACGACAATCGCTGCCGCAATTCCTGCGTGCTGCACCGCGTTTCGAGCGGCTCTTCGAATCGTCGAAGTCCCCCACTGTACCTGCATCGCTTCACTCCTGGGTTTTCAAGATCTTTTTTAGCGGCCTGACTCTTGTGGCCCTGAATTGTACCGTCTCCCCGATGAGGTTCCCTACACCCAATCCGTCACCCCCCAAGAAGCGCCTCGATCACCCCGATGGAGCTATCATGAAGAAGTGCGGATCACTTACACCGCACGAGGGTATGAACATGCGAAAAATAGATTTTCTCCTCGCCAGCCTGCTCATTCCCAGCTGTCTACTCGCCCAGGACAAGCCTGCCGATGCGTCCCACGACATGGACCAGATGCAGCATGGCGGGTTCATGCAAGGCGGCATGCATCATGCAGTGGCAAAAGGTGTGAAGCTCGAGCAGAAGATCGATGGCCACACCATTGTGGTGCGCATCGGCCCGATGAACTTGCCCGCTCACACCAGTCATATGAAAATGCCGCAACCTCCCGACCTCGAATGGCAAATTCCCATCGATGGCTGGCTTCTCGCGTATTCACCGAGGCTCGTCGACGCGGGCGGCAACGTCGTGCCCGGCCGCGTTCTTCATCACACCGCCTTCTGGAACGAAAACCGCGCCGATTTTCTCTGCCCCAACAAAGAGGAACACATTTTCGGCGCTGGTGGCGAGCTCACCCATTGGGCCGAAGTCCCCGGTTACGGCTATCGCGTGCAAATGGGCGACAAAATCCGCGTCGAAACCATGGTCTACAACCCCACTGACACTTCCTACAGCAACGTCTATCTCGAGGTGACCATTCCTTATCAACAGGCCGCCGATGGCGCAAATCTAAAAAGCGTCTATCCCACCTGGATGGACGTGAAATCTTGCGGAAACTCGGCGTATGATTTGCCCGCAGGCAAGAGCGAGCAAACAGGAACCGTCGCCGTAAAATATAACGGTGTGCTGCTCGGTCTTGGGGGCCACATGCACGATTACGCAAAACAACTCACGCTCGAAGACGCCACGCGCAAGGAGACCGTCGCGACTCTCGACGCCAAAGTGGACGACCACGGCGAACTTCTCAGCATGCCCACAGTCCTGTTTCTCGGCCGAGGCGGCTTTCAGTTTGCCGCGGGCGACGTCCTCAAAATCTCCGCGACCTACGACAATACGACCGGCAAACTTTTGCGTGACGGCGCTATGGGCATCGTCGTCGGCTATTTTGTGCCGGCCGATGACGCCGCCATGGCCGCGCTACGCCGCAAGCCCGCGGCGCACCACATGGCCGGAATGTCGCACGACCGGTAAGAGTGCCTTGATCCCGCCAAGTTCAGTTGCGTGAGGCTGAAATTCGATCGCACGCCGATGTATAAGATCTGTATCCGTGCAATTGGTTTTGGCGAATATTGATGTAAGCTGTGGCCTCTCCGGAGGCAACTCATGCATCTCTCACGCGCTCGTGTCGCTTGTTCCCTGTCAATCGTTGTCTTCTTGTTTTCCCCCGCCGGCGTTGACGCGCATGTCACGCGAGTCGAGATTATTTCGCGAACCGACGTCCTGGATGGCCGCGTGTTCGGATTGGCTGGCCCCTACGAGAAAATCGTCGGCCGCGTCTACTTCGCGGTGAATCCGGAGAATCTTCACAACAAGCTGATCGTCGACCTCGACAAAGCACCGCGCAACGCGCAAGGTGAGGTCGAATTTTCCGCCGACCTCTATCTCCTGAAGCCGAAGGACATGAACAAGGGAAACAACGCCGTGCTTTTCGAAGTCTCCAATCGCGGCGGCAAAGGAATTCTGCACCTTGTGAACGGCTACAGCCCTTCCACTCCGGAAGGTGAGTATGGCGACGGATTTCTTCTGCGCGAGGGCTACACGGTTGCCTGGGTTGGCTGGGAGTTTGACGTCGCCGAGCATGGCGAAAATCTCAAGCTCTACGCCCCCGTGGCTCACGATGCTGGTGGGAAGGAAATTCGCGGCCTGGTGCGGTCGGACTTCACGCCGGCGCAAAAAGTGGAGGACATGCCTCTCGGCCATTCCCTGCTCGGACCAACGGGAGGAAAAAGCTATCCCGTCGATGATCCAAACAGCTCAAAAAATGTTTTGACCGTGCGAGATACGCCTGACGGGCCGCGGCGAACAGTTTCCCGCAGCCAGTGGAGTTTTGCCCACACCGTCGACGGCAAACTTGCAGCTGACCCTCATTTTATTCACCTGGACGGCGGATTTCTAGCCGGGAAAATTTATGAGGTCGTTTACGAAGCGAAAGATCCTGTCGTCGCTGGTCTGGGCCTCGCCGCGGCGCGCGATTTCCTTTCTTACTTGAAATACGATCCGCAAGCGACAGCGCCGGTACATCGCGCCTATGCCGTGGGAATTTCGCAGAGCGGCCGCTTTCTCCGCCATTTTCTTTACCAGGATTTCAACGCCGATGAACAAGGCCGCGACGTGATGGACGGCGTCATCGCGCACGTCGCCGGCGCTGGCAGGGGCAGCTTCAATCATCGTTTTGCGCAGCCTTCGCGCGACGCTCAGCCGCTCTCCAGCATTTTCTTTCCCACGGACTTGTTCCCTTTCACCGATCTTCCGGAAACCGATCCCGATACCGGCGAAACCGCTGATCTGCTGGACGCCACGCTCAAATCACATACGGCGCCGAAAATATTCTTTACTAATACGTCGTACGAATATTGGGGTCGCGCCGCCTCTTTGATTCACATTTCTCCGGATGGTTTGAGCGACGCGAAGATCGGCGAAAATGTTCGTGTCTACTTGCTCGCTGGCCTGCAGCATTTTTCAGCGCCATTTCCGCCGCAGAAAAGCAATCCTGGCTCTCCGGATTCCAACGCGCAACAACGGTACAATCCGAACCCCATCCAGTGGTACTGGCGCGCACTGATCACGGACATGGATCAGTGGGTGAAAGACGGCACTCCGCCTCCGCCGAGTACCTATCCGAAAATCATGGATGCCACGCTGGTGCCGCTCAGCAAATGGGCTTTCCCAAGAATTCCGGGCGTTAACAAGCCGCATGAAGCGAGTCTGGCATACCATCTGGGCTTCGGCCCGCAGTGGAAAGAAGGAATCATCAGCATCGAGCCTCCCAAAGTTGGCAAGCCGTTCGTCGTTCTGGTTCCGCAATCCGACGCGGATGGCAACGATCTGGGCGGCGTCAGCCTGCCGGAATTGCAAGTTCCACTGGCCACGTACACCGGATGGAATCTGCGCGATCCAAGCATTGGCGCCAGCGATTTGCGGCTCAGCTTTTATGGCTCTTTCATTCCATTTGCGAAGACTGCCGCTGAGCGTGAAAACTCCGGCGACCCGCGGCTTTCCGTTGCGGAGCGCTATGCCTCGCGCGAAGAGTACATGGGTAAATTCGCCGAAGCAGCCCTGAAATTGATTCGTGAACGTTTTCTTCTGCGGGAAGATTTGCCCGCTTTGCTCGAACGCGGCGAGCGGGAATGGGCAGAAGTCACTGGGCAAAAATAATTCGCGCGATCGGAACGAGACGAAAAAATAATTGGAGGAAGGATGAACCGGAATCGCCGGGATATTCTGAAAGGCGGGAGTCTTGCGTTGCTCGGCGGCGGGATCTTTCGCCGTATGGACAAGATCGACGGCATGCAGACGCAAGGCGCGGGCGGATCGCTGGCGGAAATCTTGAAAAGCCGCAGCTCTGGCGCTAGCGAAAAGCTACTGCTTGGCCCGACCCCCGGCGAAGAAGGGCCTCCGGAACCGGCAAAGGCTGACCGGCTGCCGCTGGAGTGGAACAAGCAGACGGTTGCGCGTTTCAAGGAGCAGTTGGCGCAAAAAGATATTCACGCGTTTGTCGCGCGCGATCAGCTCAACATCATCTATTTGACAGGCTATTGGCACACGCACACCGAGCGGCCCCAGGTCGTCTTTATGAACAAGGACGATGCCGATCCTTGGTATCTGTATCCGGCGCTGGACCGCGATCTGGTGAAGGGCTGGTGGTTTGGCGGGGGTTGGGAATATTTCGACACGAAGCACGCTGAAGGTGGGTTTCCGGAGCAAGGAAAGGTGGTGCAAGGGAAGACCGTCGATTTGTTCGAGATGCTTCTCGAAGGAATCAAGGCGAGAGGCGTTCAAGGAAACAAAATCGGGATTGACGGCAAGCTCTACGCGGACGAACTGGCTACCGCGAAGAAAATTCTGCCGAAAATCAAATGGGTGGACGTTAGCGACACGCTGCTGGATATGCGCGAAGTGAAGACTCCGGAAGAACTTGCGCTGACGCGGCGGGCGTACACCTATTTTGACCGCGCACATGCTTATGCACGGGACTACATTTTGACCTACGGAACCGACGTGACAGATTACGAGGTAGCTTTCGCAAGCACCTTCTGGATCAACAACGTGCTGCTTGCGGATCTGGACCTTGCTGGCGGTTTGCCTCACCACGGCGTGGCGGCGAGCGTCGAGATTGACTGTCGTGTGGGCCGCTTGTGCGCGTACCCGCATCCGAACCAGCCGCGGTTCAACCGCATCCAGCGGAACATGCCGTTGCAGGTCGATGGCGACGCTTACATCGGCGGACACGGCGGCGAAAACTACCGCATGTACATCCTCGCGGACAATGCGGGCCAGTTTGATGCGCACATGCGAAAGCTCTGGGAAGTGAGCCAGCACACGTGCGACATGCAGGTGGAATTGCAGGAAGAAGGCGCGACGTGCTCGAGCGTCGCGTTTGAGATTCACAAGTACCAGGTAGCGCAGGGAGTGCAAGACTACATTTACCATCGGCCCGCACATGGAGAAGGGTCGGAGGGACACCAGCCGCCGTATCTCTCGCTTGGCGACTACACAGTTCTGAAGAAGAACATGTGTTTTTCCGAAGAGCCGGGGCTTTACGATCCGAAAGCAGGCGTCGGATTCAACTGGAGCGATCACGTCGTCACCGGGGCGAAGTCCGGTTACCGAATGAGCCGCGTTCCGTACTCGAAAGAGTGGAGCTGGGTCAAAATCTGAAGTAATGAGGCAGCGACGTGAAGAAGCAACGACGGAACGACGAACAACTCATCGTTTGGAGAGTTACGGTTGCTTAGGCTTTTCGATCTTTTGGTCGGTCTGGACGGAGAACAGCAGAAAATCGGTGAAAGTGTGAAAGATTATGGTTCGGTGGTCACTAAAGTCGTGAAAGCTGTCGACAAGCTTCGGCAGCCATATTTTTACAGGTTCGGTCTGGAATTGGACTGGAGCGTAGTCGATCGAGAGATATGAATTCCGTACTCTTACCGCTGGAACTCCCTCCATCAGCCCTATCTCCATGTGTATGACCTCGCCGGTATCGGACGCAATCCAAGCCCGTCCCTTTAGTCTGGCCGGATAAACGAGGTTGTCGACGCGGAAAGAAAACGTCCGGCTAGGTTTGTCTCTACGCTGCTGGAAACGAACTACCCAAGTAAGCTGACCGTGCCATTCGACCGCGCCTTCACAGCTCATTTCGTAATCATCCTGCATGTTGGGGAGGAAAATCAGGACCATCTCTGGCAGACCCATGTCTTGCGTCGCGGCAGGAGACACGCCTTCTCCGTGCCTGGGATTGCGTTTCTCTTCGAAAACCAGCCCCCCGGGGGACTGCTGGAAGACAACAATATAGTCAAACGATTCGGAACCGCTATCTCGGACCATGTTCTGAACGTCAGAAGTCCGATATTCGATCTTTTCCTGCGCCGTGAAGTTTTGGAGATTGGCTACCTGCTCACTCTCGCGCGCGGCCGCTTGCTTGAGGACCTCGGCAAGTTCGCAGGGCGGCGTTGAAGCAAGCGAACGGACGGGCGCGTCCAGCGCGGGAGGGTTCCAGTTCAAGCTCCGGTTCTTGAGTTTCTTCTCGACGTCTGCCGATTGTTGTGCAGCGGGCGAAACGGGAATCATCAGCAGGACAGTCGCAAGCATCGACGCGAGGATTGCGTGTGACGTGGGGGCGAGCATCCGGATAAATGCGTTCCGAGCGGTGGGCTGACTGCGTAGCATTCGGGGAGCGTAGCACTTTTGCAATCCGCCGTGGGGTAAAACGGCGGTGCGCGTTGGCCGAAGAATTCAAGGGGAAAAAGACGACACAGGATTGGACACGAACTGAGCAGAAGAGCACGGTATGTTTACCGCGAACCTCGAAGGGCCGTGCCCCTATGGGATTTGCAGGATTTTGGTGGTGGCGGAAAGGGTGCCATGAAGGGATTCCTGAACGAGGATGCGGAGCCGATACGTGCCGGGAGGAACTTCCAGCTGCATGACGCCGTTGACGCCGGTTTTGGAAAAGTGGTCGAAACTTTCGGGCTTCAGAGCGAGTTCCATATTGGCTTGCATGCCCGTAACGAAATTGCCCTGCGAGTCAAAGAGCGCGGCCACAAAAGTGAGCTTCTGAACGTGACGGTCTTTCTGCTGCTCGAAGGCAAGCTTTTGAATATCAACGTGGGACAGGATCGTGAGTTGCGGGCCGCCTGTTTTGGCCGTGCCGAGTTTCTCGCTGAGGGTAGCGGGGAGTTCGTTCTCTTCGTTGGTGCCGCTCATCAGAACATCCATTTTGTCGACCGGGCTGGACTGGTCGCTGGATGTTTTCGCAGGAGCAAAATAGCCCGGCCGGACTTGCACGAAATCGTGGCTTGCGTTCTTCAAATCAACTTTGATCTTGTGGTGCTTGCCGTCTTCTGACGGCGTGAATCCGAGCAGGTACATGCAAGTGGGCAAGAGACCGAGCTGGTGAAAACCGAGGTCGAGGTCGTTGTTGTTACGGAAAAGGAGGCCGCCGGTGCTTTCGGCGAATCGAGCCATCGAGGAATCGAGCTCTTCGAGGCGGTCACCGAGCGTCCTCATCTCGAATACCATTGTGCTCACCGGAAGCTCGACGGATTCCGAGGTCTCGTTGAGCGGCGTGCCAGGCGCTTCTGCGTACAGGCCCTTGGCATCGAGCGAGTTGATGACTACGCTAGCGCGCAAGGCCTCGTTGATGATGGAATCTTGCTCTTGGTCAAGCGTGTTCGAAAGAAAACCAGACGACGCGAGCAGCAACATTCGTTTGCCAGGCATTCTGGCAAGCTGATCTAGGCTGCGTTTGATGGCATCGAGGGTCACCTGCGAAGAAACGCGTGCTTGATCCCATGTCTGCTGCGCCTGCGCGACTATGGGGTCGAGGACGTAGGTGGGGACACTATAGCCGCCGTTCGGGTTGGTCGGTGTAAGGTTCATGAAACCGCTGTCGGGTACCATTTCTAGCGCAGGGCAACCTGCGCTTCCTCCACAGGTACACGCCTCCAAGACCTTCGCCTTCATGGCGGACGGATCGCCTTTAATGATCTGATAGGCCTCGTAGGCAGTCATTCTCGGGCAGCGCGTCATTCCGCCGGGCGATATATGGGGATGAGATTGCAACTTTGTCATCGCGGCGAGGATGGCCGCCGAATCGTTCGTGAACCCGCTTGTCATACCACTGGATGTAGTAAATACCGCGATGCGGTCGCCGCTCCCAATGGCTTCCTTGATAAAGCGCGAAGCCGCGATTTTTGTGTGCGCCAGGTCGCCTGGCGCCGTATTGATGTCGTCGAAGAGGAGGCCAATCCATCTGCCGATAGCGGGATTCTGGCTGAGCAATTTCGGCGTGGGTGCGATGGGCTGCGCCGGTGTTTCTGGCGCGGGGCTAGGAGACGACGTAGAGGTGTCCGCAGGCGGAGTTAATGTATCGACGGAGAACGCTGCGAGGTCACGCTTGGTACCGGAGTCGAATACGGCGAAGTTGTCTTTCGTCAGGCCGGAGACAGCACGGCCATGGCTGTCGCGGACGACCACTTCGAGCTGAACCAGGCGGCTCTCTGAGCGAAGAATCGGTCGTGGTTGGTAAGGGCGGCTGCTGAGGCGAACTTCGTCGGGGGAAAGAGTCTGTGCGGGAGCGAGGAGGGCGGAAGCGCAGAACGCCAGAATCAGCGTAGCAATCGCTCGGCGCTTGCGGGTCCGTGGTGGTGCGTTTGGCACAAGGGCAGCGTACCACTATTGCAATTCGCGCTGGTATGAAAGGAGGGTGGGTTGTTGGCATCCCGTAGGGGCACGGCATGCCGTGGCCCTCTCGTCTCATCCGCCCGTCTTTGCTCACCCTGCCAATCCCATCCATCGTGCACGTCTGTGGTGGTCTTGTCATTGCAGCGGAATGCCGAGGCCGGATGCTCGGACGTAGGATAAAGGATAGACTCGATGTGCGGCACCGCGACGCGCTGCCGGATGGATGTTTTGAGAGGGAATGTGGCCGAGCCAAAGGCAGAGTACGCGAAGCGGCTGGAAAAATATCTGAGTGTGATGGCAGAAAAAGATCGCGTGCACTTGCGTGTGGGGTACGCAAAGTTGGCGGTGATTGCCGCGGGATTGTTGCTGTTGTGGATTGTGTTGTCAAAACAGCTGGCGCCGGCTTATTGGTTGATCGCGCCGATTGCCGTTTATGGATTATTGGCGATATTGCACGGAGGCGTCCTGCGTGCGAAGACGCGGGCGAACACAGCGGCGGAGTTTTATCGCAAAGGGATTTCGCGAATCGAGGACCGATGGGCTGGGAGTGGGCAAACGGGTGAGCGTTTTAGGGATGCCAATCATGTGTATGCGGAGGATTTGGATCTCTTTGGGCCCGGGTGCTTGTTTGAATTGCTTTCGACGGCCCGACTGCCGATGGGAGAAAGCCGGCTGGCAAATTGGTTGTGCGAGGGATCGGAGATTGGCGCGATTCTCGAGCGGCAGAAATTGATCGAAGAGCTGCGCGCGAAGCTGGATTTGCGGGAAGACTTGGCCGTGACCGGGGAGGCTTTAAGAGCCCGGCTGAATCCGGAATCCTTGGTGGAGTGGGCGGAGGGGAAATCGATTTTGCCTGGTGGAGCCTGGCGCGTCCTGGCCGCTTTGCTGGCGATTGCGGCGGGTGTAGGAATCTTCTACTACTTAGAGACTGCAACGCTGTGGCCGCTTTTGAGCGTTTTTGTGGTGGAAGCTGTTGTTCTTGCGTGGCTACGGCGGCGAGCACACACCGTGATCGAGGGAGTGGATTGCAACGCGGAAGGGTTACTGCTTTTTTCGGATATTTTGGAACGGTTGGAGCGGGAGCCGTTTGTCTCCCCACAATTGCGGGGGTTTGCGGCGGAACTTCAGGGTGAGAGCGAGCCGGCTTCGCGAGCGATTCGAAGATTCGCGCGGATCGTTTATTGGATCGACGCGAGCGACGGTGTGCTGGCAAAGATGTCCGAGCTGCCATTTCTTTTTAGCGTGCAGGTGGGGGTGGCGGCGGAAGCCTGGAGGCTGCGCTGGGGGGCGAAGTTGCGCCGGTGGGCGGAGTTGACGGGAGAGATTGAGGCGCTGCTTTCCCTCGCGGCGTACTCGTATGAGCATCCCGCTGATCCCTTCCCAGAATTTCTGAGCGCGGAAGAGGGGCTGGGATTTTTTGAGGGCGAGGAGCTGGGGCATCCGCTAATCGCGGGCGAGAAGTGTGTGCGGAACAGCGTGAGGCTCGATGCGCAGACCCGAGTGCTCCTGGTGAGCGGGTCGAATATGTCCGGGAAGAGCACTTTATTGCGCGTGGTGGGTATCAACACGGTGCTGGCGATGGCGGGCGCACCGATTCGCGGAGTGCGGCTGCGGTTGACGCCGCTTAGGATTGGGACGCGGATTCGGAGCACGGATTCATTGCAAGAAGGGCGGTCGAGTTTTTATACGGAGATTCTGCACATCCGGAAAGTCTTTGACGGCGCGAATGGGCCGGTGCCGATGGTGTTCTTGTTTGACGAGTTGCTGGAGGGAACGAACTCGAAGGACCGGCGAATCGGAGCGGAAGGGTTGATCCAGGGGTTGCTGAAGCGGCGTGCGATAGGGATTGTGACGACGCACGATCTGGCGTTGACGGAAATTGCGGCGGCAGCGGGAAATGTTATGCGCAATATGCATCTCGAGGATCAGGTGGTGGACGGGAAGATGCGATTTGATTACAAACTCCGCGAAGGAGTGGTGGAGAAAAGCAACGCGCTGGAGTTGATGCGGTTGATTGGGCTGGATACGTAAGAGAGCGCCAGCAGATTTTGATCTGATACAGAACGGACAAAAACAGACCCCTTCCGACGAGGCCGGAACCTTTGGTCGCTCCGCTTGGGATGACACGTTCAGGAGAAGGCCCCCTCTTGAAAAATGTTGTCAAGCAACAGCGATGCGGCGGATCAGGTCTTCTTGTTCCGCTTTGCTCTCGGCGCCGATGGTGAAAGCGTCAAGAAGATTCAATGAGAGTGCAAAATTCAGAGCCTCGTCCTGGCGGTCACGCATAGCACCCTGGCCGAGAATCTTCATGCCGATGATGCCCTTCCCTCTAGCCCGCATCTCCTTGATCACACTGACAACTGTGTCGGGATCGGAATCCATGAACGTGCCGATGGGATTGATGCGCACTAGATGGACTTCGACCCAGGAGGATTTGGTGGCGGCGCGCAGAGCTTCGATGGAGTGGCAAGAGCAGCGGTGGGCACGGATGATGCCTTTTTCCTTGGCTTCAGAGAGAACGTCCATGACGCGTTTGTAGCGGTCGGTCCAGTCGCCTTCGGTGAGACAGTGCATCAAACAGATGTCGAGATGATCCGTGCCGAGTTCGCGGCGGAAGCGGTCAAGATCGGCACGAGCGGAGGCGGCGTCACGAGCCCAGGTTTTGGTAAGAACGGTGACTTTGTCGCGAGGGACATGTTTGAGGGCCTGGGCGACGTGCGGATGGCTGCCATAGCTGTCGGCGGAATCGAAGAAGCGGAGACCGTGGTCGTAGCCGTTGAGGAGAAGCTCAGAGAGACCTTGAATGCCGAGTGCGGTCTGATGAGAATGATGGCCGGAACCAACAGTGCCGGTTCCTATGGCCAAGCGGCTGGTTTGGATGCCCGTCTTGCCGAGAGTAACGGTGTCCGACGCGCTGAATTTACGCGGTAGAGGTTTGAGCGTTGAGGCACGAGCACTGGGCGGGAATGCGCCGGAGTGGAGCCAAGCTGCTCCCGCAGTGCAGGCGGAGCGAAGGAGAAATTCGCGGCGTTTCATGCTGCCTCCTCAGAAGCGTCCTTCGAGAGGATGGTACACCAACTAATATGGACGGATGGGCGCGGGCGGCGGTTATCAGGGATTGAAGCGGTTAGGTTTAAAAGTGCAATAGGCGAGGCGTTCAATTAAAGGGCGAGGTGGGAGAACTGGTTTCGTTAGGCGATGGCAGACGAGCTTCCAGGGACAGATTCGAGCGAATGAGTGTTTCAACCTGGTTCCATACAGCAGGATCACATTCAATTTGGATGTGGGACTTCATGAACACGCGGTCCCACCAGGGATATTGGCCGCAACTGAGGGGCTTCGTCTTGTAGTCAGAGCGGAAATTGCCGAGGATGCGAGTGCGCGCAGGATTAGCGGCCCGAATTTCAGGCTGGCCGTGGAGCATTCCATCGAGCTGATAAAAATTAACGGCTTGGGCGACGTTGGCGGGAATCACAGCGTCATTCTCGCCCCTCTTGGAAACGCTATCGACCTGGATGGTTAGAACCACGGGGATGCCGTCTTTTTCAAGCTGACGCGCGAGTTCGACTGTTTCTGAGGCGCCCCAACTATGGCCAAAGATAATGATGCGTGCGTTCTGCTTTTCTTGGGGCGATAGGTTTCCGTCGCCATTGGCATCCAAAAGATGAAGGACCGCCTCGTGGGCGTCCTTGCCCCGGTGATTCTCAAACGTTTGAACGGAAACAGCGGAAGCAAATTCTTCGTGCAATCGCTCGACCAACTGCACTTCGGTATGGACGCGATCATCATGGCGCACGTAGCCGCCGACAAATCCAATCACGATTACGCGTGAAACAGAGGGAACGCCTGGAGGAGTAGCCTGCGGCTTCGAACTCGCCTCACCAGAGACGAGGACCAAAGAGGAAACCAAGAACAAGACCCGGAACGAGGGAAGCATTCGCCGCACCGCGACAGGGAACCTACATCAGTACAGATGAGCCAGACAAGACTAAAGTTGCGCAAAATTAGAAGAGAGAAAATAGTACGGGGAGGCAGAAAAGAGTGGGAGGAATGCCTTAGTACTCACAGGACCTGCCATAACCGGGTGTTATTGAATCTGCGTAAAGGAGATGGCCGTGGCGCGCGCGCTGCCCGAAGGCAAATTATTGCTGGCCGCTGTGTCAGTTGTGCTGTTGGCACGGGCCGCCTGCAAGAGGGCCCAATCGTTCTTGAATTCCGGCATGATCTCGCGGCTATGCTTGGGGCTCTTCAGGTAGTGATCGGCGCGTGCGAGGATCACAGCATAGGCCCATTGGGAATCGCTGCCATAAGCAAAAATGTTGCTTGCGCTTAGGCCAAGCCTCGAGGGCTTGCCACCTTGCGAAAGATCCAACCACAGGCTTCCGTTGGGATCGACAGAGAGCGCGCCTGTGCGATCAAGATATTTGAAGAGACGGCCGAGAAAATCGTAGTTAGGAATAATTTCGCGGCTAATCGCATCGTTTGTCAGGGATCCAAATTCCTCACGATATTGCTTCCATTCCTTGGCGGTTCCAACGAGTTGCTCGCTTTCCCGGTTTACAACCGCTTCAAGGATCTCTTCGCGTGAGACGTCGTTCGCCGCTTTGGCGTCCCGGATTTCCTGCTTGATGTCCGACGCTTCGGCCGTGGGGTGCTGCTCTAGTTCATGTTCTGGGTTGAAACGCCCAGTAAGCAGATAAGAAGCCGCCATGAAGGGCAGTTCGTGGTCCGCAAAAAGGATCATGGGCACCAGGAGTTTCTTGGAGTGGTACAACTGCTCGGTTCCGTTGCGGCACTCGGTGCTGCGCTTGATAGTGCCTGGTAGCTGCGCGAAATGGAGGACACGAAGATGGGCTTCTGGATGCCGTTCGCCAAAGCGCGTGAAGGAGCGGGCTATGGCTTTCGGAGTGATCAAGCCAAAGTCGTTCAGATAGTCGGCCCTAGCGGCGTGCGGATAGTAGGTGTTGATGACGCGACGGGAGAACGATGCGCAATTTTGCGTGATTCCGTTAAAGTGGTTCTGATTGGGGCGAGAATTGAATTCCGCGATCAGAGCGCGGTCCTGCTCGACAGAGGTCTCGACAACGAAAATATAGATGCTGCGCTCAAGCGTGGCGCCAACCATTTCGCGCCACTCGGCTTTGCCGCTCTTGCGGCACGTGGGGCTGTCACAATAGCCGGACAAAAAGTTCGTGCGGTACCTTTCCTCGAGGGCATGCTTGATTTTTTGCGAGCCGAAAAGCGGCCGGTTTTGCGGATCCTCGACGCCGTATAGATAAACGGAAAGAGGAACGATATTCCACTCGAAGGGCTGATCCTCTCCGAGAGTGGTGTAGTTGCTCATAACCGAACCTTGCTCATCAGGACGGCATAGGCGGAGTTTGACTGGCGATTCCGCGCAGATCCGCGAGAAATACACAGCGCTATGCCCGGAGCCTGTAATCCGGGCGAGACTGGTGTCCAAGGACTCGTTGAGAAGGACGCCAACGTCTGCATAGGCGGGGGAAGCAGCCACACAAGCGACGAGGAGTACTAGAACCGCGATTAACCCGAACCGGATTCGCGCACGGGCAGGCACAGCTCCGGCCGATGCGATGGAAGAGCGCATTGTGGTGAGCTTGGGCACCGCGATCGGTCTCCTCTCTGCCGAAGGTTCTAGATACAAGTTTAGCCCTCTGGAGTGAATCAAGGGAACGTTGTAGGGACTGGGGTAATAGTGCTTTAGGCAAATAAAAGCCAGCACTAAAGGACAGGTGCATATCCGTAAACTACTGAAATAGAATGACCTATCGTCAAATTAGATGCAAAGACCCCGCGCAAAGTTGCGCCCTCGCATTCAGGCCGTGGCCCAGACTCGGGCAGGGGCGCGCCCTTTAAAATCGATGCGAGAGGGCCTGGCAAACCCCTGTATTGATAAACCCAAATCGGTAGGGGATGTTGTGGCTGGAATGACCTCCCGCGATGGCTCTAAGATGGCCACCCGAATGGGTCCAAATAGGATCATGAGCGTGGGATTGGAGGCTTGTGAAAACGGGTCCGCTCTGCAAGCTGAGTGCACAGGATCTCCATCGTTTCTACTTCGCTAGCGCGAAGATTTCTGGCTTGCGCCATCCGGCCGCGAATCTTGAGCGGTGGCGAACAAAAGGCAGGCTTTGCCGGGGGTAAGCCGTCTGCTAGAATGGAGGGCTCAGTATTGCAACTTCTTAGAGCAAATTTCTGGCTGCTACAGACAGCCTAAGTAGGGAAAAAATGGCACTGAAGTGTGAACTTTGCGGCAAAGGGCCGCACTTTGGCAATGTGATCAGTCACGCGAACAATACAAGGCGCAGGCGTTGGAATCCGAACCTGAAGCGCGTCCGCGCAGTGGTGGACGGCACGAGGAAGCATGTTCGAGTTTGCACGGCCTGCATCCGCGAGGGCCGCGTGAAGAAAGCGGCCTGAGCACCACACCTTGAACTCTTCGCATGCCAAAATTGGCGCGGCTGTGCGTCCACACAGCCCTACGAAAGAGATGGCCCGCGCGGCGATGCTATTGCCCGTGGTGGCCATGGCATTCGCGATGGGCGCGGGCTGCAAACAGAAGGCGCAGCCATCGCCGGACGTGTGGGCGGTGGTGAACGGACAAGAAATCAAGCGCGATGATGTAGACAAGTATTACCGGACGCGCGTGAATCCGGAGGGGCAGGAGCCTTCGCAAGAAGAAGCGCTGTCGCTTAAACTCAATGTCCTGGACGAACTGATCAACAACGAGATTCTGCTGGAGCGCGCAAAGAAGCTAAACCTGGAAGCGAGCGACGGCGAGGTGGAAGATAAATTCACCGAGCTGAAGAGCCCCTACACGGAAGACGAGTTCCAAAAACAGTTGAAGGATCGTGGCGTCTCGGTGGACGATTTGAAACGCGATCTGCGGAGGCAGCTCTCCATCACGAAACTGTTGAACCGTGAAGTGGTGGCCAAAATATCCATAACGGACCAGGACGTCACCGACGCTTACAATGCGAACAAAGCGCAATTCAATGTCGCGGAGCCTCGCTACCGGATATCCGAAATCGTCGTGACCCCGCGCAAGGAAGCACAGATACGCAACCTGAAGAATGACGACGCAACCAACGAGGTCGAAGCCGAGCGCAAAGTGAAAATGCTCGAGGATAAACTAAACAGCGGGGCAGATTTCGCGCAACTGGCGATGGACTATTCCGAGGACATGAACTCTTCGGCCATGGGCGGAGATTTGGGGTACGTGCCGGAATCGGCCCTGAACCAGTCTGATCCGAGTTTGAAGAGGGTTGTGATGGGTATGAAGCCAGGGCAAGTAAGTCCGCCGCTCCCGATTCCGTCGAAGGATGGACCGCGGATTGTGATTTTGAAGCTCATCTCGCGAGAATCGCCCGGGCAGCGGAACATTACCGACCCTCAAGTGCAGCAGACGATTCGAGACACTCTGCGCAACCACAAGGAACAATTGCTGCGCGCTGCCTACCTCACCATCGCGCGGGACGATGCGCGCGTGACAAACTATCTCGCGCAACAAGTGATCGAAGCCGCAGGCAAGCTGCCGGATGCGGCAAAAACGGATTTCCCCGCCAAATCATCTGGGCATTAATTCTTAATCGAAATATTCCCGCAGTATCTTTTCCTCTTAATGCTACCACCGTGCGGCGTTGCAGCTCGCCAAGGTTATGCAGGAGAGCCGCGTGGAAAGAGTTAGAGCGAGCAATTTGAATGCAGCGACTACGTCTGATTGCTGCCCATCCCTCGCCGAAACGTTGGTCTACGAATTCACCATGGCGGCTCAGGAAACGATGCAGAGCACCTCACCCGCATTGACGGGCTGACCTTCCTTTACATGAAGCCGCTCCACGGTTCCGCCTCTCGGCGAGCGAATTTCGTTCTGCATCTTCATTGCTTCCACGACAAGCAAGCCCTGGCCAGCTTCGACTCTGTCCCCCGCTTCCACGAGGAGACGGACAATCTTGCCGGGCATGGGAGCGACGATTTGCTGGCGGCCTTCCGCTTCGAGTACGCCATGACGTCTGCCGCGCCACGCGCGAGGATCGACAACTTCGGCGGTGAACTCCTGCAAACTGGTCTGGAGTTCGAGCGCACCGTCCGGCAACGGCGTGATGCGAACTTCATAGGATTGACCTTCGAGCAGAAGGGAGAGCGTGTTCGAGTCGATTTCGACGGGGTCGGCCTTAACAGGTTGGCCGTCTAGCACAATTTTCCAGCGGTTCGCGTCGCGTTCGAGTTCGACGGTGCGGAGTTTCTTGCCGGACGGGCCTGTAAGGTGGACTTCAAACTTCATGGCAGGCGATCCAATTGTTGGCGCCGGCCTTCTTGCTTCCAACGAGAAGATGGAGAGGAATCCTGGCTTGAGGAAGACTGGTGTGAGGACTTTTCCGAATGATTCGCTTGCCATAGAGCAGCGGCGATGGCCGCGGCATCCGGGGCACGGTCCATTTTAGGATCCTCGTGCGGGGCGCGCGCTGGGGATGGAGAGCGCTGAAGCAATTCGTCGAGCCACTTGGTGTGGATTTCTCCACGAAGAAAATCCGGCTCGGCAAGAATGCGGCGAAAAAGCCCAGCGTTGGTTTTTATACCTGTGACGATGTACTCCTCGAGGGCACGGCGGAGGCGAGCGATGGTCTCCTCGCGGCTATTGCCCCAGGCGATCAACTTGCTCAACAGGGGATCGTAGTCCATCGGGACGGTCCAGCCTTCGTAGACTCCTTCATCGAGACGGATGCCGGGGCCGCTCGGCGCATGGCGCGAAAGGATTTTTCCAGGCGAGGGGAAAAAATTATTGTCCGGATCTTCGGCGTAGAGGCGCACCTCCATCGCGTGGCCGCGCGGCGTGATGGTCTCCCAGGCGAAGGGGAGGCGATGGCCCGCGGCGATGGCGATTTGCAGCTTGACCAAGTCGAGGCCCGTGACTTGCTCCGTAACGGGATGCTCGACCTGCAGGCGCGTATTGACTTCGAGAAAATAAAAATTGAGATGGGCGTCGACAAGAAATTCCACGGTGCCCGCGTTGACGTATCCACCAGCCCGCGCAAGGCGGACGGCAGCGTCGCCCATTTTCTTGCGCAACTCAGGCGTGATGACGAGCGAAGGAGCCTCTTCAATTACTTTTTGGTGGCGCCGTTGAACCGAACATTCGCGCTCGCCGAGAGAAACGACACGGCCGTGGGCGTCCGCCAAAATTTGAATTTCGATGTGGCGAGGCCTTTCCAAATATTTTTCGAGGTACAGACGCGCATCGCCGAAGGCGTTCAGAGCTTCTGAAGAAGCATCGCGCCAGGCGGGCGCAAACTCGGCGTCGCGGGTGACGACGCGCATGCCTTTGCCTCCTCCGCCAGCGACGGCTTTTAGCAAAACGGGATAGCCCATGTTTTGTGCGAGAGCCTGCGCATCGTCAGGATTTTCGATGGGATCGTTTGCGCCGGGTACAGTTGGCACATCGGAGCGGCGAGCGAGCTGGCGGCCGGCGGTTTTTGAGCCGAGCGCTTCCATGGCTTCGGCGCTCGGGCCAATAAAAGTGATTCCCGCCGCCGTGCAAGCACGCGGTAGCGCGGCGTTTTCCGCAAGGAAACCATACCCTGGATGGATGGCATCGCAGCCGGAGCGGCGCGCGACATCGATTATTTTTTCAATGCAGAGATAGCTTTCACGCGAAGGAGCCGGGCCGATGGGATAGGCCTCGTCGGCAAGACGAACGTGGAGCGATTTGCGGTCGACTTCGCTGAAAACTGTTACGCAGCGAATGCCCAGCTCGCGGCAGGCACGCAGGATGCGCACGGCGATTTCGCCGCGATTGGCAATCAGGATTTTCCGGAACATGACCTTTGGTGTTGCTCGGGGATTTTAGCACGAGGGGTATCGCCGCCAAGCCGCAGACGCGGCCGTGGTGTCTAATTGTATGGAGTTTTCACAAATGCAGAGATGCAGTGTTTTGCAGCCAACTCGCAGTTAGCCTCGATCCCCAAAGTCCGCGTTTCTTCCAAATTCCGCCGCGCTTGAGCCAGAGTGCGCCCTTGCGTGTTGACACCTGGAATTTCTTCGACGTAGGCAACACACCAGCGGCCACGCTTCTCGATCACCGAAGTAAACTCATGCTTCTTAGCGTGCATTCTAGCAGAGTCAGGAGGTATTGGCCGCGCTCAGAGAGGAATATTGCCGTGTTTTTTGCGGGGATTGGTGTCGCGCTTGTTTTCGAGGGCGCGGAGCGCTGTGATGATACGAGGACGCGTTTCGGACGGTTCAATAATGGCGTCGATGTAGCCCTTTTCGGCTGCGACGAACGGGTTCGCGAAGCGGTCGCGAAACTCGGCGATTTTTTCCTGGCGAAGACGTTCGCGATCGGACTCAGGAGCTTTGTCCAGTTCGCGCTTGTAAACGATGTTCACTGCGCCTTCTGGCCCCATCACGGCGATTTCAGCCGAGGGCCACGCGAAGTTGGCGTCGGTGCGGATGTGCTTGCTGGCCATGACGCAATACGCTCCGCCGTACGCCTTGCGCGTGATGACAGTGATTTTGGGAACGGTGGCTTCCGCGAACGCAAAAAGTAATTTCGCGCCGTGTTTGATGATGCCGCCAAACTCCTGTTGTGTACCTGGCAGAAAACCGGGGACGTCTTCGAAGGTGATCAGCGGAATATTGAAGGCGTCGCAAAAGCGTACAAAGCGCGCGCCTTTGAGGGAGGCGTTGATATCAAGGACCCCGGCGAGAAATGCAGGCTGATTCGCGACGATGCCGACAGGCCGTCCGTCGAGACGCGCAAAACCTACAACAATGTTTTTCGCGAAGTGCTCGTGGACCTCGAATAGGTAGCCGTCATCCACTATGGCGTGAATGGCGTCCTTCATGTCGTAGGGTTTTTGAGGCTCGTCTGGGACGAGCGAGTTCAAGGATTCTTCGCGGCGCTCCGGCAAATCCGAGGATTGGCGGCGCGGCGGATCGTCGACATTATTCGAAGGTAGAAAACTCAACAGTTCGCGAATCATGGCGAGGCAATCGGCATCGCCCGCGGAAACAAAGTGGGCCACGCCGCTCTTTTCGTTATGGGTCATGGCACCGCCGAGCTCTTGCTTGGTGACTTCCTCGTGGGTGACGGTCTTGATGACGTCAGGCCCAGTGACGAACATGTAGGAAGTCTCGCGCGTCATAAAAATAAAATCGGTAATCGCGGGAGAGTACACCGCGCCGCCAGCGCATGGACCCATGATGGCGCTGATTTGCGGGATCACGCCGCTGGCGAGCGTGTTGCGCAAAAAAATATCCGCATAACCCGCGAGCGAGGCGACGCCTTCCTGGATACGGGCGCCGCCCGAGTCGTTGAGGCCAATCACCGGCGCACCGGCGCGCATGGCTAGATCCATGATCTTACAGATTTTCCGCGCGTTGGCTTCCGAGAGCGAGCCGCCGAAGACGGTGAAGTCCTGCGCAAAAACATAGACGAGGCGTCCGTCTATCCGGCCAAACCCGGTAACGAAACCGTCGCCGGCGGGGCGCTGCTCCTGCATTCCAAAATCGACGCAACCGTGGCGCACAAACTTGTCCAGCTCTTCGAAGGTACCTTCGTCGAGGAGCAAATGGATGCGTTCGCGCGCGGCGAGCTTGCCGGCTTTGTGTTCGCGCTCACGACGTTCAGGGCCGCCGCCTGCTTCGGCTTCCGCGGATTGGCGGTGGAGCTCTTCCATGCGGTTGTGATGCTTTTCTTTAGCGCTGGCGGCGGCGTTTTTCTCAGGCAAGCTTTCCTCCGGGAGGAGCAGGCTCATTTTTCGAGAAGATTCGAACGGCAAGATGTGTGGCAAGCCAAACTGTGCCGAGCAGCAGGACGACGCCGAGAAGCAGCTCCGCACAAATCGCAAGCGCGCGCTGGAGGGGCGACTCCCGTGAAGTGACGTAATCCGTGGCTTGCACGAGAATGAACATCGCGCCGAGAGTCATCGCAACGATGAGAACGGTAGTGAAAACTGAGGCTAGGACCTTCTTCATGGGACTGGCGCGGCACATCGAAGCCGCAACGAGAAGGATAGCGCAACTGAACGAAAAGCAGAATGCGCCGGAGAGGTCGGAATGTAACTTTGGAACTTCAGCGGTGCGGCTCCGGGGCCTGGAGCAAACAAAATTAAGTTCAGCGCAAGCACTTCGAGGCTCAGCGCAAGCCAGACCAATCGTCTGCAACGAGTATCGAGTCGCTCGGATTCGATGGATCGTACTTCACGCTGGCGGGCTGGCCGGCGACGAGCCGTTCGAAGCGGATCTGCCCTTCGAGTCCCGTGATGTCCTGTGCCGTGTGATAGGTGACACCGGAAATCGCGTAGCTGTAGGTGACCAGGTGCCTGGGTCTCAAATCAACGATGGGACGGGCGCGGGAACCGAAAAGTTTTCTTTGAGCTTCGCGCGGCTCGGGAGGATGTTCAGCCAACTCGACGACTTGGCCTTCCGCAATGCGCCCAATCTGATTCAAGTGGAGCCGCCGCCTGCGCTCAACGTCCTCGGGCTCTTCCGCCGGCCGAAAGAACGCGTAGGCGATCATGATGATGGCTGCGATGGCGGCACCAGCCATGGCGAGAACTACTTTCCAGTCTGCGAACAGAGGGTTCAACTAGCAATCTCCAACGACGCCAATGAATTGTGGAGTGACGGATGCATGCGTAGCAACCACTCACGCTGACGATGCACGAAACAACGGCCTTCTTCCGGGAATCGCCCCACAGATGTGTATTTTACCGAAACAGCGGCAGGGTAGCGAAATTACGTGTGTGGGGCTTGCACTGGATTGCGCAACACGCCAACACCGCTGACGCTAACCTCCACAACGTCCCCCGCGACGAGCGGGCCGACGCCAGCGGGCGTGCCGGTGGCTATCAAATCTCCGGGAAAAAGAGTCATCACACGGGAGATCCAGCGGACGAGAAACGCTACCGGGTAAGCCATAAGCGAAGTGCTCCCGGACTGGCGGATCGCGCCGTTGACGTGCGTTTCCACTAAGACGTCCGTTGGGTCGAGCTCTGTCTCGATGTGCGGGCCAACGGGGCAAAAAGTATCGAAGCCTTTTGCCCGCGTGAACTGCACGTCGCTCTTCTGCAGGTCGCGCGCGGTGACGTCGTTAAGACAACTGTAGCCGAGGAGATAGGAGAGCGCGTCATCCGAATCTTTCAGATGCGAACAGCGGCGGCCAACGACAAGCGCAAGCTCACCTTCGTGTTCCACGCGTTGCGATTGCGGCGTGAGAACAATTGCTTCGCCGGGACCAATGATCGCTGAAGGAGGTTTAAGAAAAATGAGCGGCTCCTTGGGCACTTCGTTGCCAAGTTCCGCCGCGTGCGCGGCGTAGTTGCGCCCGACGCAAACGATTTTGCCGGGATCGGCCGGAGCGAGTAGACGAACGTCCGCGACCCGCCAGGTCCGCGAGCCATACGACCACGAACTCCACGGTGGACCGGAAATGTCGCGGATCTGATTGCCCTCGAGCGCTCCATAAAGCGCAGAGGCTGGCTGTTGCGCCGACGAACTAACTGGAAGAAATCGGCAGAATTTCATTCGGAATCAACTCGGATGATGATTCGGATGAGATACGTGCGACGCGCGAGCGCGCCTGATGATGGTTCCAAGCCAGGAAAGAGTAACCACGAGCATGTAGAGTACAGCGCCAAGCACGAAGACTTGAACGGCGCTGGAACGCTCCTCAAGGCCTCCGAATCGCATACAGAGAACGCGATAAGCCGCACTGAAAAGGACCCACGCGACAAGGCTCGAAGCCAGCAAATTACCCGGCATACGCCAAAATCGCAGAACAGGAAACAAAGCGATAAGACCAAGAAGAGCCACGGCGGCTAGATTACGCGCGAGCGCAAAGCGATCGAGGGACGGAACATCATTGGCGAGGATCACCCATCCGCTGAACACAGTGGAGAGAACGATCCCAACGTAGATACCCGTGCGAACCGAAGCGTTCCGCAAAAGGTGGTACGACTCGTAAGCGGACAAGTATGCACGAACGGTCATCAAACGACGCGCTCCCAAGATAGATCTTAAGTAAAACCCGGAGCTACGGAGAAGGTTTCGCGACATCGACCGCGACAGCCACGCTGGCGTCACTTTCATTGCCAGCGCGATCGACGGCAGTCACAGAGTACCAGTAGCGGTGGCCGGGCTCCACAGACGTATCACGATACGCCGGTGCAAGCAACAGTTCGGGTGTAATAAGCGGTCCGCGCGTGTCCTGTTGCTCACTTCGATAGACGCGGTAGCCGGCAAGGTCGGTTTCAAGATTTATGGACCACGAGAGGTCCACGAGGACGGAACCGGGTGTGGCACCGGAGAGAACGGCGGCGACCGGATTTTGCGGAGCGGCGGGAGGAAAGGTGTCGCGGGGCGAAACGATCGCGGGGCCGGAGTCCGTGGACTCAAGCGGGTTGCCATCCACAAGCACGACGCTTCTGACGATATAGGCATAAGTTTTGCCAAAGTCGAAAAGGGTGTCGCGGTAATTGCTTTCGTCCGAGGGAGCCAGCAAAGCGAGCGGCAACTTCCATTTGGCTTTGGACAGATCCGCGGAAGCAACCTCGGCTGACGCAGGATCGAGTTCGCCGCGGTAAATTCGATAGCCGGAAAAGGCGCTGAGCGGATCGCCGCCGGATGTGCGTGTGGGAGCCGTCCAGCTCAACTCAATCGCTGGCTCGGTGACACGCGCCTCCAGCTTCGCGATGGGCTCCGGCACAGGGTACATGCGGACAGAAACAACATTGGAATCTCCTGATGCGCGCTTTTTGGAGGCCCGCGTCCGGACGACATAAACGAGCGTGCCCCCTGGATGTGCGCGAGTTTCCGCTGGCGCAACCGGGTCGATGAATTTCACGTGACCTTCGGAGACGTAATTCTCCACGACCGAACCCGGAATTGTGTAAACGACGCGGAATGATTTTGCGTCGGGCGAACCATCGGGCTTCGGCTCGCCCCGGACAATTTCGACCGCCGGCGGGGTTGCGAGACGATCGCCCGTTATGGTCTTGCCCGGCAACGTGAAAATAACCTGCACTCCATCACCGGCCTGATGCGCGGCGAGGTCCGCAACCGTCACCGGAACCGGCGGAGCAGGGGGAGTAGGCACGCCGGGCGCGCCACAAGCGGCGGCAAAGAGAAACACGAGCACCAAAACTCGAAAAGCGAAATTCGCAAAGCGGGCGTGCTCAATGTCGCGCGAGATGGCGTTCCGCAAATTTCGAATTTCCATTTTCGGAGTTTACAGGATATAGCGGCTCAAATCCTGATTCTTGACGATATCCGCAAGTTGTTTGGTGACATACGCAGCATCAACCTTGACATTCTTCTTTTTCAGGTCTGGCGCTTCAAAGGAAAGTTCATCAAGAACCTTTTCGAGAATTGTATGCAGGCGCCGCGCGCCGATGTTTTCGGTCGACTCGTTTACGCTGGTGGCAAAGCGTGCGATAGCCGCGACGGCGTCCTCGGTAAAGTTCAGCTTGACGCCTTCGGTCTCTAAAAGCGCAACGTACTGCTTGATGAGGGCGTTCTTCGGCTCGGTCAGAATGCGAATGAAATCCTCTTCCTTCAGGGATTGCAGCTCCACGCGAATCGGCAGGCGCCCTTGCAACTCGGGAATGAGGTCGGACGGTTTTGTAACATGGAAAGCACCCGCGGCGATGAACAGAATGTGGTCCGTGCGAATCATGCCGTAGCGCGTGTTGACGGTAGTGCCTTCGATGATCGGCAGAATGTCCCGCTGAACGCCCTCACGGGAAACATCCGGCCCGTGCCCGGATTCGCGTCCGGCGACCTTGTCGATCTCGTCGATAAAAATGATGCCCATCTGCTCGGCACGCTCGACGGCAATGCGCGTGACCTGGTCCATATCGAGCAGCTTGTTTTCTTCCTCTTGAATCAGGTATTCGAATGCGTCGGCGACGGACATCTTCCGCTTCTTTTTCTGCTGGCCAAAAAGCCCGGAGAGGTTGGAGAACATGTCTTTCATATTGACGTCCATGTCCTCGACGCCTTGATTCGAGATGATTTCAAACGAAGGCATGGAGCGTTCGCGGACTTCTAGGTCGACCATGCGCTGATCGAGCTTGCCTTCTCGAAGCTGAGCGCGGAGCTTTTCACGCGTGCGCTGCGTCTGCTCTCGCTGCGCCGCGGCTTCCGCCTCCGTCGTGCCAGGAGCGGGTGGCGGAGACGGAGGAAGCAGGAGGTCCAGAACACGCTCTTCGGCAGCCTGTTCCGCGCGGTCGGCCACTTCATCGAGCTTTTCTTCTCGAACCATGTCGATGGATGTTTCCACAAGATCTCTGACCATCGATTCCACATCGCGTCCCACGTAGCCGACTTCGGTATATTTCGAGGCTTCGACTTTCACGAAGGGACAGCCGGCCAGCCGCGCCAGACGGCGGGCGATCTCCGTCTTGCCGACACCCGTGGGACCAATCATCAAAATATTTTTGGGAAGGACGTCCTCGGCTATTTCCGGCGGGAGTTTTTGGCGGCGGACGCGATTGCGCAATGCAACAGCAACAGCGCGCTTGGCTGCGTTTTGCCCGACGATATATTTGTCGAGCTCCACGACAATTTCGCGCGGAGTCATATCGTCGAGAGCGGGGAGAAGCTGCTCTTCTTCCGCGGGCGCGGCTCCGTTGCCGCCGGGCGCGTAAATGATTTCTTTATCGGTCTTGCTGGCCATGAAGTGTCCAATCCCTTTGCGCACGAATCCCCTGTGTGCAATCCGTTTGATGCACGAAAACGAGTAGGCGTATTATCGCGCGCCCCCTAAAGTTCCTCGACTGTAAAGTTCGCGTTGGTGTAAATGCAAATCTCACTGGCGATGCGCATCGCTTCCATGGCCAAATCCTTTGCACCCAGCTTCGAATGCTTGATCAAGGCGCGCGCCGCGGCCAGCGCGTAAGTCCCGCCGGAGCCGATGGCGCACAATCCATCATCCGGTTCGATGACATCGCCGTTTCCAGAAAGCAGAAACGTGGATTTTGCATCCGCGACGATAAGCAGCGCCTCAAGATGCCTCAGCGCCCGGTCCTTGCGCCACTCCTTGGCGAGCTCGACGGCGCCCTTCTGCAAATTACCGGAGTGTTCCTGGAGCTTGCCTTCAAAACGCTCGAAGAGCGAGATCGCATCGGCAGTAGATCCCGCAAAACCGGCGATGACTCTGTCGTTGTAAAGACGGCGTGTTTTCCGCGCCGTGTGCTTCATGACGTGGTCGCCCATTGTCACTTGCCCATCGGCGATCAGCACGGCCTTGTTGTCCTTGCGCACGCACAGAACTGTGGTGCCATGCATCTGCGCGCTTCCCTGGCTGTTACGCATCCAATCATTATACAGCGCGGCCCTGCTCTAGGCACGCAGGAGCGCTTCCATCCGAAGCAGCGACCTGTGTGTGGCGGAATCTACTGAGGAGCCTGCGGCGACGGTGGAGTGGAAGGCGCGGAGGGCGGCGGAGGTGGAGTTTCTGCCTGTGACTTTCCGCGAAGTATTTGCAGATGATCCTGAAGAGCTCTCGCATCTCTTCGCAATGTCTCGAGGCTCGCAGTTAGACGATCGATTTCCTTTTGTTTATCTGCTTGCTGTTCGACGGGAGTATCCACAAGCTCCTTGTTCAACTTGTCGAGAACAACCGTCTCCTCCTGAATATCTTCCTGCGCGGTCTTCAGCATTTTCTCGGTCTCTTCGGGCGTGGCGGGAAGTTTGATATCCAGTGGTGGTTCCTTCTCGGATTTTATGGCTGCCCTAATCGCAGCTTCCTTTGCAGCCGCTTTCGCGTCGGCCGCCTCCTTGGCTTCCTTTTCCACCTGGTAGTCATCGGCGGGTGTCCGCAGCGAGACCACCTCATCGTTCGTCCAAACCTTTCGCCTTTTGACGGGCAGCTCGTCGATCGGTGGTACCGGCCCTGAAGCAGGTGGCGAACTCGAAGGGGGAGTTGGAGAAGGAGGAGGCGGCGGCTGTTGTTGCGATTGCTGCTGTTCCTGCCGCCCCGCAGGAACAGCATGGCATCTCAATGGGGCCAAGAGTAGCGCAGCACCAAGAGCGAGAAAGGAGACGCCAAGTTCCTGGAAGGGCTTTTTGCGCTTCATTCTGAGTCCTATTCTCTATTGTGGAATTTCGTGGAAGGACAAAATTTTGTATGTCAGCGGAGCTTGCGCCTGCTGTATCCAACCACAGTTGTATACAAAGCCCCTGCCTACACTTCCAGACAGCGTATCGTTAAAGGTCGCGGGCCCTGGGTGGGGACCCGGCAGCAGATTCCCTGATGAGTTCAGCGTTTGAGCGACAAGCGTCGCTCCATTGAAAGTGCCGCCGGCGCCGTTTTCGATTGCAGTCATCGTCCCCTTCCCGATGACCAAAACAATTCCGTTCCAATTGGAACCCGAGGCATACGTGAAATTACCCGTTACAAGAAGCAGTCCGTAGCCCGTCGGAGTACTCGACGCACCAAAGGTGAAGTCGCCCTGGACGGCTACGGTCATCGGATTAGAGCTGGACATCGCCGAAGGTAAATTTGCCTCGGTCGCCGGTCCCGCAACGACAGCATCCGCGTTTTGAATAATCGTCTGAGAAATTTGGTTGAGACCTTGCACGGTTTGCAGACTTGTGAGGAGCGTGACGTGGCCTACGCTGGGGGTAGAGCCCGTCCCTGTGAAGTTCCCGGTTTCGTTCGTCGGAGTCGTGGGAATTGCATTTTTTACAGTGGTGGCGTCAGGGTGGTCTGGGACACCGATGGCGTACACTGGGTAAGGTATCGGACCCGAGGGAGCGCAAGCGCCGTCGCCACCATCACTGCTTCCTTGGACCACCCAGGCAGAATGATTGGGGCTGCTGAACGAGTCCGAGTATCCGTCCAATGTCAGCGCGGCGGGGAAGGTAAGATTTATTGTCACGGGGGCAACAAGATACTGCAAAATTTTCTTGCTCCCGTTGGGCAGGTAGGCCAGAGCCGTGATTTCCAGCGCTTGCACCGCGGTAGATGGCGGACTGGCATTTACAATCAGGCTGGGCCATGGGTTCCCGCTAGAATTCAAGTTCGCCGGATCGTAAAAAATTGGCGTCGTGGAATCGTACACGCCGTCCTGGTTCACATCAATGTAGAGCGACTGCTCCGTAACGGCGTTGATTCGCGCCCATTTGTAGATCGGCCCCGGAATAGTTTGTGCGTCATTGTTCCACACGGAGTTAGCCGACTGCCACGAAGCGCTCGAAGCCGGAACGCCGAATTCGCTTTGGTATTCAGTGTCGAAGTAGGCGTTGCCCGAGTCCCAGGGCGCAACGGTCTCCCCCTGCAGGGCGTTAACGACATAAAGCGTCTGGCCCAGCGGAAAGGGCGTGGGAACGACGGAAGCGCCGAAGTAATTCGGATTCCTCGGCAGCAGACGTCCGCGGGCTTCCTCGAGGCCTGCGATGGCGGCATAGTACACGGTCGAAGACATCCGGTAGTTTGCACCGAGCGCCGTTTCCGTACCGGAAGAAACTAGCAAGGCAATCGCAACAACGCTGATCAGTAGCAAAACGAAAATCGCGATCAGCAGTGCGATTCCATTTTCGGAGCGGCGGCGCGTTTTGCGGTCTTTCTTCATTCTTGCTCTTTGTCCCTACTGATTCGGCCCTTGTCGCATGGGCCTTTACTGAATCGGATTGAGGCTGTGGCCTCTTCCGTGCAATTCGATAAGCCTCGGCGCGCCGGTCTGTGCATCCTGCGTGGGCGCCATGACGATCAGTGTGACTTCCACATCCGTTACATTAACGGGCGAATTGTAAGAGCCCGCCGAAAGGCACGGTTGATTTCCATATGGCGTGTAACAGAAGTAGCTAAAAACCGGCACAGGATTCCCGCCCGGAAACATTTGTGGGTAAGTTGCCTGGAATTGCGTAATTTGCGCAGCGCTAGCGTTGTTCATCACATTTTGGACGTAGGGAACGAATGAGTCCTGAGTGGTCGTTGCGGGGTCCGCGCCAGCCACTTTATAAGTCTGGCTGCGGGATAGAATATTGTTGTTAAGCTGATAGCGGGTCCATTCGACGCCATCGTGACGCCAAGGATCAACGTCCCTCTCGATGATCAAATCAAAATCTCCGGGTGTGGGGGTACAGGTCCCGCCTCCCGCTGTTCCGATTTGGCAGGGTATGGGTGGGCTGTTGGTATAGCCAGGATCCCAGGCAACTGGAGTGATCGCATAGAGATTCGCGGGGGGGATGCTGGGCGAAAATGAGAAAGAGTTTTGCGATGGGTAACCCGAACCATTCACGTCTCGAACTATCTCATCCAAACCAAACCGCGCTTCTTGAAAGGAATTCAGCACCTGGGATTCCGTTTGGTATCGCTGTTGCGCCAGAGACAGAAGCGCGAACGCCGCGCCGCAGAGCAAAATGAAGATCACTGCAGCGATCATCATCTCGATGAGCGAGAAGCCCTTTTCATCCCGCTTTTGACCGGCGCGTTTCATTTATAGAGCATCGTATCAAGCGTGACTGGTTTGTAAATTCCATTACCACCCAATTTTCTCGCTCCCAAGATGAACCTTTTAGAGGTTACCAAGCCGTTGGAGTTCACGGTGGTGTACACCGCCCAACGAACGTCGTAAACCACTCCAGCAGGATCGTTAGGGTCATGATAAGTGAAGCTGTAGTTCGTTACCGTCGCCTGGCTAAAATCGATGACGAGCTGGTTGTAGAACACGGCCTTGGGACTGCCAATGACTTGATTTGGCTGAGTGGGGTCTCCGAGATTGCAAATGTTGCCTTCCGCGTCGATAAAGGATGGCGGACTGATCGACATGTTGAGCGGCTGAAGCAGGAATTGGTCCATTTCCCGCTGCGCAAACACCAGGGCAGAAGAGTCGTTGCGATTCACTGAATTGGAGCCTATCGAAACTGGCACTAATTGCGCGACGGAGACAATGCCTACCAGCAGAATGACGATGGCGATCAGCACTTCCGTAAGCGTAAATCCGCGCTGATTCCTCCAAACCTTCGTGCTCATCCTTCGACCATGCGGATTCTGCATCACTCTATCCTATGAAACGAATCAACTGACCCGCTGCCAATTCCCCGCAGATGACGATGTCCACACCTGCACGGCCCCGGAAGGCAGCGTGATGATTGCGCGGTAACCAGAACCTGGGTTGCTGGGATTGCCGAGGTAAAGAGCGTAAACGGTAGTGCTCACAGGCCCCCCCGGATAGGACACGAGAACGCCTCGCTGGTCGTATGTTATGGTGGCATTGGATCCAGAGAGGACTGTCCACGTATAGAGCGAACTACCTGCACCCAATGTAGCGATGATAGAACTTGGACTCGGCACGGGACCTGCAGCTAGGAGCGTGTCAGTGCCTGTAATCACCATTTGCGGCTCAGCTGCGTCCGGTATCCCGTTGCCGTTTGAATCTGCCCACGCCACCCAAACCCCGTTGATCAGCTGGACCTGGCAACTCACAGGAGTGTTTTGGCGAATGGCAGCGAACTTCGTGAACTTGAGCATCCCCGCCAATTGCGAAGCAGTGGAATTAAGCTGGTAGTTTTGCAACGAACGCACGATCACAGGGATAGCTACACTTGTAATTACCAGCAGCACGGCCAACGACAACACCAGCTCCACTAAGCTAAAGCCATTTCGTGGGCTTCGACTTGGGGACACGAAGTTGGCGTTCTGTATCATTTTGGAACGACACCCGTCAGGCCCACTCCGGCCGCGTGCCTGAGAGCACGCCTAAGCTACTAAGAGTATTACATTTTATCAACAAAATCCCATAGACCGGGGGTACCCAAATAAGCGCAACCATAGCACTAGTTAATGGCAGTACTCCCTCCCCCGGCCCTGGAGAAACCAGGGTCGGACTGAAAGGAACATCCCCAGTCCTCTCGAATGGCCAAGCAGAGTTGATCCCTCGTTGGATTCATCATTCCCACTATCCCATTAAAAATCAGACGCTTATATCCCGGGAAGCATGGCCAACGCCAGCGCGTTGCGATGAGCCATGGCTTCAATGGAAATCATGGGATTGACTCCCGAAGCGCTGGGAAACGAGGACCCGTCCATCACGAAGAGATTGCGAGCTTCCCAGGTCTCCCCATTAGGATTTGTTGCGGACGTTTTCGGCGATCCGCCGAGTCGCGCGCTGCCCATAATGTGAAAGGAAAAGAGCGCGAGCCGGCCGGAGTCCCAGCCTGCTACATCCATCGCCTGCGTGAAAGAATCCAGTGAACCGTTGTGGCTAGGCTCATAAGCGCACCATTTTGCATGCGGAGAAAAAATGAGGCGTGCGCCAGCAGACTCCAGGATGCGAGCGGCCCCGATGAATCCGAGGCGCAAATGCGCACGATCGAACTTCGACAACGCGTAATGCGCAACCGGATTGCCTTCTCGATCGATGGTGACACGGCCTCCATCGCGATCGCGCAGCAAAACTCCAACCGCCGTCGTATTGGAAAGTTTCTCGAGCATGGAACGATATCTTTCCGGGTCACGCCAAGGCAGCACTGCGACGGCGATCACTGGCTGCAGCGCCGCAGTTTCATATTTCACGCCGAAATTTCCCGTTAGAAATCGGTGCTCGTCCGAATAGATTGCCTGCATGGTGCCTTCCCACGGGCGAATCTCTTCCTCAAATACTCCGCAAACATTCGAAACGGGATGCAAGTGCAGATGGCGGCCGATGTTTTCGTTGCGCAGGCCAGAGCGAAGCAGTAACGCAGGCGTGTGAACGGCGCCGCAGGCAACGACCACTGCTTTGCATCGAATGTTGACCCGGCAACCATCTCGCGAGCGCGCCTCTACTCCGCTGGCAATGCCAGCCTCGATTCGAACATGCAATGCCCGCGTCTCTGTAATCAATCGAGCTCCCGCAGCCTGCGCGTCGGCAAGCCAGGTCTTGGTGCTCGATTGCTTTGCGCCAAGCGAGCAGCCATAGCCGCAGTAGCCGCAAATGGGGCCCTGGTCGCAGCCCACAACGTTGCGCGGCATGGCCGCCGCATGCCAACCCAGAGCATTCAGACCACGCTGTAAAACTTGCTCGCGCGCGGAGACGCGATTGTGATCGAGGTTCACAGATAACCGCGCGCACACCGTATCGAGACTTCTGGTGTACTCTTCGCTCGTAAACCATGGCACTCCCGCGGCAGCCCATTCCTCACGTACATCGTCTGGAGTTCGAAACGATGTGCAGTAGTTGATGACCGTCCCGCCTCCCAGGCACTCTCCAGCCAGCAACCCAACGCTCTGATCTGCGGTCGCAGCAAATCCGCCCTCCAGATACAGTCGCTGAAACCCGCCGAACTCCGCGCCATCAAAATCTGCATCGTCGTAGTAGCTACCCGCCTCCAGCACAATCACGTCCTTGCCGGACGCAGCAAGAACTGCAGCCGCCACGCTTCCGCCGGCCCCGGAACCGACGATGCAAATATCGCAAGACAATTCCGTATCCACTTCGGGAATAAGCGGTCGCAGCGCACGTGGTTTGGATGTTTTCGGCCCGAGTGGACCAGGGTAACCAAGCTTCTTCCAAACTGGACTCGGCGCGCCCCCGGCGCCCGGTAACATGACGTATAGAAATCCAATCGCCTTCCGCAAAGCCTGAAACGCACCACGGCGCCGGCTCAATCCGCTGTCCGCCCAAGAGAGCAAAACGCGGATACGCGTTTCCAGTGGAAGCGAGGAAAACGCATCCCATCGGCCCACAGTTAGCAAACTGTGGAGATGCGAATCCCAAAGATCGAGCAGTTGAAGGAATTGCGCTCGCTCGCCAGATCGAGGATTGAAATCCAGCGCCCTTGCAATCGCTGCGGGAATGCTAAGTTCGCTTGCGGAAGGCCAATCGGCTGACGGAGGCGCGAAAGTATCGCAGATAGATTGCAGCGCGCGCTGCTGACGAGGAGAGAAGTTCATCAACAGCTGCCAGTCTAGCAAAACAGCAGCATGTTAACCTGCTTCACAGCAGCCGGCTCAGCCATCGCGCCGTCTGCCATCCGCAGCAGCGCAATAAGAGCATTCCCCCACCGGCTCCGCCGGACAAACCCGAACAAAAAGGCGGTTGGACTTTGCTTCAATTATTGGGGTTCTTAGTCTTCTTGGCGCTGGCGTCAGCACTCTTTTTCTGGAGAGAGGACTTATCGAAGTAATCGCTCGGGAATCCGGGGTTATATCTGCAGGAATCGAAAAAGAATTGAGATGCCCGCCGGCCATTGTGATCCTTGGTGACTTGCATCGGGGTCCAAACGGTATCTTTTAACTGGTAGTTCGTGTAGATGGTGACGTCCTCATCGCGTTCTTGGGTTTCTTCGTTCTTGGTGATCACCTCACTTCGCACCAGAAGATGCGTAGAGTGATCCACTGCGAGCCGAAACTTCCGCTCCTCGCTGTCGGTCAACTCCACCCACTCTACTTCTTTCAAATCGACCGTATCGCTGCCGCCAAAGCGGTAGAGCCAGCCCGGCTCCTTGAGGCGCACTCTCAGCACGTTGTCGATATTCCTCTTAACTTGCTCCTGAAAATCGGCAATGGAGCCAGCCGCCAGATCCGTGATGCCGCCGCGGTCCAGAGTCCAGCCGTGATCGGCGTTATACACCACGACGATGACCCCGGCATGCGACCAATCTAGTCCCTCGACGCCAATCACCGTGTTTATGATGCTCTTCAAATTGTGGCTCTTCGCCGAATACTCCAGCCGCTCCTTATCTGGGAAGTGGCGCGCCTCCGTGAAACCGACATATCCCAGGACCGCTCCGTTGTGGCCAAATTGCGCACGCGTGCCCTGGCACTCGCCTTCGACAGCTTCTGAGTAGCCCGCGCCTCCGCGTGCATTGATAAGATCGCGGAGAATCTGTTTGGCCTTCGCGGCGCTCTGCTCCGGCATCATGCTGTCGGGATTCTGCGCAGCTGCGCGCGGTGCGACCGCCGCGCTGACAAGCAATCCTGCAACCGCGATCTGGGCGAGCTTCAACCGCACAAGACAGATCCTCCATTTACATTGATGATCTCGCCCGTGAGGAAGTTGGCCAGGTCCGAAGCCAGAAAAAGAATCGGGCCCGCGATTTCCTCCGCCGTAGCCGGACGTCCAAGCGGAATCGCAGCGGCAACGGCCTTCGCTCCCGCTTTTGTCTGAATCACGGGGTTCGACATATCCGTGGCGACCCATCCTGGAGCGACCGAATTCACAAGTATGTTGTGCCGGGCGAGCTCGACCGCAAGCCCTTTGACGAGGCTGATCACTCCTCCTTTGCTCGCGCCGTAGTGCGTGTGGAAGGACTCGCCGCGCTGCCCCGCCGTCGACGTGATCGGAATAATCTTCCCCGACTTCTGCTTGATCATTTGCGGCACGCTGAAATGAATGAGCGAATAAACGCTTTTCAAATTCACCCGCATCATTTCATCCCACTGCTTCTCGCCCATGTTCTCGATGGGCAGGTTCTCGATATTCCAGATGCCCGCGTTGGCGACAACAATATCCAGGCGCCCGAGCCGCGCGATGCATTGATCGACCAACTTCTTGTTGTCCGCGTGGCGTCCCGCGTCCGCTTTAAAGGCTTCGACGCGCGTTCCGTGTTTTTTGGCCTCCTGCTCAACTTGTAAGGCGGCGTCCTTGGCTTTGTTGTAGCTGAAAATTACGTCCGCGCCGGCCTGCGCAAAAAGCTTGACCGCCGCTGCGCCTATCCCGCGCGATCCGCCGGTAATGAGTGCCGCCTTGCCTGCGAGTGAAATCATCCAGCCCCCCAACGATTTGAAAAACGAATTTCGAAGCGCGAACGGCTACGTCTCCTGCACAAGAGCGCCGCGCGCCGCGGCTACAAAATCACGAAACAGCCTTTCGGAAAAAGCATCGCCAAACATTCGTTCGGGATGCCACTGAACGCCTACGACCCAATTCGCATCGCCCGTCCACTCCACTCCCTCGATGATTCCGTCGGTCGAGTGCGCCGTAACCCGCAGATTTTTTCCCGGCTTCGCGATGGCCTGATGGTGTGAACTATTAATCTTTGCGCGTTCGCCCGCCGCCAGCTCCGCCAGCCGGCTCTCCGGCTCGAACTTTGCCCCATGAATCGGGTCGTCCTTCGGCTCCGGCGAGATGTCCTTCTTCCGGTGCGCCGACGTCGTTCCAAGCTCCGAGCGCACGTCCTGAATCAGCGTCCCTCCGAGATACACATTCAAAAGCTGGCATCCGTAGCAGATGGCCAGCACCGGCTTCTTCTCGGCAAAAGCATGCGCAAGGATGGCTCGGTCCGCCTGCTCCCGCGGCAAGTCGGCAGGGGCGGACTTGCCATGATTTACCGTGCCGTACTCCGCAGGCTCAACATCCGCCGGGCTACCGGGCAGTACGAAGGCATCCATCTTCGGTATCAGGTGCCGCTGTTCATTCCGGTCGCTGAGGGGGATAAGCACTGGTTCGCCCCCTGCCTTACGCACGGCATCCTCGTAGTTGGCGATCTTCGGGCGATTGTTCTGCGTTTCCTCCTCAGACGTTCGCCAAGGGATCCCCACACGGGGCCGGTTAGGAGTTTCGGGGCTCATGGAATCCCAAATCCTAGCATTCGGGGGTGAGTGCGGCAACCCGGCCCCTCCCAGGGAAGGCTATGCCATCGATCAGCCTCGCGGCGGAAGGCTCTTGGGGCTAGCCCCACCGAGGCAGAAGTCAGGGCGCTGGAAAAAGGCCGGAAGGGTCGAAAAACAGCTCGTGAGCTGGTCGAAAGACGGTGCCCGGAGCGTTACATGACCAAGTTTCCGGCCGGGGCGGGGCTCCTTACCGTAGAGATGGAGATGAGCGGAGGGAATCGCAAGTACCTGTGCGGAGTTAGGTACTTCCCCAATCAGATTGATCATCGCAGAGGTTCCAATCACAGTCGTGGAACCCAATGGAAAGCCGCAAATGGCCCGAAGATGATTTTCAAACTGGCTCGTAACCGCTCCTTCGATCGTCCAATGCCCCGAGTTATGGACCCGCGGAGCCATCTCATTCGCCAGCAGCTTCCCGTCGCATTCAAAGAACTCGATAGCCAGAACTCCCACGTAATTCAGCGCTTCAAGCACTTTGCGCGCCGCGTCCTCGGCAGCCTTCTGTATCTCCGGACTGACGCTCGGAGCAGGCGCGAGGGAGAGGCGCAGAATGCCGTTGCGATGATGGTTTTCGACCAGCGGATAAAAGGCGCTCTCTCCTGTCTTGTTGCGGACAGCGATCACGGATAGCTCCCGTGTGAAGGGGACAAAACGCTCCACGATGATGGGCAGCCTGGGCAATCCCTCCCTCGCAACCTTTACCTCTTCCGGAGTCCGAAGGATCCATTGGCCTTTGCCGTCGTAGCCCATCCGCCGGGTTTTCACAACCGCAGGAAGCCCAACTTTCTTCAGCGCTTGATCGAGATCAGAAGCCGCAGGAACCGAGGCATAGTCTGTCGTCGCAATTCCCAACTTTTCGAACAACTGCTTTTCGCGCAGGCGGTCCTGTGCCGCTTCCAACGCTCCGGGCGGCGGAAAAACGGGAACATGTTTTGCCAGGAAATGGGCCGCATCCACCGGCACGTTCTCAAACTCGTAGGTGACCACTTCCAGCCCGTGCGCAAACTTCTCCAGCGCAGCGCGATCGGAAAAATCGCCAGTAACACGCGGCGCGATCCGTCCTACCGGAGCTTCCGGCGACGGGTCGAGAAAACGGAATCGCAGCCCAAGCGGATAACCCGCAAGAGCGAGCATGTAACCAAGCTGTCCGCCGCCGAGGATGCCGATGCTCACGCGGGCTTCCTCTTCTTCCCCGGTTTCAGCGGTCCCTTCTTTGGAGGAAAAGCCGCCCTTGACGGATCAGGGTTGGCGAGAACGCGCTCGGTTTGCGCGGCGCGAAACTTGCGCAGCGCTTCGCGAATGTGCGGATACTTGCCTCCAAGAATCGCAGCGGCAAGAAGAGCGGCGTTGATCGCACCGGCTTTGCCTATCGCCAGCGTGCCGACGGGAATGCCACCGGGCATCTGCACGATCGAAAGCAGCGAATCGAGGCCCTTCAAAGCTTTCGATTCCACGGGAACACCGAGCACAGGCAGGACTGTCTTCGAAGCCGTCATACCGGGCAGATGAGCCGCTCCGCCCGCGCCCGCAATAATCACCTCGATGCCGCGCTTCTCGGCACTCGCCGCATATTCAAAAAGCAGATCGGGAGTGCGGTGAGCAGAAACGACACGGGTTTCGTGCGGCACGCCAAGCTCCTCGAGCGTCCGCGCCGCGTGCTCCATCGTCTCCCAATCGGAAGACGAACCCATGATGATGCCTGCGAGTGGCCGCGCACCAGTACTCGTCCCGCCATGACTCATCTTTTTCGCGCGCGTCTGTACCTTTGAGATTTTCTTTGCCATCGCTGTTCAGTATTTCGGGAAAGACTCTATCGGAACCCGAGCTGGATATTCTACGGTGTTTTTCAATGCGCTGCGACCTGCGCGCGATTTTTCCAGTAGTGGCGCAGTTGTCCGACGAGGTACAGCGATCCGGCAACAATGACGGCATCTTGCGGAACGGCTCTGTCGAGCGCGTATTCGAGTGCGGCTTCCGCATCGCGAACAATCGTAAAATGCTCGGCGTGGTGAGACGTGATTTCCGCAAGTTGGGCGACGGAGATGGCGCGCGTCGTGCGCGGCTGCGTGAAAATAACCTCTGCGGCGTGAGGGAAAAGTACGCCGGCAATTTCATCGACAGCTTTGTCTCGCAACGCCCCAAACACCAGCCAGACTTTGCGGCCCGCAAGGTTCTGCTCCAGAAAAGCAGCAAGCTCTCTCGCAGCTGATGGGTTGTGTGCGCCATCCAGATATACATCCGGCTCCGACTGAACCTTCTCAAGGCGCCCAGGCCAAACGGTCTCTGCGATTCCCTGCGCAATTGAGCCATCAGAAATACGATAGCCGCGCTTTTGCAGGTATCGCGCGGCTGCCACAGCGTTAAGACTGTTTTGGATTTGGAATTTGCCCGGCAACCGTGGAGCAAGCTCGAACGACCATCCAGATTCGGCTTCTGTTACGACGCCGCAGCTGCACCCGTTTTCCATCCATTCCTTCTCAACGCGGAAGGAAGTCGCAGTTTCAATGACCGGACAACCTAGTTCTCGCGCACGCGCCCGAATCACTCCCAGCGCTTCCGGCCGCTGCTCCGCCAGAATGAGCGGAACGCACGGCTTGAGGATGCCCGCTTTTTCGGCCGCGATTTCCGCGAGCGAATGACCGAGAAAATTTTCGTGATCAAAATCTACTCGCGTGATGATGGAGACTACCGGAGTCAAAATGTTCGTGGCGTCAAGCCGCCCGCCCAGCCCCACTTCAAAAACGCCGAACTCCACCCGAGCGCGCGCAAAATATTCGAACGCCATCGCCGTAACGCATTCGAAGTACGTCGGATGAGCGCGCAGTTTCCCTGTGGCAAGCAGTTCCTCGTTCAAGGCCTGAATGCGCGTAAACGTCTCGGCGAACGCATCGTCGCTGATCTCTTCGCCGTTTACGCGAATTCGCTCGTTGATTTTTTCCAAGTGCGGCGACGTGTTCAACCCTGTCCGAAAGCCAGCGCACCGAAGGATTGACTCAAGAAACGCAGCCGTCGAACCTTTGCCGTTCGTTCCAGCGACGTGTGCAGACGGATAGGCGCGATCGGGCCTGCCAAGCCGCTCCGAAAGTATGGTGATGTTTTCGAGGTCGAATTTTGCCGCAGCCGCCTGCGTCGGCGCGGCGAGCTCCCTGCCCAGCGAAAGCAAATAGCGGACCGCGGCCTCGTAATTCATTTCAGCTCAAAAGAAGATCGAAAGAGTTGGCGATAAATGCTTTCAGATCTTTGCGGTGAACGACAGCGTCGAGGAATCCGTGTTCCAAAAGAAATTCCGAGCGCTGAAAGCCCTCGGGAAGTTTTTGCCGTATCGTCTGCTCGATCACGCGCGGGCCCGCAAATCCAATCAGCGCTCCCGGCTCGGCGATATTTATATCTCCCAGCATGGCGAAGCTGGCCGTAACGCCGCCGGTGGTCGGGTCGGTGAGCAGTGAAATGTATGGCACCTTCGCGTCATCGAGCTTGGCGAGCGCCGCGGAAACTTTCGCAAGTTGCATGAGACTGATTGTGCCTTCCATCATGCGCGCGCCGCCGGAGCACGAAACCACAACCAGCGGCTGGCGCGATTCGATGGCCATCTCGATCCCGCGCGTAACCTTTTCCCCCACCACCGCGCCCATCGAGCCGCCGATAAACCCAAATTCCATCGCGCAGCAGACAATCCCGCGGCCATTCAGCCGGCCTTCTGCCGTGATGACGGCATCGTTCATTCCCAGCTTCTTGCGTGCTTCCTTCAGCCGCGCGGCGTAGGGCTTCGTATCCACAAACTTCAGCGGGTCAGTCGATGTCATGCCCGCGTCATGTTCGGTCCATCGCGAATCGAACAGCATCTCCAGCCGCTGCTTCGCGCTCATCTTGAAATGGAATTGGCACTTCGGACAGACGAACAGGTTGGCTTCCAGATCCTTGCGAAAAACGATTGTGCCGCAGGACTCACACTTGGCCCATAGGCCTTCCGTGCGCACGCGGCGCTCTTCCGGAGGCGTCGCTGCGTCGATCGATTTTTTCTCCCGTTTGAACCAGGCCATAGGCGTAGGTGAAAGTCGAAAGCCGTCCGTTCGTAGTCGTCAGTAATTGCTACCAATAAAAGTACAGGCGGCAAGTACATCAGCGGGGCCACCTCCCCGCGTCGCA
This sequence comes from Candidatus Acidiferrum sp., assembly GCA_035272765.1. Lineage (GTDB taxonomy): Bacteria > Acidobacteriota > Terriglobia > Acidiferrales > UBA7541 > Acidiferrum. The sequence continues at coordinate 84,188 of DATEQG010000076.1, forward strand.
ACTAGTAGTCGATACCCCGCTGGGCCAGTATACCCTTGGTGTAGGGGTGTTTCACCTCGCGCATCTCCGTGACGAGGTCGGCCAGTTCGACGAGCAGAGGATGCGCGTTGCGGCCCGTGCAAATCACGTGCATGCGCTCAGGGCGGTTTTTCAGCGCCTCCACAACTTCCCCGGCATCGAGCATTTTGTAGCTGATCGTATAATTGATTTCGTCCAGCACGACAAGGTCGTACTTCCCTCCGTAAATCGCGTCGCGCCCGGCTTCCCAGCACTCCTGCGCCAGCTTGATGTCTTCCGGATCGGTTTCCGCGCCGCCGATTTTCACGAATCCCCTCCCCATCGGCCTAATCTCAAATTTATCGTCGCCCAGCATCTTCGCCGCGTCGAGCTCCCCGTAGTGCCAAGATCCCTTGATGAACTGCACCATCAACACGCGCAGCCCCTGCCCTACCGCGCGAAACGCGGTACCCAGCGCGCAGGTCGTCTTTCCCTTGCCCGGCCCGGTGTAAACGATCAGCAGTCCCTTTTCTTCCGGCATGAATTCCTTCCCCTCAAGAGAGAACAAGCCATAGGGAAAGGTCTAGAGTTTGGAGGGTGCGAAAAGAAAGGTCAAGACGACACAAGGCAGCGGCTTAAAATCCCTCGCTCTGAATTGTCCGGCCTGTGTAAAAGCTTCAGAAGCCGGTTGCGCCAAACGCTTGTTTCACGTCCGGCTTGAACAGGTAGATCAATATCCAGACGTCAATTGCAGCGATGATGAGCGCGAAAAATATGGCTACCGGATTCAGGTGTCCAAGTGATCTCATCATGCTAAAGGCGGAACGGAGCAAGCTCAGACCGACCAAGATTATCGTCAGGATGCGCGCCCAATTTGCCGCTTTCAAGAGCCCCACCCCATCCACGATATACACAACCGCAAAACCCAGGAAGACAACGCCGAGGATCGCGCCTCCTACCCCTGCCAGCATTCCCAAGCCGCCGTTCGTGCCCATGCGGGAAAGCGCCGCGCCACCAAGCGCCATTCCCAGGCCTGCCAAAGTCAAAAATCCGCCGAAAATGAAAGCCACCACTGCAAGAATCGTCACCCCTGTAGGACGTTCCATGGCCGCTCCTGGATTGAAAGATTTTCGCGCTTGACTGGGTCTGCGCAAACGGGTGGCCCAAGACACTTCAACTCGCAGACCAACTGATATAAGTAACGCTATTCTGCTCATTTCGCGCGGTCAAGGAAGAAAACCGCGCTGGTGACGCTCAAGTAAGCCCGAGGCGCTTGGCCAACTCCGCGGCAATCATAGTGATGCGTTCCTGCGTCGCTGCGGGAAGTGTTGTTTTTGGTTTGGCGTGGGGTCGCGAACGATGATCCACAGGCCGGGGCGGTAAACCTCCTCGTCGCCGGGGCAGATGGCGCCCGTAAGTTGCGTGAGTTCGAGGCCGAGGGGGGCGGAATGCGTGAAATCGAGATTGGCGTGCTCGGGAGAGTTTGCCTGGAACGGAGGATGGGCTAGGAGGTCCATCAAGACGCCGCGCGCGTCATCCACCAGATCGCGAAAGCCTTGCGAAACGAGTACGGCGTCAACGTCGCGAGGCGTCGGCTGGTCCAGTTGTAGCAAGTCGTAATCGGGCAGCGGCTTCTCTAGAGAAATTTCAATCGCGGCCGAAGGCTGGTCTTGATCAGGAATAATGCGGATCGACATGGTCGTATGGTTTTACACCAGAGCGGCTATTTCGGATAGGGGCTGCCGGAAAGGATGGCGAAGGCGCGGTAGAGCTGCTCGGCGAGCATGGCGCGAGCGAGTTCGTGAGAGTAGGTCATGGCGCTGAGAGAGATTTTCTGCGGAACGCGTTCGCGGAGGGCTGCAGGAAAACCATCGGCGTCGCCACAAACGAAAATGAGTTCTCGCGTTCCGCGGTCGCGGAGTTCGCCGAGCCATTTTGCGAAAGCGTTGGAGTCGAGATTTTTTCCAAAGGCATCAAGCAGGACAGCCGGGGCGGCACGGTCCGCGTCGAGCTTTTTAATCGCCGCTTCGCCGTCGCGAACTTCAGTGACCTCGATGGGCGAGTGGCGGCTGACTCGCTTCACATAGTCATCGATCACCGCGCGCAATTCCGTGCGGCGGGTTTTGCCGAGCATGAGCAGGCGGATTTTCACTTGAGGCCGTATTTTTTGCGTTTTTCGAGGAGCGTCTTGCGGCTGATGCCGAGGGCTTCCGCGGCGCGGCTGATTTTGTAATGCGTGGCTTCTAGCGTGGCGGCGATCACCTCGCGCTCAACCTCTTCAAGGGAGCGCAAACCGGCGATGGAGCCGGCGGCGCCAGAGGCCGCCGCACGGATGTTGTCGGGAAAATCGGCGGATTCGAGCGTATCGCCGCGTGAAAAAACGATGGCGCGTTCAAGCGCGTTGCGCAGCTCGCGGACGTTGCCGGGCCATGCATAGGTTGCGAGCATGCGGCGCGTGGCTTCGCTTAGGTGAGAGCCTGGATGGCCGTGGATGGAACGAAGAGTCGCTAATAAATGATCGGCGAGAGGCAAAATGTCCGCGCGGCGTTCGCGAAGGGGCGGCACGGTAAGCGCGAGAACGTTCAAACGGAAATAAAGGTCTTCGCGAAAGTGGCCGCTAGCGACGGCGGCAGTCAGATCGACATTGGTCAAGGCGACTAGGCGCGCTTCGATGCGCAGGGTTTCCGTGCCGCCCAGCCGCTCGAAAGTGCGCTCCTGTAATACGCGAAGCAGTTTGCCTTGCGCTCCGGGTGTGAGCGCTGCGACTTCATCCAAAACTATCGTGCCAGTTCCGCCCAACTCGAGGCGGCCCAACTTTCGTTCGACAGCGCCGGTGAATGCGCCGAGTTCGTGGCCGAAGAGTTCGCTTTCCACCAAATTCGGCGGGAGGCTGGCGCAATCAATTTTCAGAAATGGCGCGTCGCGCCGTGGGCCAAGTTCATGGACGAGTCTCGCGAGATGATCTTTGCCGGTGCCGCTTTCGCCGCTGATCAGAAGCGTTGTTGCGGCCGCCGCGACTTTTTGCGCGAGTTCCAGAAGGCGCTGCGAAGCGGGGTCTTCCGCGATCCACGGCAATCGCTCCGTGCTCATTTGGAATAGGCTTCGCCGGCGGCGGGCGATTCGTCAAAGGAGTCAAACGAATGGTTGCGCGCAGCGACACCCGGCTCGTCGGGAATCACGAGCTTAGGCGAAGAGCGCCAGAGGCGTTCCAGGTCGTAATAGCGCCGGGCTTGCTCGCTGAAGACGTGCAAAATGAAGCCGCCAAAATCGATCAGCGCCCATTCGGCAGAGCCGCGCCCTTCGCGGTGTTTCGGCGAGCGATGAAGATGCTTTTCAAGCTGTTCTTCGACCTCGCTGCAGATAGCCTGCACCTGCGGCGTACTGAATCCCGTGCAGATCACAAAGAAGTCGGTGAAGGCTCCGACACCACTGAGATCGAGAACGGTTATGCCTGCTGCTTTTTTATTTTGCGCCGCTTCGACAGCCAGGCGGACGCCTTGTGGCAAAGTTTCAAGTTTCAACGGTATAGGCCTTGTTTGAGAATGTATTCCTCGACGCGTACAGAGACAAGCCCATGGATGGACTGGCCGCGATTTGCGCGTCGCCGGATGTCGGTGGCGGAAACATCGATAGCAACAGATTCGAGCAAGTAAACATTGGTGTTCTGAAGCTGCGCGACCACTTGTGAGGGCGCTGCTTCGCCATTCTTTTTGGCGTCGCGCCGGCCAATGAGATCCGGAGGGATGACCAGCCGCAGCGCTTCGGCGCGAATTCCGGGGCGGTTCGCAACGATGAAATCGCAGAGGCCGAGAAGCGTTTCGTATTCTTTCCAAACAGGAATATCAAGAAAGGCGTCGGCGCCAATGATGAAAAAGATGCGATCGCCGTGGCCGTTATAGGCGTGGCGGAAGTAGCGCACCGTATCCACGGAATAGTGCAATTGTGTGCCGCTGAAATCTTCACCGGCTTCGGCGAGCGAAGGAACGAAATGCGGATGCTCGGCGCAAGCGAGCGAGAGCATCGCGAAGCGGTGCGGGAACGGAGCGAGGTGCTGTTTGAGCTTGTGCGGCGGTCGGCTCGCTGGGATGAAATGAATCTCGTCGAAATTAAAACGGCGGTCGGCGGCGCGAGCGACGGCGAGATGGCCATTGTGAATCGGGTCGAAGGAGCCGCCGAACAGCGCAATACGACGCGGGTGATGCTTTGCGGCGGTGCGATGCGCCTGCGCGGTAGTCAATGCGCCTCCCAAGGAGTGACTGTAGTCAATTTTCTCACGAATTTTTGATCGGCGCAGGCAGGGAATCGCGGCCCGGTGCGTTCTCGTCAATTTCTCCTGAGGTGGCTGGCAAGTCCAAAGTGGTTTCGTGAGCATGGCGAGGAATTTTGTCGAGAGCATCGGCGATGGAACGGACCAGATCTTTCACGCCGTCACCGGCAACCGCGGAAATAGAATGGAACTCAAGGTTTCGCTGCTTGCAGAAGTCTTGAAGCTCTTCGAGCCTCGTGCGGTCGGTAGTGGCATCCAGCTTGGTGGCGACGACGATCATCGGTTTTTCAATGAGCGAAGGGCTAAAAGCTTCCAGCTCACCGTTGATGACTTGAAACGAGTGAACGGGATCATCGACATTGGAATCGCTTGTATCGATTAGATGCACGATGAGACGCGTGCGTTCGACATGGCGCAGGAAGCGGATGCCCAGACCGGCACCTAGATGCGCGCCTTCGATGAGCCCGGGCAAATCGGCGACAACAAACGTGCGGCCAAGCTCGGTGCCGTGTCCACCGGTCCCGCCATCGGCATTGACGACGCCGAGATTGGGCTCGAGCGTGGTGAACGGATAGTTGGCAATTTTGGGCCGGGCGGCGGAGATCACCGAGATCAGTGTGGATTTGCCCGCGTTCGGGTAACCGACCAAGCCAACATCGGCGAGCAGTTTTAACTCGAGACGAAGGTGGCGTTCTTCGCCGGGAGAACCGTCCTCATGCTCGCGCGGAGCCTGATGCCAGGGCTTGGCGAAGTTTTGGTTGCCACGACCGCCCCGACCACCATGCGCGATGAGCACGCGCTGTCCGGGCACGGCCAGGTCGGCGATAGTTTCCCCCGTTTGTTCGTCGTACGCGAGCGTGCCCACGGGGACGAGTAGGATCATGTCCGCGCCGGAGTGGCCGGTGCAGTTCGACCCTTCTCCGTGACGGCCGCGATCTGCTTTGAATTCGCGATTGTAGCGGTAGCGCAAAAGCGTGTTGTCGTTGGGATTCGCTTCCAGATAAATGCTGCCGCCGTGGCCGCCGTCGCCCCCGGACGGACCACCACGGGGAACGAATTTCTCGCGCCGAAACGCGACGCAGCCGTTGCCGCCGCCGCCGGCCTTTACCAGAATTTTTGCTTCATCAACAAACACGGGAATCACTCTCCACGAAGGCTGGCCGCTAGGCGGCTGCCACTAAAAACGATAGCATAAGCGAACGATCGATACTGCATTGAGCCAGGTTCCGACGGTTAGGAAGCGAGGGCACAAGTGACTGGTGACTCGTGACTGGTGACTGGTCACTACACCACCCGGTGGTATCCGCGATCCCTTCCCGATTCTGGACCGCAAATGCAGAGCCGCGAAAAAATAATGTCTGCCGCGAGAAAATGGCTCAAGCGACTGGTGCTTCTCTTCATGATCGCCGTCGGGGCGATTGGTGCGGCTTTCTATGTGCCCTACTTCCGCCGAGCTCCGCTGCCGCCCGCTGCCCCGCATGTGCTCGTCGAGCCTTCGATTGCGTCTTTGCCAGGACTCGCCGCTTGCTGGATTGAGACTGGCAAAACATTCAGCAACTTTTCCTTCGGCTCGACCGCGGGAAGCGTTCTGGTGCGGCATCCCGCGGGCGATTTGCTGATCGATACAGGCAATTCGAGCCACTTCAATGACGAGATTCGCGGCTACCCTTTCGGAACGTGGTTCAAACTCAGATTCCTCGCTGGGCAGTTGAAGCCCGCTGTCCCTCTCTCGGAATTGCTGCGCCGCGTGAAAGAAGACCCTGCAAAATTGCGCTGGGTGATTCTTTCTCACGCGCATCTCGATCATTCCGGCGGGCTGATGGACTTGCCGCGAGTGCCTGTTCTTCTTTCGCAGGAAGAATTGCAATTCGCTGCCGATCCGAGCGTGCAGGCGAAGGGTTTTGTCATTGCCGCACACATACAAAAATTTCCCGCGCCCGGCGCACCTACCTTGCGTTTTGATCCCCAGCCTTACGAGACATTCGACGAGAGCGCCGACATTTACAAAGATGGTTCAGTGGTCGTCGTGCCACTGCGCGGACATACGCCAGGCAGCGTGGGCATCTTCGTGAATCTCTCGCCCAAGCGGCGCCTGTTTTACGTAGGCGACGCCGTTGATGATGAGCGCGGCTTTCAGGAACGCGTTGGCAAATCGCTGGTTCTGCGGGAGAGCGACAATAACGAAGCACTCGCCAATCAAGTTGTTGCCCAGCTAAGCGATCTGCACGAAAAGCTGCCGGAGCTGGCTATCATTCCCGCCCATGGGCGCAGCGCGTACAAGAAATTCTTTCCCGGCGGGCCTTTGAGCTACGTTTCCGGACAATAACCACAGCATTGGGGCTGCGAATCGGCTTAGGGGGATATCTCGAAACGGGCATAACGGCTTCAGCAAACCGAGTGCGCTAGAATAAAACGCTCTGACCGCTCCCTTGCTGAAAACAGCGGGCAAGCTCGGCATCGACTTTTGCGAGACACAATGGACGACCAACGCTTTCTGCATGCTTGTGAACTAGTGGACGAAGGCAAGTACGCGGAGGCTTACAACGAATTTATTCAACTCGCAGAAAACACATCTGATCCCCTCGAGAGAGCACGGCCGCTGCTCTACGCGGCTAATACACTGCAAACGTTGGGACAAGAAGAGGCAGCAACCGCCCAACTAAACGCGGCTCGCACATTGGTAGAGACGCATCGGCCCTCGAACCTCACGACAAACGAAAAGTTTGTGGCCGCAGATTCTTTTCTCGATTTTGTAGATGCAAACCTCCTTTGGCGGCGTGGTGGGAGCCTGGATGCGGCTCTAAGCAGATTCGAGGCAGCTCTTGAGAAACACGGATTGGCACTCAAAGGCCCAGGCGCTCGCGGCCTCTACGAGGCGATCCAAATCCGGCGTGCCTTTATCCTTGCAGATCTTGGCCGCTGGAAAGAGGCTCTGCCTGTCTTAGAGGAAATAAAGTCACCTCAGGAATACCAGGAAGGCGTCGCATTCTATTTGGGCCACTGCTATCTGGGTGCCCATGACTATGCGAGTGCAGAGCAAAAACTCACCGAAGCCCTAAGACTGGGAGGCCTTCCCCGTTCCTTTGAGTATCGCGCCCACTGCGAACTCGGGATGACTTACTACAACCTCCGAGACTTTACGAAGGCAAAAGAAGAATTCGAGATGGGCGCTCAAATGGCTGATGCCAGCTATATTAAGCAGTCCCAAATCTGGAGATGGCTGGAACAGACATGTCGAGCCCTTGGGCTGAATGCGGAAGCTGAGCGGTATGCTTGCATGTTCAGGCCATCCTAGTTATTCGTGCCGAGGCAAAAACCGCGCGAATTAGTTCGCGGCGGCGGACTTGGCTGCGGGCTCGACGCTGATGAAGCGGCCGTGCCGGCCCCTGTCGGTGAACTTCACGACGCCGGTGACGAGAGCGAAGAGCGTGTCGTCCTTGCCCTGGCCAACGTTTTCGCCGGCCTGGTGGCGCGTGCCGCGCTGGCGCACGAGAATCGTGCCTGCGTTGACGAGCTGTCCGCCGAAGCGCTTTACGCCCAGCCGCTGTCCGTGTGAATCGCGGCCGTTTGTAGAGGAGCCGCCGCCTTTCTTATGTGCCATGACTTGTTCCTTATCTCGAGATGGGGCGCAGCATTCCTTCGCTTACGCTCAGGATAAAGCTGCTCCACTACAAGTTTTAATTTTGCTCGCTGACACGGGCACGATGAATCGTGCCCCTACGATCACAGTTTGATTTCGCTGACTTCGACGGCCGTGAAATTCTGGCGATGGCCGCGGGAAATCTTGTACTGATTGCCCTTCTTGAACTTGAGCACGGTGATTTTCTTGGCGCGGCCCTGCGAGACGATCTTGCCGCTCACACTGGCTTTGGAAGCGTCGCCGCCCAGGACGACTTTCTTTTCGTCGGTGTGGACAGCGAGAACTTTGCCAAACGTCACTTTTTCTCCGACTTCGCCTGTCACGCGCTCGATGCGAATGGTGTCGCCCGGCGCGACACGATACTGCTTACCCCCGGTTTGAATAACGGCGTACATCTGCCCTCCAAGCTGTAAAGACAAACCCTAATTATAGCGGCCAACCGGCTAAAGCGTCAACGAAGGAACGCGGGTTGGGCGCGGAATCTTCGGCGGACGGGGCGTGGCGTCTCCCAGCATTGACTGACGATACGCACAGAAAGCGAGGGATGGCTGCGGGGCAGCAAATTCGCCCTGCCAACCACGCTCGGTTCGCCGGATGTTAGTTAACAATAAGACCCCCCTCCCCCCGGTTTTTTTATAAGTGTTCATTCTAAAAATACTTAAAGTCGTGTGTTTCTCTATATATACGCAAGTGTTGATTCTAGGTGACTTGCAAGGCCTTATTTGCACCAAAAATGTGCAAGTCTTGTAAGTGTTGAAATCAGGACAATTGCGCCGTCAGAGCAGGCCTTAAAGCAAAAACGCCAGCAAGATGCTGGCGGCACAAAGGCAATGCCCAGTGTTAATTAGCACGTACTATACGGGAAAAGTAACCTTCTGTCAAGACTAAAGTGCGGCTTGTTTCGCCAAGCGGAGGGCGCTGCTGAGGGTGGCCGTGGTGCACAGAAACAAAAGAAGTTAGTGCTAAGGACAGGGAGGACACGGAGGGGGCGCGGAGACGAACGGCGATGGAGGGAGCCGAGCCGCCGAGAGGCGCGTGCGGATCGACCGCAACTTTTGGGCCGTTTCGGAGTTTAAGTATGCAGGTGCTTCAGAATGAATGAGACACCTGAGAGCACTTAGATCCGAGGCGTTTGAGACAGTTAGTTCGGATCTAGCGAGGACAAGACCATGAGATATCTAAAATATTTGGCGCTGTTGGCTGTTTGCACTTTTGCGTTAGCCGCGCCGTCGCAGGCCCAGGTTAGTGTTGGAGTTGGAATCGGGCCCGTGTACGGCGGCTATGCCGCACCGGTTTGCGCGTATGGGTATTACGGGTATGCGCCGTATGGCTGTGCGCCCTACGGCTACTACGGCCCGAGTTGGTTCGCTGGTGGAGTATTCATTGGGGCGGGACCCTGGTTCCACGGCTATGGTGGATATTGGGGCCGTGGCGGTTACGGCCGCGGTGGTTATTACGGTCGAGGCGGTTACTATGGCCGCGGCGGCTACTACGGACGCGTAGGCTATGCTGGTCGCGGACCGGTCGCTACTCCTTATCGGGGTGGCGGTGGAGTGGCTCGAGGATCGATGGGCGGTGGATTCCGCGGCGGATCAGCCGGCGGGTTCCATGGGGCTAGCGGGTTCCACGGCGGTGGAGGAAGTCATGGCGGCGGTGGAGGCCATGGTGGCGGTGGGCATCGGTAATTGATTTAAACTCTCCAATGGGAAATGGAACGGCTGGCAGCACACGCTGCCAGCCGTTTTTGTTTTGGACGTGGTTGCTCGGGGCTCATTATGCCTATCGTTCTCGGCTTGCGGTATGTGAACCATGCTGAAT
>DATEQG010000077.1:0-64996 GCA_035272765.1 Candidatus Acidiferrum sp.
TCCACAAAATAAAAAACCCGGCGTCGAGCGCCGGGTACAGCCACCCACACTTAGGTGGCTCCACGCGATGCTCGACATATTTCTAGCCTGTGCTCGTAAAGAACCTCACTATAGGATCTACTTCTTGGCCTTCGCTTGGTAGTACGCTGGGAAGACGCTTCTTCGACCCGACTGTGATGCCCCTGCTGGCTCAACTACCCCCGAGCCATTTGCAATTATACCGACTTTCCTGTATCCGTCAAGTCCCCGCAATAATTATTTTTGGCGTTTTCCTCAGCCCTGTGGACCCTGTGCAAAAACGGTCCGAAGCGTCGCCCGGTCGTTAGTATCGAGAAGGTTTTGGGTGCCCCGTCCTCGGGTTCTGAGGGCGGGGCTTTTCCCTCACTTCCTCCATTATAAATCCACAACATCCATCGCTATCAACACAGGTTCCACCTGGAAGTAAAATCCCCAACTACTCCACGGCCACTCCTTCGGATGTTTCACTAATCCGCGAGCCACCGGATTCACGTGCATATAATCCAATTTTTCCTTTTGTTTTTTACTGCTGTACACGTTGAGGTCGTAGAACCGTTCCTGCCAGAAACGCGGCAGCTCACCGACGAATTCTGGCAGCGATTTCACCTGTTTTTCCCTTGGCACTGGATTGTTTTTCTTTCGCACCCTCTTGGAAACGCGTTGCTTCAACATCTGCAACACCGTCGACGGAGTTCCCTTTTTCGGCTCGCTCATCAACAAATGTACGTGATTCGGCATTACCACATAACCCACAAGAAAAAATCCGAGATCCTCCCGAACTTTGCCGAATCCCTCCACAAAGAGACTCCGCGCTTCCGAGCAGCGCGAGTCGCCGATAGCATCTAAAGGTTACAAAATGAAGTTGGCCTTGACCGTAGTAGCGCTTCAGTCCCTTCCGCATGGACCACCAAAACCCCCGCCCTCATAAACCGAGGACGGGGCACCCTCATCGCGCTTCCGTCTCTGCCAACATGACAGTGGTATTCTCTCATCGCGCCTTGCGGCCCTACAAAAGCATGAATCGCGCGCCCTGGCACCCGCCCGACGCCTTCATAGAGGGTGGTGTACACCTTGGATTTTGGTTCATCAAATGGTGCGGGTTTTGACATTCCTCTCCACTTCCACTCTCGCCGATCCCCTCAGCCTCGTCCGCTTTCCCTCGTTGTCTCGGATACAGGATTGATCCAGGATAGCAACGGGCGTATCTTCCCTCCGTTCTTCGTTGAACCAAGGAGGTGTTCATGAGAAATCATTTTGCAGGATCCGCATTCCCAGGTTTTGCTGCGCACAGATGCTTGCTCTTGGCCATCGCGCTCATCATGGCTTACCCCCTGCTTGGGTCAACCCAGAACTTCACCGTGCCCGATGACGTAGCCCTCCGCATTCGCCTGGATGACACGTTGACCAGCACCGATTCCGAAGTGGGCGACCCCTTCAGCGCTACCGTTGTTGACAAGGGCGACTACCAGAGTGCCCGCGTCTACGGCCACATCACCAACATTGACATGTCCGGCCGTGTCGACGGCCATACCAGTATGGTTCTGCAGTTCGACCGCTTGGTCATGCCAGACGGGCGCCGCGCGCCGATTCATGCCGAAATCATTGAGCTCTATCACGCACCTTCCGGCGAGAAGGTAGACGTCGAAGGCGCCATCGAATCGGGTGGACGAGGCAGAAAGTCCTTTGAGCACACCGTCCTTGGCGCGGGCGCAGGTGCGCTCCTTGGCGGCATCTTCGGAGGCGGCAAAGGCGCGGGCATTGGTTCCATCATTGGAGGTGCGGGTGGCTTAGGCACCACGGCCTTCCATGGCCACCAAAAGATCACGCTGAGCGGCGGCCTCGAGATGCTAATCCGCATCACGGGACGCTGATTCAGCGCTCTTCTCGGGCTGAGCCCCAGATTCGATAGCGGGCACCCGACAATCAAGAGAACGCCGAGGGTGCCTCAGGTTCGCCGTTTGAACCTGGGTCTTTAGGTGGTCTCGTGCCGCAACCTATGCGAAGGTGCACCTTGCAAAGAGGCAGAGTGATCATCCTGAAAGGACACGTCTGCAGAGATGGACAAGGCGCCGGTCTCAAGCACTTCTCGCGCCGCATGAACCAATATCCCGAAGTGTTTGAGAGAGCCACCGGAGAGAAACTCTTTCCCGGCACTCTGAATGTGAACGTCGGTGAGCCTATCAAAATCCAAGAGCATTTTAGAATTCACGGCAAGGAATTAAACGAACCAGAAGACTTTCTCTTCGAGGTCTGCCGCATCAACGGAATATGGGCCTACCGTATCCGGCCTCTCGACGCCATGGGCAATGGCGGCCATGGAGATCACATCCTCGAAATAACCTGCCACCGCGAAATCCCTGACGTCCCGCCAGGGACACAGGTGGAAATCGCGCTCTTTCGATGAGAACAACTTTCGCCGGCGCTAAACCCCAAACTGCCGCAGATGATGGTCCAGATGCTTGTACATCAATATTGCCCACTCGTTTGGCGTTAGCCGCCCAAAGAAGGCATGCGGATGCGTGGTGCACCCCGCGGGTCCCGCAGCGGCAAACCGGTCGATCAATCCGCACAACCGCGTTCGTTCCGTCCCTAGGTCCCGTTCGTCCTTCACAATAAGTACCTTCGCCGTCGGCGAATTCCGCCGCAGCGGTTCGTCGTTTCCCATCACCTTCGGCTTTACAATCCATCCCAGGATCCGCCCCGCCAGCACCCTCGGCGGAGTCTTGTCTCCCAGCGCCGTCTCTATCCCCCGGGAGCAATGCTCTAGTGCTTGCGCTGGAGCCATCATGCCCCACTGCCGCTCGCTATCCGGCCTCATCTGCGCGATTCGCTGCTTCACTTCTTCCACCCGCGTTGCTTCAAACAGATTCTTCATACGGAAAGCTCTCCCTACCCAGCTCCTCGCAACCAACTGGCACGTGGCCAATTCTCCTTCGGATCGCAGCCTTACTCACATCACTTCCGGCGGGTCCCACCCACGCCGATTTTGCGTGTGGGGTTATTGCTTTTTCCTTTCATTTCAGCAGCGCCACACCAGCCTTCACCGCCGCGGCCCGCAACCCCTTATCCAGCGTCGCAAGAGGCAATCCCTTCCGCCGGGCCAAGTCCAGATACACCGTGTCATACGCCGTCAACTGGAAAGAACGAGCGTTGCCAAGCGCGTCGCGCGCAGGAACAAAACTCATCTCCGTATCCAGACGACTCGTTGCCGTGATCATGATCTGGTCGAGTGCATCTTCCGCGTCGGCTGCGGTAAGGTCTCGCCGTCGTTCCGCTGTTGTCAGTCCGTTCGCAATCTCCAGATGCCACAGCGCCGGCACCAACCCTCGTTTGCCAGAGAGCATCTGCCGCCGTACTTCCAGTGCATATACAGGGACGGGGATGTCAAGAACCCACGCCAGCGCAACCGAAGCGTCCAGGACAAACTGGTTCACTTTCTTCCTTCCTCGATTAAGCTCTTTACGCTTACGCTTTTGGGTTTCTTGGAGCGCTTCCTGATCTCATCCATCCTCGCAAATACCTCCTTTAGGTCCACCTCTTTCTCCGCCGGCCCAATCTCCGCCGCTACCTTACCCCGCCGCGTAATTCGTATCCGCTCCCCGCGCGACGCCCGTTCCACCAATTCCGATAGCTTCTGCTTGGCCTCAAATATCCCGACAGTCCGCATCCCAGGCCCCTCTCGAACAATCTAGATTATTAACCTAGATTGTTAGTGTAGATGATTCCTCCGAACTTTGCAAATTGTCGCCGCCGAGGAATTGGCGCATTGCAAACGCCGCAGGAGCGCTTTTCCTTGGCTTTCCACAGCCGCATCAGACCCATTAACCCCGCCCAACTCCCTCAAACCTCGCCACTTCCGCCACATCTATTCGAATCGGGGATGGGGGCTTAGAGCTACTCGCTACTCACTACTCACTATTTTCTACTCACTCTCCCACTACAATATCCGCGGCCTTCATTCGTCTTCAACAGTGGATGGACAAGCCGGTGAGCGCTATCGCGATGACCGAGCAAGATCGTCAAATCTCCGAAGTCGTCGCGGAACAGCGCTCTCGTCTGCACAACTTCATCCGCCGCCGCGTGCCCGATCCCTCCGACGCCGAGGACATCGTGCAGGAAGTTTTCTACGAACTGGTGGAAGCCAACCGCCTGTTGATGCCGATCGAGCACGTGACCGGCTGGCTCTTTCGCGTCGCACGCAATCGCATCACGGACCTTTTCCGCAAGAAAAAGCCCGTGACCTTCAGCGGCGCGGCGCTTGAGAACGAGGCCGGCGAGCTGCTGCGGATCGAAGATCTGCTGCCATCGCCCGACGCCGGCCCGGAAGCGCTGTACTTCCGCGATGTCCTTCTGGATGAGTTGGAACTTGCGCTCGACGAACTGCCCCGCGAGCAGCGCGAAGTATTCGTCGCTCACGAAATCGAAGGGCGCAGCTTCAAGGAGTTGTCGGCGGAGAACGGCGTCAGCGTCAACACGCTGCTTTCGCGCAAGCGCTACGCGGTGCTTCATCTGCGCGCACGTTTAAAGAGCATTTACGACGAACTAGGCAAGAAATGACGCAAGAAAAGATGCGAAGAAATGTTTCAAAGAAGTAAGGAGCACAACATGAGAAAAAAGAAATGGATTTTTCTGGTCCCAGCAGCGCTCATCGGGATCGTGCTTTTCTGCTGGATTGGCGGCGAACTAGTCATGCACCTCTGGAACTGGCTGGCGCCGGCGCTTTTCGGTTGGCGGCAAATCACCTTTTGGCAAGGTTTCGGACTGTTGACTCTCTGCCGGATTCTGTTCGGAGGCGTCAGTGGTCGCGGCTGGCATCGCTCCGAAGGCCGGCGTCGAATAAAAGAGCGCATGGACGAGCGATGGGAAAAAATGACGCCCGAGGAGCGCGAAAAGTTCCGCCAGAGTTGGCGCTCACGCTGCGGCGGCTTCGAAGAACCCACGAGCGAAACGAAGGAGCCCGCCTGACACGGCCGAGGCTGGCGGTTCGCGATGCCAGGTGCCCTCCTTTGCTCGTGACGCGTGCCCCACACGCCGAATTTGCATATGGGGTTTTCGACCCTTCCGCCCGGGCGCTCAATTTTCAATGGATATGACGATTTTCCCTTTGGCGTGTCCTTGTTCGAGATAACGGAGAGCATCAGCCACTTCGTTTAGCGGGTAGCGTCTATCGATGACGGGTACAACTTTTCTGGCTTCGAGAAGCTCTTTCAAACAGGTCAAATCCTTCTGATTTATATTCGCTATAAAGAAACACGTTTTCATGCTTCCGAGCCGTGATAGTAAGGGCCCCAATAACATCCATTGGAGAATTCGGGCCAGTCCACCTCCGACCAAGACATAGATTCCACCCTGACTCAGGGCGCGCGTATAAGCGAAAACCGAACGATGCGCATTCGCACCAAGAATCAGGTCGTAGCGCTGCCCATTTTTCGTGAAGTCTTCGCGGGTGTAGTCAATAACATGTTCCGCGCCATTCGATCGCGCCGTCTCCATCTTGCTCGTGCTGCACACCGCAGTGACTTCCGCGCCGAACGATTTGGCAATCTGCACTGCGAAGGTGCCCACTCCGCCGGACGCGCCATCAATCAGAACCTTCTGGCCCGGCTGAATTTGTCCTTTGTCACGGAGACCCTGAAGGGCAGTGCTTGCCGCGATTGGTACGGCAGCCGCCTCCTCAAACGATAAGTTGGCCGGCTTAAGCACCACTTTATTTTCAAGCACACAAACATATTCGGCGAAGCCTCCTCCTTCAAAGCCTGTAACGCCGAATACTTCGTCGCCTGGCTGAAACTGTTTCACGCTTTTGCCGACCGATTCCACGCGTCCAGCAATATCGCAGCCCAGGATCCGGCACTTGGGTGTGCGCAAGCCCGGGATCACACGGATGAACGGCCAGCCCTTCAGGATGAACAAATCCAGCGGATTTACCGATGCCGCGCGAAGCTTTACCAAGACTTCACCGTCCGCGGGCGCTGGTATCGCTACCTCCTCGAGATGCAGGACATCCGGGGGCCCATATTTTGTGCGTACCATCGCTTTCATAAAGTACCCTTCAAGCGTGCTTCCGCCGGGTCGTACCGCATCGCAGGTGACGACAAAACGCCATGGTCAAAACACAGTACACGCACTGACGATTATGTGGAGAATTTTATTACCAGCCGTTTTGAACTTGCGGTGAATTTCGCAGACCCGTCATGGGATTATCGGGTCCCAGTTGGGCAGGGGCCGGGACAGAATGCTAGCCAGTCACCCAGTGAAGGATTTCTGTGCCGAGGAGTCGAGCAATGAAATTGAATCGCGGAGTTATCTTCGTCATTATCGCCCCGCTAGTTGGAATCGCAATTCTGATCTACGAGTTCGCGCACCCACCCTGGAGCCCAATGCGCATCGCCGGGCTCGTCCTTATATTTCCAGCCCTCGCGTTACTGACAATAGCGCGCCTCCAACTCGGCAATTCCTTTTCCGTCTCGCCCCAGGCAAAAAAATTGGTTACCCACGGCGTCTATTCCCGCATTCGCGATCCTATCTATTTTTTCGGCACATTTGTTTTCGCGGGATTGTTTCTCTTCCTCGAGATGCCCTGGCTGCTCTTGCTCATTGTGCCCGTGGTCATTCTGCAGATTACCCGAGCCCGCGCCGAAGGGCGCGTCCTCGAAGAAAAGTTCGGCGACGAGTATCGCCGCTACAAAGCTTCCACCTGGTTTTAGTGGCGCAACGTTCGTCAAACCGCTCCGGGTCTCCGCACCCAGCGCATCATTACTATTTATCCGTCCCGACCTTAGCTCAATGTCGCTTCCCGCTCATACCCTTCATCCGCGGTTTTCCTTCCAACCGAGCCGCGGCCAGCACCAGCTCCTTCAATCCTTTTTTCTTCAGGTCCTCGACGCTGCGGAGCTTCACGTGCCGGAGATTTTTCCCTGTTCCCTCCAGCAGACCCTGCGGATCATCCAGCGAAGTCCCACAATGAAATCCGAACGTAACGTGATTCTTCCCCACCATGTAAAAGCAAAACGGGTCTTTCGCTTCAAACGTCGGGATGCCCCACGAGTTCACGGTTATCCTTGTTGCCGGGACAGTGGCTTTTACCAAGGTTTTCAATCCGCGTACAACCTTCCGCAACGCAGGGTTGTCGTCCTTCATGTATGGGCTCTTCTTCCTGGTCTTTTGTGAACTGACTCCCATGCAAACACCCCTCAACTGTGGCTAGGAGAAAATCACCTGCGCACTCTTATGGCAGCGGCCCATTTTTCCTGTTTTTCCCGCAGCGTCAAGGAGAATTGCCTGGAGTCAGCAGTCATCGAGGCGGGGTGACGGTAGGTTTCCTAAGGAGCATTGATGCTGAACTTCACCTATACGAATCGGTACTCGCGTGATCATTCCTTCGTGATGCGAAAAGAAAGTGAAAGCTGCAGGCTGGCTTTCGCCGCGCCCGGCACAATATCTGCCAAGAATCGCGGAACACGAGGGGAACACAACTCTCCCTGAAGTGCTCCCCCACGCGTCTCCCGACCAATTACCCCCACGACTGGCACCTGGACTACGGTGCCCCCATTGGTTAGAACAGGGGCATTTGAATTGGGAATGGCCCAACTACCTGATAGTGCGCATCGGAGCGAAATCGTTTCATGCGAAGAATCGGAGCTTGGCGGGGCTTGCTGTTCAGCCGTCGCGTCCGCCTCGGACGAACGTTTTGATACAATCCGTGCGAATGCCGCAGCGCATAATTTTTCGCTTGGTTTTGCCCGCCATCGCCGGCTTGCTCGTGGGATTTCTCGCGCTGGCGTGGGCGATCACAAGCGAATCGGCGCTTCCCGTGTGGTTAGTTTCTGTGGTTTCGCCCGGTCTGAAGATATCCGAGCTCGTCATGCCCGCCGCGCACGAATCCCTTGCCTGGACCTTCGGCTGGTTTCTGCGCATCGCGATCGGCGTCAACGCCATTTTCTATTTTTTGATCTTTGCTCTGCTCGCCTACATAGTTGATCGCCGACGATCGCAAGCCAGCTAGCAGATTTGCCTCGCAGGCGAATCCAACCAGGGCTCCTTACACTGAGAGGATGCGGCCAAAGAATGACCTGTAGCGCTGCAGTGCCAGACGGAGATCCTCAGTTGAGACGTTATCGCCACGATCCCATTGAGCTTCAAGTCTGGCTCTTTCCGCTGCAAACATCTCGGCCAGTCGCTTCATAGCCACGGCGACAAGGCCATCGGCCTGCTCGACAACCTGTCGAGGCTCGTCAACAAAACTCACTTGGATCGCATCCCACCGGCCGCGAAAATCTTTCGCCTCTTCGGGCGAAAAGAGTGGCACCACCTGCGTGTCCAGGGCCCGAGCCGTTGCAGTTCCAGCCGATAAACCGGCGCTAACGCTGAAGCTTGGAGCAGCCACGGCCCGCACCTCAGGCCACGCGCTGGCACCGGCAAGAGTCGCCGTCGTCAGCCCTACATCTGTATCTTCTTCTCTAAACTTTTTTACTTCGTCCACTGGATTGCCTCCTCTATGTCTATGTCTCAATCATTGCCGAAGACCCGGCGAGCTTCTTTGCTTCCGAAACACGGTTTAGGACGCTGCGGCTTTGGCTCGAGCCATCTCTGGCTCACCGACTAGCTCATCAAATAGCGTCCGGTAATGAATCATCGCCTGGCGCAAATCTTCCGTACTGGCTTGGCCACTTGTATGGCGGACGGCGATTTCATGCGCGGCCCGGTAGTTTTCCACTACGAGTGGATGGTCCACCGAGATATCCGCCGAGCGCTGTTCGAAGTCACTTACCGAGTAACCGCGGGTAGACATTACGTCACCGAGAAGTTGATCGGCCTGCGTGACCGATTTATTGGGATCGTCGACAAATTCGGCCTGAACCGTGCGCCAGGATGCGATATAGCGCTCCCGGTCGCTGGCCGCGAGTGGACGAATGGCAAATCTCTCGACGCGTTTTTCTCGCTGTTCGAGCCCGGCTTCCGCCTTCCGTCGGCCTCCGCTTTCTTCGACTGCGCGGGTGTATTCCGGCCCGAATCGAGTCTGCAGTCTTTCGGTTTTCTTTTTCCTAAGAAACATCACCGAGGCAATGCCCACGATCCCAATGAGAATCACGCCGACGATAATGACCAAGGTCATCGTATTCATTTCAAGTTCCCCCTATTTCTTTCCCGTAGGCCTTAGTTGAGTTAGGAATGGTGCGACTTTTGAGAATCGGCCAAGAAAGAAATGCTTCGTCAGCGAACACACCATTCCTGGTCGCGAATCCACGGCGAAGCAGCCGCTGTTATACGCTGACCCTTCTCCCGGATACGAAATGCAAAACCAGAAGAATGATGCCGATAACAAGCAAAAGATGGATTAAACCTGTGGACACGTGAAAAGCGAAAAGCCCAAGCAACCAGCAAATGATCAAAACTGCAGCGATAAATCCCAACATGATTTCATCTCCTTACAGCGGCGCGCGAAACTGAGCCCTCTCTATATTCGCGCAGAGCGCCCAAGCCCAAGTGCAATAGAGTTTCTTGCAGACCTAACTTGCGCGTCTCGAGAAGAAATATCTGTACACTTAGGGACACTGCGAGTGCGCCAGCAATCGGAAATAATCGAGAGGAATTGCCACAAATCAGGTTTGAGGACTACTCATCCGAGCGGGCGCGAGTTGTATTCGCAGACCCAACACGTTTAAGGCAAGCGGTTCTGAGAGTGAACTATGAGCGGGTTGCTGGAAGCGCTATTCGTATCGTAACGCGATGATGGGATCGACGCGCATGGCGCGGCGCGCTGGGATGTAACAGGCGGCGAGAGCAACGAGCGCGAGCAAAACCGCTACACCGGCGAATGTTGCGAAGTCGTTAGGCGCAACGCCATAGAGCAGGCCTGCCACAGCACGTCCCATGCCGAGCGCGAGCGGCAAGCCAACCAGCAGTCCGATCAGAGCGAGCGTCATGCCCTGGCCCACGATCAGGCGAAAAACCTCGCGGGGCTTGGCGCCCAGGGCCATGCGAATACCAATTTCACGCGTACGTTCGCTCACCGCATAGCCAATCACACCGAAGAGCCCGATTGCGGCGAGCACTAGCGCAAATCCTGCAAAGGCGGCCATCAGCGTCCCGCCAATCCTCTGCGGGATGACGGAGAGTGAGCGCAAATCGTCCATCGTCCTGATGTCGAACACGGGCTGGTCGCGGTCAAGGGCGCTGACTTGCGCGCGAACGCTCTCTTCCATGCTCCGCGGATCGGAAAACGTCCTTACTACGAGTGCCATCTTGCTCTCTGTCTGCTGGCGCAATGGGAAATACATCTCGGGAGGCGCGGGCACATCCAATTGGTTTTTTATGTTGCCGACAACAGCCACAACGGTTCGCCACGGCTCCTTTTCCGGAGGGCCATTGAGTCTCATCCGCTTCCCGAGCGGGTCTTCACCAGGCCAATACCGCACCGCGAATGCTTCATTGACCATAACCACCAGCTGGCTCTTGGCGGAGTCCTCGCTTGAAAACTCGCGCCCTCGCAGCACAGGTATCTGCATCGTCCGGAAATACGAGTTGCTCACCGTGCGGTAACTAGCGTCCGTGTCCTGCCCCGGCTTTGGCTCCGGCCGGCCCTCGATTCGAATGGACCACGTTTCATTCATTTTGCTCAAGGGGATCAAGTTGGCGACGGCGGCGTTTTGCACACCGGGCAGATTTTGCACGCGCTCGACAAGCTGCTCATAGAAACTCACCGTCTGCGGGTCGGACTTGTATTTCGCGTCTGGCAGGGCCACGAACATCGTCAGCATCTTCTCCGGATTGAATCCAGGAGAAACGCGTTCGAGGCGGACAAAGGTCTTCATCATTAGACCCGCGGTGACCAGCAGTGTAAGCGAAAGCGCAACTTCCGAGACGATCAGCGCATTGCGGAGCAACCCGCGACGGCGCCCAAGGCCGGCGGATGGCGCTCCCTCTTTTAGCGTGTCGTTGACGTTCAATCGCGAAGCTGCCATGGCTGGCAAGAATCCAAAAACCAATCCAGTTCCTAAGGAAACAGCCGTCGTGAAAAGCAGCACAGGAGTATTGATGGCAATCTTGTCCCAACCCGGGATAATGCGTGCGAATTCGGCCGGAATGCGAATCACCTTGGCGCTCAGGCAGAAATATGCAAACACAATTCCCATACCTCCGCCCAGCAAGCCCAGTAACAGGCTCTCTACCAACCATTGCCGGACCAGCCTTCCACGCGTAGCTCCCAACGCAGAACGAATCGCTGTTTCCCGTTGACGGCTGCTGGCGCGCGCAAGCAACAAATTGGAAATGTTGGCGCACGCGATCAACAACACCAGCCCGACGGCCGCAAGCATAACCACCAACGGCGCGCGTGCCTCCCCGGCCTCGCTCTCCATCAGCGGCATCACATGCGCGTCGCGACCCGTGTTCATTCGTGGATATTGCTGCTCGAGCCGCGAGGCGATGGCGCTCATTTCCGCTTGCGCCTGCCCACGCGTGATTCCAGCGGCCAAATGCGCCACTCCGTGCAAATAGTGCGAACCGCGGTTTGCTGCCGCTTGAGGCGTGAAAGAAAGCGCGCCCCACACCTGAGCCCCAGACGGATAGTTGAACTCCCGGTTCATCACGCCGACAACCGTGAAGCCGATTCCGTCGAGCAACACCGTTTTGCCCGCGATGGAAGGATCAGCGGCAAAATGGTCGCGCCAGAGCGCAAAACTCAATATCGCGACGTGGTCCTTCCCGGGCGCTCCTTCCTCCTCGAGAAACGTGCGTCCCAACATTGGCTGCGCTTCGAGCGCCTCGAAATAACCAGGAGTCACGAGAAATCCGTGCAGGTGCTCCGGATATTCGACGCCTCCCAGGTTTGCATCCCACCAACTTTCTGCCGCGATGTGATCGAATACGTGGTTCTGCGCTTTCCAATCGAGGAAATTTGCCGGAGAAAGTTCGTTGCGCTCGACGCCGGACGCCGGCAAACGCTCCCATAGAGCAACAATTCGGGCGGGATCAGGAAACTCCAGCGGCCGCAAGAGCAAAGCATCCACGATGCTGAAAATATACGTGTTCGCGCCAATGCCAAGCGCGAGTGTCACCACAGCGACGGCCGTGAAGCCCGGGCTCTTGCGCAGCATGCGTACTCCAAAGTGAATGTCTTCCAGTAACTGCTCCAGCCAAACGAGGCTCCACACTTCCCGCGTCTCCTGCTTGACCAGGGTTACGTTGCCGAATTTTCGCATGGCTGCGTAGTGCGCTTCCTGCGGCGACATGCCACGGTCGATGTTGTCTTGCGTCTCCCGCGCGATGTGGTCGCGAATGTCGTGGTCGAGATCGTCGAGCATACGTTTGCGCCAGCTCATGATTCACCTTCCTCGCAAACTTGCTATTGAGTTCGCAAAACGCTCGTCACTCGTATCGCAAGGCCACCGTAGGATCAACGCGCATCGCTCGCCGTGCTGGGACGTAGCAAGCCAGCAGCGCGACGAGCGCGAGCAAAACGGCGACGCCGATGAAGGTTTCGAAATCAGTAGCGCTGATTCCATAGAGCAAGCTGGACATCAGGCGCGCAAGCCCTAATGCCGCAGCGATGCCGATGGCAATTCCGACGCCCGCGAGTTTTAGCCCTTCGCCGACAACTAGCCGAAAGACGTCTCCTCGAGGCGCGCCAAGCGCCATGCGAATGCCGATCTCATGAGTGCGCTGCGCCACTGAATAAGAAATCACGCCGTAAATTCCAACGGCCCCGAGAACCAGAGCCAGCCCGCTAAACAAACCGAGCAGCACCAGAGTCATCCGCCGAGTCGCCACAGAATTGCTCACTAGCTGTTCCATCGTTGAAATAGCGAAGACGGGCTGGTCCTTGTCAATTGACTGCACGGCCTCTCGAACCGCGGACGTGAGTGATGCGGGATCGGCTCCCGATTTCACAACCAAAGCCATGTGATTTCTGGGATCCTGCCGGAACGGAAGATACACTTCGAGCCGCGCTGGATTCGCTAGTCCGTATAATCGCGTGTCGCTCACAACACCGACAATCGTGTACCACTTCAGTGGATCGCCCCCGGATGGATGGCCAAACATGAAGCGCTTGCCGATAGGATCCTCATTCGGGAAAAAACGCCTTGCCACCATCGCATTGATCATCCCTGCGAGCGGCGCTGTTTCGTTGTCTTGGTCGGTGAAGGTCCGGCCACGCAGCAGCGGGATTCCGAGTGTTGTTATGTATCCGGGGCTGACGATATGAACATCTGGATGGGGATAGTTCCCCGGCGTTGGCAGGGCCATTCCCTCAATCGTGACGTCTGAGCGGCCATGATTGTCTGTCAGCGGAATCGCAGTTCCGACCGCCGCGCTTTGAACTCCAGGCAAAGCGCTCACGCGATCGATCAGCTGCTGCCAGAAATTCAGAACGGCCGGATCTTTCGAATACTGCTGCGCGCGCAAATCCATTTCCATCGTCAGTACGCGGTCGGGCCGAAAACCGGGATCGACTTCCAGCAGGCGGTAGAGGCTCTTCATCATCAGCCCCGCGCCGATGAGAAGGATCAACGCAAGCGAGATTTCTGCAACTGCCAGCGCGCCGCGAAGCCGGTTTTGTGCCACGCCCCCGCTCGATGTGCGTCCGCCTTCTTTCAATTCCGATTGGACATCAGGCTTGGTTGAATGCAGGGCAGGCGCCAAACCGAAGATAAAGGCGGCCAGAGCCACTACGCCTGCCACGAACAGCAGGACCGCGCTGTTTAGATTCACGGTAGCGCCAGACAACATGTCCGCAGGAATCAGCTGCGCCATTCCACGTATCCCGCCCAACGCCAGCACCACGCCCACAACTCCGCCAAAGCAGGCCAAAATAAGGCTTTCGGTCAACATTTGGCGGATGATCCTACCGCGGCTCGCTCCAAAAGCAATGCGCAGCGCAATTTCCTTAGTCCGGCTCGCCCCACGAACCAAAAACAGGTTCGCTACATTCGCGCACGCGATAAGCAAGACAAACAGTACCGCACCAAAGAGCACGAGAATTGCCGTCTTCATATCGCCAACAAAAGCCTGGCGGATCGGCTGGAGCTTCACGCTGAATTGATCATTGCTCTCGGGGTATTCCTTCGCCAGCCGCGCCGCAATGCCTTCCATTTCCGCGCGCGCTTGCCCAAATGCAACACCGGGAGCGAGCCTCCCAATCACAACCATATCGCCGCGGTCGCCGCGCTCCTTGATTGCATCAGAATTGTTCGTGGCCCACACGCCTATCGGCAACATCACGTCGGTCGTGTCTAGTGAACGGTAATTCGGCGGCAGCACGCCCACAATCGTGAAGCTACGGCCATCGAGGGTAATCGTTTTACCGACAGCGTTGGGATCGCCTCCCAGATGAGATTGCCATAGGGAATAACTCAGCAGGAGCACCGGAGCCGTTCCGGCTTTCTCTTCCGATGCGTCAAAATCCCGCCCAAGGATCGGGCGAACACCAATCATGGACAGGAAATTCGGCGAGACGGCGTCCCCGCTGATGTTTTCCGGCTGAGTTACGCCCGCGAGATTGAAATCGACGGATTGCACGGCGGTCATCTGTGCGAATGTGTGGCTCGCGGCGCGCCAATCGATGAAGTTTTGAAACGAAACCGAGACGTCGCCAACCCTAGGGGTGGTCTCGTGCAGCACTATGAGACCTGAGGGATCTTTGTACGGCAGCGGCCGGAGGAGAACAGCGTAAACCACGGAGAAGACTGCAGCGTTGGCGCCGATGCCGAGCGCCAGCGTGAGTATGGCTGTCGCCGTGAATCCAGGATTCTTGCGCAACAAGCGGAGGCCGAAGCGGATGTCCTCGAGCAGCTGTTCAAGCCAAATGAGACTCCAGACGTCCCGCGTCTCCTCCTTTATATGGGTCACGTTGCCGAATTTGCGCACGGCCGCATAGCGCGCTTCTTCCGGGGACATGCCACGGTCGATGTTGTCCTGCGTCTCCTGAGCGATGTGGTCGCGAATGTCCTCGTCGAGTTCATTGAGCATGTGTTTGCGCCGCATCATGATTCGTCCTCCTGCCGCGCTGGCCGCAGAATCCGAGCGATGGCGCCCGCGAGTTTGTCCCACTTGCGGGTTTCCAGCGTAAGTTGCCGCCGGCCCTGGGGCGTCAGTTTGTAGAACTTGGCTCTGCGGTTGTTTTCCGAGGTGCCTTCCTCGACCGAAATCCATCGCCGCTTGATCAGGCGATGAAGGGCGGGGTAGAGCGATCCCTGCTCGACTTGCAACACATCGTCAGATTTGAATTCGATGGCTTTGGCGATGGCGTGGCCGTGCGCCGGCCCCAAGAGCAGGGTGCGCAAGATGAGCAGGTCCAACGTTCCCTGCAGAAGTTCGATGCGTTCGCGTTCTTCTTTGGTAGACATTCTAGGTGAAGCTACAACGCTTCCAGTAGAATGTCAAGGTGAGTAAATCCTGATAGATAGAAATGCGTTAGAAATAGAAAAGCGCGGGATTATTGCGGCGCCGGCCCCCGGACTATTTGCACAAACTCCTCGGGGCGGATCCACTTCGCGAAAGCGGCCTTGACCTGGCCGGCGCTCATCGAAAAATAAATCTGTGCACCCCTAACGGGCTCGTCCAGGGGCAGGCCGATTTGAGCCCGTGAGAGCAAGCCTTGGGCGACTCCGCTTTCGCTGGATTCGGCGAGCGGGATTTGTCGCAACAGCAGCGCCTTGGCTTGCTGAAGCTCTCCATCCGTAACATTTTCCTGCTGCATCGCGACAAGATCGCGCTGAATCAGCGCTCTTGCTTTCGATACATTTTTTGGATCGCAACCGTAGGTGACGCTGTAAACCGACCTGGTTTTGTCCGCGCTCATGTGAACGTCCACGCTGTACACGTACCCGGTGACCTGCCGCAGGTCGTGATACAGACGCGTGGCGTAGAACCCGCCGCCGAGCACGTGGTTTCCCAGCTGAAGCGGGTAATAGTCAGGATCAAACCGAGTGATGCCAACCGTTTCGGAAAGATTGACTGAGTCCTGCAGCTGGCTCGGATCAGGAATATTCGCCGCGGACGCCTTGTTGGCAGGGACGGGCGGCAGGTCCACGTCAGGTTTGGCTCCGGTGGCTTTCCATCCTCCGAACCATTTCTCGATGGTGCTTCTGGCTTCCGCAGGAGTAATGTCGCCGATGACCACAATCGTCGTGAGATCGGGACGAAGCGTCTTGGCATAATATTGTTTTACGTCGTCGAGTGTGACTGACGATACCGTCTGCGGCGTCGTTTCCCGAAGGGCCGGATCATTCGCCGGAAAAAGCGCGGTATTCACAGCACGCCCGGTTTGATAGCCGGGACTTTTCATCCTGCCAGCCACATATTGTGCTGTTTGCGGCTGAATGACCTGGAACGCTTCGTCTGGAAGTGCCGGGTTTAATTCATTGTCAGCCAGCAACTGCACTCCCCGCGAAAAATCCTGCTTCAAGACTTCCAGCGAGAACTCGAACCCGGCGGATTCTTCGGCGGCTATGTCATCGAGCGCCTTTTGAAACGCCAGACGGTCTAAAGACTTCGTGCCGTAGGAAAAGAGCTCCTCGAGCACATCGTTGACTCCGTCTTTTCCGGGCTCCGTTTGCATTTTGGGATTGTTCCGGACGCTTCCTTGAATCGTGATCGTGGGCGTTATTTTCTCTGTTCGTACGATCAGCCGCAGACCATTCGGCAAGGTCACATCCGAAGGTAGCGGCTCAGGGCGCGGCTTCTCAAGCGACAGAAGCTTCGACGCAGCCCAGGAAGGGAGTTCCACCGGCTTTTTGGGAGCTGCGGTCAACTGCTCGCCACCTCCAAAGCCCTGGGCCGATACCGGCCCGCCCGTCGGTTGTGGCTTCAGCACTGCTGCGATCGACTCCTGATCCACCAAGTATTTCTTCGCCACTCGATTTACATCTTCCGTCGTCACCCGTTTCATGGCCTCGACGTCATCGTTCGGCGAATTTCTCCCTTCGGCAGCTAGAGCTTCCGACCAGGCTTCCGCTAGCCCTGGGATGGAGTTCCGGCGAAACTCGACTCTGGCGATTTCTTTGCGCTTGGCGGCTTCCACAAGCTCCGCCGGCACACCGTTGGCCGCGTAATCGGAAATGATCTTGCGCATTTCCGCGATGAGCGGAGTCGCGTCCCCTTCGGCAGGCAACACGGCTACGCTATAAGCCACGCTGGCCTTTGCAAATGTTTCCGCGAGACCGAATCCTGTCTCGAGCGCTTTCCCCTGCGGCACAAGCGCGTACAAATTTCCGCGCTGGCTCGCCAAAACATCACTCAGAATCTGCACCGCCGGGAAATCCGGGCTTTCCGTTCCGGCAACGCGGTAGGAAACAAACGCCAACAGGTAGGGAAGGTTGCTATCGAGCGTAAACGACTCCGACTTAACAGGCGCCAGAGTGATCTCCGGACGTGCTGGCAGGGTTTTCTTTCCAATTTTTCCGTACAACTCCTTGACCGTCGCGAGCACAGCACTGGGGTCGACATCCCCCGTGATCACCAGAATGGCGTTGTTGGGTGCATACCACTTCTTATAAAAATCTTTGAGCATCTCGCCGGTGGTGGCCTCGAAGGAGTCGTGAGTTCCCAGCGCGTCATGGCTATAAACAGTCCCGGAGAACATGTCCTCATTCAAACGCGTTATGAACTTATACGTCGGGTTCGAGAGGTCGCGCGCCACTTCCTGCTCGATCGCGCCTTTTTCATTCGCCCACTCTGATTGCGAGTCTTCCACGTCCTGCATGCACGCGGCATCGAGCCGCAATGCAACGTCGAGATCGGAAGCGGGAACGGTCTCGAAGTACTGCGTAATGTTCTGCTGCGTATCGGCGTTGCCGGCCCCTCCGAGCTGGGCATAGATCGCTGCCATCTGATCGGCGTTTACCCCGGCGCATCCCCGGAAGGCCATGTGCTCCTGGGCATGGGCCATTCCCGGAAAGCCGGTGGGCGTTTCGTTGCCGCCCACTAGATAGTTTTCCTCGACGGTAACAACCGGAGCGAGCGGATCGCGAACGATCACAACTCTCAGTCCGTTCTCCAACGTCACCCGAGTCACGTCCGAATTCCCCGCGGGTTTCTCTTGCCCAGAGATCAAGGACCCGCCAATCAAGACAACTGCGCAAATGCTAAGTGCACGGACCAATGTGGTTCCCCTTTATGAGAGTGCTCGCTAGTGTATTACAGAAACGGTGTGGCCATCGGGCGCTCGAACTGCGAACGCCGACGTTCGTTAGATGCTCCGAAGTCAGCGAGCGGGCGCCTGCGTCATGCGACGGGAGCTGAAATTTCAACGGCAGGCTAATGGACACGCCGCGTACTAAGGTTTCGCCGTCTGGCTAGCTTACTGGGCGCGGATTTCCGGGCCACCGTAGAGCCGCAGTAGTTCAGGATTTCCCTCTTTCTTTCGTCTCCGCCCCCTTAGCGGACCATGTCTTTTCGGAGACGTAATAGGGCGAGGAGACAGTAAAGATGCGCTGATTCCCACGCACCAGCAAAGTCCACTCCAGCAGCCGCCCGCGCTGATTGTGCAGAAAGTATTCGTACCAATGATCCTCGACCAGTTCGGGAATCACCACAACGATCCTCCGCTCAGGATGTTTTTCGGATAACTCGAGTATGTATTGCACCACCGGCACGATGATGAAGCGGTACGGCGATGGCAGAACCACAAACTTCGGCGGTTCGCCACCACCTTCGCGGAAAGGCCGCTCCACGTAGCGCTCCCAGTCGTCGTGCAGCAGCTCGGAATGCTCGCCGGGCTCGACGTGAATGGCGATAATTTCGGGCGAGATCCGCGAAGCGAATTCCAATGCTTGTTTGCAGATGATGCTCCAGCGGTCGATTGGCACGACCACGATGGGAGGCCGTCCGTGGATCGCGGGAGAGACCACATCGCTGGTGGTGGTGGCTACCAGGACCTCATGGTAGTGTCGCCGTACTTTGCGAAAGAAAAATATAAGCAATGGGATAAAGATAAGTGTGATCCACGCCCCTTCGGCGAATTTCGCAACCAGCACTACAATCACGGTAATCGCGGTAACGGACCCACCCAGCCCATTGATCAGCGCGCTTTTGACCCAGTGCGGCCCGCGCTTTTTTCGCCAATGCATGACCATTCCGAACTGCGACAAAGTAAACGCCAGAAATGCCCCCACGGCATACAGAGGAATCAGATTATCCGTGATGCCTCCAAAAGCGATCAGCAGTACAGCCGTCAAAACAGCCAAAACCACAATCCCGTAGGTGTAAACAAGGCGCCGACCGCGATACCCGAAAGCATGCGGCAGATAATTGTTCGAAGCGATCGCCTTGCACAGCCGCGGAAAATCAGCGAACGCCGTATTGGCGGAAAGCGAAAGCACTAACAGAATCGATGCGATCGTCAGGTAATAAAAAATTCCCCTGCCAAACACGGCGGCAATCAGCATCGAAAGCAAACTTTGATAACCGGGCTGCCCCGGATCGGTAGCCGCAATTCCGTAAACTTTCACAAGATAAGAAATGCCAGCAAGCAGAATTGCCAAAAGAAAAATAATGATCGTCAAAGTCCGCTGCGCGTTCTTAACACCAGGCTCGCGAAAGGCTTTCACGCCATTGCTCACAGCCTCGACACCGGTCAGCGCCGTGCAACCGCTGGAAAACACTTTCAAAAGCAGCCAGAAGCTGACCGCCTCCGTCATCGGCGGAGGCGGTGGCGGGGGCGTTACCGGCAAAGGGTGGCCGCCGCTGAGCAAAGCCCGCACCAATCCCCCGCCAATGGTAATCAAGAGCGTGACGACAAAGAAATAAGTCGGGATCATGAAAATAACTCCTGCATCCCGCACTCCCCGCAGATTAATCACAGTAATGATGAAAAGAATCCCGACGCAAATCGCCACAGTGTGCGGCAAGAAGGATGGAACCGCGGAAACCAGCGCTCCAACGCCGGCCGAGATGCCCACAGCAGCCGTGAGAATGTAATCGGTCAACAAAGCGGCCGCCGCCAACAAGCTCGGGAAAGCGCCTAGGTTGTAGCGTGCCACGGTGTACGAGCCACCGCCTGATGGATAAGCCGCAATCGTCTGGCGATAAGAAAAATAAACAATGACCAACAGAGTGATGATGGCCGCGCTGACCGGCACTATGTACTGCACGCCCAAAAGCCCAAGCGGAATCAGCAGATAAAGCGCCGCTTCCGGCCCGTACGCCGCTGAGCTAAGTCCATCTAAACCAAAGATGGGGATTCCACGCGCGGGGCCAATCTGTTCGGCGCGTTCGTCGGACGTCCTGATGGGCTTGCCAACAAGTAAGTCGAGGATATTCATATGCGACTCGGTTTGATTTAAAGGCTAAGTCCAGAGTGTCCATTTGCAACGAGAACGGCGGGAAAGTCAACCGTTCAAGCAACGGGTCCCCGGGCCAGAAGTGCAGGCAGAAGCTCTTTTCAACAGTCGATGCCCTTGCAACGTGTCCAACGCATAGCCAATGTGCTTGCAAGCCATGTTGATCTCGAACATGCTACAGCGGCCTTGTTGCAGAGGATTGCGGAGAACAATTCGTCGAGGGCGGAAGCTTCGAGAGCACGGACTGCGATGGGCGGATGACTGGAACAATACCAACCGACAAACATACTGAAAGACTGCCGGACGGGGAGGCCCAAGGCAGCAAAAGGCTTGGCTTACTCGGGAGAACTTTTGCGGTTTTGGGGCCGGGCGTCATCACGGGAGCGGCAGACGATGATCCGTCCGGAATTTCGACGTATTCGGTGGCTGGTGCAGCCTACGGATACGCCACGCTATGGATCGCGTTGCTCACGTTTCCGCTCATGGCCGCCGTGCAGCTCATGTGCGCGCGGCTGGGTATGGTAACAGGTCAGGGCCTGGCTGCAGCGGTTCGGGACAACTATCCGCGATGGGTGCTCTGGGGGAGCGTGCTCGATACTGATCGTGGCAAACGTCATCAACATTGGAGCCGATCTCGGCGGCATGGCGGAAGCGACTCAACTCGTCACGGGGATCCGGCCACTTGTCTGGATTCCATTCTATGCCTTGCTGATTCTCGGGCTGCTGATCTGGACTTCTTACAAGCTCATTGCACGGATTTTCAAGTGGATGACGCTGGTGCTCTTCGCGTATGTGCTAGCGTCGTTCTTCGCGCATGTAGATTGGAGACAGGCGCTGGTGGTGACGTTTGTGCCGCATCTGGAATGGTCGCGCGGCTTTCTGGCGGTGCTGGTAGGGATTCTGGGGACGACGATTTCTCCTTATCTGTTTTTCTGGCAGGCGGCGGAGGAGGTGGAGGAAGAGCGAGCCAAGGGACGTACGACACTCGCCCAGCGCAAGGGCGCGACCGCGAAGGAATTGAGAGACGCGCGCACCGACACGGTGATCGGGATGTTTTTTTCGAATTTCATCATGTATTTCATTATTTTGACGACTGGCGCTACTTTGCACGCGCACGGTCAAACCAATATCACAACGGCGCGGGAAGCGGCGGAAGCGCTGCGCCCGCTTGCCGGAAACGGAGCGTATCTGCTCTTTACGCTGGGCCTCATCGGCACGGGAATGCTGGGAGTGCCGGTGCTGGTGGGATCGAGCGCGTATGCAGTGGCGGAAGGCGCGAACTGGCGCGGCTCGATGTCCGACCGGCCAAAGAAAGCTGGCGCGTTTTATGGAGTGATGGCGGTGGCGATGGCGTTAGGCTTCGCTTTGAACTACTTGGGATTAAATGCGGTAAAAATGCTGTTTTGGTCTGCGGTCATCAACGGATTGTTGGCGCCGCCCTTGATCTTGCTGGTGATTCTTTTGACGAGCAGCCGCAAAGTGATGGGTGAGCACGTGAATTCTGCGGTGCTTCGCTACTTGGGCTGGGCAACATTCGCAGTGATGACGGCGGCAGCGGTTGGAATGCTGATGACGTCGTAAAGCATGCGAGAATAGGCGTGGACTTCTGAAGAGTAATGTTCACCCTCACTCGCCTGCTCATTGCTGCCGCAAAACCGACTTTGGAACACAGCATGAGGCGCTGGTTCGTCCATATTGGCGCCTTGGGATTCATTCCTCTAGGACTCATCGACAGCTCGATCATTCCGCTACCGGGCAGCATGGATGTTCTGACGATTATCCTGGCGGCGCGGACTGAAGAGTTATGGTTCTACTACGCGGTGATGGCAACGCTCGGGTCTGTGCTGGGTGGGTTCGTTACCTATCGACTGGCACGCAAAGGGGGTGAGAAATCCCTGGAAACGCGGCTGTCGGCAAAATCGATGAAGAAAGTTGTGAAACTTTTCGAGCGCTGGGGATTCGCGGCCATCGCGATTCCGGCGTTGCTGCCGCCACCGATGCCGCTGGTGCCGTTTCTTTTGGCGGCGGGGGCCATGCAATATTCGGTGAAGAAATTTTTGTTGGCCATGGCGCTGGGGCGAATTGTGCGCTACACGATCCTGGCGTATCTTGCCGCGCGATATGGGCGGAAGATGTTGCCATTCCTTTTGCAACATGGACACCCGGCACTGGCGGCTATCGTCGGATTGGTTGTGACCGCTGCGCTTGTTTATTTTGTGTATCGCGGAATTAAGAGCAAAAAGCGCGCGAAGAATTAGATACTTTTGCGGGACTCGCGAAACAGAGGCCGGACAGAAACCAGCGAACGACATCATCGACGGCCAAAAAGGGGCGCTGCGTGCTGCGCCCCCCTACAAGTGATCATCGATCGACGAGAACGGCCTTGACATAGATGAAGTGTGGGCCTAGGCTCCACAGTTTTCGAGGGGAAGCAGTGGCGCTGACGGGAAGAGGTACATCGATGCGAGTGAATTCTAGGAATGGTTTCCGGCTGGGGAGACTTTCGGGTGTGGTCATGGCCTCGTGCGCGATGGTGATGTCCGCGTTGCTCGCAGGAGGAGTGGCGCGGGCGGCGGAAAGCTATGAAGTGGTGGTCGAGCGAAACGTGGCGGCGAAGATGCGCGACGGTGTGGCGCTGCGCGCGGACATTTATAGGCCCAAGGCGGAGGGAAAGTTTCCGGTTTTGCTAGTGCGCACGCCGTACGACAAGACGGGCGAGACCAATTTTGGATTGAAGGGAGCGGCGCGGGGTTATGTGGTGATTGCGCAGGACGTGCGAGGGCGGTTCATGTCGGAAGGCGAGTGGTACACGTTCAAGAACGAGTCGCAGGACGGCTACGACACGGTGGAGTGGGCGGCGGCGCTGCCTTATTCGAATGGAAAAGTGGGAATGTTCGGCGGATCTTACGTTGGTGCGACGCAGATGTTAGCGGCGATAGCGAAGCCGCCGCATTTGGCGGGGATATGTCCGACGGTGACGGCTTCGAATTATCACGACGGATGGACGTATCAAGGCGGGGCGTTCGAACAATGGTTCAACGAATCGTGGAGCACGGGCCTGGCGATGAACACGATGCGCCGTCGCGTGGAATCGAACGACGACCCGCTTGGAGGGACAAAGACTTTGCCGCTTACGGACTACGCAGTTCTCGAATCGCCTTCGGCGGCGGGGATTGCGCCGTATTTCAAGGATTGGCTGGCGCATCCGGATTTTGATGCGTATTGGAAGCAGTGGTCGATCGAGGATCACTACGCGAATATTCAGGTGCCCGTGCTGAGTTTTGCGGCGTGGTACGACATTTTTTTGGGCGGATCTTTGAAGAATTATCAGCGATTGAAAGCAGAAGGGGGAACGGATGCTGCGAAACGCGGGCAGCGACTAGTCGTCTACGTAGGCGGGCATGCAGGAGGCTCGGCGAGCAGATGGGTGGGCGGAGTGGATTTTGGAGAAAAGCTGCCAATCGATCAGGACGAGATAACTTTACGCTGGTACGACTCGATTTTTAAGGGGCTAGTGAACGGCGTGGAGCGCGAGAAGCCGGTGAAGATTTTCGTGATGGGCAAGAACGAATGGCGCGATGAAGACGACTGGCCCTTGGCGCGCGCGAAGAGCACCAGGTATTACTTGCATTCGACTGGCGGCGCGAATGGGCTCGCAGGCAGCGGAACTTTGAGCACGGCCGCGCCCGGGGAAGAAAAGCCGGAGCAATACGTTTACGACCCGAGCGACGCGACTCCGACGATTGGCGGGCCACTTTGCTGCGGAGCGCTGCCGACAGGAATCGGACCGGAAGACCAGCGGCCGGCGGAAGGGCGCGCGGATGTACTGGTGTTCATGACGCCGGCGTTTGAGAAGGATTTCGAAGTGACGGGTCCGGTGAAGCTGGATTTGTACGTGAGCAGTTCGGCGGTGGACACGGACTTCACGGGGATGCTGGTGGACGTTTGGCCGAACGGATTTGCGCAGAACTTGACGAGCGGAATTTTGCGGATGCGCTACCGGAATTCGCAGGAAAAACCCGAGCTGGCCAATCCCGGCGAGACGTATCACATAACAGTAGATCTGTGGGCGACGAGCAACGTGTTTCTGGCGGGACATAAGCTGCGGCTGGAGGTTTCAAGCAGTAACTTTCCGCGGTTTGACCGGAATTTGAACACGGGCGAGATTCAGGCGCGCGGCACGCGGATGATCAAGGCGACGAACCTGATTTACCACGATAAGGCGCACCCCTCGGCACTGATTGTGCCGGTGGTGCCGTAGGCGGCCCGCGGATCGAACTCAAGGCATTCCGGAAAAGGGCGGGTCCCGGGGTTGGGAAGGCCGCAAGATGTCTGTACTGTGGGCAGCCATCAGCCTACTTCGGCAACCCGGCTATGGCCCACATCATCGTATCCGTAGATCGGCTAAAGGAATTCGGCTGAGCTTTCGCCGCCAAGCTGATCTTTCCCACAGAAGGTGACCCCGATGCGTCAGATCTTAAGCATGATGCTCGGCGTGCTGACTTGCGGCGCGGCCTCCGCGCAGACGGGCGAGCCGGTTCGCGTGGAGCTATCGCTCGCAGAGGGCAAGACGCTCTACCGTGCCGGGGAGCCTATTCAGCTCAACCTCGCGTTTACGGCAAGCGAAGCAGGCTTCTCCTTAAACGGGACGACTACGAACCCTGCATCGCCAATCGATACACTCGTTTTGTCACCGACGAGCGGAGTTTTTCCGTGGTTGGACGATCAGGCGCGTGGACACCGATATGGTCCTGACTATGCTTCGATGTCGTCACTCGAAGTGGACAAACCAGCCACGGTAAGTTTGATCCTGAATGGGGTGTACCGTTTCGACGCGCCTGGCCACTACAAAGTTCACGTGGTTACGAATCGCGTGTCGAGCGGAGAAGGATTCAATACTCAGTCACTCGGGCCGCTGACGAGCAATGAAGTCGAGTTCAATGTGGAAGCAATGAGTGACGCAGAGGAAGCCTCGCGGGCGACAACGCTTGAAAAGCAAATTCGCGATGCAGGTAGTCTGCAGCAGGCGCAGGAATTTGCCGAAGAACTTGCTTGGCTGACGGGAGATGCCTCGACCCGTGTGAAGCTCTCGCTCTATCTGCATCCAAAGAACTTCTACCCGTTTAGCGTAAGTGTTACTTGGGGCCTTCGGATGGCACGAAACCGGGCATTGGTGGTGGCAGAACTCGAGCGAGCTCTAGCCGATCCCTCGAATTCTTTATCAGGAGGTCTTTCGCTGCTGGAAACTACAGCCGCCCTCAAGGCGCGCCTGGCGGTTCCCTTTGATCCTGCAGAGCCTGGCAAAGCCTTGCCGACTGCCAAGTTCGAAAGCGAATACTTGCACCAGATCGCTGCAACGCTGGCTCAGCGAACGGGAGAGCCCCTGGTGACTGCGGCGGAGACAGTGTTCGTTCAGCTTGCGCAACGGAAGGAGACTGCAGGGAATGATTTCGCCGCTGCTCGCGAGGTCTTGATCACTCATTTTGCCCAGGTCAATGAGTACAGCGTGGACTGGCTGCTGAATAGCTACGGGACGTACTTGCAAGATCCACGACTCGTGCCCGCGCTCGAAACCATTTTGCAAACGCAAAGGGATCCGATCATGAACGGTGAGCGCGCTGCCGTTGAGGCCATGATGATTAAGCTCGCGCCCCAGAACGTGAGGTCGTTCGTCATCGAGGAGGTATGCGCAAATTATCGAGTTATGCTGAAGCCGATCCAAGACGCGCCGTTTGATGTGCTGCCGGAAACGGATGAATGCCTGAAAGAGCAGATCCGCGCTGCTTCGGCAAACGTCAAGCATGGAGGAGTGGATCTTCAGCTTAAAACGGCGCTCGCGGCGAGGTTTGCAACCAGTGCGATATATGATGACCTTCTGAATTTGTATGAAAAATCGAGCGCCAGTTGGGACGGGCAGGCCTGCGGCGGAATGCTGGCATATCTCATGCGATGGGATGCTCAGCGTGCGCTTCCTCTGCTCGACGCAGCTTTGCCACTCAGCGCAGAACAATTGGAGCCCAACATCAGCTTCGCCCTATTCAGGGCATATTACTCGAGCGGGCTCGATCGCTTTTTACGCGTGCGGCTAGCGAATGGACCAGCGGAGCAAGCGGGGATGGCGGCGTTCGAGATGTCGCAATATGGCCCCGCCGAGGACCAGGACATTCTTCGCGAACGGCTGAATCGCTGGAGAGCGCAGTGGTTGGGAAAGGAAATTCCCCAGGAAGAGGGCAAGCTCGAGGGCGAGCTCGTGCAGGCTGTCATACTTGGGAAAGAATGGCAGATGGCAGACGCGCCAGCTGCCGCGCTCCGCGAAAGCTGCATTTCTTCTGCGTGCCGATCGCGTTTTCAAACGCGCCAGTGACCCGCTAACACATTCCCTGCGTGCCGTGACTTGCGACCAATTGAACTGTGGCAGCATCCAAGCTCAAGCAAGTTACGCACTAGCTTGACACTCCGAAAGAGCGGGTCTACACTACGGAGTTTTTAGATGGCCCCGAAAGCAGGCAGAGGGGCGGGACTTCCATGGATAAGAAAAGGCTCGAGTACTACAAGAAGAAGTTAGCGACACGGCGCGAGGAGTTGATGAAGACAATCGCGCGCACGCAAGAAGAAGGACGAACGGCGGACGAAGATCCGACGGTGGACCTCGCGGACAAGGCAGCGAACTCCTATACGAAGGAGTTCCTCTTTGGCATGACCAATACGGACCGCACGATCCTGAACATGATCGACGCGGCGCTCAAGCGCATCAACACGGATGAATACGGGGTTTGCGCAAACTGCCAGGAAGAGCTGCAGCAGAAGCGGCTCGAAGCGGTACCGTGGGCCAAGCACTGCATCACCTGCCAGGAAAAGATGGAACAGGGATTGTTGTAGGCCCGCAGGGTACACGCGGGTAGAGGGCCAGCCTAACAAAGCTGGCCCTACGCGTTTAAGGCTCCGCCCTTGCTAATATTACCTAAGCGTACATTCTCACTTTCAATATACGACTGAGAGGAGTAGATTTCTCCCTGCGTTATGGGGGAAACCTCTTCCTCGGCGGCGGCTCGGACATCGCGCAGGGGTATGCGCGGATGGCTTGCGGAAGCGAGCGATGCGATCGTGAGCGTGTTTTTCCCTGCGGGGTGCAGGATTTGCGACAAGTTGTTGACCGGGGCCAGCCGGTTGCCCATTTGCGAGGAATGCCTGAATTCGTTCGCTGCGGCACGTGAGAGATCTTGCGAGGTTTGCGGCCAGGCGCTTGGTTGGTTGACGGTGCAGGAGGGAGACCCGCTCGTTTGCCGGGCGTGCCAGCAGAAGACATACGCGTTTGAGCGGGCGCGAAGCTACGGGATCTATGACGGGGCGCTGGTGAGGGCCATCCTCCTGCTGAAATGGGAGCGGATGGAGCCGCTGGGTGAATGGTTCGCGGGAAGATTAGCGGAGATGGTCTGGCAGGAGAATGGGGCGTTGGCTGCGGACGTGGTCGTGCCGGTCCCCTTGCACCGGGACCGCGAGCGGCAGCGTGGGTACAATCAGGCGCGCCTCATTGCGAAACCATTGGCTCGGAAGCTGGGGCTGCCGCATCAGGCGGTCTTGCTTATGAGGACGAGGCCCCGGCCGGACAAGCAAGTGCTTAGTTTGGAGGAGCGCTGGGAGTCCGTTCGTGGCGCTTTTGCCACACGTCCGGGCAGCCAAGTTGACAATAAACGCGTCTTACTGGTAGATGATGTAATGACCACCGGGGCGACGCTTGATGCGTGTGCAAGGGCGTTGCTCGAATCGGGAGCAAAGTCTGTACTAGGACTGACTGTAGCACGGGCGGCGAGAAATCCCCTGCCAGCCCCGGATAGTGGTAACCTGTAATCAAGGGTTAACGTAGGGTAGCTAACCTAGGGTAGCGCGATGAGCGCAAACCGGCCAAAGTCGGGCGATTTCCGAGGGCGGTATGCCCCCGAAGCGGGCAGCGTCGCTGCGCCCGGGTCTGCGGATCCCGCGGACAGTAGGTTCCACAACTCAACCCTGCCAAGGCGTGCATCGCTGATGCAAGAGCCTGTACTCGTGCTGAATGCGACGTATGAGCCGATCAACGTGACGGCGGTGCGTCGGGCCATGGTCCTGCTCCTGAAGGGCGTGGCGCAGGCGGAAGAGATGCATAGCGCGGAAGTGCACTCTGCGGCGCATGCGCACAAAGTGCCGTCGGTGATTCGTTTACTGGCTTACCGGCACATTCCGCAGCAGAGCCGGGCACTTTCGCGGAAAAACATTTTACTGCGAGACCGGAATACTTGCCAATTCTGCGGGAGGATTTTCCCCAGCTCGGAATTGACGCTGGACCATGTGGTGCCTAGGTCGCGGGGCGGCCGTTCATCGTGGGAAAATCTGGTGGCGTGCTGCTACCGATGCAATAACAGCAAGGGCGACCGTACGCCGGAAGAGGCGGGGTTCAAACTGGCGCGGCGGCCGCGGCCTTTCACGCTGCACACTTCCCGACAGTTGATGAGGCTCATCGGGCACCGGGACGAGCGGTGGCGTAAGTATCTGTTTTATTAGGCGTTTTGGACAAAAAAGAGAACCACGAAGTTTTTTTGAAATAATGGAAACCTTTTTCGTTGGAGCGCATCTAAATTAATAACTAACCACTTCGAGGACACACCCCGGGAAGCAGCTAAGGCTCGACGCCTTAGCTGCTTCTCTCCTTTTGGGGACAATTTTTTCTAGTATTTTTCTACTACGTCTTTTCCGACGATTTATTGGTGTTGGCTCCCGGAAAGCTTTTTAGCGCGGCTTCCTCATCCGGAAATTCCGGAAAGACCTGGTAGAGATGGGTGACTTTTAAAACTTCCTCGACGTTGCGGGACAATCCTACAACCTTCATTTCACCGCCGCTTTTCAGCACCATCACATACATACGCGCCAATTCGCCAATCCCCGAGCTGTCGAGATACTGAAGGCCGCTCAAATTGAGGATGATGTGCTTATGGCCTTCGCCCAGGAGACGAGTGACGTTTTCGCGGAGAACGCCGACCTCGAAAAACGTAAGACGGCCACGAAGATCGATGAGAGAAGCTTGTGGCGTATGCCGGATGGTCGCGGAAAAATTCAATATGAGCTCCTGATAGCTGGCAGTCACAATTCTACTGTGCCCGGGGAACTCGGAACAGAAGATTTCATCCGCAAGAAAATATAGTGAACGGTGTGGAAAAAGCAAAGGATGAGGGACGTGGGCACTGGGATAGCTTGCAAGGCCAATCTCGGATCACTTACGGATGGCTGACTAACCAAGAGTCAGGCAAAGATTGTGGTATACAGGACGAGACGCGAGTAGTCGGCCAGCAAAAGATAGCTGCCGTACAAGTGACAATTGCCGCTGTTCGCCGTCGCACTGCGGTGATATTCCGGAATCAGAGATCGCAAAATCCAAGGAAGAAGGTATGAGAGCCTGGCCATTTTTGCTTTGGAAAAACTTGCGAACGGCAGCACTTTTGTGCCTGCCTTCTGCTGCGCTCGTTACTGTCGCGACGACGCGAGCACAGTCGCCGGAACCGCAGGGGCCCGCGCGTGCCACTGTCCAACTTGACGCGGCCTCTCGCGCCGAAGTGGCCGAAAAATTTGCCCGAGCGTTGGCCAGTGAGTATGTGTATGCGGATCAGGGAGCCAAAATGGCGGCCGCTATTCGAGCCAAGGTTAACGTGAAGGCCTACGACAGCATCACCTCGCCGTCTGAGTTTGCCAACGCCCTTGAACGCGATGCTCGTGCAGTCGTCGATGACCGCCACCTCGAGGTCGATTTCAGTTCCGAACCCGCACTGATGCCCCAGGGTGGGCCGTCTCGCGAAATGATGGCAGAAATGCGGCAGCAGCACGCGGGAATTCCGCAAGTGAAAATCCTCGATGGAAACATCGGCTACATCGTGGCGAATGGCATGCTGCCAGACTCATTGGCCAAAGACCCGATCGCCGCCGCCTTCGCCTTCCTTCGCGACACCGACGCGCTCATCCTCGACCTTCGTGGAAATCCGGGCGGTAGCGGGAGTATTGACCTCTATATGAGCTACCTCAGCACAAGCACACCCCATCTCCTCCACTCCGTTCACTGGCGAAACGGTCGTGTGGCGGAGACGAAAACGATGGATCTCGGCGTTCTTTCCTACGGCGCCAAGAAATCTGTTTTCCTACTAACATCTCACCGAACATTTTCAGCGGCTGAGGCCTTTGCCTACGACTTCCAATCGTGCAAGCGGGGCATGATCGTTGGCGAAACCACT
Organism: Candidatus Acidiferrum sp.; assembly: GCA_035272765.1. GTDB lineage: Bacteria > Acidobacteriota > Terriglobia > Acidiferrales > UBA7541 > Acidiferrum. The sequence continues at coordinate 30,551 of DATEQG010000077.1, forward strand.
GGTGGCGGCGCGAATCCGTCGGCTTTGGGCGGAATGGCACCCTTAGGCCACGGATTTTTTGCCAACATCCCCGCCGGGTACGTCGTCAACGCCGTCACGGGCGGCAATTGGGAAGGCGTGGGCGTGAAGCCCGACATTAAAGTTCCTGCCGACGAAGCCTTGGCCAAAGCGTGGTCCTTGGCTCTGGTTCGCCTCAGCGCGAACGCAACTGACCCTCAGACTCGGACCTTCTTCGAAGCCCTGTCATCAGCGAAGCTGGATGGCGAGCCGACTCTCTCCAGTGCCCAGCTTGTGGGCCAGTATGCTGCGAAATCCGGCGACCCGACAATGCTCATCACACAAAACGATGGCAAGCTCTACGGACACGAGAGCTACGCCGATGGCGAGGTCGCGGACATCGCTTTCAGGTCACTTGGTGGAGACCGTTACGCGCCCGTCGGGTTTCCCGATGGTTTCTCCTTAACTTTCGCGCAGAGGGACGGAAAGGTCGAGCTCGTGCAAGTGCGACCGCCGCCCATGGACTCTTCACTTTTGCAGAAGCAATAACGTGCGCGATAGTCAGCCATATAGTGTTGAACTTTTTGCTTTTTGGCTGCGCACATTCTTCCATTTTTCTCTTGGTTGGAATAGGGTTTGTCGATGCTATGGTCATGATGAGAAGTTCCCAAGAAAAGCTGTATCGCCTTTCAGATTACTGCCCAGCTAGGCTCGACCGAGAGATTCCGTCGGCAGAACTAGCTAACAATTGCGATCTTCAGCGGTGCCAGACGACTGGCCCTGCGTCGCGCGGTCTCGCGCCTCGGTGGCACTTTAAAGAGGATACGCACCAAGTAAGCGCGCGCATTTAAGTCGCATAAGGGACGAGGCGACCAAGAACTTCTGCGCGCTGCCAGGTCCATACTTACGGGTCCGTGCAACCTCGCGCATAATTAGCCAGCGTGTTGGCTCTAGATATAGAACTCGCAACAGAGACTTGCTGCCACGCGGGTTCTAGTCGAGTGATGGGCAATTCGGAGATAACCCTTTGCGACCTGAACCGTCCTTTCCCAAAATGACCCCGCGTCCGGCGCGCGTGCGGGCTAGGGATAAAGCGAAAGTCTCGGGCGCGCGGCTATTGGCGCATGACAACATGCAATCCGCGGCGCCAGCTTTCCGCCAAACCAACGCGCGTGCTTTCCAGATCGGGCGAGAGAACACGCAAGAGAGTGTCTGTGGACGGATGGAAACGAAGCGCAGGGGCAACAAGGTAGACGAGGGGCGGCGCAGTCTGTAACTCGATTCCCGGGAAATATCCATAGCGGGCAAAATCGCGCTGTTCCAAATGACGGCGAATGCGAAGCCAATAGCTCGCAGCTTGAAGGGGTAAATGAATGTGCTCGCTGGCCTTCAGTTCGAGAATCGCGAGCCGGCCGGCGCGAGTGACGGTGAGGAGGTCGAGGATGCCGTGCTCCCCGCCCGCATGCGCAAAGACCTGCGAATAAACAAAGCGCGGATCCAGAGCGGCATCGACGCGGGTGACGTCCTCGCGAACGAGGGCTTCGAGCCAGCGTTCCGGTTGCGCGCGAAAAAGAGCGTGGCGCGTTTCGGTCGCGAGCGGATGACGGTAGTTTTCAAGTTGCTGGAGCAGGTTTTTCAGAGCGGGTAGGGACGCGGGAATGAGCTCTTCGCGATGATCGGGACAGCCGAAAAAAATGCGTCCATCGTGCCAACGGGCAAATGCAAGACCTCGAAAGCGCAGCAAAACTTCGCGAGGCTGCGCGACAGGATGAACGGTGACAGCTCGCGGCGAGAGGGCAACGATTGGATCCAGTGCGGAGCGCGAAAGATCACGGAGGGCTTGCGATTCGCGATGGGGAACCAGCCAAGTATCCTGATTCCCGGCACGGCGCGGATCGATTTTTTCGAGAGTTTCGCGAACTGGGTCGCGCTCGTAGACTTCGAGGGATAAATCCGGAGTTAGGGCAGCGGCGCGATGAGCCACGTGGCCCGTTGCTCCTTTCGGCAGAATAAGGCGAAGCGCGTTCACCGTGCCACGGCGGTTCGAGTGGCGCACGAGGTCCAACCACAGAAGCGCAAAGGTGAGGCTGCCTTCCACGGTATCCGCGGACTCCCCGTCAGGAACGGCAAAGACAGCGAAGTGAGAGGAACCGCGGCGGAGAAGGCCGCGCGCATAATTGCCCGAGATGGAATGTTCGAGATCGGGCGAAGCAGTCAAGGACTCGAGAGATTCATCGGGAAATTGTTCCGTCAGAAGACGACCGAGAGAGCCGCAAAATGCTTCGCGCGAGAGGTCGCGCTGGGCGCGCTCAAACTCCATACGAATAAATTCGAGACGGTCGGGCTTGGCGCGGCCGAATCGCTCGACGGCAAGCGCGAGACGCTGCTCGGAATGGTCAGTGATGGCCAGCACCCGGCGCGTCAGATTGTAATTTTCGGACCAGAGGTGCAGGAGAGGCTTTTCCGCGGCACCACGAACTTCCCAGGAGAGTCCGGCGAACGGAGCCACGCGTCCGCCATTCTCGCGAATCTCAATGGCGCCATCGGCGGTGAATTCCTTGAGACAAGCTTGCAGTTCGAGGAAGAGGTCCACGCCAAAGAGTATAAAGGAAACAATTAGCTCTTGAACTATTCTTTCTTAGAAGTAAACAGGATACCCGAGACGCGGACGAGCGGCTGCTGAATGTTCCAGGAAGAGGGGATGTGCTCGAAGGAGACTTCAAAGTCGCGGCGTTCGCCAGGAGCAAACGGGGGCGTTTGAGGGGCGAACACGGCGCGGGATTCTCGCAGAACCACCTGGCCAAGCTCATCGGAGAATTCAACAGTGAGCTCGACATTAGAGAGCGGGAGACTACCGGAGTTTGTCAGGTGGCCGCCAAGTGTAGTGACTTCCTGATTCAGAAAGTTTTCAGCGCGGGCGAGGGCCAGATTTTCGATTAAAACTTTCGGCGCGTAGGCCTGTTCGGCGGCTCCAAAAGGAAGATGGGATTCGCGCGTACTGGCGAGGCGATGGCGCTCGGTGCCGGGCCACATCACAACGGCGAGGGCGATAGCAATCGTGGCTGCGCCCATCCAAGCGATCCAGGAGCGGCCGCTCTTTGGCTGCGGTAGCTCGGGCGTTTCGATTTGCAACGTGTCCAGCATGCAATGCGCTCAGAGAATGATGCTGGCCTGAATACAGCGGGTCGTCAAGCGGATGCGAGAAACGGTTGCGTGGGGAGAAAGCGGCATGCCCAACGGCCCATTTTTAGCGGCCAACAATGAGGCGCTGAACCAAAGGTTCGGGAAGGCCGGCGGCGCGCATGCGCTCCTGCACGGAGAGAATGTCGTAAGGAACGCGCCAGAATTCAACGGTCTGATGTTCGAGATCGGCGATGGCAAAACCTGCGCGGGGGTCACCGTCGCGGGGCTGGCCGACAGAGCCGGGATTCAGGAGATAGCGGCGCGGTTGTTCGATGCGCAGCGCGGAAAAAGCTTCCGAAGCCCGCGGACGAATCTGGAGCACTTCGAGATTGGAATCCTGATAGGAGAAGCCGCCCTGGTGATGCGTGTGGCCGAAAAATGTGACTTCGGCGGTGGAATCGAGTAGCCCGTCGAGAGCTTGTGCGGGTGTGAATACGTATTCATCTTCATCTTGAAACGCGCCGTGCACCAAAACAATACCGTCGGTGGCGAGAGGTCCATGTGGAAGCGCGGTGAGCCACGCGAGATCCTCCGCGTTCAACTGGGAACGAGTCCAATCCACGGCGGCTTTCGCAACTGGATTGAAATCGGTAGTGTCCATAAGGCCGGCGACAGCTTTGTCATGGTTGCCGCGAATCGTCTGCGTGCCGAGTTTGCGGAGGCGTGCGACCACCTCGTGAGGATCGGGTCCGTAGCCGACGACATCTCCGAGGCATACGGAAACGTCCCAGCGTCCTTCGGCAGAATCGAGGGCCGCGGCGAAAGCTGTGGCGTTTGCGTGAAGATCGCTGAGAACCAGAATGCGCATTCATGCCATCCGCAAAATGCCCTTGAGTATAGATGAACCGGGGGGCCGATGCACGTAACGCAGTGAGGAATGCGCAAAGAGACAAAGAACGACGGCGGAGCGGACAAAAAGTCTTGCGGAAATTCCGGATATTTATGGAACATTTACAAAAACGAAAGTGAAACTAGAGCGGGAAGAAAGTGAACAAGCAGAAACAGAGCAAAAAATCAGGAAGATTAAAGAAGAAAATCTGATAGCCGACGAAACATTAGCGGGGCCCGGCTCGTCTATACATGTGCAGCCGGATGAGCTGCGCAGGCAGGGCAGAGGATCAAAAGAAAAAACCCCGCGGTGGCAGCCGCGGGGCGATGACACGCAGTCTTTCCGGCCGTTAGTCCAGGAAGAACGAGGTGTCTTGCGGGTGAGACTACTCGCCCCGAGCACGCGTGTCAACACTCTGTTGGGCTTGTGCCAGCTAAGTACAAGGCTGACTCGATCCTGACGGAAAGGAAGTTGACACGCATGAAATTCAATTCGATTCTCCGCTGTGTAGCGCTGGCAGCCGCTTTGGCATCGACGGTGCCACTCCTCGCAAAACCATTCGCCAAGACCATCAACATTGCCCAGTCCGCAAAGATCGGCAAAGCTGATCTGCAAGCGGGTGAATATCGCCTGATGATCGACGGAAACAGGGCGACCGTCCAGAAGGGAAAGCAGACCATCGCGGAAAGCGAAGGGCGCTGGGAAGACCGCGCTACGAAATCCTCGAGTGACTCCGTGCTCATCAGCGAAAACGGACAGGTGAAGGAAGTCCGTTTTGCCGGGCAGACTCGCGTTTTCGTATTCAACGAGTAAGCGAGGAGTTCTTGTGACTCCTTTCGAATGGACGAGAGGGAGGCCGCTCGCAACCATGGCCTCCCTGCTCGTGATTTTCTCCGGGCAAGTTTTGAAATGGCAGGAACCGGCTTCGGCGACTGCCGACACGATTCACCACCTGATAGTGGGCCTCAAGAGGTTTTTCCTTCTTTCGGAGAGATCCTTCACCGGGCGCTAGCGAATCAGCATGCAATCTCCATAGCTGTAAAAGCGGTAGCCCGCTTGAACGGCGTGGTTGTAGGCAGCGAGGACTTTTTCGCGGCCAGCGAACGCGCAGACGAGAGCGAGCAATGTTGAGCGCGGCAAATGGAAATTTGTGAGCAGAGCGTCCACCACGCGGAAATGAAATCCAGGATAGATGAACAGGCGTGCATCGGCTTTTCCGGAAAGCAATAATTCGGCAGAGCCGGATTCTGCTGCGCGAAGGGCTGCGGCTTCCAGAGCGCGGACGACGGTGGTGCCAATGGCGAGAATTGGTCGGCTCGCGGCGCGAGCCTCTTTTATGCGTTGGGCCGTTTGAGCAGGTATTTCGTACGCTTCGGCGTGCATTACGTGATCCTCCAGCGTGTCACTGTGGACCGGTTGGAACGTGCCGAGGCCAACTTCGAGCGTCAGCTCGCAGGTTTCAATGCCGCGAGCACGAATTTCTTCCAAGATTTCCTGCGTGAAGTGCAAGCCCGCGGTTGGAGCGGCAATGGCGCCGGGCTGTTTGGCGAAAACCGTTTGATAGCGCTCGCGATCGGCGGTTTCATCCGTGCGATGGATGTACGGCGGCAATGGAATGTGCCCGAGTCGGTCGAGGTGCTCCGAGACGCTGTGTGTGTCACGTGAAACAAAGCGCAGAGTGCGCAGCCCCAGTTCGCCCCGTGAAATCACCTCGGCTTCCAGCTCGCCTTCTCCAAACAATACACGTTCGCCGGTTTGCATCTTGCGGCCTGGACGGACCAGGGCTTCCCAGGTTTGAGGATCGACCCGGCGGGAAAGAAAGACCTCTACTTTTCCCGTGAGATGCTCGAGGCGCGTGGTCCGCGCGGGGGGCTGAGAGTGGACGCCAACGCGACGACCAAAAAGCCTGGCAGGAATAACCCGAGTGTTGTTCAGGACCAGGAGTTCGTCGCCCCGCAGGAGCTCTGGAAGATTGGCAAAGACAGAGTCGCCGAGACCACCTTCACACCGATCCAGCACCAGCAGGCGAGACGCGTCGCGGCGTTCGAGAGGCTTCTGCGCAATTTGGTCCGGAGGTAGGTGGTAATCGAGGTCGTCAAGTCGCATCGGGAGCAAAGTCTAGCAGCATCCGCGCCTAGGCAGGTATTGGAAAGGTGGTGTCAAAGCAGCGCAGAAGTCCAATCATCAGAAGCACTTGAGATGAATACGATCTCAACTGAATACCTGTATAATAAAGAAAACAAAAAGATTAATAGAGTTCTAGCTTCCAGAAATTTATACTTGACAGTATCGAACTCATATAATATTATATGCTTGCAGTTAAGTCAATCAGGAGAACGAAGAATGAGAGCTACTTTGAACCGTTGGGAACCTTTCCGCGGGGCTGCTACCCTGCAGGAGCAAGTGAATCGTTTGTTTGGAAACGTATTGGAACGTTCGGTCGAGGAATCGAATCTTACAAGCTGGGCGCCGGCTGTCGACATCTACGAGACCGAACAGGAACTAGTCGTAAAGGCCGACCTGCCCGAAGTTGATCCGAAGGATCTGGACATCCGGGTGGAGAATAACCTTCTGACCATTCGCGGTGAGCGCAAGTTCGAGAAGAAAGTGAACGAAGAGAATTATCTGCGCGTCGAGCGCGCGTATGGCTCGTTCAGCCGCAGCTTCTCTTTGGCCAACACCGTGAATTCGGAAGCGATCAAGGCAGACTATCAAAATGGTGTGCTGACGCTGACCGTTCCGAAACGCGAGGAAGCGAAGCCGAAGCAGATCAAGGTGAACGTGGGCACGCCAGCAGTTGCGGCGGCAGCAGCTGGAGCAAAGTAAGCCAGCAACAAAGTTGTGTTAGAAAAGGGGCTGGCCTGGGCGCTGGCCCCTTTTTGTTGAGAAGCGAGGTAGAACATGCTGCGATTTGACAAGATGACAGTGAAGGCGCAAGGGGCGCTGCAAAAAGCGAACGACGTGGCGGCACAGCACGAGAATCAGCAGATTGAGCCGGTGCATTTGCTGGAGGCACTGGTGTCGCAGACGGATGGCGTGGTGCCGCCCCTGCTGGCGCGGCTGGGAATTCGCACCGAGGCATTGACGCAAGAAATCGAGCGCGAGATTGCGCGCTTGCCGAAAGTGCAGGGCTTCGCGCAACAACATATGGGGAAGGTGCTGAACAACGTCCTGGAACGGGCGTTCGATGAGGCAGAGAGATTTAAGGACGAGTACGTTTCGACGGAGCATCTTTTTCTGGCTCTTGCCGGTGATGAGCGGGATCCCGCAGGCCAGTTGCTCAAGCGGCAGGGTGCCACGCATGAAGCGATTCTGCAGGCGCTAACGAGTGTGCGCGGAAATCAGCGCGTGACCTCTCAGAATCCGGAGGCCACCTACGCCTCGCTGGAAAAATATGCGCGCGACCTGACAGACCTGGCGCGGCGCGGGAAGCTTGATCCAGTGATTGGGCGGGACGAAGAAATCCGCCGCGTAATGCAAATACTGGCGCGACGCACGAAGAACAATCCGGTCCTGATTGGCGAGCCGGGTGTGGGCAAGACGGCCATCGTGGAGGGTCTGGCGCAGCGGATTGTCTCGGGAGACGTGCCGGACGTGCTGAGGACCAAGCGGCTTGTGGCGCTGGACTTGGCCGCGCTGGTGGCTGGCGCGAAATTCCGGGGGGAATTTGAAGAACGGTTGAAGGCAGTGCTGAAGGAAATTACGGAGGCGGAAGGCCAGATTATTCTCTTCATCGACGAACTGCATACGCTGGTGGGCGCGGGGGCTGCGGAAGGCTCGATGGACGCTTCCAACATACTGAAGCCAGCTCTGGCGCGTGGGGAGTTGCGCGCGATCGGCGCGACGACCTTGAACGAGTACAAGAAGTACATCGAAAAGGATCCGGCGCTGGAACGGCGGTTCCAGCCAGTGCTTGTGAGCGAGCCCACGGTCGAAGACACCATTGCGATTCTGCGAGGGTTGAAGGAACGCTACGAGGTTCATCACGGCGTCCGGATTAAGGACGCGGCGATTTTGGCGGCCGCGACACTTTCGCACCGCTACATTTCCGACCGCTTTCTGCCGGACAAAGCCATCGACTTGATCGACGAAGCAGCGGCGAGCTTGCGCATGCAAATCGATTCTCTGCCGGTGGAAATCGACGAGATCGAACGGCGCATCCTGCAACTGGAGATCGAGCGGCAGTCGCTGCTGAAAGAGAAGGACGCGCATTCCAAGGAACGGCGCAACCAGATTGAGAAAGAACTGGCCAAATTGAAAGAGGACTCAAGCGGGCGAAAAGCCCGCTGGCAAGCGGAAAAACAGGCCATTGGCAAAATCCGCAAGCTGAAGGAGCAAATCGAGCAGCTCAAAGCGGAAGAACAGAAATTCGAGCGCGCCGGCGAGTTGGCCAAAGTCGCGGAAATTCGCTATGGCAAGATCGCCGCGGCAGAGCAGGAATTGAAGAAGGCCGAGGAGCGGTTTGCTTCAGTGCAAAAGGATTCGCCGATGTTGAAGGAAGAAGTCGACGAAGAAGACGTCGCCAAGCTGGTCAGCAAGTGGACTGGTATCCCAGCGGGGCGTTTGCTGGAAGGCGAAGCGCAAAAGCTTGTGCACATGGAAGAGCGGCTGCGGCAGCGTGTAGTTGGACAAGAGGAAGCGTTGGGGCGAGTCTCGAACGCCGTGCGCCGAAGCCGCGCGGGATTGTCCGACGCAAAGCGACCGATTGGATCATTCATTTTCCTTGGGCCAACAGGCGTAGGGAAAACGGAATTGGCGCGGGCCCTGGCCGAATTTCTGTTCGACGACGAAAAGCTGATGATTCGCATCGACATGAGCGAATACATGGAAAAGCACAGCGTGTCGCGGCTGATTGGCGCGCCTCCCGGCTATGTCGGCTACGAAGAGGGGGGACAGCTCACCGAGCAGGTGCGAAGGCATCCCTATTCGGTGATTCTGTTCGACGAAATTGAGAAGGCGAACCCGGATGTGTTCAACATCCTGTTGCAGATTCTCGAGGACGGCCGGCTGACGGATGGCAAGGGCAGGACCGTGGACTTCCGCAACACGGTGATGGTGATGACGAGCAACGTCGGCTCGACGGCGATCTTCGAGCTCTCGAACAAGGATCCCGAACGCGCGCGAAAAGAAGCAATGGAAGCGCTGCGTGCGGCGTTTCGTCCCGAGTTCATAAACCGCATCGACGAGATTGTGATTTTCAATCCGCTGGGGAAGGAGCAGCTTGGCCGCATCGTTGGGCTGCTGCTCAAGAACGTTGAGAAGTTGCTGGCGGAGCGGCAAATCACGCTGGCCTTGACACCGGCGGCGGAAGAGCTCTTGCTGCGAGAAGGCTACGATCCGGCGTACGGGGCGCGGCCGCTGCGGCGTACGATCCAGCGGTTGATTCAGGACCCGCTGGCGCTGCAGATTCTAGAAGGCAAAGTACTGCCCGGCGATCACGTTCGAGTGGATCGCGACGGACAGAAAGACGCGATGCGTTTCGAGCGGTCGAAAGCGAAACAACCGGCGGCAGCGGCCCGAGTCTAAGGAGTAGCGAGAGGAAGTCTTGCGAAGGGCTTCCTCCCTCTCCGAGATTTCTTGTGTCGATAAGTTTTGGGCTTTTCTGCGTATATAGTAGTGAAGGGACACGATGAGAATTCTACGAACAACTTTCCTGCTGGTAGTGCTCACCCTCTTCTTGATGATGGTGGGTTCCTACTTCGGCGGGCGAAACGGCATGACCCTCGGGCTGGGAATTGCAATTTGCACCAATGCGTTTGCGTATTTCTTTTCGGATAAGATCGCGCTGGCCTCGAGCGGCGCCAAGCCGGTTACGCGCGAGCAATTGCCGCGGCTGTACGCAGTGATGGAGCGGCTGGCAGCTAAGGCAAATATTCCTGTGCCGAAGCTATACATTGTACCCGACGAGGCGCCGAATGCGTTTGCCACGGGAAGAAATCCGCGCCACGCTTCTGTAGCAGTAACGCAAGGCTTACTGGAATTAATGAATGACGATGAGCTCGAGGGAGTGATCGCTCACGAGTTATCGCACGTTCGCAATTACGATATTTTGATCAGTTCCGTCGCGGCCACCCTGGCGGGAGCCATAACTTGGATCGCTCATTGGGGAGCCTGGTTTGGCGGGGGAAACCGGGATGAGCGGGATCGCGGCAACGGAATTCTTGGGCTTTTATTGTTCTTCCTTGCTCCGCTCGGAGCTCTCCTGTTGCAGCTGGGACTTTCGCGGCAGCGGGAATATGCGGCAGACGCGACCGGGGCACGGATGGTCGGCAACCAGTTCGGACTGATGAGCGCCCTGCAAAAGCTCGGTGCATACAATCAACGCATCCCGACGACGGCGATTTCGCCGTCTACGTCGTCCTTGTGCATCGTTAAGCCATTATTTGGCAGGGGCAGCGCCTCTTCGCTGTTCAGTACCCACCCTCCGCTCGAAAAACGGATAGAGGCCCTGCGGGAGATGAATGTCGTCCCAAACCGCTGAACCTCAGCGGGCAGATTTCGCCCAAATCTTGTAATGGCTGAGTAATCTTTCCCATAAGGACTTAAACCGTTTCAGTGTTAGCTTTCCGCTGTTCTCCTAAACCATTGATATTCGGGCAATTAGAATTCCTGCGCCTCTGCGCGGATTTGGTGAATCAAATGCACTGGAGATAGGCATGCCGGACACCGGCGCGGGGCCACGGGGGGACCGCAGTTATGAGTTGTCGAGACACTATCCATTTGATTTGTTGGTACTTAGAGGGAAGACTCTCGCCTCCAGTGGCGAACGAGATCAAGCGGCACTTGGACTCCTGCTCGGATTGCCACATGGTTTTGGACGCGGCAATGAGCACTTTGGACCGATATTTTACCCCAGTAAAAGGCTCTGACGAAGAGCCTGCCCCCCAAGCGGCCTGATCCGATTCCCGTAAGCATTTAATTAAGAATCACTTATGCCGCGGCAGAATGTCCGCGCCCGGCTTGAGCTCGCCATAGAACTGATCCCTAGTAGCATCCGGACTTCAATTCCCTCTTCAGCAAAATTTACAGAAGAGGCCCCAACCACGTAATCTTTACTGGTACTAGTACGTATAAGACCATACCCATATTTGCCTCCTCCCGTCGACAAACCCATGCATCCACTTGAGTTAGGCGGCGCCGCGGCGCAATTGGCCATTTGGCGAGAGGGATGCACCTTGCCTTAGTGCAGGGGGCAAACCCCAAAGGAGAGGAAGTTTATGAGCGAGTTTCAGGAACCCTTCAACCACACCGCGCCGGGAGCGCCACGCTGGGTGGGCTTGGCTGTCGCCGTGTTGGGCGGAGTTTCATTGCTTGGTCTCGGTGTAGGCTGGAGCGCGTTGAACCACGCGAACAGCATCGAGCAAACAACGCAAGCCTCGGTAAAACAGGCAAACGATGCGCTGGCCCAGCGGCTGGCGAAAGAAGATGAAGTCAATCAGGCATTGCAGAGTGACCTGAAAGTGGTCACGGACAAGCTGAACCTGACGCAAGGCGAATTGATCGCCGCGCGTAAGCAGAACAAGAATGCGACGGCTGCCGTGGACCAGAAGGTCGAAGGTCTGGCAACATCCGTCAAGGCCGAGCTTGCAACCAAGGCCAACTCGGGTGATGTGGACAAACTGAACGGGGACGTCAATGGAGTAAAGAGCGACCTCGACGCCCAGAAGAACAATCTTCAAATGGCCCGCAGCGAGATGGGAACCCTCATCGCGCGGAACCATGACGAAATCGACCAGCTTCGCCGGATGGGACAGCGCGACTACTTTGAGTTCACAGTGACGCGCAAGGGCGGAAACCAGAAAGTGGGCAACATCCAGGTCGAGCTGAAAGACACGAACACCAAAAAGAACCAGTACACGATCAACGTGCTGGCAGATGACAAGAACTTCGAGAAGAAGAATCGTTCCGTGAACGAGCCGATCTTCTTCTATACCGGCGGAACCCGTGCAGCACTCGAACTGGTCGTCAACAAGGTTACAAAGACGACGGCCTCGGGCTACCTCAGCATCCCCAAGGCACCTGAGACAACAGCAGCCAGCAGTTCAAGCTCGGGGCAATAGACTACGCTTTTTCACATCAACCTAGTTTCCAGTCATTGCGAGAGTACAGCAGGGCAAGCGGGAGGGTTCCAGAGGACCTTCCCGCTTTTTATTTTTTGGCATCATCCAACGATCTCTATCGCGCGTATTATGGGATGATTACAAGTGGACGGACAACGGCGATTATGCCAAGCTGATGGCGGCCCGGCCAATCATCAAAGGCCGTGCATTTTTACTAGGGGGTGAGGCAATGAAGATACGATTTGCAGCAGTCATGGGGGCAACGCTCTTCGCAGCTGCATTGACAATGGCTGCGGACGGAACCTGGACCGGCTATATTTCCGACAGCAACTGCGGCGCAAAAGGCGCGAACGATAAGGCACGCGAGTGCACGATCAAATGCGTGAAGGGCGGCGCGAAATACGTGTTCGTCAATGATGCGGACAAGAAAGTTTACGTTGTTGACGCACAAGACAAAGTGGCGGATCACGCCGGGCATCACGTCACCGTGAAAGGCACGGTAGACGGCGGCACGCTTAAACTCGAAAGCATCGAGATGGCGCCGTCAGACAGCAAGTAAAGACTTCCAATATTGGTTTTTCCACACGGGCGGGGCTTCGGCTCCGCCCATTTTTATTTCCCTTTCGTTTTTGACTCATTTTTGATTTTTGAAAGATCGCTGGATTCCGCTACGATACAACCTGAACTATGACGACAACTCTATTGCACGCCGGCAGAGTGTTGACTCCGACGGCCGAAATCACCGACGCAGGCATTCTGATCCGCGAGGGAGTGATCGAAGAACTTGGACTCCGGGAGGGCATGCGGCTGCCTGATGGTGCTCAGGAGATCACCGCAACCGACAAGACTGCGATTCCTGGCTTCGTGGATGTGCACATCCACGGCGCTGGCGGGCGTGACGTTATGGAAGGCAGTGCAGAAGCGCTCACGGGTGTGACAAAGATAGTCGCGCGGCATGGGACGACTTCGTTCGTAGCCACTACGGTAACCGCGAGCCCGGACGACACCATCCGAAGCGTCGAAGGAATTGCGCACTACATTTCGCGGCAGCACGAAACCGACGATACCCGGGCAGAAGTGCTCGGCATTCATTTTGAAGGCCCGTTTCTGAGCCCGGCGAGGCGAGGAGTGCATCCGCCAGAATGGCTGCAATTACCGTCGGCGGAAATGCTGGAAAAATTGTTGCATGCAGCGGCGGGGAACGCGCAAATCTTAACGATTGCGCCTGAATTGCTCGGCGCAATGCCGTGCATTGATGCGGCGCGCAATGCGGGGATGGTCGTGGCAATGGGCCACACGGATGCGACCTACGAGCAAGCCCGCGCGGCGATTGCGCATGGCGTACGCCATGCGGTGCACGTCTACAACGCCATGCGGCCGTTTTCGCACCGCGATAGCGGCGTGATCGGCGCCGTGCTGACTTCACCGGAGGTAACTGCAGAGCTCATCGCGGACCGCGTGCACGTGGAAGAAACAGCCATGAAAGTGCTGCTGCAGGCAAAGGGGCCGGAGCGAATGATTTTGGTCAGCGACGGCATCTCGGCGACGGGGATGCCGGATGGAAAGTACATCCTCGGGAAACTGGAAGTGACCGTAAGCGGCGGGATTTGCCGAAACTCCGAGGGAAAGCTGGCAGGCAGTACGCTTACGCTGGACAGGGCGCTGAGAAATATTATCGGGTTGGGGGTTCCGCTTGCTGACGCCGTGCGCATGCTCACTTTGAACCCTGCATCGCTGCTCGGAATCGAATTCAAGAAAGGCGCACTGCGCGTCGGGGCGGATGCGGATATTGTTCTGCTGGATGAAGGATTGCAGCTGACGAGGGTTTGGGCACGCGGGGCAGCTGTAGAATAGACCTAGCCGAGCATGTGCACCGCGGCAAGGAAAAAAAACCGGCTGAAGATTACGGATTCAGCAGAATGTTGAGATTCTCAGCTAATTCTTCGGCATCAAAGGGGCTGCAGGCAAAATAGCGTCCGCCGATTTCCAGAGTTGGGACCCTGCGCTTGCCGTCGTTCGCTTTGATGACGATTTCTTCGGCGGCCGGATCTTCTTCGATATTTACTTCGCGAAATTCCACTCCACGCTCTTTCAGAAATAATTTTGCGCGTCGGCAGTCTGGGCACCAGGCCGTGGTGTACATTGTCAGAGGTTCCATCGAAGGCTCCGGCTGCATTAGATGCGGGACAGGGGACGACGTCGCAAGAGACGCGAGGGGCACGACCTTAGTCATCTGACAGGGATAGGCCGGGATCAACGAGTCTCGATAGGCGCGCCTCGATACTTGCGCGCAACCTGAATCCGAATGACGGCGCGCTGGAGCGCGATGAAAGCGCGGTCCCAATCAATATTCGCGTCGCCGGCCGCCAGCCGTTGTTCCGCGCGGGCTTTGGCAGCTTCCGCACGGGCAAGGTCGATCTCCGCGGCGCGTTCGGCGGTTTCCGCGAGGACGGTCACGCGGTCGCCCAATACTTCGGCGAAACCCTGAATGATGGCGAGAACTCCGCCGGGATTCGAACCAGCTCCGCGATACGTCAGTTCCCCGATGCCGAGCTCCGTCATCAGCGGTGCGTGGCCCGGCAAAATGCCGAGCTCTCCCGCCTCGCCGGGCATTACGACCTCGACTACCCTCTCGCGCAGAAATTGCCGCTCCGGCGTGACGATGATTAGCTCGATGGAATCGGGAAGCATTTACGTGTCTATGCGCTCGCCTTCATTTTTTCGGCCTTCGCCAGGGCTTCATCGATCGTGCCAACCATGTAAAACGCCTGCTCCGGAATATCGTCGTACTTGCCTTCCACGATTTCCTTGAAGCTGCGAACCGTGTCCGCAATCTTGACGTACTTGCCTTCGAGCCCCGTGAATTGCGCCGCAACGAACATGGGCTGCGAAAGGAATTTCTCGATTTTGCGCGCGCGAGCCACGGTGCGCTTGTCTTCGTCGGAAAGTTCTTCGATACCCAGAATGGCGATGATGTCCTGCAAATCCTTGTAACGCTGAAGAATCGACTTCACGCCACGGGCCACTGCGTAATGCTCCGCGCCGACAATGCGTGGATCAAGAATGCGCGAATAGCTGGCCAGCGGATCAACAGCGGGATAAATGCCGCGCTCGACGATCTGTCGGCTGAGGTTTGTAGTCGCGTCCAAGTGCGTAAACGTCGCAGCCGGAGCGGGGTCTGTATAGTCGTCGGCGGGGACGTAAATCGCTTGTACCGAAGTAATCGAGCCGGACTTCGTCGAAGTGATGCGCTCCTGCAATTCGCCGATCTCGGTGTTGAGGTTCGGCTGATAGCCGACGGCGGAAGGCATGCGGCCGAGTAGAGCGGAAACTTCGGAGCCCGCCTGCACAAAACGGAAAATGTTGTCGATGAAAAGCAGAACATCGAGATGTTCTTCGTCACGGAAATATTCCGCGACCGTAAGTCCAGTTAGGCCGACGCGGAGACGCGCGCCGGGCGGTTCGGTCATCTGGCCGTAGATCAAAGCCGCGCGTGATTTTTCCGAATTGCCTGGGACAACGACGCCCGCTTCCTGGAATTCCAGCCACAGGTCGTTTCCTTCGCGGGTACGCTCGCCGACTCCGGCAAACACAGAAACGCCGCCGTGCTGCATGGCGACGTTGTTGATCAATTCCTGAATGAGCACGGTTTTGCCGACGCCGGCGCCACCGAACAATCCGATCTTGCCGCCCTTCAAAAAGGGCTGAATCAGATCGATGACCTTGATGCCGGTCTCGAACATTTCGAGAGTGGTCGACTGATCCGAAAGCAATGGGGCGGGACGGTGAATGGGATAGTTGGTCTTGCTTGTCAGAGGTCCAAGCTGATCGACTGGTTTGCCGAGCACGTTCATCACGCGGCCAAGGGTCGGCCGCCCGACAGGAACCGTGATGCCCGCGCCAGTGTCGAACGCCTTCATGCCGCGGACCAATCCCTCCGTCGGCTCCATGGCCACAGCGCGCACCCGCCCTTCGCCGAGGTGTTGCTCCACTTCCGCGGTCACATCGATCGGTTCGGGAACGTTGAAACCCTCGCTCGTGATGCGAACCGCGTTGTAGATCGAGGGCAAATGCCCCGATTCAAATTGGACGTCGAGCACCGGTCCAATAACCTGCACGATGTGTCCGACGGCTGCGTATTTCTCTGCCATGCCTTCTCCTACGCGGTGGACGATGCCCCGCTGACAATCTCAATAATTTCTTTCGTGATGGCGGCCTGGCGCACTTTGTTCATGTGCAGTGTGAGCGCTTCAATGACGTCGCCGGCATTTTTCGTGGCGGATTCCATGGCGGTCATGCGCGCGGCATGTTCCGCCGCGGAGGATTCCAGCATCGCGCGAAGGATTTGTGTTTCGATGTAGCGCGGCAGCAGCTTATCGAGCAGCCGTTCTTTTGGCTGCTCGTAGATGTAATCGACCTGTGCAGATTCCTTTTCGGAGACTGATTCTTCACCTGCGCGCATCGATTCGACAGGTAAAAGCTTTTCTAGCACGAGGTTCGGCGTCATAACCGTCTTGAATTCGCTGAAGACGATATAAACCGCGTCCGCTTCTTCCTTGACATAAAGGTCAGTCACCACGGTTGCGATGTCGCGCGCAGTTCCAAAATTGACGCGCGCCAGCACGTTCACGTATTCGGCGGGAATATGAAAGCCTGCTTTTCGTAGCACATCGCGGCCTTTTTTCCCCACAGGAATCACAGAAAGTTTTTTGCCTTTATTGAGCCGGAAGAATTCATAGGCCTTGCGCAAAATATTCGAGTTAAAGGCTCCGGCGAGCCCTCGTTCACCAGTCAGCACGATCACAAGAATTTTTTCTTCCGGGCGGTGCGCAAGCAGCGGGTGTTCGGGTTGCTCGATGCGCGACATGATCGAGCGCAGGACGCGCGCGAGCTCTTTGGCATAAGGGCGCGCGGCCAAGGCGGCCTCCTGCGCGCGGCGCAAACGCGCCGCGGCGACAAACTTCATCGCGCGGGTAATCTGCTGGGTGTTCTTCACCGAGCGGATGCGGCGCCGGAAATCGAGAAGTGTGGGCATGGTCGTTCGTTACGTAGGCGGCCTCAGTTGGCAACCGCCGCGGCTACGGAAGCCGTGAAGCGCTCCTTGAAACTGTCGACGGCCGTTTTAATTTCAGCCTTGATGCCGTCATCCAGGGCTTTTTTCGCGGCAATATTCTTCAGCAAAGCGGGATAATTGGTTTCGGCGAATTGCAGAAACTCGCGCTCGAAACGCCGGACATCCGCGACAGCCACGCTGTCCATTGCTCCGCTGGTCGCGATGTAAATGCTGAGCACCTGTTTTTCGATGGAGAGCGGCACGTACTGATCCTGCTTGAGGATTTCCGTGAGGCGTTGTCCTCGCGCGAGCTGCGCTTGCGTGACTTTGTCGAGCTGGTCCGAGCCAAATTGCGCGAACGCGGCAAGCTCTCGGTATTGCGCCATGTCCAGACGCAGAGTCCCCGCAACCTGGCGCATCGCCTTGATCTGCGCGTTGCCGCCGACGCGGCTGACGCTAATCCCGACGTTGATGGCGGGACGAATCCCCGCGTTAAAAAGGTCGGCCTCGAGATAGATCTGGCCGTCCGTAATGGAGATCACGTTCGTCGGGATGTACGCAGAAACGTCGCCAGCCTGCGTTTCAATCACCGGAAGCGCAGTCAGCGACCCGGCACCAAGCTTGTCATTGAGCTTCGCGGCACGCTCCAGCAAGCGCGAGTGGAGATAAAACACGTCGCCGGGGAAGGCTTCGCGTCCCGGTGGGCGCCGCAGCAACAGGGAAATTTCGCGATAGGCCTGCGCGTGCTTCGAAAGATCGTCGTAGAAAGTAACGGCGTGACGTTTGGTGTCGCGGAAATATTCGCCCATGGCGCAGGCCGCGTAGGGCGCGATGTACTGCAACGATGCAGGCTCCGCGGCGCTGGACGCGACGATGATCGTGTAATCCATCGCCCCGGCGTCCGTGAGAGTCTTCACCACCTGAGCAATCGTCGAGCGTTTTTGCCCGATGCCGCAATAGATGCAAACAACGTCGCCGCCCTTTTGATTGATGATGGTGTCGAGGATGACGGCGGTTTTTCCGGTCTGGCGGTCACCAATAATCAGCTCGCGCTGGCCGCGGCCGATGGGAATCATCGCGTCGATGGCCTTGATGCCGGTCTGCAACGGCTCGCGAACCGGCTGGCGGTCGAGCACGCCGGGTGCGAGCTTTTCGAGCGGGTTGCGCTGCTTCGAAACGATAGGACCTTTTCCGTCAAGCGGCTCACCAAGCGGGTTGACTACTCGGCCGACAAGCGCCTCGCCGACTGGCACGGACATAATAGTGTTCGTGCGCTTAACAACGTCCCCCTCTTTCAATTCGGAAGACTCGCCCAGAAGCACGACGCCGACTTCTTCCTCTTCGAGGTTCAGCGCAATGCCGAAAATATTCTTCGGAAAAGCGAGCATCTCTCCAGCCATCACTTTTTCGAGGCCGTGGACGCGCGCAATACCGTCACCGACGCTGATGATCGCGCCGACTTCGTCGACCGAGACGGTCTGCTCGTAATTCTCGATCTGCTCGCGCAGAATCTTGCTGATTTCGTCTGCCTTGATGTTCGCCATGCCTGCTCCTGAATTCTATTCCGCTATTCCGCCGCGAGACGCGCGCGCATCTCATTCAAGCTATTGCGCACCGAACCGTCGTAAATCGTGTCGCCCACGCGGACAAGCGCGCCGCCGAGAAGCGCCGGGTCCAGCGAATACTTCGCTTGGATTTTCTTGCCTGTAAGGCGCTCCAGGGTTTGGGCGAATTTCTTTTTTTGCGCGGCGCTGAGCTCGACGGCGGAGGAAATCTCCGCTTCGGCGATGCCTTGCCGCTGCCGGATGACGTCCTGAAAGGCCGCAAGGATTTCCGGCAGGATGTGCGTACGTTGATGATCCGCGATGACAAAGAGAAAATTGCGGATGATTTTGCCAGCCCCGATGCGCGCCGCGATTTTCTCGATGACGCCATGCTTCGCATCACGCGGCACGCCGGGGCTGGTCAGAAAATTCCGCAGCTCGCTCGACACGGCAAAAGCGGCCGCAAAATCGCCCAATTGCTTGAGGGCCGCATCGGCCGCTCCCTGAGCGAGCGCGACGTCCGCGAGCGCATTGGCGTATTGAAGACTTGCCGACTTCAATTCGGCCTCCCTTCGAGGCTCTTCACGAAGGTATCCACCAAAGATTCCTGCGCAGCGGGCGTGAGTTGTTTGGAGAGAAGCGACTCGGCGCCGTCAACGGCGAGAGCAGCGGCTAGAGCTTTCAGCTCCAGGCGCGCGGCGCGCTCCGCAGCCTCGATTTCCACCAGCGCTGCGATGCCAACTTTCTTCGCGTCGCTCTGGGCGAGCGCACGAATGCGTTCGCCTTCTTCGGCAGATTCACGTTTTGCGGTGGCCTGAAGCGCAGCGATTTCCTGCTGAAGATTTGCCAGCTTGGTCTCGGCTTCTCGCACTTGGCGTTCGGCCTCTTCCTTCGCCGCCTTTGCCTTGGTGATCGCGGAACTGATCCGGTCGGCGTTGCCGCGAAACCACGCGGGCAATTTCTTCGCAAAAAGCCAAATCAAAGCCGCTGCGACGATTGCGAAATTGATCCACCTGAAAATTTCGTTCGCGCGATCGGTCGCAGCATTGCCGCCTTCTTCGGCCGCTTGTGCGCTCAAAGCTGCGCAGAAAAAGAGAACGGCCAAGCTTGAGATAGCGCACAGCTGCCGGACGTGCCCGATTCGGTTTTGCCTGTTGAATATTGGCATCATCGGGCCTCTCTTGCCGAACCGCCTGGGCGTGGCGGCTTCTGCAGGATGCGCAGTGTAATTTCGGCGGAAAGTTGTGCGACGGTCTTTTCGATTTCGCGCCGGGCCGCGGCAAGCTCACCAGCGATGCGTTCTTTGCCAGCGGCAACCTGCGTAGTAGCCGCAGCGCGAGCCTCTTTGATCACTGCGGCGCGCTCATCAAGTACCTTTTTGCGCGCGGCTTCTTGCTCGGCGTAGACCTGAGTGCGCGCCTGCTTTAGGGCGTCCTGGTACTGCCTGGCCTTTTCAAGGGCGGCAGCCTGTGCCTGCTGGGCGGCCTTCTGTGCGCCCGCCGTCCGAGCTTCGCGCTCCGCCATGGCCGCAAGCAGCGGCTTAAAGAAAATCGCCCGCAAGATGAAGTAAAAAAGGAGGATGATCAGGACTGTAGGCACAGCCTGAAGGAAGAGTTCTCCTAATTGGCGAACAATTTCTTGCATTAAGTTGTGTAGCCTAAAACTCGCTTTGGGGCCACGGACCGGCCACCGGATTGGCAGCCGCGCCGTGTCCCCTACCCGGGAGGGGGCAATACGGTGGGCCTGTCGCTGCCTAATTAAACAGTATTTTATAACATCCAGCGAACGTTTGCGTCAACGTGGCGCGGGACTGCCTGTTTCGCTGGGTTTGGCGGGGCTCGCAGCGTTTGCCGCTGAATAAACTTCATGTATAGCGCTTACGATCGTATCCGGCCGCTCGAAGGGGATCATGTGATCGCTATCGGGAACCATGATTCGCTCGCCTCGCGTGGAAAGATGGGCCTCTTTCATCTGCAGATCGTTGACCCAGATTTCGTGGAAGTCGTCGAAATCCTTCTTTGGAAAACCCTCGGGCAACTGTGATGCCGGCACCAGTTTGCCTGCCGTCAGGACGACGAGGGGTTTATCGCCGAGATTTCCGGCTGCACGTACCTCGTTGGCGCTCTCCGCAAACAAGCCCATTTCCGCTGCGCTTGCATCAATGAATTTCGGTTGAAGTTGCAAGTACAGCATTTCCTGCCCGAACTCCTTCGAAACGCCTGGGCCTTCCCCCTGATTTCGCTGCGAAAATCGCGCCACGCCAAACCAAATCAGCAGAGGGGCCAGCCTCTGCTGCCGCTTCAAATCCTCGATGGATTTTTTCATGAACGCTTGAACGGCAGGGGACATGCGGTCGTTTTGATCTTCGTGCGACGCATCCACCAGCACCATGCCGGCAACATCGCTGGGATATTGTCCGTTATAAACGCGCACGTTGTAGCCGCCAAACGAGTGCCCCACCAAAATGTACGGCCCTTTTTCGCCAGCGGCCTCGAGCAAGGCGTGCAGCTCTTTCACAATCTGATTACTCGTGCGCGGCGCGGAGCTCGCGCCGCTCCAGCCGTAGCCTGCGCGATCGTAGGAACATACGCGCGTGAATTTGGCCACTTCGGTTTGGACGGGATTCCATCCGGCCGCGGGAACTCCGAGCCCGCTGTCCAGAACAACGGTGGGGCTACCTTGTCCCCGGCAATCGATATTCAAGGTCAGGTTGTCAAACGCGGGACCGAGCGAAACAGATTTGCCCTGTTGCGGGAATCTGCGCGCATCCGCTCTGTTTCCGATGGCCTGATAGCTCGCGCCCACGATCGCGGCCAGCACCACTAGAACCAGCAGGCCAAGCAATCCCCGGCCTATCCAGCGCTTCAAGCGTCCGAAGCGCCGCGGCGCAGTTGTTGCAGTCGCATTTTCCAAGGAGTTCTCCTCGTATGAAACATTTGATGCAATTTCGATGCGCGGATATTAGACCCCGCCGTATGGAACGTCAACGAAGGAAGAAAGCGGTGCGGAAGTCGAGACGAGAAGAATTTCTAAATGAACTACTGAACACTCAAGCCGCTTGAGCTTGGCAGCCTGCTCCTCACGGATGGGCCGGTGCGGCGCTCGCTGGTACGGCTTCGTAGACGTACCGTACATCGACCGGCGTATTCGATCGGCCCACCGTCAAGCGAATCGTTTCATAAAGCTGCGCGCCGTCGTATGACAATTCAAACGTGCGGCTCATCTTGCCGCCGTGCGGGCCCTTCTCCTCGGTGACGAGCCGGGGACCATCCCAGCGCGCCGCAATTTCCTCATAGCTGTCATCCTTAGGATCGGGCTTCTGCAGTTTGCGGCCATCGGTGAAGAGCGCTCGCTTGCGGCTCAGGTCGTCGGTGAGGTCGACTTCCGGATCCTTGGGATCCTTTTGCGCCAGCATCAAGGAATTCGCGGGCGCAATCACCGATTGCGTCCGCTGGCGGTCCTCGTCGCTCTCTCCGCCTCGATTCCCGCCGTGGCCACCGATAGGAAACCCTGCAATACTTACGCCGCTGCCGCCCCTGGTTCCATTCCCTCTGCTTGTGCTCGCATCCTGCAGTTTCTTGCGCGGATCGTCGCTTTCATCTTGATTCAGCTTCCATTGACCGAGGATGGAGGTCCGGGTCTCAGCGCGCGGCTGCTGATTTTGCGCGCTCGCCGCCGAAGGCTGAGAAGTCTGCGGCTGCGCCGCCGGCAAAGGTCCAGCCGGCGCCTGCGCGCGAATAGAGCCAGGAATCGCGGTTGCGGCGATACACAAAATTCCGAGAGCCGGAAAAATGGATGAGACAAACAACTTCATGATGGCCCCCCTGGTCATAAGTATGATTCCCGCCGCTAGATGCGAAAGTTCCGCAGCGTCCTCGGAAAAGCCCCTTTTCCCCGCAAGCGAAGAATGCAAGAGAAAGCAGCTCTAGCCGGAAGGAAGCCAATCGTTGAGGTCTACGATGCGCGGTAGAAAAGCGAGCGCGCCGAGCTCCAGAAAACGCGCGGCGCGTTTTCGGTACTCATACGTGCCGCGGGGCAATATGGCCATGAAAGGAACATGCGCGTCCCGAGCCGCAAGGGCGTCGTCAATATTGTCGCCAACATACAGCGCGGTGGCCGGATTGCGCCGCCCCAGAATTTTCAGCAAGCCGTCGGGATACGGTTTCTTGCGCTTCACATCATCCATGGTGATGACGTTTCGAAAGTAACGTGCCGCCGCCCACCGGTCAAAAGTGTGCGAAAATTCCTGCCGCGTGCGCCCCGTAAAAAGATTCAGCTCGAACCGCCGCGCCCACCGCTCGATTTGGCCAGGTGTAACCACGAACTTTTCCTTGCGCACATTGCCCAGCTTGCCGTTTTTGCCCCAATAGAATTGTTGGAAGGCCTCGCGCGCCTCTTCATATGTCGTCGGCCGCCCCAGCGCGGTAGCCCAATTCGAGACCATGCTCCAATCGTCGTTGTTGCCCGGTTTGCTTTTCCATTTATGCAGCTCGGCCCAGCTGAAGCGCTTGCCTGTCAGAAAACGCATCGTCTCAAGCCCAGAAAGCCAATACGAGCGGCGAACGTCCACCAGCACGCCGTCCACATCAAAGATTAGGATTTTTGGAACAGTAGGAAGTACCTTACGGCCGCGCTTAGACTGCTTGGCTCGCCGGGAGAATGAGACTGGCACGGCACCTCGTTAAATTACAGAATAAAACTTTGCCTTCAAAGTGCTTGCGATCAAACACTCAAAGTGTCGCCGCTCCGCGCCTCGCGGTCAACCCGGCGACGTTTTTCTTCACGTCAGACCACGAAAATCGGAAAGCCCCGGCAAACGGATATTAATTAATGAATTCTTCGCCTTTTGCTTCCCGGCAAGGGAGGCAAAATATTCACTACTTTATTTCAGAGGCGCTACGGTTTCGGCCGGATTTCGCGATTCCATGCGTCGCGCCACGTAGATCTCCAGGAGCTGATCGAGCTCCTGCGGCCGAATCGGTTTGGTGAGATAGCCATCCATCCCGCCAGCCATGCATTTCTCGCGATCCCCTTTCATGGCATGCGCTGTCAATGCAACAATGGGTTGGCGAAGCCCAGTGCCTTTCTCTTTCTGCCGAATTACGGCAGACGCCTCGAGCCCGTCCATCTCGGGCATCTGGACATCCATCAGCACAAGGTCAAAACTTTCCTTTTCAAGCGCCTGCAGCGCTTCCAAGCCGGTGCCCGCCACAACGACCCGGTGTCCTCTCTTCTCCAGTAAGCGCACCACTAGGCGCTGGTTGACCAGATTGTCTTCCGCGAGCAGCACACTCAGGTAGGCATCCGGCTCCCGCGCATCCTGCAAAGAGAACCGCGTAATCAGAGGTATGGCGCCCTCATGCTCACGCGCCCCTAGGACACGCGCCACGGCCTCGCGCAGCTCGGATTGCCGGATGGGTTTCAATAGGTAGGCGGAAACTCCCAGTTCCTGGCAACGTGCCGCGTCCCCACGGTGTCCGGCCGAGGTGAGCATCATGATCGTGGCCGTGGCCAATTCCGGCTTTTGCCGGATTTGTTCGACCAACGCGAAGCCGTCCATATCCGGCATATGCATGTCCGTCAAAATCAGGTTATACGGCTCGCCGGCTTCGCGCGCCGCTGTCAACTGCGCCAGAGCTGCCGGGCCTCCATTCACAGTCGTTGGTTTCATTTGCCAGCGCAGCAGCATCCCCTCAAGAATTCTGCAGTTGGTGCGGTTGTCGTCCACCACGAGAACCTTTACGCCGCGCAAGATCTCTGGCGGGGCGACCGTTCCCAGCTTAATTTCTTTCGCGTCCGTCACACCCAGTCCAACCGTAAAGTGAAACTGGCTTCCACGGCCCATTTCGCTCTCCACCCAAATCTTGCCGCCCATCATTTGCACTAAACGCGTGGAAATGGTTAGTCCAAGCCCGGTTCCTCCGTACTTTCGAGTCGTCGACGTATCCGCTTGTGAAAACGGGTCAAAAATAGTTTCGCGCTTATCCTTGGGAATTCCGATTCCTGAGTCCGCTACAGTAAATCGACAGATACAAACAGAGCCTTCTCTAGCCTCGAGCTCCACCTTTACCGCGACCTCGCCCACGTCCGTGAACTTGATCGCGTTGCCCACCAGGTTGATCACGATTTGCCGCAACCGGCTGGAATCTCCGCGTACGATTTCGGGCACTTCCGGCGCCACTTCGCAGAGCAACTCCAGTCCCTTTTCGTCCGCCCGCATGGCCAGCGTTTTCAAAGTGGATTCCAAACTCTCCCGCAAATTGAAATCGATAGCCTCCAGGTCGATCTTTCCCGCCTCAATTTTCGAAAAGTCGAGAATGTCGTTGATGACGGTGAGCAGGGAATCTCCCGACATTTTCACCGTCTCCAGATACTCGCGCTGCTCCGGCGTGAGTTCTGTATCGAGCGCCAGATCCGTCATTCCCATGACGCCGTTCAGCGGTGTGCGAATCTCGTGGCTCATGTTGGCCAGAAATTCGCTCTTGGCCCGGCTGGCTGCCTCCGCAGCTTCGCGGGCCTTTTGCATTTCCTCTTGTGTCTTCTTGAGATGAGTAATGTCGCGGCCTACGCCGGCGATTCCGGTAACTTGGCTGTTTTTGTCAAACAGGGGAACTTTGGTGGTCAGCACCCAGATCATATTCCCGTCGGCGTCGAAGCCTTGTTCCTCTCTGTTGAACAACGGTTGCTTTGTGTGAATCACGTCTTGTTCGTCCTTGTAGTAGGCGTCTGCGAGCTCCTTAGGATAGAAATCGAAATCCGTCTTATGAAGCAGTTCCTCCGGACTCTTCATGCCGATCGAACGAGCCAGCGAGGCATTAGCCACTAGGAAGCGGCTTTCGGCGTCTTTCACATACATAAAGTCCGGCACGTTGTCGATCAAAGCGCGCAACACTTTTCGTTCTTCCGAAAGTGTCTCTTCTGCGCGCATCCGTTCATTAACCTCCACCTGCAACTCATGAGTCCGAGCCTGCACACGGAGCTCCAGTTCGCTCTTTGCACCTTGCAGCGCCGCGTCACGCTCCTGAATTCTCCCCAACATCTGGTTGAAGGAGCCAATGAGCGCCCCCACTTCATCCTCACCGCGCGGGATAGCACGAACAGCGTAGTCCTCATTTGCTGTGACTCTTGTTGCGATCTGAGCCAGATGCAGTATCGGTTCCGTGATTAGCCGTAGTAGGCCGGAAGAGACAAAGTAGGTTGCCAGAACGGAAAACAAAATCACCACTACGGATATTTCCGTGTACTGCCTGATTTTGGCTTGTAGCGCCCCGAGGTCCGAGAGGATGGCCATGGCGCCAACCTTTTCGCCTCCCAGGGAGATCGTCGCGGTGAGGGTGAGGGAGTCTTTCTCAAAGTGTGCCCCGTCTTCCCGCCGGGCAGGCATGGCAAACTCAGTGCCAGTCCCATCGCGGCGATAATCCGCGAAAACATTTCCCCGGCCGTCGTACAGCCGTGCGGCCACGATGTGACGCTCGGCGCGGAGAGCGCCAAGCATGTCCGTTGCGGACTTTCGATCGTTGAAAGCCAGTGAGGCCGCGGTATTTGCGCCCAAGGTATCGGCCAGAACCGAAAGTTCACTGGTCATCGCAGCGCGAAAGCTACTTCTTTCGTAAAGGTCAAAGCTCAAGCATGCGAGGCTAAGGCCCAAGAGACTGGTGCACACACTGACAAAAGTCAGCTTGCGCTGGATCGACGAATTTTTGAAAAGCAGCATTTCAAGTTCCTTTTGGACCTCCAATGACTGTTTTCGCTAGCGACAGGAGTCTGGCGCTGATCTTTAACTTCGCGTGTTCTGCCGCGTCTAGGTTGATTTCGAAGCGAACCTTGCTGTCCTCCAAAAAGAAGCCGATCATCCCGCCCTGCTGAACAAAGTTTTCGGACTCTCCCACAGTCAGCACGGGACTCGCTTTGAGGTTTGCCAGCGTCGCCGAGATGAACTTCTTCTCCGGGGTTCCGAGGAACAAAATCTGACATCCCTGAATCTCCTGCGCCTTTTGGAAATGCACCACGCGAACTGCACGTCCATCGATCGTCTTTCCGTTTAAACTGCCGTCCAGCGCGCCGTGGAAAGGATCTTCCCCGACCGTGCAATACGTGAGCGGGGTTGCCGCGTCTTTGAAAGCTTCCGGGGGCCAGTCTACAAATTGCGCGAAATGAAAAAGAAAAGCAGCTTTCACCTGATATTCACTCGAGGGATTGGTCTGCGCCGAAACCCATCGAACACTGGCGATAAACAGCAGGCCGGCAAGAGCTGCGACAGTGAATCTTGAGAGCAGGTGGCGAACCTTTCCCCGGCAGATTCCATCCCCTGGATTCCGCGGGCCCCGTCCCATTTTGCTCGTCAGATTCAATGCCTTTTATCCCACACTCAGAATTCCCAAGTAATCTTGGCGTACGCGCTCCGCTTGACCAGGGTGGATCGCGTGGCCCCGCTGAAATCAGAGAATTCCAGGTGGTGATCTTTCAACAGGTTTTGCCCCACGAGACTGAGCGACACGCCCTCCTTCCATCGCCACGTCAGCCCTGAATCCAGCCTCGTATACGAAGGCACATCCTGTGCAATGAGGCGATCGACGAAATAGACAGAAGTGTCCCATTTCAGCGCTTGCGACAAATCGACATGGGAACGGAGCTGAGCTTGCGCATCTGGACTGCTTCCCTCCGTTTCGAGCGCCGTTTGCGTATCTTGGCTCAGCGGGTCGGTGTGCATATGAATTCGTTCGAAGTCGTAGCCTGGGCGGATGATCCAACGGTCCGTGATCTTCCAGTTCGCGGCAATCTCAATCCCGTGAGTCTCTCCATGCATCAGGTTTTCGTACATAGTGGGAAATACAAAGTGCGCTGGAAGCGGTGTGGGTTCGAAAAAAGGCGCTGCCGGTTCAGATGTTTCCTCGTTGGTGTAGCTGTTGTAAAAGGCCGCGATGTCAATCGAGAGGCTGTTGAGAACCGTCGCCCGGTATCCCGCCTCGTAAGCAATCAAATCTTCGTCTTGGAAATTGGGATTGCCGATCAGACTTACTAAGGCGGGAACGCCCCCTGGCCCCGGAATCCCCGCGAAGTTTATGCGGACGGCCGTGTCGGTCTCGGCGGGCGTGCGAACCGCCCTCGAAACGGCTGCCCAAAGCATGTCGTGCGCTCCAAGGGCATACGTTGCTCGGGCGCTCGGCATGTAACTAAACCCA
Source organism: Candidatus Acidiferrum sp. (assembly GCA_035272765.1). GTDB lineage: Bacteria > Acidobacteriota > Terriglobia > Acidiferrales > UBA7541 > Acidiferrum. The sequence goes on from DATEQG010000077.1 coordinate 58,399, forward strand.
GTGTAGTAGTTGTGCGCGAGCTTCGTTCCAACCGTGAGATAGAAACGGTCCGGAACCAGTGCAATTTCGTCCTGAACAAATCCGCTGAATACTTGTGTCGCGAGGTCAGCGGGATTCAAGGTAATGACGAGATTGCCGTCAGAATGAGACGCCGATTCTTCGTAACCCAATCCCCAGACGAAGTCTTGCCGCTTGCCCCATGCGATATGGTTCTGGAGATCGAGATTAAATGTTTTTCGACCTTCCCTGATATTGTTGTTTCGCTGGTAGGCGTCGTAGGAAACCAGGAGTGTGGTATCGGAACGCGTGGAGAAAACATGGTTCCATGCTGACTGCAATGACCCACCCGAAACGCTCACCTGCAAGTCCGCATTCACAAGCGATGGGGATAGGACGGACGGAAATAGAACGGATGGGTCGCCTTCCTCCCCGGTGTACAGAGTCCCTTCGACCATCAAGGTATCCTTCGAGGACAGCTCACTGTCCGTTCGGAAACCACCCTGCAAAATGTGCCAGCCATCTCCTCCGTTTTGGCCGGTGAGGTCCGGCATGTGGTCCTGGTTGAAATACTGTGAATAGACGCGGTAGTCGGTGCTTTTCCCCAGGCTTCCTCCGTACTGCGCGGTCCCAAATCCCTGGTCGAGGTTTCCTCCTCCGGCAACTAGGAGAGCCCCACGCGTTTCACTTGCTTTCTTCGTGATGACGTTGATGACCCCATTTACGGCGTTCGCGCCCCAACTCGTTCCGCCTGGTCCTCGGATCACTTCGATTCTTTCGATGTCCTCGAGTGGAACGTTCAAGACGTCCCAGTAGACGCCGCCGAACGTCGCCGTATACACGTTTCGGCCGTCGACCATCACCAGAAGCCCGCTACTGAACTCCGAATTAAACCCACGAGCACTAATGGCCCAGGTGTTGGCGTTAATTTGCGCCACGTCCAGGCCAGGGACCATGCGCAATAGATCGGGAATGTTTAGCGCGCCGGAGCTCCGGATGTCTTCTTGGGTGATGACGAAAATCGCCGCCGCCACTTGAGACAGCTTCTGTTCTTTCTTCGAAACGGAAGTCACTTCCATATTCATCAAATTTTCGATACTCACCTGCGTGAGATCATTCTGTGCACCCGGCGATACCTGTGGCGCTGGAATGGACTCAGCCGATTGCTGCTGCGTGCGAGAAGCTTGTTGGGTCGGCGGAGCTTGCTGCGTCTGGGAGGGCTGAACCGCTTGCGCGGCGTGAGCCCACGCCGTGCGGCCAGTGAGGAGAAGTGCGGCGAAGATTCCGCACCACGCGAGGCTGCCTCGGCACACACTAAACGCGCTGGTCCCTTCGTTTGTGGACATAACTCCCTCCCTCAACAAAGGCGTGCACATCTGGTACCGAAGCTCGATGCGCCTCTGGGGGACAACTCGCTTATTGTCAGTACGTTAGTCGGCGGCGAACCGGTTAGGCGGTTCCTGAATTGAGCCTGCAACACGCGCCTGTGCCATAGTGGCGCAAGCTGGGTGGGAGAATCCTCATGAGCCTTGCATTGCAACTGTCCCGCAAGGCAATTTGTGTCGTCGAACTCCGGTATGATTGCTGGAGCTAGAAAGGCCTTGTTACAATCACGCGCGCAAGCGGCCGCTAGTCCGAAAGTGTTGAGAAAGAGGAATGAATGGCTGGATTTGCCGGAGTCGATTTCATCGATTTTGATTCGCAGCTGAACGACGAAGAAAAACTAGTCCGGCAAACGGCGCGGCGGTTCGTCGACAACGAAATTATTCCCATCATCGAAAAACACAGCCGCGAGGGAACGTTTCCGAAACACCTCGTCCCGCAACTTGGGGAGCTGGGATTTTTTGGCGCGAGTTTGCAGGGGTATGGTTGCGCGGGAATGTCCAACGTTGCGTACGGTTTAGTGACGCAAGAGCTGGAGCGCGGAGATTCCGGTTTGCGGAGCTTCGTTTCGGTGCAGAGCGCGCTGGTGATGTATCCGATTTATGCGTATGGGAGCGACAGACAAAAAGAGAAGTGGCTGCCGCTGCTGCAGCAAGGATCTGCGATCGGATGTTTTGGATTGACGGAGCCGCAGTTTGGATCGAATCCGGGCGGGATGCTTGCGCGCGCGGTGAAAAAAGGAGCGAGCTACATTTTAAATGGCGAGAAGATGTGGATCACCAGCGGTTCGATTGCGGATGTCGCGGTGGTCTGGGCGAAATGCGAGGATGAAAACATTCGCGGGTTCCTCGTGGAGAAGGGCACGCCGGGATTCAAGGCCTGGGATGTGCATGGGAAGTGGTCGTTGCGCGCGTCGGTGACTTCAGGATTGGCGCTCACCGACTGCGAAATCCCGGAAGAAAATTTGCTGCCGAATGTTGTGGGGCTAAAAGGGCCTCTCGGCTGTTTGAATCAGGCGCGTTACGGGATTGGCTGGGGAGCGCTGGGCGCAGCGATGGCTTGCTACGATACGGCGCTGCAGTACGCTAAGACGCGCAAGCAATTTGCGAACAAACCGATTGCTTCGCACCAGCTTGTGCAGGAAAAACTGGCTTGGATGATTACGGAGATTGTGAAGGGACAATTGCTGGCGCTGCACGTGGGGCGGCTGAAGGATAAAGGCAAAGTCGATTTCTCGCACATCTCAATGCTGAAGATGAACAACGTAGCGATTGCTCTCGAGACGGCGCGGAAGGCGCGCGACATTCTCGGCGCGAATGGAATTGTGGACGATTACTGCATCATGCGGCACATGAACAACCTCGAGAGCGTTTACACGTACGAGGGAACGAACGACATCCACAAATTGATCATCGGAGAGAAGATCACCGGAATTTCCGCATTCGTGTGAGTTGAAAAGTCCGCAGGCTAGAGCCTGCTGCAGTCCAAGCCAACTCAAAAAAGAGGGAGACAGACTAAAGTCTGTCCCACCTCAGCCAACCAAACTCGGCGGCTGTGGAATCTTGTATGCTGTAGGGGCGCAGCATGCTGCGCCCCTACAGGAGACAACTATCTATGGATGCATCCGCGATTTGTTTGTCTCGCTCGTTTTTTCGTAGAGCTTCGTTGTTGCTGATGCTGCTCGCATTGGTGTGCGGGCCGGCGCTAGCGCAATCGAAGGCGGCGCCGGAACCGAAACAGAAGATTCGCGCGATCACGGCGTTTGTGCTTCTGGACCGGACGCAATATCAGCAGCAAATCGCGGATGCGGTGAAGATGTTGAACCGGGCGCGCACGATCTTTGAGTCGCGCGGCTTTGATGTGCAAACGATCCGGATCGCCACGCAGCCGTTCCCGGAATACACAAAAGGACTGACCGACGCACAAGCGGTGGCGTTCTTCAAGGATTACGACGCGCTTGCGGTGAAAGACGGATTTGACGCGGCGATCGGGCCGGCAATGCTAAACCCCACGGATTCCCCAGCGCAAGCAGATCTGCTCGCGGATATCCTGCTCAACACGAAAAAACTAAACGGCAGCGTGTTAGTGGGCGCGGACGATGGCGTGCGCTGGCCCGCCGTCGGTGCCGCGGCGCGCGTCATGAAGCGGTTGGAAGACACCGAGCATAGCCAGGGGAATTTTCGATTTGCGGCCATCGCCATGGTGCCGCCGCTGACGCCGTTTTTCCCCGCCGCTTATCACACCGGATTCGGCCATCAGTTCGCCATTGCCTTTGAATCTGCGAATATTGTGGCCGCTGCTTTCAAGGAGGCGCCGGATCTTGCTACTGCGAGGCGCCGCTTGATCGACGCCTTGGGCAAAGTGGCGTTTGAGGCGGAAGCGCAAGCGGGACGGATCGATTCGGAGACCGGCTGGTCTTACATGGGAATCGACCTATCGCCCGCTCCGTTGAAGGATGTTTCGATTGGCGTAGCCATCGAAAATCTGACGACCCTGCCGATTGGCTCCAGCGGAACGCTCACAGCAGCGGCAACCATCACTTCAGCGATAAAGGAAATCCAGGTAAAGCAAACCGGCTACTCGGGGTTGATGCTGCCAATCCTGGAGGATACGAGGCTGGCGCAGCGCTGGAGCGAGGGGCGTATTTCCATCGATTCGCTGTTGAGCTACAGCGCCGTTTGCGGCACCGGACTTGATACTGTGCCACTTCCGGGCGATATCAGCACGGAGCAGCTTTCGCTCATCATCGGAGACATGGCTAGCCTGGCAGTGAAGTGGCACAAGCCGCTTTCGGCGCGATTGTTTCCCGTGGCGGGCAAGGGGCCGGGCGACATGACGGAGCTGACCGGCGGCGCTCTGGTGAACGCTACAATCCAGCCGCTCGCTAAACCGTGATTCGGCGGGGGCTCGATCGGCCGAAACGGGTTCGTTCGGAACGCTGCGGGCGTGTCCGGTCTTGGTTAACCATAAATGCCACCCCCCTCCCACTTTTCTTGTAAGTGTTGCGTCTAAAGGACTTACTTTATCTAGTAAGTCGAGTAGAATCGATAGTTACGGGCCTTGTTTGTAAGTGTTGCTTCTAAAGCACTTAAGGAGGCCTCAGGCCGACGACAACCACTATGCATTCCATTGATCCCTTGCCAGGACGACCGTTAAGTTCGGGCGCTATGCCCCCCACCCCGGGTGTCCGCAAGTCATGAAGTAAACCATAGAGGGGACTGGGTTTGCGCGGATTCCTGCGTGCGCGATGTATGACCCAGCCTTGTTTGAAGGCCCCCGAAAACGAAAATGCCGACAGGACGTCGGCATTGCGGAGCAAAATAAACTATTACCTATAAGATACAGTAGCAGAAACTACGGATTTGTCAAGGGAAATCCGGCTTTATGTCAAACCTCTTTCAGAATGTCCCCTGCGCCGTGAACCGTTCGGCGCCTCGAGGGTGGCCATCGCGAGGCACGGGTCAACTTTGGGTGAGTCAGTCCTTCGGTGGATGTGGAAGAATTGAGTTCTAGTGGTGATGCAACTCTGGCGTGAAGAACACGCGGCTAGAGAGGGCTGTGCAGATGAATTCGCTTCGCCAAGGAACGATCCGACTCTTCCGTTTCGCAGGGATCGATGTGTTGTTGCACTGGTCGTGGTTTTTCGTGGCGGCATTCGAGATCAGCGGCCGAAAACGAGCGTATTCGTCTCCCGTTTGGAACGTGCTGGAATACCTGGCGCTGTTTCTCATCGTCATGGTTCACGAGTTTGGCCACGCGCTGGCCTGCCGCCAGGTGGGAGGGGCGGCGAATCAGATCGTGCTGTGGCCTCTCGGCGGCGTGGCATATGTGGCTCCGCCTCCGAGACCGGGTGCGACGCTTTGGAGTATCGCGGCCGGTCCGCTGGTGAATTTAATACTGCTGCCGGTCCTATGGATGCTCGCCGTACTGGGCCGATCTCTGGGATGGGCGGCGTCGATGCCCGATGCGTATGCCTTGCTCGAAGCGGTGCGGTTCATTAACGTCGGCTTACTGATTTTCAATATGCTGCCGATTTATCCCCTCGACGGCGGCCAGATTCTGCGGTCTCTGCTGTGGTTTGTACTGGGACGCGCCCGCAGCCTACAAGTAGCGACGATCATCGGTTTCGCCGGCGTGGCCGGATTCTTTATCCTCGCCGTGTGGATGCAGTCCGTATGGTTTGGCGTGCTGGGCGTATTCATTCTGATGAACTGTTGGAATGGATGGCGGCATGCGCAAATGTTGGTGCGCCTGGCGAAAGCGCCGCGTCACGCGGGATTCGCGTGTCCGTCGTGCAAGGCCGTTCCGGCTGTTGGAAACTACTGGTTGTGCGGACGATGCAAGCAATCCTTCGATACGTTCGAGACGAGAGCCGTTTGTCCGCACTGCGCCGCTCAGTTTGCCGAGACAGCATGTTTGGATTGTGGGGGGAAGCATCCGATGGGTCAGTGGGCTATGACGGCTTCGGCGCCGGTGAAGGTGTAAGGTGCGGTTCGCGCCGCTGGCACAAGCCTTACTTCGCTCGTGGCGGATTCCAGTTCGCGGCGATGGAACAATTCAGAGTCAAAACCCGCACCGTTGAAACCGAAGGGCGCGGCACGCCTCCCGACTCTGCGCTAGGCGTCCGTCACTAAGAATCCGGAGGCGGATTGGTTTCCGTTCTCGCGTCATTCCTGCAGCTGGCGTGAGAGTTCAGCGCCGACTTGCCCCGCTGAGAAGAGAGGTCCCTCCGCTCCGGTCGGGATGACAAGATAAAAGAAAGAGGAAGAAGCGCTGACGGTTAGTATCGGGTGAACCCCAACATTTGTCATCCCGACAGGAGCACCGATGCCTTTTGCCGGCGAGCGGTGGAGGGACCTCTCTTCTCTTCCGGTCATCCCGAAGCGCAGAGAGTGATCCGCTTTTCCCCTTTCGACTTCTGCTCTTTTCCGGTGATCATAAGGGTCCAGTGATCATAAGGGCGCTTGCCGGTACCAATCCTACGGACGAATCGTAACTTCCGGCTTGCCCGCAATCGGACACCAGAAACCTTGACCACCGGGTTGCAGTCACCTAAGATTTCTCCCGAATCGGGCAGCGAATCCCAAACATCCAAACAGGTCTACGGAGGAACGAGCCATGAAGACAACTCTATCCGGGGTGGCGGCGATGGTCGCGCTGGTGCTCGCCGTCCTGGGCGGCGGGTCCAGCCCTGCGCAGGACAAGCAGGACAAGTACA
>DATEQG010000078.1:0-175212 GCA_035272765.1 Candidatus Acidiferrum sp.
ACTGACAACGGCGTCAGATCTTTTTCCCGGTACCGTCGTATTCTTCCACCTGACGCATCTCCAAAAGTGCCATCAGAAACGACAGCGTGGATTCTGCGCCCTGATTTTCATTGGCCCGGTCCGGATGCAAGCCGTCTCTGCATCCGCCAGTAGCCGGATCGTACAGAGCGATCTGAAGGTCGTTATCTCCCAGGAACCAATTGAACGCGGACCACGCCTCTTTGCGCCAGCGGCCTTTTCCGGTGGCCCGATAGGCTTGCAGGCACGCGGACACCGCCGCACAGGCCTCCACCGGTTGCTGGTCGAAGCGGGCCTTCTCGGTTGTCTTGGAATAAAAGCCCTGCGAGCCGATCGGCACGAAATGGCCTTTCACCTCGCAACGCTGCAGTGTGACCAGCCAGTCCAACGCTTCAAGTCCAGCCGATACCATCTCTTCGTTCCCGGCCCGCACTCCCGCTCGCAGCAAAGCTTGCGGCAATCGTGCATTCGAGTAGGCAAGCCCATTTTCAAACCACTTCCAGTCGTCGGTTCTGTGAGCACGGTACGAACTTAGCAGTCGATTCGCTAGCGCATCCGAAGCGCCCAGCGCCGCGCGATCCCCCGGGAACGAGTCGAGATACTCCTGGACTCCCAGCAACGCGAATGCACAGGCGCGCGGGCTCTTGAATTCGACGGCCGCGGGTACGGCAAGCTCAAACATGCGGCCCGCCGCTCCGCGCAATCCCGCGTTCTTGGAACGGCCTAGAACCGTTCCCAATCCCCACAAGGCTCGCCCATGACTGTCTTCCGAGTGTTCGATCTCGTGCCATAGACATTCGTAGGTCAGTGAATTTCGAAAGCGTTTCGTTGAGGGTTCAAATGCATGCCACAAGAACGCCAGATACCGGGAAGCCAAGTCTGCCGAGTTTGCCGGTGCGTGAACCCCAATCTCCTCCAAAAGCGTGGTCACAATCAACGCGCGAGCATTGTCATCGGTCGAATAGCCTTCCGGATAGTTCGGGACCACGAAAACCGCGTGCTCTACCATTCCCGTGTGGTCCGTCATTCGATAGAGGTGATCCAGCTTTATGGCGGGGAGCCGGTCGAGATTCTTTTCTGTGTTTCGAGCCGAAAATGTGGCCCGCGGATTTCGCAATCGTTCGTTGTAGATGCGTTCAAAGCTTTTCATATACTTCTGCGCCACGCGGCTCCATACCATGTCTCTCGCGTACAGATAAGCGCGTTTTCGCATGGCATGCATTGCTGTGTCGTTGTCCAGAAGTTCGACCGTTTTTGCCGCGATCGCCTCCGGATCATCAAAAGGAACAAGCGCGCCGCGCTCCTCATCCAGAAGCTCGATCGCGTGCAGGTAAGGCGTCGAAATAATCGCTTTTCCCGCGCTCAACGCATACGCCAGCGTTCCGGAAACCACCTGCGCCTTGTGCTTGTACGGTGTGATGTAGATGTCCGCCGCGCCGATCAACTCAACCATTTCTTGAGGACTCACGAAGCGATTGCGGAAGATGACGTTGTCTTCTACCCCGAGCTCTTTTGCGAGGCTCTGCAAATATTGCCGGTATTTGTCGCCCTCGCGCCGCAGGATATGCGGATGCGTTACGCCCGAAATCATGTAAACCACATTGCTGTGCCGCGCCAGAATTTGTGGCAGCGCCTTGATGACGTTTTCTATCCCTTTATTCGGCGAGAGCAGCCCAAACGTCAGCAATACCTCTTTTCCCTCCGTCCCGAACCCGTCCTTGTAAAAGCTCGGATCCGTGAACGGCAAGTCGGGGATGCCATGCGGGATCAGATCGATCTTGCCGGGCGGAACGTGAAACACTTCCTGCAGAATCTCCGCCGACTGCTGGCTCATGACGATCAAGCGGTCCGAAAGCGCCGCAATTTCCTCCAACACCCTGCGTTGGTCCGGATTTGGCTCGCGAAGTACCGTATGTAGTGTCGTTGCGAATGGCATTCGCAGCCGCCTTAGAAGCTCCAGAATATGCGCGCCGGCCCGGCCTCCGAATATTCCGTATTCGTGCTGCAGGCAAACCAGATCGATGTTGCTGAAGTTCAGAAAGTCCGCGGCCTGCCGGTAGGAAGCCAGATTATCTTCGGCCAGCTCGAATCGCACTCTCGCGGGGTAGTCATACCCTTCTTCGGTATCGTTCACCGGAAGCGCCAGCAGTTCGGTCGTGCCATATTCCGCGTGTATCGCGTCGCACAAATCGGCTGTGAACGTCGCGATTCCGCATCGCCTCGGAAGGTAGTTCCCCACGACGGCGATTCTGTTGGGAAGCACCGAGCGCGACGGGATGGGCGTCAGTGAGACGCGTTTCTCTCCCAACTCGAGAGACTGCAACTCAATCACTGCTTCGGTTCCTGTGAGAGGTAACGTTTTTGGCAAAGACATTCGATTTCCAGTGAATCCATGACCTGCGGAGGAATCGCTCCGTGCCAACCCAAGTAGTGTCGCCCCGGAGGCGTTTTCAACGCCATGTTTTCTGTCGATTCCTGAATCGCGCCCAGCTTTTCGGAGAGGAGCGTCTCGCCCTACTCGTGCAAGACCACTGTCAGCAAGGACTTGTTGACCTTGATCTTTCCGTTGTATTCGATGAAGCCCAGTTTTCTGAATTTGTTCATGAAGAAATTCACGCGCGAGCGCGTTGTTCCAACCATGCTGGCCAGCGTCTCTTGCGAAACTTTCGGTAAGGTGCGGACCGGCTGATCCTGTTTTCCGTACCGCGCCAGAAGCAGCAGCGTGCGCGCCAGCCGCTTTTCGCTCGAGTTGAACAGCTGATCGACCAGATCCTCTTCCACTCGGATGTTATGCGCCAGCATGTAGCGGATGAAATGGTCCGACAATTCTTGCTCGGCGTGCAGCACACGCAGCAATTCTTCTTTTTCAATCACCAGGATCGTGGTCGGTGTAATCGCCGTGGCTGTTCCCATCCGGATCGTCTGGCCGGCCATGCAGCCCTCGCCGAAAAAGTCGGTTGGCCCAAACATCGCCACCACCGCTTCTTTTCCCGACCCGTTCACCACCGATAATTTCACCCCGCCCTTCTGCACGTACATCACGCTATTCGCGGCGTCCCCTTGCGTGTAGATGGATTCTCTCCTGTGGAATTCGGCAATTTTTCTCGCCACTCCTGCTGTGTCGAGAAACACTTGCGGGTCGAAGGCGGCGGCCTTTCCATTTTTCTTGTATTTTTGTGCTTTCATAGTCGGGTCAAAACACCATCTGAGGATGGTCGTTCCGCGACCCCCTCCACCCTATCAAGAAAACCTTCTCGAAGACTGTATAAAACGGGACAGCGCACGACATCTTCATTCTCTAAGATCAACGAGTTGGGCGGCGAGCAGGAGCGAAATTGGCCGGTATCCAGGGCTGGGACGGGCGTTTTCCCTCCCCTCGCCGTTCTTCTTATTGCAGCCCTCGAAGGTACGGTTCCCCTTACATCGGCGAGCGATTCGATTTTGGCCTGCCCTTGCTTTAGAAAGCTCTAATGTCAGAAAAAATCACTTCGCCAACCATTTTTATCCGAGAGAACACTCTCTTGCCTACGGGCTTTTCACTCGACACGGAAGCTTTTCTGCCTGGCTGGAGATCCGTCACGAAGCTAGGCGGCCGCGAACTTGGCCGAAAAATCGAGCGCGCAAACTGGAACTTTTTCTATTTGGCCGGCGTGATGAAGACGACGGTCCTCGGTGGCCAGAATCTTCCAGCTCTTCGCAGGGCCGTCAAGCGCCTGCTGGCGAAAAAGCAAAGCCAGCACTTCAACTCCCTGGAGATCACAAAAGTAATTTTAGAACGCTTTCTCGGAGTGCCCTATCTAAGAGTCTCCGCGCATGCCCGCCACATCCAGGAAAGCATGTACCTCGTTTCCGCGCGGGATTTTCGCTTGAGAGACAAAGCGGACACATCCTTTGCTCCCGTGTCGGCCATAGTCTCGGGGAGCGTTGAAAAAGTGCGCCTGGAAAAAGCCGTTACAGAACCACACGTCGCGATAGTTTCGAATTCTTAGCAGCAAGCGGGAGATATGGCCATGAAATTCAATCGATGTTCCATTCTTTTCCTCATCGCACTCGTTCTTAGTGCCTCCGCACTTCGCGCGCAGGATCTTTCCAAATACCGCGGTTTTGCACTCGGCACAAGCCTTGCCACGGTCCTGAAACAAACAGATCAGAAGTTAGTCGACGTAAATGTGATTCATCCTGGCCCAGCGTTGTTCCAGGAAGTCACCTGGTGGCCGCCAAGCCTTTCCGGAACGTCCTACCGCTCCGACAGCGTCGAGCAAATCCTCTTTTCTTTCTACAACGGCACGCTCTACAAAATGTCCGTGATCTACGATGAACCTTCCACGGAAGGTCTCACCGCCACCGACATGGAAAAATCCATCTCCGCGAAGTACGGTGCCGCGACAACGATCGTCTCCGCCGCGGATCAAGCGACAAGCGACCCGTATTCAGGCAGGGGGAGACTCGTGGCTTCCTGGGAAGACTCCCAATCCTCCTTTAATCTTGTCCGTTCTTCCTTCACCGATCGCTTTGGCCTCATCATCTACTCCAAGCGCGCCAACGCCGAAGCCGAGCTCGCCCTCGTCGAAGCCCTGAAACTCGAGAAACAAGCCGGCCCCCAAAACGAAGCCGCTCGCCAGAAAAAAGAAACCGATGCCCTCGCAGACGCCCGCCAAAAAAACCAAAAAACCTTCCGCCCCTAGCGCGGCACAGCCAATCTCTTCTCCATCGCGCGCCTTTCGCGCGATGAATCCTGGCTGTGCTCTTCATCCCTCTTCGCCGTCAGTCCTTTGACTCTGCCGCCCCGCCAACATACAATCCCGCCGGATTCAGGGGAAGCAGCACAATCCAATTCGACAGTTGGGGGACAACGCAATGAAAATGTGCATCAGGATTTTTGCCACAGTGTTTTTCTTGTGCTCGGGGCAGGCGGCGCGCGTAGCCGCGCAAGCGCCCGAAGGCGCCGCACGCACTCCGGAGGCCAAAGCGCCGGACAAGTGCGACGCCGCAGCTACGAAGGAAGAATCTTCCGTAACCGATCACTCCATCAAACTGGGCGGCCAAACCATTCCCTACAAAGCCACCGCCAGCACTACGCTGCTCAAAAACGACAAAGGCGACGCCACCGGTCTCCTCTATTCCGTCGCGTACACGCGCAGCGACGTTAAAGATCTCACCACGCGTCCTGTCTCCTTCCTCTACAACGGAGGCCCTGGCTCCGCTACCATGTGGCTGCACATGGGCGCTTTCGGTCCGCGCCGCGCTTGGACCGTCGACAGCACCTTCACTCCGCCCGCTCCCTACAAGCTTGTCGACAACGGCGAAAGCCTCCTCGACAAAACCGATCTCGTTTTCATCGACGCCATGGGCACCGGCTACAGCCACGCGGTCTGCAAAGCCACGGAAAAAGATTTCTACGGCGTCGACGAAGACGTAGAAGCTTTCGCGCAATTCATCGTTACCTATCTCAGCCGCAACGATCGCTGGAACTCTCCGAAATTCCTGATCGGCGAAAGCTACGGCACCTTCCGCTCCGCCGCTCTCGGCAACTACTTGCAGCAGCACGACACCGTCCATCTCAACGGCATCGTCCTGATTTCTTCGGTCCTCGATCTTGCCACAATCACCTTTCCGTCTGGCGATGACCGTTCCTTTATCTACTATCTCCCGAGCTACGCCGCCGTCGCGTGGTATCACAAAGTTTTGAAGGATCGCCCCGCTGACTTGCCGGCCTTCGTCGAAGAAGCACGCAAATACGCCCAAGGGGATTACGCGGCCGCGCTCTTCAAGGGCGCACAGCTTTCCGCCGGCGAAAAAGCCGCAGTCGCGAAAAAACTGGCCTATTTCACCGGTCTCAGCGAGGAATATCTCAACAAAGCCGACTTGCGTGTAAATCTCGGTCAATTCATGGCTGAGCTCCAACGCAGCCGCGGCCTTACCACTGGCCGAATTGACGCCCGCTTTACCGGCTACACCTTCAATCTCCTTGAGGAAAACGCCCAGGGAGATCCTGAAGGGCCAGCCGTCGGCGGGGCATTCACCGCGCTGATCAACTCCTACAATCACGAAGAGCTGAAGTTCGGCAAAGACAAGGTCTATCACAACACCAGTGGTGGCGGTGGCGGTTGGAACTGGAATCGTCAATCACGCGGACGCGGCGGCTTCTTCCCCAGCGGTCCAAATGTCCAGGGCGATTTAGCGCAAGCCATGATCACTAATCCCAAGCTATTAGTTCAGGTCGAAAACGGATACTACGACATGGCCACGCCCTTCTTCGCCACCGAATTCACGATGGAGCACCTCGGCCTGCCGCCCGATCTCCAGAAAAACGTCAAACTCGATTACTACAACGCCGGCCACATGATGTACCTCCACGACGAGGATCGCGTCAGCCTGCACAACCAAATCGCGAGCTTCATCGATCGCGCCACGAAGCAATAGGTAGCACAGACTTCAGTCTGTGCTCTTTGCCAGAAGTGAGTGGAAGAAGATATAAGAAACAAGACGACGAACAAAATCGCGCCGAACGGAAAACGCTAAAGCTTCTCAGCTTTCCGTTCGGCGCTTAAACGAGGGAAGATAAGGAAGGCTGATTAGCGCCGCTTTTGAGCAGCGGCGCTAACAAGAGCCTGATTCTTCTGTTCGGTATACACGACGAATTCTTCGTACGGACCTTTGAAGTCCTCGATCTTGCCGTCGTGGAAATGCCAGATGCGTGTCGCGACTTCATCGATCACGTCGTGGTCGTGCGTCACAAGCAGCACGGTTCCATCGTATTTTTGCAGCGCAATGTTGAGCGCGTTGATGGATTCCAGGTCGAGGTGGTTGGTCGGCTCGTCGAGCACCAGGAAATTCGGCTTCTGCAGCATCAAGCGGCAGAAAATCAGCCGCGCCGATTCGCCGCCGGAAAGCGCGCGCGTCGGCTTCAGCGCATCTTCGCCGCTGAAGAGCATCTGCCCCATCAGCCCGCGCAATTCCTGCTGATTGGCGCTCGGATCGAACTGCCAAAGCCAGTCGATGGCCGTCATGCCCTTGGTAATGGATTCGCCGTGGTCCTGAGCGAAATAGCCGACAGCCACCTCGTGGCCCCACTTCACTTCGCCCCCATTGATTTTGAAATTGCGATCGTCGTCTTCGATGTAGCCGGGCGCGTTGAGGATCAGCGATTTCAGCAGCGTGGTTTTTCCGGTTCCATTGCGTCCCATGAGCGCGATTTTTTCTCCGCGCGTCACTGCCGCGGAAAATCGCGGAATCACTTTCAGGTCGTCGTAGGATTTTTCGACGCTGCGAATTTCCAGCGGATGGCGTCCTGAATTGCGCTTCATGTCCCACTTGATGTAGGGACGCTGAATGTTCGATCGCGCCAATTCGGTAGTCTGCAGCCGCTCGACTTCTTTTTTGCGCGAAGTGGCTTGCGCGGAACGCGTGCCAGCGGAAAAGCGCGCAATGAATTCATTCAACTGCGCGATCTTCTTTTCGCGATTCGCGTTTTCCGTCTCGATACGCGAACGAATCTGTGTTTTCGCCACGACCATGTCGTCGTAGCCGCCGACGTACATGATGATCGTTTCGTAGTCGATGTCCGCGGTATGCGTGCAAACGCTGTTCAGAAAATGGCGGTCGTGCGAAATCACAATAAGCACGCCTTCGTAGTCGGTCAAATAGCGTTGGAGCCAGTGCACGGAATCGAGGTCGAGGTTGTTGGTGGGCTCGTCGAGCAACAGAGCAGTGGGATTCCCGAAAAGCGCTTGCGCCAGCAGCACGCGAACTTTTTGGCCGCCCTGGAGTTCGCCCATTTTGCGTTCATGCAGCGAGCTTTCGATGCCAAGCCCGTCCAGTAGCGTGCCGGCGTCGGCTTCGGCGGTGTAGCCACCTTCCTCGCCGACGACTCCTTCGAGTTCACCGAGGCGCATGCCGTCCGCGTCGGTTAATTCTTCGTGGGGCTTGGCGTAGAGCGCGTCGCGCTCTTCGAGCGCTTTCCAGAGCGCGGCGTTGCCCATGATGACGGTGTCGATCACGCGAAATTGGTCGAAGGCGAACTGGTCCTGCCGCAGGACGCCCATTTTTTTCGGGCGCGTGATCGAGCCTTTGGTCGGCTCGATTTCGCCGGTCAGGATTTTCATGAACGTGGATTTGCCGGCGCCATTTGGGCCGGTGACGGCGTAGCGGCGCCCGGCCATGAAGGTACAGGTGACGTCCTCGAAGAGGACCCGAGGGCCGAAGCGCATGGAGATGTTGTTGACTGTGAGCATAACCCTCCCATTGTAGCGTGAATTTGTTGCGCGCGCTTGTCACAGTGTGTTGCAGCAAGTACATTTGTCGCGCGGCAAAAGGGCGATTCGAAGGACGTGAATAAGTGATGCGACGGGAATGAAGAGGACATTTCAGAAGGCGGCGACGTCGCTGGCGCTTATCGTGATTGTGGCCACGGGTGTGCGCGTGGGGTTTGCCTTGGATCAGGCAAGAAAAATTGCACCCGGCGTGTTGGGGATTGTGCCGTTTCAGCAGGAGACGGGGAATATTGCGTACGCCTTGGCCCAGGGCAAGGGGTTCAGCAATGTGTTTCGCACGGAGACGGGGCCAACCGCCTGGCTCGCGCCGGTTTATCCGTTGATTGTGGCGGCGACGTTCAAGTTGTTTGGAGTTTTTACAACGCGGGCTTTTTTTGCGTGCGTTGCGCTCAACATACTTTTCTCCGCGGCGGCTTGCGTGCCGATTTTCTTTGCGGGCAAGCGCGTTGGCGGGTTGGGAGTGGCGGCGGGGGCGGCATGGCTTTGGGCGGTTTTTCCCAGCGCGATGATGATGCCGTTTGAATGGATTTGGGATACGTCCTTGTCGGCGCTTCTGGCGGCCTTGATCTTGTGGGCGACTTTGGAACTGGCTGAATCGGAGCGATGGCTCGACTGGGCGGTGTACGGAGTGTTGTGGGGTTTGGCCTTGATGACGAATCCGGCACTCGGAGCAATGCTGCCTTTTTTGTTGGGTTGGGTGACGCTCCGCGGAAGAGGGGAAAGCCGCGCGCGGTGGAAACGGTCGGCGCTCGCGGTGGGCGTTGCGATTCTATGTTGCGTGCCGTGGACGATTCGGAACTATGCGGCGTTTCATCGGTTTATTCCGGTGCGGTCGAACTTGCCGTTTGAGCTGTGGCTGGGGAACAACGACATTTTTGACGAGCATGCGAGGAACGGGCGGAGGTCGATCACTCGAACAGAAGAGGCGAGGAGATATGCGCAGCTTGGCGAAACGGCGTATATGGCGGAGAAGTGGGAACTCGCGACTTCTTTTATGAGGACGCATCCGGGATTGGAGTTGCAGCTGATGGGGAAGAAGTTTGTGGACTTTTGGTTGGGGACGGAATCGCCGGTGAAGAATTTCCGGGAGACGGATTCGTGGCTGATACGGGGAGTTTTGCTATCAAGCTTTTTGACGGCGGCGGGCGCGTTGTGTGGAGTCGTCGTGCTGTGGGTAGGAAAGAAAAAGATAACCCGGAGACGCAGAGAACACAGAGCCAGCGCGGAGAGTTCGGAGAACGATGATAAAGCCGAGGAAATGGCGGGAATCGCTGTCTTTCCTCTGGCTGTGTTTCCGGTGGTTTTTCCTTGTTTGTATTATGTGACGCATGCGGACTTGCGGTATCGGCATCCCATCGATCCGATCGTTTTAATGCTGATGGCAGTGACCGTCGCGGCGGTTGGAAGAATCGCAATACGTGCGAGTCGCGGTGTCGGATCGGATTAGAAGGATTAAGGAAAGGAAAGAGAAATGTAGAAACACAAAGTTCGCACGGGTAAGAAGCGAAAGGCAAGCTTGTAAGTTACGTAAATCAGACTGCCGGCGGTTCAGGAACTTCGATGAGGCAAATCTTTTCCACGAGTCTGAATGAGACGTTGAAACGGTCGAAGAAACCGGACTGGCCTAACAATCCTAGACCCATTCGATCGAGCGCACTGGTAAATCCTGCATAGACCGGGAACTTAATGACTCCTGGCAGATCAATGGAGATGTTTGCAAAGTGTGTGGGCACACCAGCGCTTCCGAATCCGGCACTCATGGCAACAGGCGCCGCAAGCGCGTCGAGTCCAAGGGGTTGCAGGAAAGAACGAGGGAAGACGCAATGGTCCGCTCCAGAATCGATGAGAGCGTAGCAGGACAAGCGGCGCTCGGCATTCACAAGCGCCAGCCTGACGATTGGCCTCGGGGCGATGTGCCCTTGTGGAAATGCCGGATTGGGCGGAACTTTTATGTAACTGTATGCAAGCGGATAGAGGGCCACAAATGCCTAGAACAGTAGCGTGGAAGAATCAGCTTCGAGGACTCGCGTGATGACCGGGTCGGTTTCTCCCGCTTTTTTCGCTGCGTCGAGAACACCCTGCAACTCCGCGGAAGAGGCGATGACTCGCTCTTCGTCCTTGGACAAAGCCACCCAGGCACCACTAGGGATGCCTACCAGCAATTTCGAAATGTCTTTGACGACTAGGATGGCGGATCCTCCGGCGCACAACAAAGATACGAGGGACAACAGAGACAGTATATCAGGAAAACTAAAGGCAAAATGGGCGATGCGGCAAAAAGCAGGTCGTGCCCGCGCTCCTGCGTGGTTGCCGCCGCGAGAGGCGCTTTGATAGAGTGACCGTTCGGTTGGAAATGACGAGTTGAAGAGGGAAATGGAGAGTTGCATGGAGATTCCGAAATGGGCGCTGGAAATTTTTGCTTGTCCGATCTGCAAGGCGCCGGTGAAACTTACGGCGGATAATTCGGCGTTGAAGTGCGAGGCGTGCCGGAGGGTTTACCCGGTGACGGATGGTATCCCGGTGTTGCTGGCGGAAGAGGGAAAGATTGAGGAAGAGAAGTGAAGAGGTAACGAGATAAGGAAGCCGGAAAACAGCGCGAATGCCAACCAATATTGCTGAACACCTGCCCCGTTTGAAAAAACTGATCCCCAAGTTGCGTGGGAAGCGCATCGGCGTGCTGGGCGATTTGATGCTGGATAGGTATTTGTGGGGGACGGCGACGCGGCTTTCGCCGGAGGCGGCCGTGCCAGTGGTGGATTTTGTTTCACAAAGCGAGTGCCTTGGCGGGGCGGGGAACGTCGCGGCGAATTTGGCGGCGCTGGGGGCACGTGTCGAGATGTTCGGCGCGATTGGTACGGACGAGGCGGGGAGGGCTTTGCAGAAGTGTTTGCGCGCTGGTGGCATTGTTGAAAAAGGAGTCGTGCCTGACGGTAAGCGCGTGACTACCGTGAAGACGCGGATTATTGCAAAACATCACCATGTTGTCCGCGTTGATCAGGAACGGCGTGAGGAGTTGCGTCCCGAGACGGAAAAGAAGCTGCTTGGTGTTCTGTTTAATGCGTTAAGAGGCCTGGATGCACTCGTGCTTTCGGACTATGACAAGGGGTTGATTACGGATGATTTTGCGGACCGCGTTTTGAGCGCGGCGCATCAATTGAAGGTACCCGTTTTTGTGAAGCCGAAGACTTCACGGTTGTATGCGTACCGCGGGGCGCGGGCCATCGTTTGCAACGCGAAGGAGGCGGGATTTTTTGTTACGCGGTCGCTGGGTGATGAGAAATCGCTGGAAGAGGCTGGGCGGGCGTTACTGGCGCATTTTGGATGCAGCGCGGTCGTGATCACGCGTGGGGAAAAGGGAATGAGTCTTTTTGAGGAGTCTTCCCCCCGGCATTTGCAGATTCCGGCGACTGGCCTTGAAGTGACTTATGCGCGAGTGGGGCAGAGTGGGGTGGAGCGTGGGGCCACAGGGCGGCAGGTGTTTGATCTTACGGGAGCTGGAGACACGGTTTTGAGCGTGCTTTCGCTGGCTGTAGCGGCGGGGGCGTCGTTGCCGGATGCGGCGGTTTTGGCGAATACGGCGGCGGGGGTGGTGGTGGGGAAGTTGGGGACGGCGAGTGTTGGGCCGGAGGAATTAGAGCATGCGTTGGAGGATATTCGGCGATGAGAGGGCGGAAAAGAAAGAAAAAGATAACGCAGAGGCGCGGAGAGCACAGAGATTCGCGGAGAATCTTGTAGCGATTGTCGGTGTGGCCAGTTGGTTCGGCGAGTAGAACGGAAGAGAAACGAAACACAGAGGCACAGAGTACGCAGAGAAGAGAAATGCAAGAGGGGCACGGCGTGCCGTGCCCCGACGGGAGAAGATAAAGGCTATGGCGGGAAGCTGAAAGATTTGTCTTTGGTGTCGACCCAGACGTTGACGACCTTTGTTTTTTGACTTTTTTCGGGGTCGTTGTTGGCGATGGGCATGGGGGAGAAGGGGCTGATGGCTACGCGGATCTCGACGCTGGTGGTTGAGCCGTTGGGAGATTTGGCTTTGAGGATGCTGTAGCTTTTTACGGGGCCGTAGTAGCCGGTGGGGCCCCAGTCGGCGACGAAGTCTTGGAGCTTATAGCTGGAGCCGGGGCCTGGTTTCCAGAGCTGGTAGGCGGTGTTCATGTCACCGGCTACGACGGCGTTGAAGAATTGCTCCGCGGCTTTTTTCTCGGGATAAAAACGAAGCCAGAACCATACGGCAATGATGGCGATGATGAAAGCCGCCGTCATCGTAAAGATCATGGCCCGGGATTTTTTGTGAACGTCCGGGGGCGGTTCGAGAAGTGACATTCCGTAGTCTCCTGCCCTGCGAGGCAGATTGAACGTATTGTGAGCGCCTCTAAATTAACCTTTTCTGGGCGGGATGGCTAGGGAGGGGTGAGAGTGAGTGGTGAGCAGAAGAAACGCTTGCGGCGGCATTCGCTTGCAGAGCCGCGTTCACGACTGAACTTGCATCGGCGGCTCAACCGCCACGCCCTTCACCTCCAGTTTCCGACGGTGATTAATGAAGAGGATAGCCCCAACCGGCAAATACAACGCTAATGTCCATGGCCCGTACAGTGGGCGGGTCGCCGCAAAGCACGGTAAATTAAGAGCGAAAAGCATGAAGGTAAATTCGCCTGTCGTCCAGTTGACCGCCAATCTCACAAGTCCAGTAAGTATGAACAGCATCCAAAGCCATTTTGTCTTTCCAACTTTGGTCCGTATGCACAATACCAAAACGTAGAAACTAAACAGCAGAGCGCATACACCACATATCAGTATCAAATACTGCCCCGCACTTTTCCCCAGAAGAGAGAATTTGTTGAGATTCTCCAAGGAGTCTGCCATAGGGTTTACATGGAACCCAGTGACGGTAGAGACGTCGCCTTTGGTCTGGGTGGCGATACTAGCGAGTACCCATTTGCCGGGGAACTGGTATTCAAGCGTGATGTCCGTTGTCGAATATGCTTGGCCATGAAAGGTGTGTGCGCCTACAACCTTTACGGACACTGGGTCGCCCGTGGGGAAAATCGCGGCCATTTTTGCGAAAGTTTCTCGGACATTAGAATCCGTGACACTTGCGTCCAAGTCATGTTCAATCCGGTCGAATTTTCCTTGCCGTAGGAACTCGACATAACTGCGAGCGTTCGCTTCAGCTTCCGGCGGGGCCCATTTCTTCATCAAGGCAGCATCATCACAGCCGACAATGACCGCGCCAAGTGCAATGCCAGCTAGGTACTTGAAACGCATATCCGTGAGTCCTCCCGAGCCGTTTGTCCATCGCCCGCAATTCGTTCTAGCACGACTAGCCTTCGAGGGCACCGGCGGAGCCTGGGGGGAGTTCGATGGCGTATTTGGTGCGGGCTTTTTCGGCGTGTTCCTCGAGAGCCAGTTCGATGAGTTTGTCGATGAGTTGGGGGAAGGGAATGCCGCTGGCTTCCCAGAGTTTTGGGTACATGCTGATGGACGTGAAGCCGGGGATGGTGTTCACTTCGTTTAGATAGATTTTTCCGCCTTCTTTTCCGAGGAAAAAATCGACGCGGGCCATGCCGCTTAGTTCGAGGGCGCGAAACGCCAGGACGGCGAGGTGCTGGAATTTTTTGATTTGCGCGGGCTTTAGATCGGCGGGAATCAGGAGTTTCGTGCCTTCTTCTAGATATTTGGCGGCGTAGTCGTAGAACTCGCGGTGGGGGACGATTTCGCCTGGGATGCTGGCTTGCGGATCGTGATTGCCGAGGACGGAGACTTCGATTTCGCGGGCGTTGACGGCGCGCTCGACGAGAATTTTCATGGCGAATTCAGAAGCGAGATTGAGCGCAGGAGCGAGTTCCTGGCGCGAGTGGACTTTGGTCATGCCGACGCTCGAGCCAAGCGTGGCGGGCTTTACGAACAACGGATACGGTATTTCCTTTTCGATTTGATGCCTGACGATGTTTTCATTGCGTTCCCAATCGTGGCGATGGATGCAGAGCCAGGGGACGACGGGAATCTTTGCAGCTTGCAGCAATTTTTTCGCGACGTCTTTGTCCATGGCGACAGCGGAGCCTAAGACGCCTGCGCCAACGAACGGGAGGCCGGCGAGGTCGAGGAGGCCTTGGATGGTGCCGTCTTCGCCGAAGGTGCCGTGCATGACGGGGAAGACGACGTCGATGCGCTGGCCGCCGCCGCTGCCGTCGAGGCGGACTAAGGCGGCGTCGGTGGGATCGGCGCTCATGGTGACGCGCTGGCCGGTGCGAAGGACTTCGGGAAGCATTTTTTGCGCGCTGGTGCCGATCAGCCAGTGGCCTTCTTTGGTGATGCCGATGGGCACGACTTCATATTTGTCGGGGTCGAGGCCGCGAATCACGGAGGCCGCGGAGGCCAGGGAAACCTCGTGTTCGCCGGAGCGGCCGCCGAAGAGGACGCCGATGCGCAGTCGTTTTTTGTCAGGGGTCATGGAAATCGCCGGTTTTGGGACGTTCAGTGCCAGTTCTTAGTTATAGGGGAAAGATGGGGAGTTGTCGTGGGGGAAGTGGGAGGTGAGTGCTGGAGTAACAACGGAGAATTGGCGAAAGCGTGCGGAGGTAATCAAAACCAAGGGAGGGGCAAGCCCCTCCCCTACAGAGGGCGCTGCGGCGATTTATTGGCGTGAATATTTTGGGGAAGGGACGGAACCTTATGCAAATTTACTCGTCTACAGAGGTGCGGGAATTGCGCAGGAGGTCCGTCGTGTCTCAAACGGGTAATGGTGGAACGCCATTTTTGGAGAATTTGCGGCGGGATGTGCGCTACGCGGTGCGGACACTTTTGCGGGACGCGGGGTTCGCGGCGTTTGCGATTTTGATTGTGGGGCTGGGCGTGGGGGCAAGCTGCACAATTTTCAGCGTGGTGAACACGCTGCTCCTTCGGCCGCTGCCGTTTCGCGATCCGGGAAGGCTGGTGTGGATCGCGAACCACCAGGACGAGACGAATGATATGTCCGGGAAAACCTCGCAGACGGACTATCTGCTGGATCTGCGAGCGAAGAATCAGTCATACGAGGATTTGGCGGCGTACTACGCGTTTTATGGGTTGGGCGACGCAAAGATGATTGGGGATGGGCAACCGGAGAGGCTGACGAGCGTGCCGGTGACGCAGAACTTTTTTCCGCTGCTGGGTGTAGATCCGCAGTTGGGTAGGCAGTTCAGTGCGGAGGAGTGCAAGCAGAACGGGCCGCGCGTGACGATGCTGAGCGATGGATTGTGGAGGAGAAAATTCGCGGCGGACCCGAACATTGTGGGGCGAGCGCTGTCGTTTGATGGCGGGCCGGTGACGGTGGTGGGAGTGCTGCCGGCGACGTTTGATTTTTCGACGGTTTTTACGCCCGGGAGCCGTGTGGATATGTTCGAACCGCTGCCGCTGTCGCCGGAAATAAACCGTCAGGGAAATACGGTAGCGATTATTGGGCGGCTCAAGCCGGGTGTGACCGTGGAGAGCGCGCGGGCGGAGACGGCGGTGCTTGGAAAGCTTTTGCAACAGGAGCACAAAGAGAGAAATGACTTTGAGCCGAAGGTTTCCGGGTTGGCGCAGCACGTGAGTGGGCAGCTGAGGCCGACGCTGGTGGTGCTGGCGTGCGCGGTGGGAGTGGTGATGCTGATTGTGTGCGCGAACCTTTCGAATTTGTTGCTGGCGCGGGGCGCAGGGCGGAAAAAGGAAATTGCGATTCGCACGGCGATGGGAGCGGGGCGCGGGCGGTTAATTGGGCAGATGTTGACGGAGAGTTTGGTGCTGTCGTGCTGCGGGGCGGCGGTGGGATTGTTGTTGGCATTTGTGGGGACGAGGGCGCTGGCGCATTTGACGTCGGTAAGCATTCCGCTGTTGAGTGACGTTCGAATTGACGGGAGCGTGCTTGGATTCGCTTTGCTGGCGGCGCTTTTTACCGGATTGCTGTTTGGACTGGTGCCGGCGCTGCAAGTCCAGGATTTGAAATTGAACGACACTCTGAAAGATTCGAATCGCGGGTCGAGCCACGGTCGCGGGCACGCGTGGATTCGCGGAGCGCTGGTGGTCTCGGAGATTGGGCTGGCTTGCGTGCTCTTGGTGGGTGCGGGACTTTTGATACGAAGTTTTTTGCGCGTGCTGGATGTGAATATGGGATTCCGGCCGGAACGCGCGACGGCGCTGCGGATTGACCCGAACTCGTCGTACAAAGGGCAGGAAGCGCGGAACGCGTATTACACGGAGGCTCTGCATCGCGTGATGGATATTCCGGGAGTCGAGGGCGCGGGACTGTCGGATTCGTTGCCGCTGGGGCATAACCGGAGCTGGGGCGTTGCGGCGAAGGGCGTGCAGTATACGCCACAGAATTATCCGGAAGGATTTCCGAGAATTATCAGCGACGGATATTTTCGCGCGATGGGGATTCCATTGAAGGCGGGGCGCGATCTTACGGAGCGGGACACGAAGGGCGCCTTGAACGTGATCATTATCAACGAGACGCTGGCGAAAAATTTGTTTCCTGGGCAGGATCCGATCGGGAAGATTGTGCGCGCAGATAATCCAGAGCGAACGGTGGTTGGTGTCGTGGGCGATGTGCATCACATGGCGCTGGAAGAGGCGTCGGGGAACGAGTTTTATATTCCGATGAGGCAGACGCAGGATTACGGGACGGTGGATCTGGTGGTGAGGACGTCGCTTCCGACGGCGGAGCTAGCGTCGCGGCTGCGAGAGGCGCTGCTGCCGATCGAGCCGAATCTTCCGACGGCGAACATGCGAACGCTGCAAACGATGGTGGATCGCGCGGTGTCGCCGCGGAGATTTGTGGTGTGGTTGCTGGGAGGATTCGCGGGATTTGCGCTGGTGCTGGCTTCGCTGGGGATTTATGCGGTGATTTCGTACTCGGTGAGCCAGCGAACGCAGGAGATTGGGATTCGCATGGCGCTGGGGGCGTCGGCGGAGATGCTGCAGAGAAGCATTTTGTTGCAGACGCTTGGGCTGGCGGGGATTGGGATGGTTGTGGGAGTCGTGGCGTCGTGGGCGCTGGCGCGCACGTTGAGCGGACTTTTGTTTGGAGTGACGTCAAGCGATCCGGTGACGTTTGCAGGGATGCTCGTTGTGCTCACGGCAGTCGCCGCGTTGGCTGGCTATTTGCCGGCACGCCGCGCCTCGCGGATCGATCCGATGTCGGCGTTGCGAATGAGCTGAACAACTTCTGCCTGGATAAAAACTGATTACAGGATTTTTTTGCCGAGGGCGGAGAGGACTAATTCTACGCCGAGGAGTGCGGTGCGGTTGTGTTCGTCGATGATGGGATTTATTTCGACGACTTCGAGAGAGACCATGGCTTCGGAGTCGGCGATCATTTCCATGGCGAGATGCGCTTCGCGATAGGTAACGCCGCCGCGAACGGGCGTGCCGACGCCGGGAGCATCGCTGGGATCGACGAAGTCCATGTCCAGGCTGACGGCTATGCCGGCGGTGTCGTCCATGGCGTATTTGAGGGCGTCGGACATGACTTCGCGCATGCCGCGCTCGTCAATGTCGCGCATGGTGAAGACGTGGATGCCGGATTTTTTTGCGATTTTGCGTTCCTGGGCGTCGAGGTCGCGCGCACCAACGATGACGATGTTGCCGGGCTCGGCTTTGGGCTTGAAGCCCATGAGGTCCACGAGCTCGGCAGGGCCGTAGCCCATAATGCTGGCGAGCGGCATGCCGTGAACGTTGCCTGACGGCGAGGATTCCGGCGTGTTCATGTCGCCGTGGGCGTCGAGCCAGAGATAGCCGATTTCTTTTTTGTCTTTGCGATAGTGGGAAGCGACGCCAGCAGCGACGCCAGCAGCAATGGAGTGATCACCCCCGAGAACGAGCGGGAGAAAACCGTCGCCTAGAGATTTTTCGACGGTGGTGGCGAGATCTTTGCAGGTTTCAGCGATTTCCTGAAGATACTTGGCGCGCTTTTCGCCAACTTGCATTTCTTCGGGCTGTTTCACTTCGAGATTGCCAATGTCTTCGACCTGAGTGCCAAGCTGCTTGATGCGCGCCTGAAGACCTGCACCGCGAAGTGCGGAGGGGCCCATGTCCACGCCGCGGCGGCTCTGGCCGAGGTCCATGGGTACGCCGATGATCCTGACTTTTTGCGCCATGTGAGTCTCGTGTTCCGTGATCCTTGATCCGTGGCCCGTGAAGAAACGTAAAGTCACACCACTCGCAAACATGCGCGAGGCACAGCTCACCCGAAGGGTTAATACAAATTACGTGCGAGAGGCGCCATTGCGGCGCCCAACTACCCCGCACTAAGGATACACGCGGTAAATCATCCGGGGAAAGGGGATGACTTCCCGGATGTGCTCGGTTCCACAAATCCATGCGACGGTGCGTTCGAGGCCCAGGCCAAAGCCAGAGTGCGGGACGCTGCCGTAGCGGCGCAGGTCGAGATACCACTGGAAAGATTCCTCGGGCAAGTTGTGTTCGCGCAGGCGCTTGAGGAGCAGGTCATAGTCGTGGATGCGCTGGCTGCCGCCGACGATTTCGCCGTAGCCTTCGGGGGCGATCATGTCGAAGGCGAGGGCGAGGTCGGGGCGCTGCGGATCGGGCTGCATGTAAAAAGCTTTGATGGAGGTGGGATAGCGGTGAATCAGGACAGGGCGGTCGAATTCTTTCGAGATGAGGGTTTCTTCGTCGCCGCCGAAATCGTCGCCGAATTTTGCCGGATTGCCGCTTTTATTTAACACCGCCACAGCGTCTTCGTAGCTGATACGCGGGAAGGGTGGCTTGATGTTCTCAAGTTTGGAGACATCGCGCTTGAGGGTTTCGAGTTCGCGCGATTTGTTTTTCACGACGCCCTGCACGATCGCACTGACAAGTCCTTCGCCGAGGGTCATGATTTCGTCGAACTCGACGTAGGCGGCTTCAGGCTCGAGCATCCAGAATTCTGTGAGGTGGCGCCGTGTCTTGGACTTTTCGGCGCGAAACGTTGGCCCGAACGTATAAACCTTGCCCAAGGCCATAGCGATGGCTTCTGCATAGAGCTGGCCGCTTTGGGTTAGATAGGCTTTTTGGTCGTCAATGTAATTCACTTCGAAAAGTGTGGAGGTGCCTTCGCAGGCGGCGGGCGTGAACATCGGAGCGTCGGCAAGCGTGTAACCTTGGCCGTCCATGAATTCACGCGCTGCGCGAATGGCTTCGGCGCGAATGCGCAGAATAGCAGCCTGGCGGGGAGTGCGAATCCAGAGGTGCCGCTGATCGAGCAGGAAGTCGACGCCATGCTCTTTGAGCTGGATGGGAAACGACATAGCGTCTGGAACTTTTTGAACAATTTGGATTTTCGCGACACCTATTTCAAAGCCGCCAGGAGCACGCTGCTCGGCGCGGATTTTTCCCGTGACGATGACGCTCGATTCCTGCGTCAGCCCTTTCAAGGCTTCAAACGCCTCGGGATTTTCCTTGAGGGCGCAGACACCCTGAATGATGCCGGTGCCATCGCGAAAAATGGGGAACATCAATTTGCCGGATTCGCGCAGGTTGTAAAGCCAGCCGCGAATCGTAACTTCCTGCCCGTCGTATTTACCTGCCTGCTCGATAGTGATGATGGTCATAGTCCGTTATTTTGGCGAATTTGCAAAAACTCAGTTTAGCAGAGAACTGCCAGGCGGCAGATACGAGCAGCAGTATCAGGCGGGTTCTACTTAGAAAGGTTCGGATGCCTTATCAGGCCCACTCGCGTTCAAAGCGGTCGAGGGATACGCTGGCGGCGGTTAATTGTTCGGCGGTGGACGGTGCGTCATGACCGGTTTTTTCTTTTAGCTCGAGTGTGAGCGGAAGATCCGGTTCGGGGGCAGACTTCAGGATTTTGACGGCGGATTCCCAATCGATCGAGCCATCGTAGGGCGGCAGATGCTCGTCCTTCTCGCCGTGATTGTCGTGGATGTGCGCGGAAACAGCCAGCTCGCGGAGTTGCGCGAAGGCTTTCTCGACGCGCTCGTTCTCGGGGCCATCGGCGAGGTGCGCGTGGCCGATATCGAAATTGAAGCGGAGGCCGGTCAAGCGGGTTTCGTCGACAAACGCGCGAAGGTAAGCGGGATCGCCCATTTCGCTCGTGGTGTTCTCGACAGCGATGGTTACGCCGACGTGGCGGGCGTGCAGAACCAGATGTTCGAGCGAGCTGAAGGCTGCGTCGCGCTTGCGAGGGTCCGCTGTTTCGCGTGGGCCGCCCATGTGCAGAATCAGCCGGGAATAAGGCAAGTCTTCCGCCACATCGATCACACGCTTCAACTCGTCCATGGCTTCGATGCGGCGTACGCGCTCCACTTCGGTGATGGAGAGAGGCGTGCCGCCTTCGCGCGTCGCGCTCAAGTCGCGGCTCGTGGGGGCGTGGAGCGACGCGAGGGACAAACGGTGTTGCGATAGAGCGCTGGCCATGGCTTGCACTTCTTGCCTGGTGGTGTAATCGAAATGGCCCCGCGTGCCGAAAATCTCGACGGCTTCAAATCCGGATTCGGCAATCTGGCCGAGAAGTTCCGTGGTCAACCTTCGCGATACGAACATATAAGTGGAGAGGATTCTTCGCATAGCCCCGTGCACTGCACTGTGAGATGAAAAGCCGAACGCTCAACTCCGCGGCGTCCGGACAACGCCGGGCAGCCGCGATAAAAAATCGCTCAGTAACCGGCGGCAGCGCCGTTATCGCGCGGGTCTGCCGCGCCGAGGCGCTCGCCGGTTTTGGGATCGACCCCGATGGCATTGACCAGGCCAATGTGCCCGCGCCGCCGCGTTTGGTAACCTTGTGCGTTCAGCGCGGACTCCATGCTTGTGGGAAAGTCCTTTTCCATCAGGATCACGTCCGGCATCCACTGGTGATGAAAGCGCGGCGCATTGATGGCCGCCTGCGCATCCATTCCCAGGCGCATCCAGTTTAAAACGCTCAGCAGCGTGGCGGAAATAATCGTGGGGCCCCCTGGCGAACCAGTTACGAAGCTGAGTTTGCCGTCACGCAAGAGGATTGTGGGGGTCATGGAGCTGAGCGGGCGATGTCCCGGGGCGATGGCATTGGCCTCGGATTGGATCAGACCGAAGAGCGCGTTGGGAACGCCGGGCTGCGTCGTGAAGTCGTCCATCTCGTCATTCAGAAGAAATCCGGCAGTGGAGGTTACGCTCGAGCCGTAGCTGTTGTTGAGCGTATACGTGCTGGCGACGGCGTTGCCCGCCGCATCGACAACGGAAAAGTGCGTTGTATGCGGGCCATCATTTAGGCTGACTGTTCGCGGAGTTACGCCGATGGAAGCGGAAACTCCGCAGGCGTGCGGCGTGCCTGCCTTGACCTCTTTACTAGGAGAGGCGCGCTGCGGGTCAATGGTCGCAGCGAGTTCCTTGGCGTAGCAATCGCTGGTAAGGCCTTCGACCGGCACTTTGGAGAAGTCAGGGTCCGCGAGATACGCGGCGCGGTCAGCAAAGACTCGCCTCATCGTTTCCACCACCATGTGCACGCTTTGCTCGTCATCCCACCCCTTGAGAGGGATGCCTTGCAACATATTCATCGCTTCGATGATGGCCACGCCGCCCGAGCTCGGGGGAGGCGAGGTAATCACGTCCCATTTGTGGCCGTCGAGTTCGTAATTAGCTTGCAGCGCCTGGCGCATTTTCGGCTGATATTGCGCGAGGTCCTCGAGAGTGATGAGGCCGCCCATTCGCTGCATGTCGTCTACGAGCATATGCGCGGTTTCGCCGCGGTAAAATTCGGCTGCCCCGTTTTTGGCGATGCGCTTCAGAGTCGCCGCCAGCTCTGGCTGCTTGAAAATATCGCCGGGATGGAGCATTTTTCCGTCGTCCAAGAAGATGCGCCGGCTTACGGTGAACTGCTGCA
The DNA here is from genome assembly GCA_035272765.1 of Candidatus Acidiferrum sp. Taxonomy (GTDB): domain Bacteria; phylum Acidobacteriota; class Terriglobia; order Acidiferrales; family UBA7541; genus Acidiferrum. Next base: position 22,123 of record DATEQG010000078.1, read on the forward strand.
ACTCGGGGCGTTCGCCGCCCAATTGTCGTGCAAGCTTTTCGCTGACGGGGAAGCCGTCTTCCGCAAGATGAATCGCGGGGGCAAGAACATCGGCGAGCTTTAGCTTGCCGTAGGTTTTTAGCGCCAGTTCGAGACCGGCCACAGTTCCCGGAACCGCGACCGATTTATACCCGATGACGGAAAGCTCTTTGTCGAGAGTGCCGTCGGGCTTGATGTACATATCTCGCGTGGCTTTGGCAGGAGCGACTTCGCGATAGTCAAAGAAGGTGGTGCGTCCATCCGCGAGGCGCACGAGCATGAAACCACCGCCGCCGATGTTTCCGGCTGCGGGCTCGACGACGGCGAGAGCAAAGGCAACGGCTACGGCGCCATCGACGGCGTTTCCACCGCGCTTCAGGATTTCGACGCCAGCCTGAGAGCCTAGTTCTTCGTCTGAGGCGACCATGCCGTGGGACGCCCGGACAGCCTGCTGTGGCCAGGATCCCGCCGCTTGCGTATGGTCGCGATATTCCGCGGCAGCCTGCCCGCGCGACAAGGGAGCAAAAAGCGCGACTGTGGCGGCTGCCGTGCACAAGGCACGCACATTGATCTTCATCAGGGACTCCATCGCAAGGAAAAGACACTAAGTGATTAAGTGGAAGGCGTCAAGACGGGTGCGCGAGACAAGTCTCTTGTCTCGTGCAAGCCGATTGGATGAGACTAGGGTTGCGAACCGAGGGTAGGCTACTCTTTCCGGGGATCGGAGAAGCGCTGTATGACCACTCGTCGTCTTTCCATCTATCTGGCACTTTGCCTCTTCGTCGTTTTCTCAGCGCGAGCGCAGGACCTGGTCGAAAACGCGTTTCGCATTCCAGCAAAGGATGCCGGCAAAAAGGGACTTGAAGCCGTGATGGTGCGCCCAAATGATTCTGGCCCTCACCCGCTGGCGGTACTCACGCACGGCAGTCCTCGCGAGGCTAGCGATCGCCCAGGGATGTCGCCCTGGCAAATGCTTCCGCAAGCGAGGGAATTTGCGCGCCGGGGATGGACGACCGTTATTGTGATGCGGCGCGGCTACGGAGATTCCGGCGGCGGCTTTGACGAAGACGCCAGGGCTTGCTCAAATCGTCCGGATTACTACGATTCTGGCAAGGAATCCGCGAAGGATTTGCGCGAATCGATTGCCTATCTTTCCAAACTTCCTGAAGTCGACCCTTCCCGTATCATCAGCGCCGGAATTTCTGCCGGCGGATTCGCCAACGTGGCCCTCAGTGCTGATCCGCCTCCCGGTCTTGTGGCTGCGATTAGCTTTGCCGGCGGCCGCGGGTCAAGGAGACCTGACGAAGTTTGCAATCCTGCTGACCTCATCCATGCCTTTCACTATTTTGGAGAGAAATCGCGAATCCCTATGCTCTGGGTCTATTCGGAGAACGATCATTTCTTTGGACCACGAATCGCGCAAGGCTTTTATGAAGCGTTCACAGAAGCCGGGGGAAAGGCGACGTTCGTCCACGCGGCACCGTATCGCCACGACGGCCACGGATTGTTTTCGCTTGGCGGAATCTCCATCTGGACCGTCATGGTTGACGATTTCCTGAAAAGCCAGAATCTCGTTTTGCGGACGACTCTTCTCTCGCTGCCCGAGCCACCCGATGTTCCTGCGCCGGCCGAACTCAGGCCAGCCGCCATTGAGGAATTCCGCAGGTTTCTAACGCTGCCGCCGTACAAGGCTTTTGCGGTTTCAACGGAGGGCCACATTGGCTATGCGTTTGGGCGCCGCTCGGAAAAAGAGGCAGAGAAATTAGCCGTGGATCACTGCGAAGAGAATAGCTCCAAGGGAGATCATTGCACACTCGTTTCCCTGGGTGCTCAGTCTTCCGAAAAACCTTCGAGCGCCAAGTGAAGACGGCATTTGGAATCACTGCTTTGGGGCGGCAAGGTTAGGTGATCCGTCAGACGTTTTAAGCGTTTCCAGGCGCTGGTTGGCCAGGGCAGCGATCTTTGGGTCATTGCTTGAGGTGAGTTGGGCGAAGGTTGCTTTCGCCTGTTCGTATTTCTTTGCTTGGAAATAAAGTTCTGCAAGATTTACAAAATAGCTCTCATTGCCTTGATTCAAGCGAGCGGCGGTCGCAGCTTCTTTGATTGCACCGTCTTTGTCACCCATCTGAGACAGCGCGTAGGCCAGCTCACTATGGGCCTCCGCTAGCTCGGGGCTGAGGGTCGTCGCAGCTTTCAGGTGATTCCAGGCATCGACTTGAAGATCCTGCTTGTTTTCGTTCGTCGAACTCCGGCGCAGTTGCAGAATCCCGAGCAAAAATTGGCAGCGTGCGTTCTTTTTGTCCACCGAGGCAGCCTTGCGCAGGTAAGTTTCGGCTTCGTCATAATTTTTGGAGATGAGAGCGGCATAGCCGAGCGCTAGGTTCGCGTCTATCTGGTTCGGGTTCTTTGCGAGGACATCTTTATATTCCTCAACAGCCTTTACGTGATAGTCCATCGAATGCCAATGCATGTTGGCAATCAGCGCTTCCGCATCAATCGGCTCCAGCGGCTGGGAGACGAAACTACTTTCATCGATGCTCGTGGAATCATCGATAAAATAGATTTGGCGGAGCGAGAGGTGCAAGTAGGAAGCGATCTCTTTATCGAATTCCTTGGGAGTCATATGGAAAGCCGCTTCAATCGCTCCGGGAATTGGCATGTGCTGGTTGGCGGTCAGTTCCACATATTTGCCAAAATCGGCCATTTTCTGTTTGTCAAACAGATAGTGCACAACGGCCCAGGACTGGTCGTAAAAAAGCTCCCTCCTCTCGCTGTTTTGGCCGTAGATTTTGGCGTCATTGGTTACGCCAAAAAGTTCCGTGACCGGCATGAGGGCTCGACCGTAAAGAAATGTGTCCAAATATTTTGGAGTGGCTCCGATTTGCGCCCGGCCATTAACAAGCTGTGCCGTTTCGTAGTACCTGGCGACTCCTTCGTCGAACCAGAGCGGCAGGTGCCGAAAATTCGCGTGCAGGACCGTGTGCGTGTACTCGTGAAAAACCACCGGGAAGCCAGCTTCCGTGGAGAGATCCAATGCAATGAAGTTCATATCACCGCCCGTTTGAAACAGGCCCAAAAGTCCCGGATCGGGCTTTCCGTTTGTTAAAGGGGCAACCTGGCTAAAGCCCTTTGCGTTGCGAAATCCAAGAATTTGCAGAGGGACGGGGCTGTTGAGTTTTTCATTCGAGAGCAACTTCTCAAACACGAGGCGCAACTGTTCAAAACGGACGGCCACTTCCCGGGAGCGTTTTTCTCCCGCGTCAGTTGACACGACGAAATGAGGAGAGCGGACGGTGGTCCAATCCTGAGCAGGAGTGACGCCGCCGAAGCTCGCGAGCACGAGCACAAGTAGGGAAATCCGGCGCACCGGAACCTCCGGAAAACATCGCCTGACGCATGCTATTCCAAAATGCCTCTCCCTGCTACTAGATGAGCAATCGTACGACTCGACGGCCGACTCGCATGGATGACAGCCGTCAGCCACCTGCAGTGCCGCGAGTCGGCTATGTCTTTTGTTTTTCTATTGTTCGCTGAGGAATTCGATCTCTGGCGGGCCGGGGAGCAGCCCTGCAGCGGTGCCGCGCTCAATTAGTGCTCTTACCGCTTGCTTGCCGCGCTCGCCGTAGCCGAGCGTCCAGCGGTTAACGTACATGCCGACAAACTTATCCGCAATTTCGGTTTCCATGTCGCGCGCAAACTGCATGGCGTAGTTCAGGGCTTCTTCGCGGTGTTCGAGCCCATACTCGACGCTGTCCTTAATGGTTTTAGCAATTTGCAGGCCCAGCGCCGGACCAAGCGCTCGCCGAACGGCGTTTCCGCCGAGCGGCAGCGGGAGCGCTGTTTGTTCATGCCACCAGACACCCAGATCCACGACGCGATGCATCCCCAACTGCGGGAAAAGAAGTTGTCCTTCGTGAATCAGCAGGCCTGCTTCGACAACTTCATTCTTAACGGCGTCCAGAATCTTGTCGAAAGCCATGACAACCGGTTCAAAGTTTGGTTCAAATAGCTTCAAGGTGAGATAGGCGCTTGTTTTCAGTCCCGGGACGCCGACGCGTTTCCCAGCTAACTCCTCACGTTTCATGGGCTTAGAGGAAACGACGATGGGACCGTAATTCTCCCCAAAGCTGGCGCCGCAATCGAGCAGGACGTATTTATCGCGTAGGCTTGGATAGGCCGCGAAGCTAACTGCGGTGACGTCGTAGGTCTCCGTCAGGGCAGCTTCGTTAAGGGTTTGAATGTCGGAGAGGACGTGGGTGTATTTGTAGCCGGGCGTGGCGAGCTTGTGGGTTGCCAGCGCATAGAACATGAAGGCATCATCGGAATCTGGCGAATGGGCGAGTTTGATCTCGACGGTCTCTTTTTCGGTCTTTGAGGCTGCCTGTGTACCGGACATGGGCTTATCCAGTTCCTTCTGACGGCCAGGCTCCGAGGGAGCCGGTTATCGAATAGCCCTAGCCATTCGTTCGGTTTCTCCAGAGAGAGTCTTCCCCCTCGGGAAAGCTCGAGAGAGGAACGGCGAGGAGAGAACGATTGCGACACTGGGGCTTGCGTGGCGCGGTGGCCAAGCCTATTTCCGCACCGCAAAGCCTAGCACAACCAAGGTTTCCCGACAAACGTTCCCGGTGGGTCGTTGCGAGCCTGGTTCTAACGGCAGGGCAGGTCTAGAGAGGGGAAACTCACCTCTGATCCGGTTTATCAGTGGTCGACGCCGAGATGTTCAGCTTCTCCAATTTCGCCAGCTGCTCCCGCTCCTGAGCCGCGTCTTTCGCATTGGGAGCCAGAGCCAAATAGGTTTGTATCTCCGAGATCGCCAGATCGTATTGGTTCTTTCGGGCAAAGACCTCGGCCAGTATAAGGTGCAGCTGAGGAAAACGAGTGCGCAGGTCAAGGTGTTGCGCCTTGAGCGCGCTCTTTTCGGCGGCTTCGAACTTGTTGAGCTTGTAATTCGCGAACGAGTTATAGAAATAGGCCTCGGCGTAATTCAAGGGATCGAGATCAATGATGTACCCAGTGACCTCCGAATGACTCAACGGATCGAGGTCCAGTATGTGCCCGGTAAGTTTAAGAACTTCCGTCCAATTCTCGGCCTCGTAGGCCATTAACGTGAGAAACAGATACGGCGGAAGGTACCTGGAATCGAGAGTCGTGGCCTGGGTATACGCTTTGCGAGCCTCGTCCTTCTGGTTTTCTTTCTGTAAGACGGTACCCAATTGAAACCAGGCGTTCGTGAAGCTGGGGTAGAGCTCCACCGCGGTTTCAAAATATTTATGTGCATCGGCAAGCTTGCCTTTCCTCTCGGCTTGGAGGCCTTTCTCGTAAGCAGTTCGGGCATCTTTTGGTGCCTTGTAGAGCGTGGCGTCCAGCGTGGTACCTTCTACCTTTTTACCTCTCTCGACCGTAACCACGCCCACGTCAATGCTGCCTCCGAAGGTATCGAGGCCCAAGAGGGGGATGACACGGGAGCGAAAACCCGAGGCGGAAACCCGTAGCTCACAATTCTTCAACTCGCTTTCTGGAATTCCCATGACCGAATCCTTATTGGCCACGCTATATGGCGAACTCGGGTCGATGCTGGCTTCCGGAAAAGAGTCGGCCCTCGATCCCAATTGCATGCTGAAATCGCCGTGAGGAGATGCATACACCTCTTGACGCGCTCTGTTGTTGCAGACCCGCTCAATCAGCACATCATTCGGAATAGGTGCGCCGTCTTGGATTGCAACGCGTCCCCCGAGAAACATCACAAGATTTTCACTCGGTTGACTCGGCGACGAACTTGAGGGAGAGGGATTCGCTGGAATGTTCGGGGGAGCGGAAGTCGGAGGCACTGGGGCTGGAGCCGGAGCCGGGGGCTTCTGCGCCACTGCGCCGGGTACTAGAAGTGCCAATGCGATGGCCAGCAGAACGAAAATGCGGATGCGGCGACTCATACGATCGATGCCTAGCAAAGAAGCATCCAACTTCTGTCCAAAATCCTAGGGCGTATATCAGTCCAAGTCAAGGCTTCTAACTCGAAAAACGGCAGACTCTGGATGTCGAGGCGCGTCAATGTGCTTTGGCAGGACAACTCTGAACGATCTTCGGCAATTCAGGAATGGGGGTCTGCGCCGGACCACCAGGCCTTCTACTGCCTCCTAAACGACCCACCAGGCACGGACATCTTGTCCCCTCTTCAGAAGCATCGAATTGACCGCCCACGATCCACAGGGGAGTAGAATCGGCGTATTGCTACGAAATCCAATACGGTACGCTTCTCGACAATTGCCTCTGGCTGCTTGTGTCTTTTGCTCTGCATGTGCATCGCGGCGCAGATAGTGCAAGGCACGCCACCCCAAAACACTTCCGCCAAAATCGAAGTCAAGGTGAATTCGGTGCTGGTCCCTGTGGTAGTCCGCGACGCGCAGGGGCACGCCGTAGGCAATCTGACCAAGGAAGACTTTCAAATATTTGATAATGGCAAGCGGCGGGTTATTTCTGGCTTCAGTGTAGAAAAACGCGGAGCGGCGGAAACGCAGGTGAATAATGGGAAAGCCGAAGCCGCTTCTGCAGCGGGCGAAGTGGCCAAAATATCCCCCAAGCAGGAGCCCCAGTTTGTCGTCTTCTTGTTTGATGATTTGCACTTAAGCCCGGCGGACATGGTCGCGGTTAAGGCGGGCGCCACTAAGACCCTTGGCGTTGTGCTGGGAGAAGGCGGTCTAGCTTCGGTGAATTCAATATGGGGACGCGATGACAGCGGCGTGACCCAAGATCGCGACAAACTGGAGGCAACGATCAGGAATATTAAGGTGATGCAGGGTCCTTACCGGCGCACCGGGCATGAATGTCCCAATGTCGATCTTTACCACGCAGATAGGATCGAAAATAAGCATGACATGTTCGCTCTGGATGCCGCGGTTGATGAAACGATTGTGTGCGCACGCCTGGATCCTCTGACCATGCGTAATATAGCGACGGCTATGGTCCATGAGGCCGCTCAACTGTCTCTGGCGTTGGGCGAGCAAGATGTTCGCACAACTCTCATCTATATTCGCGATCTGGTGCGCGTGATGGGCAATCTTCCAGGGCAACGCACGCTAATTCTGATTTCGCCAGGTTTCTACACCGAGATTCCGGAGGCCAGAATTTTTGAGTCCCAGGTGATGGACACAGCCGCGCGTGCGAATGTGACTATTGGCACGCTGGATGCACGCGGCTTGTACACTACCGGGCCGAAGGCCGAAGAAGAATTCGACGGCGGGATCCACGTGACACAGGAACAGATACGCTCGCATGTGGAATCACTCAGCGTCGTTGAGGCCGTGATGGCGGGATTGGCCGGCGCCAGCGGCGGCACCTTCTTCCACAACAGCAACGACATCGAAGGAGGCCTGAAGCGCCTGGCGTCCGCCCCCGAGTACCTATACCTCTTGGAATTTTCGCTGGACAAAGTGAAAGCCGATGGCAAATTCCATTCGTTGAAGGTAAAGGTCGATCACGGCGGACTAACGCTTCAGGCGCGCCGAGGTTATTTTGCACCGAAGCCTGGCATGGAAGCGGCGCTGGCGATCCCACCGATCTTGTCAGCGGCTCAACAGCCCCAGGCTGCGCAATCCGCGCCAGCGCAACAGTCCTCTATTGCTCCAGAACCAGCGGCACCTCAGGCTGCTAGTTCCGAACAATCCCCGCCAGTTCAGCCGGTCAGAGTTATCGAAAAAACTCCAAAGCCCCGCATATTGTTTTGGGATCCTCCTTCCGTGGACACCCACCTTCATCCTGACAGCGCGTCAGCGGAGTGCTCTCTTCCCACAGTGCTTGAACAAACGGGGAAGCGCGCCATCGAACTCCTGGCCAATCTGCAGAACTTTACCGCCCAAGAAAGAATTGAATATCGGGTTTTGGGAAACGTGGGAGATCAACTGGACTACGGCACGGGATCATTTGATTACACCGCAGCTTTTGAGCATCACAAAGAAGGCTTCGCAGTGCAAGAGGGGCGCACTCCAGAACGTGGAAGCCAGCCCTTCCCGGCGGCCGCGCAAGACGTTGGACTACCCGAGATGGCCCTGATTTTTCTGCCTGATCTCCAAGACGACTACGAAATGAAATGCGAAGGGGTGACCGAATGGAAGGGTCATCCGGCCTGGGTGGTGCATTTCCGGCAGCGCACAGGCCGTCCAAACCACACTGCATCTTTCCGGCACAGAAACAACATGTATCCCGCGATGCTCAAAGGACGTGCGTGGATCGCGCGAGACTCAACCGAGGTGATGCACCTCGAGATTGGTTTGATGCGGGAGATTCCGGAAATCAACCTGGAGCAATGGTTCCTGTCGATCGACTATGCCCCAGTGCGCTTTCGCATGCGCGACGCGCAGGTATGGCTGCCTCAATCTGTCGATGCCTACGGAGATTTTGGAGTGAGACGGACGATCATTTCCCATAGATTTTCGAATTTTCTACTGTTCTCCGTGCAGACCCATGAGTTGATCGAAAAACCGAAGACTCCCTGAGGTGTGTTCCGTTAATGAGCCAAACTGCGCAACCCAGGATGACCGGCGATAAGTTCCGACTAGCTGACGGTCCGGAGGTATTATTGGCCGAGGAGTAGGAAGCCGTGACCACGCGCCAACAAAAGGTCCACACTCGGCAGGTTGACATGCGAGAAGTTCATCCTCGACAACTTCAGACGCCGATCGGCCGAGCCGCAGTCCAAATCTTTGCCGTCAACGAGCGCATGAACCAGATGATTATCGAACATCTTGCCCCCGCCGCCTGGAAAGCCAAACCGCCCGGCAAAGCCCGCAGCATTGCGGCGATCTTCACGCACATGCACAATGTCCGCACAAAGTGGGTCAGGCTTACCGCTCCGCACTTGAAGGTGCCGCGACAACTCAACCGCACGCATTGCACGCCGAAGCAAGCCCGTGCGGGATTGGCCGAAAGCGCCGCTCGCTGCGCGGAGATGCTTGCGGATGCGCTAGGCGGTGGTGGCCGCGTCGAGAAGTTTCTGAGAGACGGCTGGGCTCGGCCTTGGCCGGTTGGCCCGGAAATGCTGTGCTACATGCTTTCTCACGAAGCTCACCATCGCGGGCAGGTGTGTATGCTTGCGCATCAGCTCGGATTCCCTTTGCCGACTGCGATAGGTTCCGGGATCTGGAATTGGGAAAAGCTATGGAAAGAGTGCGGGTCGCCTGGCGCCCCCGGCCACGCTTCTTGAGGCAAGAACTTTCCTGTTGGTCAGCGCTTTTTGACTTGAATCGTAAACGTGACAGTGGGGTTTGAATCTGTGTGCGGAATTTGGATTTGCGCCTCCCCCTCGGCGGTTGCGGTGAAACGATAGACCTGCGTCGGGCCGCCTGGATTCTGCCTCGCCGGGAAAACTACACTCTCGAATCGAACAGCGCGGGAAGATATTTGCGGGGTGTCGTAGTGCCCCCCACCGATTGTTTGAAGGATTACAACGATTGGCTGGCCCACCTTAGCGGAAACTCGTTGCCCATCGTTCGCGCGATTGAGTAGCAGCTCTTGTTGCTTGACGCCCGGAGAGTCGCCGGCCTGCTGACCGGCGGAATCTCCGCAAGAAGTCATCCATAAAGCCAGTGCGACCATCATGACATGCATCATTGCAACCTCCCTGGCTTTTGAACGGAATCGTTTGGAGTTCTTGCAGCGAGAGGGTCGCGGTTGGGTGGCCTTGCATCGAAATGTTCGATGTCCGGGCGGCTCCGCCCTTCTTGCCGGATGCCGCTCTGCTCGGACTTTGCTGGTTCGGATTTCGCCAAGCAACAAATCGGTTGCAATCTCTTTCCGCCCCGACGTGGTAGATGGGTGCGCGTGATCGCGAAGAAATGGAACGCGATGGCCGCTGACGCTAAAGAAATCTTTACTCGTGGCGCAAGGCGACGACGGGATCGACGCGAGTGGCGCGGCGAGTTGGTAAAAAGGCGGCGAGCGCGGCAACGAGGATTAGGACAACCGGCACGGCGATGTAGGTGGCCGGGTCATTCGGGGAAATCTGGTAGAGCTGAGTTTTGAGCAGACGCGCGAGGGCGAAAGCTATGACGATGCCGATGAGGAGGCCTGCTCCGGCGAGAGTCATGCCCTGGCGGAGGATCATGGCGCGGACGCGTGAAACCGAGGCTCCGAGGGCCATGCGGATGCCGATTTCGTGGGTGCTGAGGGAGACGGTGTAGGAGATGGTGGCGTAGAGGCCGACGGCTGCCAAGAAAAGCGCGAGCGCGGCGAAGGCGGTGAAGAGGACCGTGAGGAAGCGGTCCTGCCAGGAGACGCGGGCGATGATTTGCTCGAGGCTGAAGACGCGGCTGACGACGATGTCGGGGTCGAGGGCGACGATACGCGTGCGGAGGGCTTGTTGGAGTTGGAGTGGGTCGCCGGCGGTGCGAACGAGGAGGACGTTGGGGGTGATTTCGGAGCTGTAGGGGAGATAGACGCTGGGGCGGTCTTCGGTTTTGTAGGCGCCGTGCTTGGCATCGGCGACGACGCCGACGACGGTGTGCCAGGGTTCGTTGTTTTTGGGAGGGCCGAAGCGCAGGCGTTTGCCTAGGGGGCTTTCGTTGGGCCAATTCTTTTTGGCGAAAGTTTCGCTAACGATGACGATGTGCGGTGTGTCGAAATCGGTTTCGGTGAAGTCGCGGCCCTGGAGCAGGGGAACCTCAAGCGTGTGGAAATAGTTGGGAGTGACGACGATGTGGTTGATGAAGGTCATGTCCTTGAGGTCGACTGGGTGATTTTCAATGGAGAAGAGGCGGCCCCAGCCGTCGTCGAGGGGAGCGCCCGAGCTGAAGGAAGTGGAGATAACGCCGGGAAGCGAAGAGACTTCGTCGGTGAGGCGGGTGAGGAGGGCGCGGGCAGGTGGGCCGTCGTGATAGCGGCTTTCGGGCCAGTCGAGGCTCGTGCTTAGAACATTTTCGGGATGGAAGCCGAGGTCCTGCATGCGTAGCGCGAGGAAGCTGCGGATCATAAGGCCGGCTCCGGCGAGCAAGATCACGGAAAGAGCGACTTCCCCGATAACCAAACCTTGGCGCATGAATTTGCTGCGCGTGCCGGACGTGCCTCCCCGGCCGCCTTCCTTGAGGGAATCGGTGAGATCGGCGTGGAAGGAGCCGAAAGCAGGAATGATGCCGACGCCGAGAGTAGTGAGCAGAGAAACGCCGACAGCAAAAGCCAATACACGTGAGTCAGGGGAAAAATTCATCCACAGCGGGAGATTGACGGGGATGAGAGAGAGCAGAGCCGGTATTCCTGCGTAGGCGAGGAGCACGCCCAGGGCGCCACCAGCCAGTCCAAGAAGGAGGCTTTCGGTGATGAGCTGGCGAAGGAGCCTGCGGCGCGTGGCGCCAAGCGCGGTGCGGACAGCGATTTCTCGAACGCGCGCAGAAGCTTTCACGAGAAGGAGGTTGCAAACGTTGGCGCAGGCGATGAGGAGGAGCAGTGCAACGGCGACCGAGAGTGTGATGACGGCTTTGCGATAAGAGCCCGCAACGAAATCACGCATGGGAATGGCGTGGGCGATCCAGTTGTTATTGACGGCGGGGTTTTCGCGGTGGATTTGTTCGAGGAGCGATTCGAGTTCCGCGGTGGCTTGTTCGATGGAAACGCCGGGCTTGAGGCGGGCCACGGCGTGGAGGAAATAGTCGGTGCGCGCGGCTTTGGCAGGGTCCATCTGCAGCGGGATCCAAAATTCGGCGCGGTCCGGAAAGTGGAAGCCGGCGGGCATGACGCCGATGATGGTGGAACGGTCATCGTCGATTTGGATGGTTTTGCCGAGGATGTGAGGGTCGCGGCCGTAGCGGCGCTGCCAGAGTTCTTCGCTGATGACGACAACTTTCGGACCGTTGGGCAGATCGTCTTCGCGAGAAATGGCGCGGCCGAGAAGCGGGTCGAGGCCCATCACGCGGAAGATTCCATCGCTGACGCTTGCGCCGGGGACGCGCTCGGCGGAGCCTTCGCCGCGAATCGGCCATTGCCCGGAAGCGTAAACGCCGATGTCGTCGAGAAGGCGCGCGCGAGAGCGGATGTCGAAATAATTGGGGAAGGAGATTTGCGTGGTCTCGTTGGGATCCTTGGGGCTGGATTCGGTGACGGCGATGAGGCGCTCAGGTTGCGGGTAGGGAAGCGGACGCAGGAGGAGGCCGTTGGCGAGACTGAAGACGAGCGTTGTGGAGCCGATGCCGAGCGCGAGAATGAGGATCGCGGCGGCGGTAACGGAGAGGTCTTTGCGGAGAATGCGAAATGCGTAACGGAGATCATGAACGATCATGTGATAGTGCTCCCTGGGTGCTTGATAAAAAATTCCTGAGACGGACTGAAGCCAGACGGACAAGAGGCCGACGAACGTACGTTCCTCGCGCCAGCGGTCCACAAAAGCGAGACAAAGTTCGCGCCTGTATTCGTCACGAAATTCAGCCGGGTACAGCCACAAGAACGGCTGGTAGAGGCGGAGGATTCCGGCTTGAGATGTGTGGAGACGCTGCATATCTCAAGCTCGTTTGCGCACTAAGCCGGAAGCGCGAGCGTCCGAGAGCAGTTTTTCCAGGTGGCGAGCCTCTTCCATGGCGGCGCGCTTTCCTGCCTTTGTAAGGCGGTAGTAGCGGCGGCGTTCATCGTCGTGCTCCGGATCGGGACGCTCTTCCAGCTCTTCGATGAAGCCTTGTTCGAGCAAGCGCTTGATGGCGCTGTAGAGTGTGCTGGGGCTGAGGCGAATCTCTCCGCCGGTTCTCTCGCTGACTTCTTGCATGATGGAATAGCCGTGGCGGTCGCTGTCGGCGAGCGCGACGAGAATATGGAAAGTGTCCCGGGAAAGCAGAAAAGGCCGCATGGGCAGACTATAGCAGACTTCGCTATAGCTGACAAAGGAGTATTTGCGGCTGCCAGTGGGCGAAGTCGCGAGGACCGACGCGAACGAAAGCAATTCCGAAGGTCCGTCAAGCGGCGTCAATGCATCGAATCCATTCTTCCGTGAAAAGGAAACGCGCAGCTCCATGCTAGGATAAATAAAGCCGTCGCTTTACGTTCTTTGGGCCATCTGTCGAAAAGAATCAGAAATTCGACCCGGAAAGATAACGTTCGTGGAGCCCCCGAAGTTCACGCAAGCGGAAATGGCGGGATTAATTGCTGAAACTGTTGCATGGATGCAGCAGCAGCGTGACAAACACCGTCCCATCTGCAATGCGCTGTCGGAAGCTGCGAAAGCGAAGCTCAGGCCATTTTTCCCCGGGGAAATACTAGACAGTCTGCGAATAAAAGATTTGTCCAAGACGGGCGAGACGATACCCTATCCGCCTTTCTATGAGCGTGTCCGCGCCGGCGGCGCGCGCGTCGTACCGGATGCGGCGCACATGACCGCTATTCCGTTCATCGATGTCGCGCTGTTCAATCGGCAGCCGACGCTGCGCACGGTATTTCATACCCTGGTCCACGTAACGCAATTTTCAATCATTGGCTTGGAGAAGGTGATGGCGGGTTACTTTCGGGCCTTGGACGAGTCCGGCCTCTGGATGGTCGTGCCGTACGAAGAGCAAGCTTACCAACTGGACGCCCGCTACACCCAAAACCCCGCCGAGGTGTTCTCGGTGGAAGCAGAAATTAGCGAATGGCTGCGCAACGGAAAGTTTTAGAGCGCACGAAGTAAATGCGGGCTCCTTTCGTTGGCGTGCGCGAATGCTAAAGCGCGGAGACCATGCGGGCGATGGCGTCGTCAAACGTGGATTTATTATCGAGATAGGGCTGCCAGAAGCGCGTGAGAAGTTGGAGGTAGTCCTTCCAACCGCGTTCGTAGAGGCCCTCGCGGATAGCGTAGGGCGTGTAAGTCTCCCTGCGGCTGGGAGGAGGACTGATGTTGGGCTTGACGGCGTCCTCTACGGCCGGCGGGGCGTTGTCCGGCGTGTTCAAAATGGGTCTGATCACTTCGCCCGTCGTATAAAAGATAAGCGCGTGCCAGAGGTCCCGGGGAATAGCTTTATCGCGCTGGTGGCATTCTCGAATGATCGCCGATTCCACGGGCTCCGCGATTCCGTGCGAAGCTTCGTGAAAGAGAACTTCAAAGGCTTCATCACCCTGATTGCGCGGGTCCAAGCTGGAAATGGTGACGCGCAGGGGATCGAGTGTCGTGTAGGCCCCTGCTGCATTTGCGTACGCGGCGACGTCCACGCGAATTTTGTCTCTCGGCCATTTAGCTTGATAGATATCCGCCAGCCGCTCGGAAATACCCACGCCCTGTTCTTCCACAAGAGGCGCGACACGAGCCACCCAACGGCGGTTGGCGCGGTCCTGCTCGGCCCACAGATGAGCGCGATAGACAGGCGCGGCGGCTTCCAGTACGCGTGTCAATTTTGGGGGCAGACCGGCGTCGCAGGTTTTCTTTCGCGTGCCGGAGAGTTCGTCGCAGTCCTCAAAATCGCCGAGCTGATTTTTTAGCAGAATCAGGTCGTTATTGAAGAGCAAGTCTTTGTTCACGTAGTTTGCCACGTAGTAGTCGACAGAGCTGTCCCAAGCGAGACGCTCAGCGGGGCTGAGGGCCGTAGCAGCCTCTTTCATGGTATTCAGTTTTATCAATGGAGCTGGGCTGCCTCTTTGAGCAGCCGCAGGCCGAGCATCGCGCAGCTTGGCCTCGTAGTAGAGCATGTGGTGCAGGTTGATCCAGAATCCGCTGTGGAATTCGAAAACGGGAAGGGGCCCATAAGCAGAGCTGGACTGCTGCGCCAGCGCCGCCACTGGTGTCAGAAGCGCGAGAGCCAGGAGAAGAAAGAGATTTCGGGTGGATGCTGGGCGCATGTTGAATCGCACGATAGTAGCGCCAACTCCTTCGCTGTACAAACCTGTGATTCTTTCTTTCCCCTATTTCGCAATACCCGATGTAATATGCCCGCGCATTTTACTCACGGGAGAAACCGATGACGAAACTTGCTGTGCTGGGAGCGCTTGCGGCAGTTTTCTTCGCGCCCTACGGACTATTCGCGCAGCAGTCGCCGCAGCTCCCGGCCCTGAAACAGGAAGCCGTGGCGGAAGTCGATAAACTCCAGACGCTGACGCAGCAGATGGTGGACGAAATTTTCAGCTACAGCGAACTGGGATTCCAGGAGTACGAGACGTCGCGCTATGTCACGGGCATTCTTGAGAAAAACGGATTTCGCGTCGAGCATGCCGTGGCTGGTGTTCCCACCGCCTGGGTAGCCACGTACGGGAGCGGCAAACCGGTCATCGCATTCATCACGGATATCGACTGCATCCCGCGCGCTTCGCAGAAGCCGGGGGTGGCCTATCACGATCCCATCGTTGAAGGCGCGCCGGGCCATGGAGAAGGGCATAACTCCGGGATGGCGGTCAACGTAACCGCCGCTTTGGTTTTGAAAAAACTGATGGACGAACACCACATCGCCGGGACGATCAAACTTGTTCCTGGAGTCGCGGAAGAATTGCTTGGCACAAAGGCGTTTTATGTTCGCGCGGGAATGTTCAAGGACGTGGACATAGTTTTGGGCGCACACGTGGAGTCGGAATTTTCGACGTCGTATGGCACGGGGAACGGCGAATGGAGCGGGCTAGTCTCCATACAGTATTTTTTTCATGGCAAAGCCGCACACGCCGCCGCAGCGCCGTGGGAAGGGCGTAGCGCACTGGATGCCGTGGAGCTGATGGATACCGGATGGGATTTTCGCCGGGAGCACTTGCGCCCGCCACAGCGCTCGCATCGCGTCATCATCAATGGCGGGGATCAGCCCAACGTAGTCCCCTCGGAGGCCGCGGTTTGGTATTACTTCCGCGAGTTGGATTATCCGCACATCAAGGATCTCTACGATCTGGGAAATATGATCGCGGATTCCGCGGCGAAAATGACAGGAACAACAGTGGATCACAAGCTGGTGGGATCGGCATGGCCGCCGTATTTGAACAAGGTGATCGCGGAGGCGCAGGAGAAAAACATCGAGGCCGTCGGGATGCCGAAGTGGAGCGATGCGGATCAGACGCTGGCGAAGGCTCTTCAAAAGGAAATTGGCGCGAAAGTCGAGGGCCTCAAGGAAAAAGTTGAACCGCTCGAGGAGCCTGTGAAAAAGCCCACCGGCGGAGGCTCGGACGACATCGGCGATATTTCCTGGAACGTTCCGATGGTGTACCTGATGTATCCGGCAAATATTCCGAATCTGCCGGGGCATAGCTGGGCAAACGGTGTATCCATGGCAACTCCCATCGCTCATAAAGGCTCGACCGCGGGCGCCAAGGTGCAAGCCATGACCGCTCTCGATTTTTTTCTTCAGCCGCAACTTGTGCAGCAAGCGTGGGATTATTTTCGGAATGTCCAAACGAAGGACATTCATTACGAGACGTTTCTCGGGCCCGATGACAAACCAGCTATCGAGATGAACAAAGAAAAAATGGAGAAGTTCGCGCCGCAATTGAAAAAGTATTATTACGATCCCCAGCAATATAAGACCTATCTCGAACAACTGGGGATTCAGTATCCGACGGTCAAAACTACGCCGTAGTGTTTGCTATTTGCGCGCAGTAGGCATCAGTGCTCCGGCAACCGCGGATCAGACGCGGCGCCCACTGCGCCCTGGCGGTCCGCCCCGCGAAGCGTTCCACCGGCATCTCGGAAAAAAGAGCGGTGTCCTGTACGGCCATAGCTCAGCGGTGTTGCGGCAAGCTCGAATTTCGCCGGTGCGCCCAAACCGCTGCCGCCCAGAATGACGTAACGGAACGAGTATCCATTTCTCATTCCCGCAGCCAGGTCAGCCTCCACCAGTCCAGCAGCATCCGCGTTAGCCGGACCATGCAACGGAGGTCCGAGGCTCGAAAGAGAGCTAGGCAGCCGCGCGTACTTAAGACGGAAGGTCTCGACGGCTTCGGCGATGTCCTTGAGAGATTCGATGGCGGTTTGCTCATTCTTGTCCGCTTCTGCGGAGTCCCATTCCAATTCCAGGGAAGGCAAATCGAGAAGAACCACGCCTAGCGAAAGGATCTTCCACTCGCCGTTTTCCCGCACGAGGCCCATGGTGACCTGGATCGCGCTCGCGTCCGTCGAATCCGTCGCATCGCGCAATTCCACCGGCATAAACGCCACATTGTCACGAGTGTCGGCTCCGCCGATCTGGATCTCCGCTGCCCCTGCGGGCGTGTCGCAACGCACGATGGGACGACCGGAGGGATTAGTGGTCGCGGAGGGCTTGCCCGCTTGGTTGAGCAGCACGAATCGTTTCATGAACGCAACGCGCGCCGCCGGCGTCATCCTGGAGAACGATTCTTTGTTGCGCGCGGTGAGATAACGCTCAAAATCGTTCTGGCTCTGCGAACAGGCTGCCATTAGGACATCGCGAAGCGCGGCGGATGGACCGCTCGGCGAGGAGGCCTGTGCTCCGGGAGCTGGGCTCGACTCTTGTGCAGAGGCGGCGTATGGCAGCGCCAGAAAGAACACAGTCAAAATAAACGCTGCGGTGGTTCGGGAATTTCCTTGAAAGTTCACATCAGTCCTTTGCAGCGCTCAAAATCGCCGCCAGATTTTGCGTAAAGGCCGAGCGCGGCATCACCTCGTTGCATCCCGCCGCTTGTGCCTGCACTGCCAGGTCGCGCTGCACGTGAGAGAGAAACCCAATGACTTTCAGATCTTTTTGCGCGGCGCGAACGCGCTCGATGGCCGCAAGGGGCTGGCTGCGGGAGTTCAAATCCACGATCACCAGGTTCGGCGAGGATTCCAGCAGGCCCAGAAGCGCGTCCCCATTCGCGGCCACCTTTAACTCCAGCCCCAGATGTTTCGCCGTCTCCGCGACCTTCATTTGAAAAAACAGGTCGTCCATCAGTGCCACGATTCTTCCCATTCCAGCATCGCCTCCACGCCTGTTACTCATTATGCGCCACTTCAACTTTTCGGCGCCCGTTCGAGTAAGATGCATTTATCCCTTGGGAGGTGCCGCATGCAGCAAGGTGTAGCTCGATCCACCGAGCCAGCCGTCACCGGGTCCATCCAGCCTGCCCTGTCGCTCCTTGAGAAGACGCCGATTCTGCTCGAAACGATGCTTCGCGATTTGCCGGAAGAACTCTTGCGCTGGAAGCCGGCGCCGGATCGCTGGTCGATTGCAGAGGTGCTCGGGCATCTTGCGGATATTGAGATGGTGTATGCCGACCGGACACGCCGCATCGTGACCGAAGATACGCCCGTGCTGCAGAAGTTTGATCCGGCTGGAACGGTTGTGGTTGGCGACTATGTGCGCGGTTCGGCTAGTGAGAATTTGGCATTTTTCATCAAGACGCGACGCGCGACGGTCATTCTGCTGAGGAGCATCCCTGCGGACTCCGGCGAGTGTGAGGCGACGCACTCCGAGCTCGGCACCATCACGCTCCATCAGATGCTCAATGAATGGGCTTCGCACGATCTTGGGCATCTCCGGCAAATCGCGGAGCTTTACCGCGCACGCGCATTTCACCGATATGCCGGCCCGTTCCAAAAATATTCCCAGCCGAAACCGTGAAGGAGCATCCAGAGGACACACGCTTGGCCGCGGCGGGCCCGCACGAGGTGACTCTTTACACGCGGCCCGGCTGTCATCTTTGCGAAGAAGCGAAGACCGCCATTGCGCCCCTGCTGCGCGAATTCGGCGCTGTGCTGCGGGAAGTAAATATCGAAAGGGATGCCGTTCTCGAAGAGCGTTACGGATGGGACATTCCGGTGATCTTCATCGGCGCGCGCAAAGCCGCAAAGCATCGGGTTGATGTGGAGCAATTCCGGCGTCAGCTTCAGGAAGGGAAGGCGAAATGAGAAGTGTTAGAACGAACGGCCACTTGTTTAATGATCGCCGCCAGGCTCATGCGCGCCAACCGTTTTATCTGGCACATCGCCTGCGCGGCCTTTGACGCGATCGTAAACGCTGATTTGGCTTACGGAGCCGAGCGCCTCGTTGTAAAAAGTGGGGACACCTAGCGCCGTCAAAAGTTCTTCATTGAATCTCCGCAGATTTTCGAGATGCGTCGCCAGCGCCGGCAACTTCAATCCATCGTCGGTCAGCAGAAATTTCTGGTAGCCTGCGTCCCAAAGCCGGGTGAACCGGCCTTTCAACATGATCGTCGGCACTACGGTCATCTGGTAGAGATCGTCCGTGCCTTTGCGAAACTCCGCGCCGCTGCCGTATTTTTCCACGCGCACGACGCCCCGCGTGCTGCCAACGGCAAAGCCAAGCGACGCGAGACTTTCGATTTGCTTGCCTGTGAACCGCTGTTCGACATTCCACATAGGGCTCTTAGCCTAGTAAATGGCGGGAGTTCTGTAAAGTGGACTGCGGTTACGCATGGTTGAGAATGTTGCGGAGCGGAATCCCGGCGATTCTTTCGACGTAATCGAGACAGGCCTCAGGATTTGGCGGGGGACCAGGACCGCTCCCAAGTGCGCCACAGGGAAACGTCGCCGAGGCCCAGCTGGTTCCACCAGAGATCCAGCATCTTCTGATCGAGATGCAGAATGCCATCGCGCGTGACTCCGGAGGGGGGTGGAACGAGCGTTGCCAGACGGTCGTAAACTTCGCCGCGCTCCGATTCACTAACGCGAGCGAGAAGATGCCACACCGTGAGCGCATCGCGCTGGCGAGACTCGGCAAGGATTTTGCTGAGTTCGGCGCTCTGTTCTTCGGGAGTGCTCGCTGCAAAATCAAACTTGGACAGGGCTTCTCGAAACGATGCGGAAGCATCCTCAAAGTACGGGGTGCCTGGTCCAACTTTCGGCCGCGTCGCGCAAACCGCGCCCGCGGGGATGAATGCTTCATGTCCATCCAGCTTAAAACCAACCCACCCGAGTTTCGTTCGGAGAAGTCCGGCACCCGAATCGTCTACTTGCAGCGTGTAGGAACAGCCCAGGTCCACCGCGATCGCGGAAGGCGTATCCACCGTAAACTCCCCGGGCGACGCCCAGATGTAGGCGTGAATCGTTCCGCGGTCGAGTGCGAGCCGATTATGTCCGTTGCCTCCGGCAATGGAACGCAAGCGCGTATTCGGCTCGACGTTTACGGTCCCAATATCGGCGATAGAAAGGTTGGCCTTGGAATGGCTATCCGTGATAAGCGTTTGGCCAATGCCAAGCTTGGTGGCACCGGGGCTCATTCCAAAGGCATTCGATTCCACCCGTGGCGTGCCCGCGACGCTCTCAACGTCCCATCCCGCTCCGGAAGTTGTATTCGGCTTATGACTCCATTGCAGAATCCCAAACGCGGCAATGAACAGAATTGTTGCGGTAGCGGCAACGAGTCCAAAAGACCGGTGCGATGGCAAGAACCGCTTCCAAAATCGCGGTTGCTGCGTGGCCGTGATCTCAGGAAATTCCGGCGTCTCACCGTGGTGGCGGAATCTAACAAGAGTACTCTCCAATTTTTGAATCTCCGGGTCAGGTTCGCCAGAACCATCCCAAAGGTAATCGTCATTCATGGCTCATTCCTTCTGCCCAACGCACTCTTTTCTTGCGCCGCGGAATTTCTGCTGTTGCGGGAACCAGGCTGAATCGCATCGCCGAGCGAGGCCTGCGCCAGTTTTTCACGAAGCTGCTGCATGCCTCGATGCAGATTGACTCGGACTGAGCCGGGAGTGAGGCCGGTGCGCACGGCAATTTCTGGTCCCGTCATGCCTTCCACCAAGCGGAGGATCAACGTTTCTCGATACGCATCCGGGAGGCCGCGAACAAACGCCAGGATCATCGCTGCTTCCGCGTCGGGCGAGGTGTTCGAGGCAGGTAGTTCGGCCTCATCTTCCGGGAGGCTCTCCGTCACTGCAGCGACCGCCCGCGTTTGCCGGTAGTAATCGTTCGCGCGGTTGCGCGTGATGGCCGCCAGCCACGGTCCGAATCGTGCTGCATCGCGCAAGTCGCAAAGCCGGGGCAGGGCGCGCAGAAAAACGTCCTGAACAAGATCGTCTACGTCGCTTGCGGGCACTCTGGCGAGCAATATGCCGTGAACCATGCGCGCATACCGCGCGTACAAACCGCCAAAAGCGGCGCGGTCGCCTTCGCGTGCAGCCAGCACCAACGAAGAATCGCCTGCAGGTTCGGGGGCAGACGCGGTGATCACCGCTCGACAGTCCCTGATTGTGAGGCGCGAGTCAACTGTGGTTCCAGCGTGTGATATGCCGGCTCCCGAAATCATCCCGAGTGCAAGACGCCAAAGTCCCGAGAAGTGTTAACAGCGACCGCGTCGTGAGCCTTCTAAGTGATCGAAGAACGCAAAATGATTCTCTGGTCCGTGCAGGGTGATTGCGTCTAACTGCCGCTAAAATCAGGCTATACCATCAAACTGGCGTGCCGCATCCAATTCGGAGTAAACTGGTCGCATATTGTGGAGATTTTCGGGCGAATTAAAGGCATGGCTACCGCTAACCCCACCGCTGCCTCAGATGAGGCCTTCTCTCCCCAGGCTAAGAAACTTCAGGGGCGGATTGGGCAGTCTGTGCTCGACCTGATCGGCAACACGCCGCTCTTGCGTTTCTCGCGGATTGGCGGCGAATTCCCCAATGTGGAATTCCATGCCAAGGCGGAGTGGTTTAATCCCGGAGGGTCCGTCAAAGACCGGCCAGCTTTGAGCATGATTCAGGCGGGGCTGGCGAGCGGCGCTCTCCGGCCCGGCAAGACCATCATCGACGCCACTAGCGGAAATACGGGGATCGCCTATGCCATGATAGGCGCGGCGCTAGGGTACGCCGTAAAGCTTTGCTTGCCAGACAGCGCCTCGCACGAGCGCAAACGCATCCTTTCTGCTCTGGGCGCCGAGCTGGTTATTACTTCCGGCGACCAAGGAACGGACGGCGCGATTCGACGCGTCCACGAGATCGTTGCTGCCGAGCCGGAGAAATACTTTTACCCGGACCAGTACAGCAATCCTGCAAACTGGCAGGCGCACTACCGGACCACCGCAAACGAAATTTGGGAGCAGAGCAGCGGCCGTCTCACGCATTTCGTGGCGGCTCTGGGAACAAGCGGAACCTTCGTGGGCACTTCGCGGCGCTTGAAGGAGCTCAAACCGTCGATTCGTTGCATTAGTCTCCAACCTGACGCAGCCTTTCACGGCTTGGAAGGTTGGAAGCACATGCAGACCGCGCTGCGGCCGGCGATCTATGATGACACGCTCGCTGACGCGAATCTCGAGGTCGCCACGGAAGAGGCTTATCGACTGGTGAAACGCATCGCTCGGGAAGAGGGTTTGCTCGTCAGTCCCAGCGCTGCCGCCGCGCTGCTCGGATGCTTCCAGGTTGCGAGAGGAATTGGACGGGACGAGCGCGCCGTGATTGTCACCGTTTTTGCCGATTCCGCGTCAAAGTACCTGAACGAACGCTTTTGGGATGAAGAGTGATTTCACAATGAGCGAAGCACTCGAACTCTCGATCATCGCCGAGCTTGCCGAAAAGATTCGCGAGCATGGCGTCGAGACGTATCCTTACGAATGCTGCGGTGCGCTGCTCGGGAAAGATCATAGTTTCCTCACCGTCGATCCGAACGAGAGTGTTCGAAGGATTCCGAGAGAGGTCCTTTCTCTTTTTCCGCTTGTAAACAGGCGCGATGATTCGCCGCGCAATCGATTTTCCGTTACTGCGGACGACGTTCGAGAAGCCGAAAAATCAGCGGCCGCGCAAGGGCTGGAAGTTATCGGCTGGTATCATTCGCACCCCGACCATCCAGCACAGCCCAGCGACTACGATCGCGATCACGCCTGGCCGTGGTACAGCTACATCATCGTCAGCGTGCACACTGGCGTGCCGCAGGACATGACTTCTTGGCGTCTAAAAGACGATCGGACCGGATTTTTGGCGGAGAAGATTTCACCGATGAAAGTAAGCGCCGCAAAGTAGCGCGCGTCCAGGAGAACGGGAGAGCTAAAGATGTCCGTCAAAGTGATGATACCGACGCCGCTGCGAGTTTACGCAGGCAAACGCGATTCCGCGGAGTTCAGCGCCGCGACGGTCGGCGAAGCTCTCAGCGGACTCACCAGCCAATTCGCAGAGCTGCGCAAGCACCTTTACACCGAAGATGGCAAGCTGCGCGCGTTCGTGAACGTTTATCTCAACGACGAGGATATCCGTTATCTGGCGAAGGAAAACACGCCGACGAAAGATGGAGACACGATCAGCATTATTCCGTCGATCGCTGGCGGTTCTGCCGAAACGCCAATTGACTTTTAGTCGACAGGAGAGCTTTTGCAATGGCCACGACCACACAGCCGCAAACCGGTGCGAAGCCGGCCACGAGCCTTACTAATGAAGAGATTCTTCGCTATAGCCGCCACCTGATCATGCCCGAGGTGGGCATGGAGGGGCAGCTCAAACTCAAAAACGCCAAGGTGCTGTTGATTGGAACAGGAGGACTCGGGGCACCGCTGGGGCTTTATCTTGCGGCCGCTGGCGTCGGAAGGCTTGGCCTCGTCGACTTCGATGTCGTGGACTTTACGAATCTTCAGCGGCAAGTCACGTTTGGCACAAGCGATGTCGGCAAATTTAAGAGTGAAGCGGCACGTGAGAGGCTGTCGAATCTCAATCCCAATATTCAAATCGATGCCTTCGAAACAAAGCTCACCAGCGATAACGCGCTCGAGTTATTCAAGGATTTCGACATCATTGTGGATGGCACCGATAATTTCCCGACGCGCTATCTCGTCAACGACGCGTGCATTTTGCTCGGCAAGCCAAACGTTTACGGCTCTATCTTTCGCTTTGAAGGGCAAGCTACGGTGTTCGGCATGCCGGAAGGACCGTGCTACCGCTGCTTGTATCCGGAACCGCCTCCGCCAGGACTCGTGCCCTCCTGCGCTGAGGGCGGCGTGCTGGGCGTGCTGCCGGGCATCGTCGGTTCCATCCAGGCGATGGAAACCATCAAGTTGATTCTTGGCCGCGGCGAGAGCCTCGTTGGCCGGTTGCTGCTCTTCGATGCGCTCGGCATGAAATTCCGCGAACTCAAGCTGCGCAAAAATCCGAGATGTCCAATGTGCGGCGAGCATCGCACCATTAACAAGCTCATCGATTACTACGAATTTTGCGGCGTGCGCGGTGAAGAAGCTCCCGGCTCTGATGTGCAGGTCCCTGAGATTACCCCGCGCCAGCTGAAATCGCGCCTCGACCGCGGAGACGATCTCTTCATCCTGGATGTGCGCGAGCCGCATGAATTTCAAATCTGCAATCTGAAGGGTCACTTGATCCCGCTCGGCGAATTGCCGCGCCGCGTTCACGAACTGGACTCTTCGCGTGAAATCGTCGCGCACTGCCGCAGCGGAAAGCGCTCGGCGGAAGCCGTGGATTTCCTGCGCAAAGCCGGCTTCCGCAAAATCCTCAATCTCAAGGGCGGCATCCTCGCATGGTCCGACGAGGTTGATCCCAGCGTGCCAAAGTATTGAGAGCATTAAGCCGCTTCCTTGAGTTCCAAGCTAACTCTGCGTAGTCTAGAAGTCGCGTTCGACGATTCTCGTGGAGCGCTCTCTCACCTTATTCGGAGGCCGGAATGGCTGCTGCCAAGATCACTATCAACAGTAACGGGTCAATTCGTGTGGAAGGGGACTTCGAGATCGTCGATCCCGAAGGACGCTCCTTCGGCCTAGCCGGGCGCACCTCCATCGGTCTCTGCCGCTGCGGCCAGTCTGCCAACAAGCCGTTCTGCGATGGTTCCCACAAGACCTGTGACTTTAGCGACCTCGTTGTGGCTCGCGAACTACCCGCGCCCAAACCCAAGCTATAACCGATAAAAGGAGTAGCGAGCGGGATACTTTGACCGGTGAGACTGTCTCACACTGAGACGGCCCAAGTATTCACACTGATACTGTCCCAACTGTCGGTAACTCTAACGGAACAAAGATGATAGATTTCTAAGGCCCCTTTTCTGCGCTGTCTTGCGTGTCTCGCAGTTACACCCCCGCCGCAGGGCTCTAAAATAGTCTTCGTAACTCCCTAGGATTCATATGTTTACAGACTGAGATTTTCTAGCCAGAAAGGGCACAAACTTGCATTCCTACGGTGTTGTAGTTGTTTCTTCGGTATTTGGGGGGTTTCGTGGGTGGTTGGGGCCAAATCGTCGGGTTTCTTCGGAAGGAGCGTTCTCGCGTCCTGATCGCTTCCACCGTCGGCCTCGCCCTTTTGTTTTTTGGCGCGATTTTTTACTTGCGCCAAGCCGCCATTTCCGGCTCCTCTGAGACTTACCTGTATCTTGAAGTCGGCGGTACTCTCCTCAGTTTTTGCTATGCGGCAAATGCGCTGGTCAGGTTCCGCGGTACGCACGACCGTACCGCTCTCATCCTTGCATTTGGTTTTGTGCTCTCCGGGATTATTGAGACGGTCGGCTATTTCGGCCTCAACGATGTGCTCCAGGCCGGGCCCGTGGCTCTCACAAGGATCCCGATGGGCTGGATGGTCGGCCGCACGATCCTGGCTGTTTTCTTGCTCTCCGCCATCGCGGTCGAGCGGTATATTCCGACGGCTCGGCAACCCAGCAAAGAGACTGCTGGTGCGCTGTTGGTGGTTGCCATCGCTACCTATCTTACGAGCGCAGCTTTTCTCGCGGCTCCTTCGGCACCGCTGGCTCATGTAGCCAGCTTTATCTCTCGTCCCTGGGATTTACTCCCCGGCGCGCTTTTCTTGATTGCCGCCATTTGTTTCGGGCAGCGCCTCCGGACCAGCAAGAACAATAAGACCGCCGCGAGCCTGTATGACTATTCGCTCTTTGCCGTCGCGTCGCTCAACGTCGTCTGCCACTTCTCCGCGGCATTTTCGCGCCATCTCTTCGACGGCCCGTTTTTCCTTGCGGAGCTGAGCAAGACCGCGAGTTACGTTGTCATGCTTTCGGGGGCGCTGCTGGATCAAGCGCGTCTTTTTGACCAAGTTCGTTCCATGGCCGTCAGCGATTCGCTCACGGGCCTCGCCAACTATCGCCGTCTCATTAGCGTGCTGGAAGCGGAACTCGACCGTTCGCGCCGCACACAACGGCCTTTCAGCGTTGTGCTTCTCGATATGGATGGTCTCAAGACCATCAACGATCACTACGGCCATCTCACCGGGAGCCGCGCCATCGTCCGCCTTTCGAAGATTCTTCGCAGCCATTCTCGCGCGATCGACACAGCCGCGCGTTACGGCGGCGACGAATTTGCTCTCGTGCTTCCTGAAGCCGGTCCGGACATCGCCGGGCGTGTCGTTTCCCGCATACGGGAACGCCTCTCCGCCGAAGCCGAGCCGCCTGCGCTTTCCGTCAGCGCTGGGGTTGCCGCATTCCCTGAAGATGGCGACACGCCGGAAAAGCTTCTGGGCGCTGCCGACCGCGCGCTCTACGGCATGAAGCACCGCAGCAGCAGCAATGTAAAAAATCTCACGCGGATTGCCGCGTGCCTATGAGGATAGATGCCAGTCAAATCCAACAGGCACGTCTTCCCCTTCAACCGCGTCGAGCGCCGGATCCCCATGGAGATCCCCGTCCTTCTGGATGGCCATCGGCGGATGCCCGGCACGGAATCGACTTTTACAGAGAATGTGAGTGCGCGTGGCGCGCGGGTGGTGAGCACCCGCCGCTGGGAACAAGGCGAACGGCTGACGTTCGTATCGCGCACCGGAGAGTTTCGCTCCTCGGCCCGAGTTGCATACTGCGAACCATTGCAAGGCGACGGCTTTGCGATTGGCGTGGAGTTCCTCGAGCCGAAAGGGCGATGGGTTGTCTAATCCCCAAGATAGCTTGACGTAAATCGGCAAGCGGATAGGAGGGAATGCCTGGAACAAGAGAAGTCAGAAAACTTGCGCAAAATTAAAAACATTTGAAGCGCCGTGCGGATCGAGAAGGAGCCGCCCGGCGCTTCATCTTTTTCACACTCATTTGGTGTTCTTGATTCCGTTTCAAATCCTTGCGGAAAGCTCGCTGATGTCCATCGCCCTTACTTTAATGATCCGGAGGCGCATGACAGTTAAGCCTTCGCTTCGGGGAACAACACTTCCTGGTATACGCGTATCATTCCCTCCACCATGTGTTTAGCGGAAAAATTCTGTTCAACGCGCTTGCGGCCTTCCTTTCCTATCCTCGATGCAAAATCCGGATCTTTACGAATTCTTCTCACTGCACTGCAGATTTCGCCCACATCGGGCCCTGAAACCAGCAATCCGCTTTTCCCACTCTCGATGATTTCTCCGAGCGCACCGCGGTCGAATGCGATGGACGAAATCTCATAGGCCATGGCGGCGAGCAGCGAATTGTTGAGGGCCTCGAAAAAGGACGGCAGCAAGAAAACGTCCAGAGCCGCGTACACACTCTCCACATCTTTCACAAAACCAGGAAACAAAACGGCTTCGCCGAGTCCAAGCTCCCGCGCCAGGGATTCCAGCTTCGTCCGGCATGGACCATCGCCCGCCAGCAACAGCTTCGCGTCGGGAAATTCCTTGCGGAGTTCGGCGAGCGCGCGAATTAGCCATTCCTGGCCTTTGTCGGGCAACAATACTCCGACGCAACCAAGCAATGGTGCATCGCCAGAAATTCCCCAGCGCGAGCGCGCAGCGCGTCGCTGCTCGTTCGTGAAGAGCGGCGGAATCTCCGCGCCTTCGTACACCACTGTCAATTTCTCTCGCGGGACTCCCGAATTTGCCGCTTGTTCCGCCACCCACTTTGAATTTGCAATGATGCGTGCCGCAACTTCATAGCGCGCCCGCGACACGCGGCTCTTCCCGATGGGGTAGCCCACGCGACGCGAAATCAAAAAAGGAACGCGCTTGTGTGCCCCTGCCAGCCACACCGCCGAAACGGCGTGCGCTTCATTGGCATGTACGAGATCAAATCCGCCGCCGTGAATCAATTCGTGAACCTTCCGCGCCGCCGGCACACGAAACAATCCACGCGACACAAAATGAACGCGCACGCCGCTCTCCGCCGCTCGTTCTCCGAGGGCAGATCCCCGCGCAGCCACGAGTTCCGCTTCGTGGCCACGAGCAAGCAACCCCTCTAAGATTAAGAGGGCCTGATTTTGTCCGCCGCGCCAGGCTGTCTCAAGATCGACCAGCAGCGCCCTCACGGTTTCTCTCCGCTTGCGCCTCGCTGCTCCTGTTCGATCAATTTCCCCAGCTTCGCGTATTTCAAACGCACCGAACGGGCCGCCATTTGCGAAATCAGCGCCCCGCGGTATCCATCCAGAAATCCGCCGCGCAGAAAATAATTTTGAAACCAGCTCCACGGCGTCGCCAGCCACATCGCGCCCTGCCAGTTTCTTTTCCCGGCCTCAAACATTTGTCTTGCCGCTAAAGCCGTGTATCGCTCGACATTTGCCTCATGTTCCGCAAACGACCGCACTGTGTAATGCAACAAATCTCCGGGAAGCCGCCCCGGCTTGCCCTCAAACCGCAACGCTTCGTGGATGATTCCCGAAAACTGCGCTTTGTCCCGCCGGTACAACCGCCGCTGAAAGTCCGGATACCAGCCGGAGTGCTTCACCCATGCTCCGAGGTACCACGTCTTTCGTGCCATCTCATACACGCCGAATTTTGGTTCGTGTTTCTTCCAATTCAGCAGAGAAGTCTGCAACGCACTGCCCAACTCTTCGTCCGCATCCATCGACAAAACCCAATCATTCTGCGCGCAGGCGGCCGCGAAATTCTTTTGTTCCGAGTAATTTGTCCACGTGCGCCCGAAGAAAGCTGCGCCATGTTCGCGAGCGATGCTTGGTGTGCTGTCCATGCTTCCGGAGTCCACAACGATAATTTCATCCGCGATGCCCTTCAACGACGCCAGAGCGCGCGGCAGATTATGTTCTTCGTTGAGTGTGATCAAACAGGCGGATAGGCGATTCATCGGGTGCGTCGGAAGCGCAACGCTGTCGCCCGTATCTTACACTCACGATGCACGAGGTTCAGGCTGTAATTTGCGGAAGAATAGGGCGGCGAAGGTGTGTCACTTTTTCTGAAGACTGACGCGAATCCGGCTTTCGCCGATGCGAAACTCCGAGCCGTCCTGCAACATCGCAGCTCGCACGCGCTCCTCGTCATAAAACGTGCCATTCGTGGAATCGAGATCCTTCAGGTTGATAAACTTGTCCCGCACTTCCAACAAGCAGTGATGCCGCGAAATCTCCGGATCATTCAGCGGGATGTCCGCGCCTTTTCGTCCGATGACAACGCGCGATTTCGCCAGCCTGAAAACCTCGCCGTTCGCGGGCCCCGACGTGATTGCGAGGACGAATACACCATCCACCGGAAGCTTCAGACCATCCGTTTCCGGGGGCAATCGCAAGTTCGAGCTGGAAGCATCCGCGCGGGCAAACGAAGGCAGCGGGCTAATCACGACGGTCTGGTCCGGCCGCCGCTTCACCTCTACAACCGTGGTTTTCCCGCATTTCGAGCACTTAAACTGCACCTTTGGATGGGCGGTGGAGTCCGCATCCTTAAGTTTGTGCTCCGTTCCGCAATGGACACACGCAGCTTGCATCACTCTAATTTAACACCCACGCCGACTTGGAGTTGCGGTCTCTTCCTCTCCATGTTGCAAGGGTAATTTGCAGCCCGCGCGAACTTTAGTCATCACGGGCGGAGGCCGCTTGCCCGCTAGTTATGCTACGATTAAGGATTCCAATCCAAGCAGGAGAGCGTTTGTGGCGGAACATATCTCGCGTAAGGAATTGAAGCAGGACAAGATCCACGATGCGATCGAGCACGGCGCCGAGGCTGTTTTTTCGCACACCACCGTTCTCGCCGCGGCTGTCCTGGCCATTGTGATCGTCAGCGTCGGCTATTTCGGATGGCGTTTTTACACGGACCGTAAAACGGTGCAAGCGACCGCGGCGCTCGACATCGCTACGAAAGCTTATTCCGCGCGAATCGGTGCAGCTCCCGATCCCAACGATCCCAGCGAACCGTTCTATCTTACGGAGGCGGCGCGCGCTGAAGACGCCGTTCAAAAGTTTTCTGCCGTCGCCGAAAAGTATCCAAATACGAATCCCGGCAGGCTCGCCGCCTATTACGCGGCGCTCTGTTACGAATCTCTCGAACGCAACAATCAGGCTCTCGAGCAATTGAAGAAGATCAGCTCCGGCAACGATAAGGAACTCGTAGCCATGGCGCAGTATCAAACGGGAGTGATTTACGCGCGCACGGGAAAGACCGCCGAAGCTATCAAACTTTTCCGCGACCTGGCTGACCATTCCTCCGTCTTCGTGCCGCGCCCGCTCGTTCTTCTCGAACTTGCCGAGACCTTGCGCCAGAGTAATCCTAAGGAAGCCGCCAGCGTGTACGAGCAGCTCAAAAAAGAATTTCCGAATACGGCGGTCTCAGAGGAAGCGGACCGCGGCCTGGAAACGCTGGCGCCACAGTCCTGACTCCTCCGCGCGGCAAGTTCGAGCGGACATTCGAATCTTTAGAAAAAGTTTGAAGACCCCTTAGAACGCAAACGGGCAGTAATGTCTCTGTCCGTCGCCGGAGCCGCTTATCGAATCACTCCCCACGAGCGCGCCGTGGGCGATGCGCGTGGAGCTTTCACGCGGACGCCGCTACCTCGAGCCGCCGCATCCCTACCGAAGCGAATACGCGCGCGACCGCGACCGCATCGTTCACTCGCGTGCCTTTCGCCGCCTCGAGGCCAAGACGCAGGTCTTCACCATCCGGTATTCCGATCACTTTCGCAACCGGCTTACGCATACGCTGGAAGTTTCTCAAATTGCACGCACGGTAGCTGCCGCGCTTGGGCTCAACACGGATCTTGCCGAGACGCTCGCTCTCGTCCACGACATTGGGCATCCGCCCTTTGGCCACGCTGGCGAGAAGAAACTCGACGAACTCATGCGCGCCCGCGGCTCGCGTTTCAACCACAATCTCCAGGCGCTCCGCATCGTCGAGCAGTTTGAAAGTCCCTATCTCGATTTCCCCGGCCTGAATCTCACCTTCGAGGTTCGCGAGGGCATCATCAAGCACTCTCACGACTACACCGCTTTACAATATCCAAACCTTGCCGAGTATCTCCTCGACCTGCGCACTCCCCTCGAAGGACAGCTTATCGACTGGGTCGACGAGATTGCCTACAACACGGCGGACCTCGACGACGCGCGCGAAGCAGAGCTCCTCGATCTGGATGTCCTGCGAATCGAGGTTCCCATTTTCGCCGATGCCTACGCTCAAATCGAAGCCGCATATCCCACCGGCCGTGAAAAACTCAAATTCAATGCCGCTCTCCGAATCGTGCTGGATCAACTGGCCACCGATCTCATCGAGACCACGCAGCACCGCGTGCTCGCTTCCCGAGCCGCAACCGTGGACGACATTCGCCGCGCCCCGCGCAGACTTGCCGGTTTCAGCGATGCCTTAGCCGAGCGCAACGCGGAGCTGAAGCGCTTTCTCTTCAAGCACATCTACAATCACCCTGCCATTACCGAGGACCGCGACCGCTCCATCCGTTGCCTCGAAGAGCTTTTTGTCTACTATCTCGATTCGCCCGGCTCCATGCCCGCGTCTCACGAAGAATCCGCCCGCAGCGAAGCACGCCACATCGTCGTGTGCGATTACATCGCAGGAATGACCGACCAGTTTCTGCTTCGCAAGCACCAGGAACATTTCGGGTCCGCTGCTGCTCCTGCCGCGCGCCAGGCTTCCGAATCCTCTTAAATCCCGGAGCAAACCACAACCCACACCATGGAACGCACACACTTTGAAACGCTCGTCGCCATGTATGACAGTGCCCCGATCAACAAATGGTTTCGGCCGCTGCTTCGCATCCCCGAAGAGGGACGTGCGGAGATTGAGCTCCCCGTGCGCGAGGATTTCCACCACGCCGCTCGCGCGATTCACGGAGCCATCTATTTCAAAGCGCTGGACGACGCGACATTCTTTGCCGTGCAGTCGCTCGTCAAAGATTTTTTCGTCGTAACTTCTTCCTTCCAGCTCTACTTTTTGCGGCCGGTCTCCGAAGGCCAACTCCTCGCCCGCGGCCAGGTCGTCAGCCGCTCGAAGCGCCTCTATATCGCCGAACGCGTCCTCCTCGACAGCCGCGGCAAAGAAGTCGCCCGCGGAAGTGGAACGTTCATGCCAAGCTCCATCCAACTCGGCCCAGAATTGGGTTACCGCTGAGGTTCCTGCGCCCTCGCGCATCCCACCGGCGCGACTGCTTCGATCCAGTCTCCGTCAGCGGTTGTGATAGCCTTAGCCGTCTTCCAGCAGCAAATAGGTGAATTCGCATGTCGTTGAGCTCGAACACTTTTCCTGTGCTCCGATGGGTCGGTTTGTGCTGGATGGTCGTCTGGCTTCCCACATATTTCCGCGTGTGGGGTTGGGCCAATCTGCTGCACTTGTGCGACGTCGCCGTGATCCTGAGTTTTATCGGCATCTGGTGGGCCAATCCTCTGCTGCTTTCCAGTCAGGCAGTCAGCTCGCTGGCGCCAGGCCTCTTTTGGATTCTCGACGTTGGCTGGCGACTCGCAACAGGACGCTTTCTCATCGGCGGAACAGATTACATGTGGGACGCGCGCTATCCGCTCTGGGTACGACTGCTCTCGTCCTTTCACGTCGGGCTGCCGCTGGTCCTGCTTTGGACTCTGCGCCACGTCGGCTACGACAAGCGCGCCCTGGGGCTACAGGCCACGATTGCAGCCGTTCTTTTGATCGTTTCTCGCTTCTTGTCGGCGGGGATCAACATGAACTACGCTTACCGTGATCCAGTCTTCAACCGCGCCTGGGGACCCGCCCCCGTTCACCTCGCGGCCGCATTCATCATTATCGTAGGACTGGTTTACTGGCCGACGCATCTTTTGCTGGGTTGGCTCTTCCATGCGCCAGGCGTTCCGGATGTCAGGCCATGATGCCTGCCTAGATGCCGAAACCACAGAAGTCCTAACAGAACAACCAAGTCCTGCTTCTCACACAAGGAGTTCAACACGGCGAGAAATTGCTCGCCGCTCAATCCGCAAGTTTCAATTTTTCCAAATAAGCCCCAAGAGCCGCTTTGATCCTGGCAGGGTCGGGTGTTTTGGTTTTGTAGTCCATCAAAGGTGTGATGAAGTCGTCCATGGCTTTATCGATCTGTTCGAACAGATCGGGATGTGTTTTCTTCAGCGCGGTGTCGCCGCCGTAATCTTCACCTTTATCCCACACCCGTTCGAGGCTGCGTGCAAGCTGGGCGGCAGCCGCCATGTCGCCTTTCTGAAACTCCAAATAGGCGTGCTGGGCAATGGCTCGATAGGCTCCCATCTTTGTGTTATCCACACCATCGGTTTGCGGAGCTTTCTTTTCCTGACCCGGTAGCGGAGTGACTGCGCCCATAGCGATGAGGAAGGCAAATAGGATTGCGTAAATGGGCCTGGCGGTCTTGAGGAAAAAGTGTGTCAATGGATCCTCCCAAGCGTTACTCGAATTTCCCAGTTTGCAGTTTCTGGAAGACCTATTTTCTCAAGCCCCGCAGAAAGCGAGCGGAAATTCATCGATCGGCGGAAAGCGTTGTATACAAAAGAATACGTGCCCAGGTGAGGCGTTAGGCTCGTAAGACCTTCGTGCGTTCTCGAGGACGCCCTTGCGCAGGATCGTGATTTGCCCACCAGGCGCGCCAGGCATTGGCATCGTTACCCAGCGCTGCACCCGTAATCACGCGAAGCGTTCCATAGACCAGCTCCCGCGTCGTAGTGGTCAGCGAATCGTCGTCGGCAAAATTCAGCAGATGCGGCACGGCAGCCAGGCGCTCCTCGCGGGTCAGCATTCCGGATTGGCCCAGGCTGCTTGCCGCTCGCTCCCGGACTCGCGGCGACCGGTCGTGGGCCAGGATGTCCAAAAGCGGGTCGACGGTTGCGTCGTTGCCCAGCATCGCCAATCCTTCCACCGCCCAGTAGCGTGTATGTTCGCTGGGATCGTGAGCATAGTTCAGCAGGCTGTTCAGTACCTTCTCGGGTTCAACGCCACGATTTCCCAATGAACCGAGCCGCCACAACGCCATCCCCCGGCCTGCAGGATCGCGCTGCAACTGCTGGAGCAACCGCGTGACACTTTCCGGTGATTTGCTCAGATTATTCGCCGCAAGGTCCACGTCAACCGCTGCCGTCCTTACGCGAAGATCTCCCGAATTCAGTGCCGCCAGCACCAGGTCAAAGAGACGGTCGGTATTCTTGAGGTGACCGCGCCAACTATCCACATTTTCACGCAGCAGGTTCAGAGAACCCGCATCGTCATGCATCGCGCGTTCCAGCAAGCGCTCCGCTTGCTGTTGGGGCGGCAGGCGGTTCAGTTCTGCATCCGACTTATCTTCCGAATCTTTCGAAGGCGTCGGCAGCCGTACCGGCGAAACGGCGCGAGAAGAGTCGTCTGACGTAAGTCCGCTATCCCACTTCGGAGCTGGCAGCGTTGTGCGAGCGGTCTCAAATCCCGCAGCGAGCGAAAGGCCGCCCAGAATCGCGAGCCAAGCCGCATTTCGGATCGTGCGGCGAAGCCTGCGATTCTTTGCTTCCGCGCCAGACTCGCCTACCAGACAGACTGTAATTTGCCGCCGGCTCATTCGCTGTGGCTCCGTCAGGCGTGGACGCACCAAGAACGCCGCCTGCTCCAAGCGAAATTACGAGTTGAGCTAGCCCGTGGGTATGGTACGGCGGGACAGATTGCCGCGATTCGCTCTCTAACCTAAGTGCTTTCAGCTAGTTCAGGGAGTTACTCATAGGCGAAGGAAAGGTAAGCTGCGTCCCAAGGTACAGGTGTCTCCCAGCCTTGAAATCAGAGCGAGACTGCGTTTGGACGCAGAGGCTCTAGCAATGCTTGGACCTGCCCGGCTATTTGGGACTGCTTTCTAAGGAGCCGTCTGCTCAGGAATGACTTTGGTATCCTTCTGTGTGAACTCAAACCGCAGCCGCCATTCGCTCCCCACGCTCTTTCCATTCACTTCTGGCGGCGTAAAAGCCCACTTTTTCGCCGCCTGCAAGGCTAGCTCCGCGAAAAACTGGCTGGGCCCGGCCGAATCCAACTCCGCTCCCGAAACACTGCCCGCGGGATCAACGTGTACTTTGACGCTGACACGCACTTTCCCCTGAATGGTTGCGCGCGCCTTGGGCGACACATCAGGCAGAACCTGATCCAGCACTTCTCCCTTAGCTGAGGCTATCCCCTCCGCGGCTGGTTTCGAAACCTCCTCAGTGGCGGGTGAAGCGGCCGGCGAAACCGCAGGAGATAACTTTTCCTTCTCGCTAGTCGGCGTCAGAGCGTCCTGCGCGGGCGCGGGCGCTGGCGCGGTGCGCTGCTCCTGCGTGGGTGTTGCCGGTGCTGCGGACTTTGCTGTCTCAGAGCCTGCTGGCTTCGACTCGGGTTTTGTCCTGGATTTCAGCGAATTTGCAGACTCGACTGGCTTCGCAACAGGGGCTTGACCCGTTGGTGTTTCCGAGGCCACAGCCGGCGCAGGCTGGATTTCCGAGCGATGTGTGAGCAGCCGCGGCACCGTTAGAATCGCCGCAAACGCCAGGGCCGCAACAATCAGCGGAACGAGAAACCGCGGCCTCCCACTCGATGCTCTGTACGGAGGTGGCCGGTGAGGATTTGTCTGCATTCTCGCCACCGGTCTTGGAGGCACAGGAACCGAAGCTAAGGGTCTAGGTGGCGGGGGAGCCACCTGTCCGGTAACCGCTGCGGCGCTAAAACTCGCACCAGCCGCTGAGGCTGATGCCGAAGCCACAGCCGCGCGCGGATTCAATCGTGCCGCGATGTCAGCAACGCTGATACGCCGGTGAGGCTCCAGCCGCAAAGATTGGCATGCGATTTCCAGGAACGGCGCGGGAAGACTGGCCGGCACCACGGGCTCACGGTTCGACCCGGGTTGCCATTCCGGCAAACGTTGCGTCAGAACCTCAACCAACGTCGCCCCCAGAGACCAAACGTCCGCTGCCGGCGTCAGCATTCCGCTGGCTGCTTCGGGTGGATCGTAAGCACCGGTCTTTTTAGAAGCACTCGGCGCTTCTCCGATGCGCGAAATCGCGTCGCTCGAGAGTTTCAGGTGATCCCCCATAGCCAATATGTTTGCGGGCTTCAGGTCGCCATGCACAAAGCCCTTGCCGTGAAGGTATTCCAGCGCATCCAGAACCGGGCAGAGCATGTCGCGAGTTTCTTCCGGGGTCAGTGCGCGCTGGGGAAGGATCTGCGAGAGGTCTTCTTCGGCGTACTCCATCACCAGATAGAGGAGATCATTGCCGTCAATTCTGCATCGCCCGGTGCGAAACAATCGCAGCAAATTGGGGTGAGACAATTGCGCAGCCGATTCCCAGCTCAAGAGCTGCGAATCGGCCCTTGCCGGTTCTGCGGGGAAAAGTTTGATGGCAGCTTTTTGCGGCGCTCCATCACCATACTCGGTTAAGAACACCGCGCTGTGATCGGATCCGCCAAGATATTGCCGCAAGGGAAAAATCCCTTCGACAATCTGGCCTTCCCATTGCTTCAAGGCCTCGGTCATATTGCACCCCCGCCTGACCGCGGATTTATTTTCAGGTCAAATTCAAGTCTAGGCGCTTTCCCCGGGAAAGGTATCTGGCTGGATACCCTCCATACTACCAATACTGCCTGCCCTTTCAACTGACCCTCAGACCAGTAGTTTTTTTCGATTCCAATAAGATACTCTGGCACCGATCACAGGATTCGATTCCCGCGAATGGGAGACCAGCCGTGTTCTGCGACCGCTGTGGACTAAACTTCCTGCCGAAACAATCCGTTTGCACCAGGTGCCGGCGCGTTCCGACGCGCTACTGGTTTCAGTTTATGAGTCTGGTCACTCTGCTCGTTGCGGTGGCCTGCAATGGTCTCGTAGCAATCCTTCTGCTCCCGCGCTTTGCCACCGGCCCTCACGCACGCTTCGTCTTTCGCGCCTGGTGGTGGTTCGACCAAAATGTGGCTCTTTATGGTTGGGTGCTGTTCGCGGTCGCTCTACTTGCCTGGGACTACTTCGTTTGGAAAGAAGCCCGGCCCAAAATTAAAGGCTGGTTTACGCGCAAATTACTCACCCTCTCCCTCGCCGCCGGCGTCGCGCCCATGATTCCCTGGTGGATACCCGCAGGCCAGCCCCCCGGCCAATTCCTTTCGATGATCGGCAAGTATCCAGGCCTGCCAGCGATTCTTGCCTGGGCAGTAGTCCTCGTTGTTTCCGTCCTTCTCTGCAGTGATGCGGAGTCCAGGGACTATCTCCTGGGGCACGGGCGAATCCTGAGTGTCGTGAGCACCGGAATGCTTCTGCTCGTGCTGTCGATGACCATCGTCGGTTGGTCGCTGACTTATTGAGCGGCGGCTCAGCCAACACTTGTAGGGGCGGGGTTTGTTGGCCCTGTAAGGGCCCCGTCCCAACGCCCTACTTCGCGCGAGCCATTGCCAGAAATAGCGTCATATACCGTTTGAGCTTTTGCGTAATCAGAAAGTTTTCCTTCACGTGCTCATGCCCATTCTCGCCGAGCTTCGCAGCAATCTCCGGATGCGACAACAAAAATCGGATCTGATAGGCCGTACCCTCGATCGAGTGTGCTAGAAGCCCCGTGTGCTTGTGGATGATTTGCACGGGAATGCCGCCAACTGCCGAAGCCACGACCGGTTTTTTCTTCCAAAGTGCCTCGGAAACTGTCAGCCCGAACCCTTCCCTGAGACTCTTCTGAATCACGATGGTTGAAGCACGCTGAAGCGCGTTCACCCCTAGCGGCGCCCACGCCGGAAGCTCGAGGATGTGAATGTCCGCTTCGCCGTTGGCTTCTTGCTGGACCTCTTTCAGCACCTCTGCTCCTTCCGGGTCGTCGGAAGCGCTGCCCCCGGCGAGCACCAGTTGGCAATCGAAATATCGTTTCACGATGCGGTACGCGCGAATCACCCCGACCGGATCTTTCAACCGGTCGAACCGCGAGATCTGCGTAAGGATCGGGCGCAGCGGATCGATCTGGTAGTGCGCCAGCGTCTGCGCTACGAATTCTGGATCCAGATCGCGATTCTTCTCCGCGAGCGGATCGATCGCCGGATAAAAGAGATACTGCGGGATTGGGAGCTCGCGCGCGAATTCTGGCGAGGAAAACATCGAGGCGTCGTAGCGAGCCACGAACTTTTCCAGAAAATCCCAAACCTGCCGGTTGGGGTGCGATAGATCGATATGGCACCGCCAGGCCCAATGATTTCCGTTCTTCTTGCGTCCCTCGATCAGCGCGGCAGGCTGCGGATCATGGATAATCATGAACTCGGCGTCCAGCGGAAGCCGCGCGAGGTTACGTTTGTTGCACGCGAGAAAAATTTCAAAATCCTTCGGGTCGGAATGATATGGAGCGCCATGAAGCGCGTTGTGGAAAGATTTCGTCACTCCGTAGAAGTCATCGCCTCCCGTCATCACGTCCCAGCGCATGTTCAGTTCGAGTTCCTCCGCGAGCGGCAGCAGGCGGTTAAGAATTTCCGCGACGCCTCCGCCCACTGCGGTCGAGTTGATCATTTCAATGCTGCGGCCTCGCAACGGTTTCGCGAGCAGGCGCAGCTCGTCGATCTCGCCCTCTCCGAGCAGCGCCGCGTATTCATCCAGTGGAATTCGGCTGGCGATCGCTACTTCGCTCATCCTTTTCTCCTTTCACGGTCGATTAGCCGCAACACTTTGGCGCGAGCGCTGTCGAGCGTGTTCGTGTAAATGTCGATGTGGTTCACGCTGTCTGCCAGCGTTCCAAGTCCGAGCCCATTCGCCAGCCAATGGGAAAAGTCATTGGTTTGCAGTTGCAAGCGAAGCCGCGAGGAGAGGAAATGGAAGTAGAAAGAGGCATGGCTCAGATGCACGATGCCGTTGCGAAATTCTTCCATTGTCCGCGCCGTGAGCCCGAATGGCAGCGTGACTTCCAGGCTTTCGCAAAAGTAAAAGCGCTCCAGCGCCGTTTGCTCCGATAGCCCCGGATTTGCGGTGCAATAATCGCCAACCACGCGGCACAGATCGCTGCGTAGCGCCGCGATGGAAAGATAATCCCGGACGTCCAGCGCGGCGAGCTGCTCGGCCAGGTCTTCGCGGTTGGCGTCCGCGTGCGCCCATTGCGCGAAATCATTCGAAAACCCTTCCGTGAGGAAGTGGTGGCTGCTCAGCGTCTGGAACGTGTGGTGAAAGATGGAGGCATCGCTGCATTGGTGCAGCCCCCTGAGGAACTCGGTCATCGTGCCCGCGGACTGATTCCCGATGCGCGTCAGATACGAAACGGTGAAGAACTCAAACGGTGTTTCCGCTGTGTTCATGCGATTGTTTTCTCCTGCTCCAGGATTGCTGCAGCTTCGAAATCCCAATCTGGCAAACCCCAAAACGCTTCCTGCTGCGTGGCGATCATGATGCCTGTGGCACTTCGATGCGCTCCGGAGCGTCAATGCGAATCTCCGTCAGGTCCGAAAGTAGATGCGCCGCCCATCGGTAGACGTTATGTTCGCGCACGTTTGTTCGCATCCGCTCCATCCGTCGGCATTGTTCTTCTTGCGGCATCTCCAGAGCGCGGTGAATCGCTTCAGCCACTTGCTGCACATCGTAGGGGTTCACGAGCAGCGCGTCCGGCAATTCGTGCGCTGCACCGGCGAACGTGCTGAGCATAAGAACGCCTCGCTCGTCCTCGCGCGCGGCAACGAACTCCTTCGCCACCAAATTCATCCCATCATGCAGGGAAGTCACCAGACACACGGATGCGGCTTTGTAGTACCGCGCGATTTCTTCGTGCGAGTGATGCTTCTTGAGCAACACGATGGGCTTCCACCGTCCTGCCTGGAACCGCGCATTGATTCGGTCCGCCTCTGCGCTTACTTCATCGAGAAAATGTTTGTAACGGTCAATCTCGGTCCGGCTCGGCGCCCCAATTTGTACAAAAGTGAAGCGTTGCTGGTAGGCAGGATAAAGATCCAGGAAGTGCTCGATGCCTCGAAACCGCTCGATGATCCCCTTCGTGTAATCGATGCGGTCCACGCCCACTCCCAGCAGGCTCCCGTCGATGCCCAGCTCGCTGCAGAGAGCCGCGCGCTCTTCTCCCGCATTTCGCATTTCGTTCACCGCGTGCCCATTTTCCGGAAACGCCACGCTGATCGGATACGGTCTCACCCTCGTGACGTGGCCCTGCCGGTTGACCGCAAAACGGTCCCACTCCGTCAGCGCTTCCACCGCGCGATCCACCGTTTCCAGAAAGTTGTTGCAATGCGATTGAATGTGGAAACCGATCAGGTCCGCGCCAAGCAGCCCGTCGACCAGTTCCCGCTGCCACGGACAAATCCCAAATACTTCCGGATTCGGCCACGGGATGTGCCAGAAAATCGCGACGCGCGCATCCGGCCGCGCGTCCTTAATCATCCGCGGTAGCAACGCGAGGTGATAGTCCTGCACCAGCAAAATCGGCGATTCCGTGCCTTCCATCTCTTGCAGCACCGCATCCGCAAAGCGGCGGTTCACGCGCTGGTAGTGCACCCAATCTTCTGGACGAAACACGGGCCGCGTGTGCGCGATATGGCAGAGCGGCCAGAGCCCTTCGTTCGCAAAGCCCTGGTAATACCCTTTTTCTTCTTCGTTGCTGAGCCACACGCGCCGAAGCGTGTAGCTCGGCCGCTCCGGAGGCACGCGCTGGTGGTCCCGCTCGTCCGCAACTTGGCGGTCGGCGCTACCCGATCCGTGAGCGATCCAGGTTCCATCGCACGCCACCAGCACGGGTTCGATGGCCGTCACGACGCCGCTTGCCGGCACAATGATCTCGATCGAATTGTTTTTTTCGCTGTGCACGTTTAGGTATGGTTCGCGGTTCGAAACTACGAAGAGCGGTTTCTCCTGTAATTTGTTCCGCAGGCTCACGCGCAAGCGTTCCGCTGTCCAGAGGGACACGTTGGAGTTGCGCAATCGCGCTTCTTCTTCCGCCGTGGCTCGGGCCGCATTCAAGTCATGCGCGAGGTGCGTCACCTCCTGATGTAGTTGGTCGAAGATTTCCCCCTGTGGCGTCATCGGCGGAGCGTGTGTCTGTCCGGTTCGCAGAGTTCGCAGCCATTTCGCTGTCAGCGCGAGCGGCGCGGTGAATGTCCATCTCACCAGCACGAACGCCAGCAAGCTGATCAGGAGCGTTTGGATCGCCGCATTCAGGAACGCGTCCCTTAGCGTATGCTGCACCTGCGCGTCGATGTAGCTCGTGTCATGAAACAGCACGAGCGTGCCGGCGGCTTGCCCGTCGTCATGCAATGGCAACGCGAAGATGTGCATCGGCCCCGGAGACTGCGCGTCCACGGCCGCCGAGCTGCCTGTCGTCAGAAACTCGCCATAGCCCGCGTCACGTTGCGCGGCGCGCGTTGCAGTTAGAGGGCGGTTTTGAAATTCCGCTGGAAGACCGGCTGTGATCGCAACCGCGCCACCATCGGCGTCATAAACCGCAACCCCTTCCAGATGTTCTCTCTGTCCGAATCGTGCCACGATCCGTTGCAGATTCTTGTTAGGTCCATGATCCAGCAGAGGTTCGACCGTTTCTTGAAGACTCTCGCCAAGAATCTCCGCCCGCCGCGAAAGGTCGTTGCGCAGATTGCGCCTCTCCGTCCTCACCTGATACGCCGCGAACAATAAAGACACCACCGCCACGCTGACGATTAAGGGCAGGACAATCTTCAGAGTCGTGCGCATCAAGACTCCTCAAGTTCATCGAGTAAGCCAGATTGCGCCGGGGCTGGGTCGGGGCGAAATACAGGATTACACTAGGCCGAAAAGAAAAAAGGCAGTAGGTCAGTAAGGATTGATGCCGGAAGCTGGCGTCACCACCACGTGTACGGCAATGTTCTTCCCGCTGTCCGAGCGGTATTCCACCATCGCTTGCGCTCCGATGGTCAGCTTGCCTTCCACTTTCGTATTTTCATCCACCAGGAATTCAACGGCTTGCGCTGCTTGTTTATCCTTCGCGACGTTGACCGTGAAGGCGGCGTCGCCCACCGAAGCGATCTGGCCGGATACGGATTGATCCTCCGGCGCGCGGCTCGTGCTATGTCCGGCCGCGTTCGCAGGCAAGGGTTGCGCAAACACGGCTAAGGTGAAACAAGCCATAAAAAGAGTGGCCAAGGAAAGAATGGTGCGGAATCTCATGAAGCTTCCTCCAGTTTGATTTCGACCGGGACCTCCAGAAGGGCACGATCTGAACCAAACTCATCCGAGATTCGCCTTGTTCAGGAAGTCGCGTTATATCAGTAACTTATGTGCTGTGCCAGGCGTTCGCAAAAAAGTCTCTCCGGGTACTAGTCCCATGCAATTCTTGCTCACTTGGCGCTGCTCTCGCCTGCCTTTTGCACCAGCGCCGCCGGCAAATTGCCACGCTAGATTGCCGCGTCAGCATTCGCGCAGCTACCTTACCCTCTCAATTTCCGCGGTGGTATCCTCTTTTGCACAGGTTCATACTGGCGCGCCGCTTTCGAGTCACGGTGTTCCGGTATTCAGCTGGAAATGTGAGAGGACGTATGTTCGAGCGATTCACGGAAAAAGCCCGCCGCGTCATTTTCTTCGCGCGCTACGAAGCCAGCCAGTACGGCAGCATGTCCATCGAGACGGAACATTTGCTTCTCGGCTTATTCCGCGAGGACCACGCGCTCGCGCGGAAGTTTTTGAGCGAAAAAGGCGGAGCGCAATCCCTCCGCGATGAAATCGAATCCCAAATCACGCGCGGCGAACGTTTATCTACTGCCGTCGAAATTCCTATCAGTGCGGAGTGCAAGCGCATCCTGAATAAAGCTGCCGAAGAGGCGGAGCGGCTCGGAACCAAGCACATCGCTCCGGAACATATACTTCTCGGAATTCTTCACGAACAAGATTGTCTGGCTGCCCGTCTTTTGCAGCAGCGCGGCTTGACGCTCGATGAGGTCCGCGAAGAACTGGTTCGTCCTTTGGACGATCAACAAAGGAAATTCGAGAAGGCCGCGGCGGAACTTGTTTCCGTGATGCAAATTGCACAGGCATGGGGCAATGGTCAAGCGGCAAAGTTTGCCGCGATGTTTTCCGCGGATGGCCAGTTTGTGGACTCGCAAGGCAATTTGTGGATTGGTCCGGAGCGCATCCACGAAGCAGCACGACTTATCTTCGCCGCTACTGGCTGGGCCAAGACGATCGGCAAAATCGAAGATGTTCAGTTCGTCGGCAGTAAAGCCGCCATGGCCACCCTGGTGTGGGAATCCCCCGGAAAGCTCGAAAAACCGAATCCCGGCTGCGTGCGCATGACCATTATCCTGACCCAGAAACCGGAAGGCTGGAGCATCGTCCGTGTCCAAGCCACCGGTCTTCAGCATCAATCCCGCACTGCAGCGGTTTAAGCCCCTTTTCTTGCCACCGGTACTAGAGCCACCCCTTGCCCAACATGCAGCAAAAGTACCAGAAAGCGGCCCTGTTCCTTGACTTGCCGCTCGCGCGACGGAATAATGATAAAGCATGAGTGTGATCGACGGAGGCATTCAAGACTTGTTCCTCGATGTAAAAGATCTCGCGGTTCGGAAGCTGCGCATCCGGAAAACCTACGCTCCGGGCAGCATCGATTACCATTCGTCCGAGGTCAAGCAGGTCGCCCCTCTGGAAGTCACCGCCACGGCTGAGCTGCTCGAAGGCCAGATTCGCATTGAGGGGCAGCTCGAAACGAAGATCGAAATGGTCTGCGCTCGGTGTCTCGAACCGGTGGTTGAAGACGTGAACCGCTCGTTCGACCTGTTTTACGCTCCTTTGCCCAAGGGTGCCAAGCCGAAGGAAGACCGGCTCAAGGATGACGACACCGAAATCGGCTTTTTTGAAGGAGATGGCCTCTTCCTGGCGGATGTGCTCAGAGAACAGGTACTATTAGCACTGCCCCTCAAGGTCATCTGCCAAAGTGACTGCCGGGGATTGTGCCCAAACTGCGGTGCTAACTTGAACCACGAGGAGTGCCGCTGT
The DNA here is from genome assembly GCA_035272765.1 of Candidatus Acidiferrum sp. Lineage (GTDB taxonomy): Bacteria > Acidobacteriota > Terriglobia > Acidiferrales > UBA7541 > Acidiferrum. The sequence continues at coordinate 65,924 of DATEQG010000078.1, forward strand.
GAGACCCACGCGACGGACCCGCGGCTGGCCCCTCTCGCGCGCCTGAAGCAGGACTGGCTGAAAAAACAATAGTTTACAGGGCCGAAAGCCCATAGAATCCGCCCACGGAGGCGGGAACGAGGAGTATTGCTATGCCTAACCCAAAAAGACGGCATTCGAAGCGACGGACGAGCACCAGGCGAGCCCATGATTTTCTCGAGAAGCCGCCCCTTGGCGAATGCCCGAATTGCCACGAAACCAAGCAGCCGCATCAGGCGTGTCCCCACTGCGGCTTCTATAAAGGCCGCGCCGTGCAAGATAAGTCGGCCTGACGCCGCTTTTTTCTGCTGCGTCCCGTCCAAGAACTGGCGGCCCGGTAAAGCAGTCGGATAAATCCGATGATCACAATCGCTGTTGACGCCATGGGCGGAGACAACGCGCCCCGCCCCGAGGTTGAAGGCAGTGTACTGGCTGCCCGCGAACTGGGCGTACGCGTAATGCTCGTCGGTCAGCCCCATGTGGTGCGCGCAGAGCTGGCTAAGCATGCCGCTCCGAACTTGCCGATCGACATTATCCCGGCAAGCGAAGTGATCGCCATGGAAGATCACCCGGCGCAGGCCTTTCGCCGGAAGAAAGACAGTTCGGTTCATGTTGCCGCTCGTCTGGTGCGCGAAGCCAAGGCCGATGGCCTGGTTAGCGCCGGCAATACCGGAGCGGTAATGACCGTTGCGAGATTTTTGCTAGGCACTCTGGAATCCGTAGATCGCGTTGCTCTTGCTGCGCCTTTCCCGAATGCCAAGGGCGGAGTTTCCGTGCTGCTGGATGTCGGTGCAAACGTCGATTCCAAGCCTGAGCACCTGGTGCAATTCGCGGTGATGGGCGAAATCTATTATCGAGCGACCTTTGGCAATCGCCGCCCCCGCGTCGGCCTTTTGTCTGTCGGCGAGGAAGAGATGAAGGGCAATGAACTCACGCGCGAGGTTTACACGCGCCTGAAAAAGAGCCCGGTCCATTTTGTTGGCAATGTCGAAGGCGGAGATCTTTTCTCTGGAAACGTGGACGTCATCGTGAGCGACGGTTTCGTTGGCAATATCGCGCTGAAAATCTGCGAAGGCCTCGCCGTCCAGATTTTCGGCTTGCTGAAAAAATCGATCCAAAGCTCGCTCGCTTCCCAGGTTGGATTTTTGTTCTCACGCGGCGCACTTAAGGGGCTGAGGAAGACGATTGATTACACGGAGTACGGCGGCGCGCCTCTTTTGGGCGTGCGCGGCGTTTGCGTCATCGGGCACGGCCGTTCGAATGCCAAGGCCATAAAAAACGCCATCCGCGTAGCCGCGGGCCTGGCCCGCGCTCGAATCAACGAAAAAATCGAACAGGAGCTCTCGGCTGCGAGCGTCCTCGGATGACGCTTCAGGAGAGGAATTGACGATGGGCAAAGTCGCATTTGTATTTCCGGGTCAAGCTTCACAATACCCCGGCATGGGCAAGGAACTTGCGGAAAAATATCCCGCAGCCCGCGCGGTTTTCGACGAGGCCGATAGAGCCCTCGGTTTCGCCATCTCCAAAATCTGCTTTGAGGGCACCGAAGACGAGCTGAAGCTCACCGCCAACACCCAGCCCGCCATCCTTACCTGCTCTGTTGCCGTCTCTCGAGTCCTCGCGGAAAAGGGCCTCGCTCCCGATTTTGTAGCAGGTCATAGCCTGGGCGAATATTCCGCCTTGGTAGCCGCCGGCGCGCTGAAATTCTGCGATGCCGTCCAGCTAGTTCGCAAGCGCGGCACCTACATGCAGGAAGCCGTCCCTCCAGGTGTAGGCGCGATGGCCGCCATCATGGGCCTTTCGCCCGCGGTAGTTGCGGATGCCTGCAAACGCGCCTCAAATGGCGAGATTTGCTCGGCCGCGAATCTAAACTCTCCCGAGCAAACCGTAATCTCCGGCCATGCCGCCGCCGTCAAGCGCGCCGTGGAAATCGCCTCGCAACTCGGTGCGAAACGCGCCGTAATCCTGCCCGTCTCCGCCCCGTTCCATTCCGCGCTCATGCTGCCCGCGCAAGAGCGCCTGGCCGAAGATTTGAAGCACACGAGCTTTTCAAATTTATCCGTGCCCCTGATAACCAACGTCGACGCCGACACCATCTCCACCGGCGACGAGGCCCGCGAAGCCCTCATTCGCCAAGTCACCATGCCCGTCCGATGGGAAGAATCCATCCGCCTTCTGATCGACGAAGGCGTAAACACGTTCGTGGAAGTCGGCCCGGGCCGCGTCCTATCCGGCCTCCTGCGCCAGATCGAGCGCTCCGCCGCCACGCTCAACGTCGAAGACGAAAAAAGTTTAGCCACCACGGTAGAAAAAATCGCCGGCGCCCGTTCCGATGCCGCGTGACGTAGCACAGACTTCAGTCTGTGCACGGTCGAATGAGTTTGCTGGACATATCCAAATGGCCCAGGCCGTAACCAGAAGAAGGGTGCCCCACCCTCGGTTTTTGAGGGTGGGTCTTGGGGTTAAGTCTTCAATCCAGTAAAAGGTGAGCCAGGAAAAAAGATGTTCAGCCTAAAAGACAAAGTCGCCCTAGTTACCGGCGCCAGCCAAGAAGGGTGCCCCACCCTCGTTCTTTGAGGGTGGGTCTTGGGGTTAAGTCTTCAATCCAGTAAAAGGTGAGCCAGGAAAAATAGGATGTTCAGCCTAAAAGACAAAGTAGCCCTAGTCACCGGCGCGAGCCAAGGCATCGGCCGCGAAACCGCCCTCGCCCTCGCTCAAGCGGGCGCGAAAGTCGCCGTTGCCGCACGTAACGAAGAAAAACTCACCGCCCTCGTCACCGACATCCTGGCCATCGGTGGCGAAGCCATCGCAATAAAAATGGACGTGGCCGATCCCGATCAGATCAAATCCGGCTTCAAACAAACTCTCGAAAAATTCGCCCGCCTCGACATTCTCGTCAACAACGCCGCCATCACCCGCGACGGCCTGGCCCTCCGCATGAAGCTGGAAGACTGGGACGCCGTCATTCGCACCAACCTGACCGGCGCCCACCTCTGCATCCAGCAGGCGCTCTCGACGATGATGCGAGCCCGCGCCGGCCGCATCATCAATATCGCCAGCGTCGTGGCCGAAATGGGCAACGCAGGCCAAGCCAACTACGTCGCCGCCAAAGCCGGCCTCGTCGGTCTAACCAAAGCCATCGCCATCGAAATTGCCTCGCGCAACATCACGGTAAACGCCATAGCCCCCGGCTTCATCGCCACCCCCATGACCGACGTCCTCACCGACAAAGTGAAAGACGAATTGAAGAATCGCATCCCTCTGGGACGCATGGGCACAAGCCGGGACGTAGCCAGCGCCATCGTTTTCCTTGCGAGCGACGAAGCCGCCTACATCACCGGCCACGTCCTCGACGTCAACGGCGGCCTCTACCTGGCGTGATGTGAGAGCTTAGGTTTTGAAATGATTGAACATCGAGATCTGAAACTGATTCCTGACTGGCCACGGCTGAGGGAACTCGTCGCAAGGCACTTGGAGACAAGCGAAGAGAATGTTGAAGCGATGCGCGAACGCGGTGATTCCCTAGATCGAGTGCAACTGGTAATGGCTATTGAAGAGGTGTTAGAGAAGCTGGACAAGTAGGGCCGCAAAGTTGACCTTGCTGCAAGGGCTGACTAGAATGGGCAGGTTGCCTGATAGAGGAAATTCGAACCTGTAGGGCGGCGTTTGGGCCCACGAAATGTTAGTGTACGTCGTTGCACAATAAGCGATAGCAAATCGCGGAGGACACCGGAATGGCCAGTGTGGAAGAACGCGTAAAACAAATTATCGTCGAGCAACTCGGCGTCGATGAAGCCGAAGTGACGCCGACAGCGTCCTTCGTGGACGACCTCGGTGCGGATTCTCTCGACCAGGTCGAATTAGTCATGGCGTTTGAGGAAGCTTTCGGAATCGAAGTTCCCGACGAAGACGCCGAAAAGATGACCACGGTGAAGGACGCCGTCGAGTACATCGATAAGCACGCCAAGGGAAAGTAAGCCACGAAATTATCACCTCAACAGGGAGCATCAAGGACTTGACTCACCGGGTAGTCGTTACGGGTGTTGGACTGGTCTGCGCGCTGGGCATCGGCACGGAGGAATCTTGGAAAAACCTCGTCGCTGGCCACAGCGGCGTTGGCCATGTTACGCAGTTCGATACCACCGGTTTTGACTGCAAAATCGCCGGCGAAATAAAAAACTTCGATCCTTTCCTATGGATCGAAAAAAAAGAACTGAAAAAAATGGGCCGCTTCATCCAGGTGGCTCTCGCTGGAGCGGACTTCGCCATAAAATCCGCCAACTGGAAGCCCGAGGATTCTGATCTAAACGAAGTAGGCGTCTACGTCTCTTCCGGCATCGGCGGATTCGATATCATCGAACGCGAGCACCTGAAATTAGTCCAGGGCGGGCCCGGCAAGATCTCTCCCTTTTTCATCCCCTCCGCCATCGTCAATCTCGCTTCCGGCCACATCTCCATTCGTTATGGAGCAAAGGGCCCGAATTCCGCCACCGCTACTGCCTGCTCCGCCTCGGCGCACGCCATCGGCGATTCTTTCAAAATCATTGAGCGTGGCGCGGCGGACATGATGATCTGCGGCGGCACCGAAGCCACCATCACTCCGATGGGTATCGGCGGTTTTGCTTCCATGAAAGCTCTTTCCACTCGCAACGATGATCCTGCTCATGCCAGCAGGCCGTTCGACTCCGGCCGCGACGGTTTCGTGGTCGGCGAAGGTGCAGGGATTCTGATCCTTGAATCGCTGGAGCATGCGCAAAAACGCAACGCCCCCATCCTCGCCGAAATTGTGGGCTACGGCATGTCCGGCGACGCCTACCATATCACCCAGCCCGCGTCAGACGGCGACGGCGCCTACCGCGTCATGAGAGCAGCGATCAAGGATGCCAAGCTCGTGCCGGAAGACATCGGCTACGTAAACGCTCATGGAACTTCCACGCCGCTCGGTGATTTGATCGAAACTCGTGCCCTCAAGAGGGTTTTTGGCGACAACGCGAAAAATGTTCCTGTCAGCTCGACAAAATCCATGACCGGCCATCTTCTCGGCGGCGCCGGCGGCCTCGAAGCCGGCATCAGCGTCCTCGCGCTGCGCGACCAAATCCTGCCGCCCACCATCAATCTCGAAACGCCCGACCCCGAGTGCGACCTGGACTACGTGCCAAACGTCGCCCGCAAAGCCTCCGTCGAATACGCGCTCTCGAATTCCTTCGGCTTCGGCGGCACAAATGCCGCCCTGATTTTCAAGCGCTGGTCCGGGAAGTAAGTAGCACAGACTTCAGTCTGTGCGGGTGCCCCATTCTCCTTTTTTGAGGGTGGGTCTTCGGTTGGTCGATTCCGTCGTAGCGGCGGCCTTCAGGCCGCCATCGGCTCAGGCAATCTCGAACCGATCGAAACCGTTAGTCACTAACAATCGTAAGCAGGTATAATGATTCCACGAAAATCAAACATGAACTTGCGGCTGCCCCGCCCTCGTTTTTTGAGGGTGGGTCTTCGACAACATTCAAGCAACAAGGACTAATCTCGTGAACATCATCGTCTGTATCAAGCAGGTTCCGGCAAAGGACGCCCCACTCTCCATCGCCGGTAACTGGATCAAAGAATCCGATATCGGCTTCGAAATGAACGAACCCGACAGCTACGCTCTTGAAGAAGCTCTCCGCCTCAAAGAAAAACACGGCGGCGAAGTCATAGCCCTATCCATGGGCCCCGAACGTGTCAAACAAACCATCAAGGAAGCCCTCGCCAAAGGCGCCGACCGCGGCATCCACATCGCAGACGACAATTTCGCGCAACTCGATCCGCTTGGCTCTGCAAAAGCCCTGGCCGCGGCCATCAAAAAAGAAAATCCAGACCTCGTCCTCACCGGCCTGCAAAGCGACGACCACGGCTTCGGCCAAACCGGCGTCCTCCTCGCCGCACTTCTCGATCGCCCCCACGCCACGCTGATCATGGCTATCGAGGTCGCCGGCGACAAAATCAAACTCAAGCGTGAACTGGAAGCCGGCTGGTTCCAACACATCGAGTGCCCGTTACCCGCCGTCCTCTCCATCCAATCCGGCATCAACAAAGTCCGCTACGCCACCCTAAAAGGCATCATGGCCGCCAAGAAAAAAGATCTTGCCACCACCACCCGCGAATCCCTCGGCATCCATCACGAGTCCACGCAGAAAATCGAAAAAATTTACGTCCCCACAAAAACCAAAAAGACCGAATTCCTAACAGGCACAGCAAAAGAAGTAGCCACCAAGCTAGTCGAAAAACTAAAGTTCGAAGCGCGGGTCATTTAGTTGTAGCGCCGGCATCCTGCCGGCAGCTTTTGAAGTTGAATCTTGAGGTGATAAATGAAAATCCTGGTCATCACCGAACTCCGCCAAGGCAAATGGAACAATGCCAGCTTCGAAACCCTAGCCGCCGCCCAACAAATCGCCACGGACACTAGCTCCACGATCAGCGCCGCGGTCATCGGCAAAGGCATCTCCACATTCGCCGACGAACTAGCCACAAAAAACATAGCCGAAGTCCTCGTAATCGAGCACGACCTGCTAGAAGCCTACACACCCGACGGTTTTTGCATCGCTCTAAAACAAGTCATCGAATCCGCCAATCCCGACCTGGTCCTCTTTCCCCACACCTACCAAGTCCGCGATTTCGCCCCCAAACTAGCCGCCAACCTGGGCAAAGGCATGATCGGCGACTGCATCGGCTACCGCAACGAATCCGGCAAACTAATCTTCGTCCGCCAAATGTTCCAAGGCAAAACCGCCGCCGACGTCACCTTCCAAGGCGCCGCCCCGTGGTTCGCCTCCTTCCAATCCGGAGCCTTCCGCGCCGATCTCCTTACCGCGCATCCGTCCGGCAAAGCTCCCATCAACGCCTTCGCCGTCACTCTAACTCCCGATCAAATCCGCACCAAGCCTCTCGACCTCTTCAAAGAAGCCAAGTCCGCCGTCGACCTCACGCAAGCCCCCATCATCGTCTCCATCGGCCGCGGCATCAAAGCCCCCGAAAATATTCCCCAAGCCGAAGCCCTCGCCAAAGCCCTCGGGGGAGAAATCGCCGCCTCTCGCCCCATCTGCGACGAAGGCTGGCTCCCCATGGAGCGCCAAATCGGCAGCTCCGGCCAAACCGTCGCCCCAAAGCTCTACCTCGCCCTCGGCATCAGCGGCGCCATCCAGCACGTCGTCGGCATGAAAGGCGCACGCACCATCGTCGCCATCAACAAAGACGCCAACGCCCCCATCTTCGAAATCGCCGACTACGGCGCCGTCGCCGACATCTTCGAAATCATGCCCGCCCTAACGGAAGCCCTCGAAAAATCCAAATCCTCCTAACCACTGATCCGCTTCCCCTTGGAAGTGCTTCCCTTTTTTCCGTTGGGTTGTGGGTCGATCTCCGGTTACGGTTTTGATTGGTACTTGAATCGAGTATATTGAACGAATATGTCAGCCAAGATTCGAGCAGCGGGAGTGGCGTTGGCGACGGCAATCGGATTGAGCCCTGTCGCCGCGCAGGATGCCCCGCCGCACTCTTGGTCGCAGCAACTCAAAGCGGCGAAAGCCGTGGAGCTTGAGATCTCAGGGGTGAATGAAGAGGGGATTTCTGACGTGAGCGTGAACCTGACCGATCTAGATAGCCAAAGAGGAGTTAAAACTGCTTTTACGGATTCGAGTGGTCACGTCCGCTTCGACGGTCAGCTTGATGGTAGGTACCAACTAGATATAAGCGGACCCGGAGTCGAAGACCATGGCTGGGTCGTGTCTGTCACTCCGGGACGGCGCTCGTTCGCGCTGAGGTTGCTGGTGATTGATGGCAAGCCGGTCAAGGCGCATTTTGAACCCTCCTACGTCCTCAGTAACGGCCCCCTTAACGTTGCTCAGCCGGTTGAAACGGAAATGTCAATGTCCGAGGACAAGCTAGTTCCACCAGTTCCTCCGCCTCCTCTACCCGTTGTGTCCCTAATCCCATCACGCGCTCAACGCCGCAATCCAATAGCGCGTTTCTTCTCAGCCATCGGGCGCCAACTCGGATTTTGAACGCTGGGCTCTGTCCAAAATATGAAAACAGACCTACTACGATTCAACGGCGCTGTCGAGCGCGATCCCGCCATCGACGCCTGGATGAAACAACATGCTGGTGAATTGGGAGCCATCGCACATCGGTGGTTTGAGGTCATGCGGAAGTGCGGCGACGAAGTCCGCGAGCTCGTGCACGACGGCTGTCCGGTAGCCTGCCTGGGAGACGCTCCCTTCGCCTACGTAAACGTCTTCACCTCCCACGTAAACGTAGGCTTCTTCCAAGGGGCATCACTCCCCGATTCCGCCCACCTGTTGCAAGGCACCGGCAAGTACATGCGTCATGTAAAGCTGAAACCGGGAATGCCCACAAACGCGGCAGCGCTCAGCAGCCTAATCGATGCGGCCTACTCCGACATAAAGTCCCGCGTCGAAAACGGCTAGCCACGTAAGCCAAGTCCAACCCCCCTAGAACCTTGAGTGCTTGGTAGGGGCACGATACATCGTGCCCTCTTTGTACCGGCACAACATGCTGCGCCACCACAATCGTTCATTTCGCCTGTGGAATAAAACCCGGAACGCCCGTCTTCACCACTGGATTCAGCCTCTGCCTGATCTGAATTCGATTGATTTCGTCCAGTGCGTCTGCAGGAAGGGGCGAGATGTCGAAATTCTCTCTTGCGCGCTCCGCACTCCTGGGCGTGGTAAGCAACGCCGTGCCGCGCTGCACCGCCCAAGCCAACAGCACCTGCGCCGCGGTCTTTCCAACTCGCGCGGCGATACCCGAAATCACTGGATCCTCGAGCAGCCCCGGCTTCATTCCGTGGCCTAACGGCGCGAAAGCCAAAAGCACAACGCCCTTCTCCTTGCAGAATTGCAACAGCTCCGTTTCCGGCAGATACGGATGCGATTCCACTTGGACCACGGCTGGCGTGATTCTCGCTGATTCGTAGATGGGCTTCAGTTCGTCTAAAGCGATGTCAGAAAGTCCGACGGCCCGGCATTTGCCATGATCCACGAGACTTTCCATCGCCCGCCAGGTATCAAGCAAAGTCACGCCGTGGTCGTAAAGTACATTGCCGTCCTGATCCCGCGGATCCTGGTCGTCCCCCGGTTGAAACGCAAAGGGAGTGTGAATGAGATAGAGATCCAGATAGTTGAGCCCCAGTCTTTCCAGGCTAGCCTCAAAAGCTGGTTCGACACGCGCAGGCCGGTGATTGGAGTTCCACAGCTTTGTGGTAACAAAAATGTCCCCACGCGCAATCCCTCCAGCGGCGAGTCCTTCCTTCAAAGCCTTGCCAACCTCGCGCTCGTTCCCGTATCGTTCCGCGCAATCGAAGTGTCGAAACCCGGCTTCCAGCGCATCCCTTGTCGCAGTTATCGTCACGGCAGCGTCCGGAATCAAGGTGCCAAAGCCGAGTGCCGGGATACGGCCGGCTCCGTTGCTGAGCGGAATCCTCGTCATCCGCAGATCGGAAGATTCAGTCATAGCTATTCCCCCAAACAATTTAACGTCCGCCATCACCACAGATTTCGGAGGTTAGATGCCGCGTGCCACAGACTGGGCGCTAACTCTTAATGAGCAGAACGCAGAATATAGGCGCGAACATCGTCCCATACCACGCAAAATCCATCCGACGTTCTAGCCAGATTTACGCCGACCTTTTCGCTTGCCCCGCGGCCCGCTAGCGAACCTTCACAAAACAAATGTGCGACACCGTAGGCTGTCGCCGGAGCGCCACGTTTCGAGAAAGATTTATCTTCACCCACTCCTCTTCTCCATGCGCGGACGGTTCTGGCTCGCAAGCGCCGCGTGTTACATAGGCGACCATAAGACTGTTCCCGGTTTTTATATAATCCAAAAGAATGAGTGGCTCGATAGGAACCGCAATCTTTCGCGATCGCCGCGTGTTGAGATCAAACTCCACAATGCCGCCCTCCGGATAGAGAACGAGCGAATCCTCTGCATCGTAGACGAAGTTTCGGGTAATCTCTGCGATCTCAAACGAATCTGTCCCATCCCTTCGACGCGCCGTAAGCGTAAACGCGTAGCCCCTGCACAACCTCTCCGATGAGACGTCAAATAAAGCGGTCGGGCCAATTCCTACGTCCCCCGGGAACGCGCCGATAACCTTGGCGCCCGCGCTCGTCGCAGCGAGAAACGCGGGCCTGGCTGGACCAACCCTGTTTTCGGCATGGATGTATAGAGTTCCCTCCTTGCCCCAAGCAAGGTCCAGGATGCTCCAATGCTGCTTTTTCTCTTCTTCAGTCTGTGCTATCAGCGTCAGGCTACCCGCCTCCAAATCGTAGCTCCACACATCCACGGGGTCGCCTGTCGTCATGCCTCCTACGGAAAATGCGAACAGCTTGCCATTTGCCGAAAAGCTCGTAGGTCCGAAACCCATGTGCACTCTCTGGTCCGCATACACCGCATCAAATGCGTCGTCCTTCGCCGAAATGACCTCTAAACTGGGCGTGAGCTTTATATCCCTTGTATCGAGGTTCTGGCCCGCCTTCACTGACTCTCCCCCGAACATCTGACAAACGAAGCCAGTTCGGCAGATGAGCAATTCGTATTCGCCTGGCTCAACGCGCTCGAAGACAAATCGCCCGTCAGGGTCGGTTCGTTGCGATAACTCGCCGCTCCCGACGCCGAGCCAGCTGAGATGCGCGAGAGCACGCTCAACCGGCTCGCCCGTGTCTGCGCGTACCACTCGCCCCATGACTCCAGCGGACATGGCATGGCTGGAACTCGCATCCTTCGATTGCGAATCCTGCGTTTGGAGTTCTAGATTCGCTCCGTTATTGAACGGATGGGGCTCTTTCAGGTCTATCTGCGGAAGAATAGAAAAGGCCAACAACAGGCAAACGGATACAGACCACTGGAACGTGCTCATTCCGAGGGCCCCATTCTCCGCCGCCAGCAGCCAACAGCATAGCTCCGGGCGCGGATGCAAACAATCTTTTGCCCGCACTCGATGCCAGAACCCCAAATGAGTCGCGGACCGCCCCAGGCCAACCAGCCGCCGCCGCACATACACATAATGGAACCGGACTAAATAAATATTCTCACCCCGGCCATGTTTCGCCACCTTTGAACCCGCGGACAGACGGAACGTTTCCCAATACTCAGTCGGCTTTTTTTACTTAACTACACGGCGTTGCGGCTTCAGCTTGCGCCGATCCTTTCGCTTGCCGCGCGGTCGCACATAGTGGAACCGGATCAAATAAATATTCTCGCCTCGGCCATGTTTCGCCACCTTGAGCAAGTCCAACACGCCAAGGAATCCAGACTCCCGCGCCAGCTGAGGCGTAATATCTGGAAACCCGATCGGCTCAATCGAATCGACTTCAATCTCGCCTTCCTCCATCCGGTATCGCCCGCCTACTCGGACGCGGGCACTCATCCAGATCCGCACACTGCAAGTGATCTCCCCGCGCCGTATCCCCTCGCGCAGTCGTTTAGTGAACACCATGAACAGAGTTTACGTCCAACGCCGCAGCGCGCCTAGTTCGCGACGCGAACCTAGATGGGCCCTTGGTAGCGGCGCAGCCGCACAGCCGCGGCGATGAATGCTGCTGCGACGACCAGACCGATCCACAGCCCCGGACTGCTGAGGAATGTTCCTGCCGCGATATGTGTCATGGGCCCCGAAGGGAACATATTGTCCGGGGAGTCAAAGGCTGGCGCGTCTCCGATCAATCGCGACCCCACCAAGGCTGCGAAATGCCAGGTATGGAACACGATGAGTTCAACGCCGCCAATGGCGACCAGCGGCAATACAGCCCATAGAAAAGTCGCGCGTCGCGCCCATCCGGATACCAGAAGAAGCCAGCAATAGATTGGCAAAGGCCAGAGCGCATGCGCCGTCAAAATGTGATAGAGCGTCAGCATGGACATCCGGAAGAACGATAATTCCGTCCACAGCGCCGCCACACTCTGACCTCTCACCAATAGTATTAAGCTGCTCAACAGCAACATAATCGACTGCATGGCGACGATGATCGCAAAGGTTAGTAGCGGCAGAACGACCAGGCAAATGCTCACCTTCGCAAGCACCGTAGTGAGATCGGATACCGGCAGCGACTTCCAGAACAGAATGCTGCGATCGCGCCGCTCGGAGTGCAGCGCATCGACACAATAGAACACGCTCACGACAATACATGTGAGCATCATCAGACCCGCTGCGATGTCGTAAGGCTGGGCGACCGCTTCACTCGGGTGCGTCAGATTGAGCCTTAGTGCCTTCTCCCAGATGCCAGCGATCGCGCTCACCGAGAAGGCGAATAGAGCCACCGCGGCGACGGCCAATGGCGCAATGTAGATCGAGCGGTTCTCCCATAATTCACGTCGCACCGACCAATAGAAGGTCCGAGTCGCCGGGAAGGCCACAGGCGCCACGCTCTGGGCCTGTAAGGATTCAGACATCGCATTCGACCCAGTACTCATCTACCCGCTCCTTGTGCCTGGCCGCTTTGCGCGCCCATCACAGCAACGAACAAATCGGCGATGCTTGGACTGCGGACCTCACCCAGCCCCGCGAGTTGCTGGCGATCCACACCATCGAACAACAGGATACTTCCACCGAACACTTGGCGCTCCTGCACCGGCTTGAGCGCCCGCGCTGCTGCGGCCTTCTCCGGATGCACCATCACTTCCAGATAGCGCAACTCAAAATCGTCCATGCTGCTTTGGAACACGATGCGCCCGCGGTTCATGAATATGAGGTCGGTGAGCACATGCTCGATCTCTTCCACCTGATGCGTCGTCACCACGATCGTACGGCTTCGATCGAAATAGTCGTTCAGCAGAGAATCATAAAACTGCTTGCGATACAGGATGTCGAGGCCTAGTGTCGGTTCGTCCAGCACCAGCAATCTGGCATCAATGGCCATGACCAGAGCGAGGTGCAGTTGCGTTACCATGCCCTTCGACAAATTCCTCACCTTGTTCGCAAGCTGGATGCTGGTTTTCGCCAGAAAAGCTTCCGCCTTCGCCCGATCGAATCGCGGATGCACACCGGCGATGTACTCCAGCAGCTGCGAAACCCGCGCCCATCGCGGCAGCACGGCAACGTCAGAAATAAAGCACACATCCCGCATCAGTTGATCGCGCTCGCTCCACGGGTCGCGTCCAAGTACCCTCAGCTCTCCTTCGTATGCCGTGAGGCCGAGCATCGCGTTGAGCGCGGTGGTCTTGCCGGCGCCGTTGGGACCGATGATTCCGAGAATCCGCCCTTCTTCCACCCGCAGGTCGACGCCATCAAGCGCGGTGGTTGCACCGAAGGTCTTGCGTAACCCGCGGGCTTCTATACATGCCATGGCCTTAACGCTCCTTCTTCGCGGGATTGGACCCGGCGGGTTTTCCCTGCGCGTCATCGAGAGATGGATGTTGGGTTGGGTGGGTTGCGCCGTTCAACAGCTCGGTCGCCGTAAGCCCGAGCCGCTCGATGGTTGCACGGACCCTTGGCCACTCTTCTCCCAGGAACTTCTGCCGTTCTGCCTTGAGCAATAGTTTGCGCGCGCCGGCATTGACGAACATGCCTAAGCCTCGCTTGGACTCAATCAGTCCTTCGTCCACCAGTTGTTGATAGCCCTTGAGGACCGTAAGTGGATTAACCCGATATTCAGCCGCGACATTGCGCACGGAAGGCAGCGGATCGCCTTCCTTGAGAACGCCATCCAGAATCATCGCGACCACGCGGTCGCGAAGCTGGCGGTAGATCGGCTGACTGTCATTCCACTCACGGTCCATTTGGGTTTCCAGTTCGCGTTCCCAGCGACTTCGTCCGTCACTCTGTCCGCTTCAAGTCGAAGTGCGCGTGGACAGGCTTGTCCCCTGGCATCATATACGTCCAGTCCTCGATGTGGTGATTGGAGTCGATGAAGGTGAAAACTGCATGGTGCATGTGTCCGTAGTTTGTGCTGCCGGAAATGTCGGAAAAATCGAATTCCAGGGACTTTCCGTCCGCCGAGGGCCGGGCAATCATGCGCGGCCGGTTTCCGGCGTCGCAATAATGAACCAGCGTGAGACGGCCGCTGTCCACATAAAACATCGTGACCGGATGGTCGTACTTAGTCGCGTCGAGCGGGGTTCCTGCTTCCTGCATTTCATGTACGAGCGCGTTTCCCCTGGATGTCACGCGCATCGAGATGTGCAAGGGTTTGCCGTCTGACATTTCGGGCTGCGGAGGGTCGACGGTCACCGCCCCTTCCCAGTTTCCTGCCAGGCTCTTCATTGTGTCGAAAGACTTCTGTGCCTCCGGCGACGCAACTTGGTCGGTGGCCTTGTGCGCGTCATGCTGCGCGAAGGCCACAGTGGTGAGCGACATCAGAGCCACAAACAACATAAGGCAAATGGATTTCATGTTCTTTCTCCTCAAGATTCCGTACTTTCCGCCCCGAGGCTCTCGCTAATGTAGTCAAACACGAGATTTTCTCGAATGCGATTTACTGTTATAGTTGACTATAACACTAGAATACGTGTCAAGAGGTTTTTTCTATTTTTTTGCCGCGTTCAGCCCGCATCCAGCCAAGGGTAGAACGTCAGTCGCCGCCAGCTTGCACTAACTGCAGAATCCAGCATTAGGCTGTGCTGATGTTTTTACGATATATACGGTAAACAAGAATCTGACCGACGGAGAGTCCGAGAGCAAAGCTGGTGTAAGTTCCGACCATCCAGAACCCAACCGAACCGATAGCGGGATGTTGCAGGGCACCGCCGACTGCCATTGATCCCATGACGCATGTAGAAATGAATAGAGACTGTAGAGGGTCCTTCCACCAATTCAGAGGGTTCCTGCTCAATGAGGGGCGATCAAGCCTGCTTTGGTTCCAACGCCGAATCGAGTAGTTTACGCTCAATAGGGCGAACAATGGCGTCACCAAAAGGATTAAGCTGCAGAAAATCAGATCTGGATTCTTGTTTCGTAGATTCTCAGGCGATAGGGAGATATAGCCGCCCCGCAAAGCAAGTGCGACCAAAGCGATGTTGATGGCGTACCAAACGGTTTTCATGCGTTTTGATCAGCTTCGAAATTGCTGGCAATTTGGTTCGGTTCCAGTTTAGAGCCGCGCGACAAAGATTCGCGGGGATTCCCTCGCTGTTGACCGCCAGAGAGTCAACTTCTGATAGTCGGATTATCGGAAACCCCGGGACAAACGGGAAGCTTCCGAATTATTTTGCCTGAAACTTTGGCTGAGTTTGATCACCGGTAATCCGACGTCAGGAAATCGGTCCGCCTGTCCCGCTTCACCATAAGCCCGATTAGCCAGGCAAATCAGGGCTACGCGCTCATCGCTCGAGAAAGTCCCTCTCTCGCCGTGCCGTTCCGGGCTTCAATGGCCTTGACGGAGTTAATAAATGCCTTTTCCAAAACGCCCTTCCCGATGGTTCCGAGCACAAAGCCGAGTACCCACCCCTTTAGGTTCTTGCCGTCGCGCACCACGACCACGTCAATGTCGGTCATGCCGTCGGGCCGACGTGCGAAGGTGTAGGTATGGCCCGACGCGCCTCCCCATGTATTGGAGTCTGTTGTCGTAAGGACGACCCGGTTGGGATCGGACCAGTCGTAGTGCAGCCGTTCCCAGATGCCGCCCGAGCCTTCCGTCACATCAGCTTCTGATTGGCCCAGGTGATGCACCTTGAGGTACTCGTCAGCGCTGTTGCCAAACAGCTTCGAGCGGCCAGGCCCGAAGTCGGTGAGCCCGGCGACGTACTGCTCCGGTGTCAATGTGGTTGTCTCGTGGAGGTGAATTGTTGACATGCGTGCTCCTTACTTGGGTGTGTCGCCCAGGATTTCCATCGAAAACTGATACACCCCTTGTCTTTCCTTGACAAGAGGTTCAACCTGCTGTATAGTAAGTGATAGGTAATACTACGAATTGCTTCTGGAACGCCAACGACTTTTCGGTTGGCGTTTTGCTTTTAGTGCCAACTCATACTCTAAGTTCTTTGCTCGCAACACTTGTGGAGTCTGCACCATTTTAGTGCAAATTCGCGCACCTAAACTCTGTGGAATCAGCACTTCCGAAACCAACACAAAACAAGCAGTTTGAATTCCTTTAGAATGAGCAGTTACGAAAAAACCCCAGGGGAGGGTAGTTATGGTTAACCATGATCCAGGCGGGGGATCCACCACAGGACGAATTTCGGATGTTTCCTAAGCACAGGGAAGACTCCTCACACGCACCCGCAATGTCATTCCGAGCGGAGCGAGGAATCTGCTTTTCGCAAATGATTAGGGTCATGCCAAACCCAGGGCTTTTGACCTATACTGTGAGCGCGTCATGAAACTTGAAGACTACAAAATCGTTCTCTATCGTCAGGACGGCGCTTGGGTTGCCGAGATTCCCGCTATTCCCGGCTGCTACGCGTTGATGGACACTCGCGAGGCTGCTCTCGCTGAACTCGTTCAGGTTTTCAACATGGTTTCGGAGGGTTATCGCGAGAAGGGTATCCCACTTCCCGCCGATACGACCGAGATCGTCAATGCCTAGCGCGAAAGCGCGAGATTTTCAAAGAGTTGCCATCGCCCTCGGATTCTTTCTCAAACGACAAACAGGTAGCCATGAGCAATGGGAACATGCCGACGGTCGTACCGTGACCATCCCAATCCATGGCGGACGTGAGATGGGACCGCCGCTTTTCTTTAAAATTCTAAGCCAATTGGGAGTGAGTCTGGAGCAGTTTCAAAAGCTTCGCTGAGAAGCACCAGGTAGAATTTTGGTAGAATTGAAAGATCGATGGCCGTACAACGCGAACAACTCGAAGCCGACGTCCTCATCGTCGGCGCAGGCCCCGCCGGCCTCTCCTGCGCCCTGCATCTCGCCAATCTCATCAAAAAACACAACGACTCCGGAGCCAAGCCCCCGCTCTCGGCTGAAAATATCTATGTTCTCGAAAAAGGCCGCGAAATCGGCGCCCACCAACTTTCCGGCGCCATCATGAATCCTAAAGCTCTCGCCGAATTGGTCCCCGATTTCGAAAAATCCGCTCCACTCGACACCCCCGTCACCGACTCCGCCGCTCTCCTCTTCACCAAAAACTCTTCATTCCGCATTCCGATCACTCCGCCGCCCTTCCAAAACAAAGGCAACTACGTAATCTCTCTCAACAAGCTCACGAAATGGCTGGGCGGCCTGGTGGAAGCCGCCGGCGTCAACGTCTTCAAAGAATTTGGCGGCGCGCAGTTGATTTACGAAGGCGATGGCATCGCCGGCGTCATCACCGAAGACAAAGGCCTCGACAAAAACGGCAAGCCTAAAGACAACTACACTCCCGGCTACGAACTCCGCGCCAAAGTTACCGTCCTGGCCGAAGGTCCCCGCGGCTCGCTTACAAAAGATCTGGTCGCCACAAAAAAACTCGACAACATCAACCCGCAAATCTACAGCCTCGGCATCAAAGAATTGTGGGACGTCCAGCCCGGCAAGATCGCTCCCGGCTACGTCGCCCACACGCTAGGTTGGCCGGTAGCCACGGACATGTACGGTGGCGGCTGGATCTATGGCCTCTCCAACAATCGCGTCTCCATCGGCCTCGTCGTCGGCCTCGAATACGCCAATCCGCAATTCGATCCCCACGCCGCATTCCAAACCTGGAAGACGCATCCCTTCGTCAAAAATCTTCTCGAAGGCGGCAAGCTCGTTCGCTACGGCGCAAAATCTCTTCCCGCCGGCGGCTGGTATTCCATGCCCCGCAATTACGTGGACGGCGCCCTCATCATCGGCGACTCCGGTAGCTTCCTCGACTCCCAACGCCTAAAAGGCATTCATATGGCCATGAAGAGCGGCATGCTTGCTGCCGAAACAATCTTCGAAGCTCTAAAGACCGGCGACGTCACCGCAAAAACGCTCAGCGCCTTCCCCCAAAAAGTCAAGCAGAGCTACATCAAGAAAGAACTCCGCGCCGTCCGCAATTTTCACCAATCTTTCAAATACGGTCTCTATGGCGGACTCTTCCTCGGCGCTCTTCAACAAATCTCCGGCGGCCGCGGCCTGATCGATCCCATGCACGTCCACGCCGGTTACGAAGACTACAAAAAAATCAACGGCCGCCCCGCCCCCGAACGATTCAAAGGCGACGGCAAACTCACCTTCGACCGCCTCACCGACGTCTACCACTCCGGCACGCGCCACGAGGAAGATCAACCCTGCCATCTCCACGTCGCCGACCTAAGCATCTGCTCAACAAAATGTGTGGAAGAGTACGGCAACCCCTGTCAGTATTTTTGTCCCGCGGCAGTTTACGAAATGGCGAAAGATCCGAGCGGCACCCTAAAACTGAAGATCAACGCGGCCAACTGCGTCCACTGCAAAACCTGCGACATAGCCGATCCCTACCAAATCATCGATTGGGTCGTCCCCGAAGGCGGCGGTGGCCCCAACTACGAAGGCATGTAGACGAATTCGCACTTCTCGATTGAAATTTGGATTCCCGCACACTCGGTAGGCCCGCTTTCCGAAACGGGCCGCTCTTTGTTTTTAGGCGTTGTTCGCCGCGCCTGGTATTTTGGATTTAGCGTCCATTTTTCCGCCTTCCGCGCCCCTGCGCAGATCACGCGCCTCCCGACCACAACCGATGAAAAAACGAACGCACACGATCGACAACGGATCCCTGCGCCGGTGGCGGCGTTTTCGCTGGAGCGCTTGCTGCGGGCGGTTGCGGCGCTGTCGTGGTCGCGGTTGCCGTTGCTACTGCCTTTTCTTCCACCCGTCCCTGAAATACCAGTGCAGGCTTCACCCGCACGCGCCGGACGATCACCATCAAACCTGGGTCCGGTTCCGGCTGCACTTTCGCGTTCGCATCAAATCTCAGCGGCGGCATAATCACGGTGTAAATCGGCTCTTCCTTCTTCTCCGTGTTTTCGCCAGATGAGGGCGCGTCGCTTGCATTCGGTGCGGCTGCGCTCGTTCCGCTCTCTCCAGCCGTGGCCCCGGTTCCATTCGCCGGCGACGGAATCGTCCTGGACTTCGCAATCTGCAATCCGCACTGGCAGTGTCCCGCGCCATTGTGCATCGCGTCGATTTGCCCGTTGGCCATCATCACGTCCACGCCCTGCGGCACGATCACGCTCCGTCCGCTCAGCTGCTGCTCTACACGCAGCGCTCCTCGATACGTGCGAATGCACATCAGCCCCGGACTCTCGAAGCCCACAAGAATTTCTCGCGGATCATCGCCGATCGCCAGCGTCTGCGCTTGAATCTCCGCCGTATACACGCTTAGCGCCGGCTCCGCCTCGACCTGCGCGTGGATCACGCCACTTTCCAGCGCCACCGTCAGCGCTCCCCCGGATTTCAGCACAGAAAAATGCGCCGGCCCGCAAATGGAAATCTGTCCGCCTTCCACAAGGCTAATCCGCGCCTGCCCAGACTGCACGTGCACATCGCTGCCGCTCCGCAAAATGGTTTTCGTCTGTCCACCAACCACTTCCACGCTCATCGGCCCGGTCACGCGAATGTCTTCGCCTTCGATGAGCCCGACGGCATCGCCCCCTGGCTGGTCCGAGGCCGCCACAGTTTCCGTTTTGGCCGCGGCCGCAACAAAAAGTCCGGCGAACAGCACTGCGCTGCCCACGGCCAAAAGCCGCGCCCGCCGCACGTCTTCGCGCGAATAAACTTTGAACCGCACTCTTAATTAGTCTCCAATAAGCTGGGCAAGAAACTCTCGCCTATACTATACGTCACGTCGCCTTCTCGGCAGGCGCACTCAGAAACCATGACTCCACCCGACGCTACCAGCCCCGCGCTGCCTGATCCCGCCCAGGATTCCGCCAAAAAAATCTCACCCGAGCCCATCGGCGCCCATTACGACACCCGCCTTCCCGACCTCCCCTGGTCGCGTCGCATTCAAATCCCCTTTATCGCCGCCGCTGTCTACAGTGTGATTCGCATTCTCGGCCCCACGTTGCGTTACGAAGTTCTCGGCTGGCAAAACGCCGAGCGCGTCCATGCCTCAGGCAAGCGCTGCATCTGGGCCTTCTGGCACCGCATCATCATTCCGATTGTCTGGTGGCACCGCAATCACGGCGTAGTCGTGATGAACACCACGGCCTTCGATGGTCAGTGGACTCGCAAAGTCATCGAATGGCTCGGCTTCGGCACAGCCCAAGGAAGTTCTTCCCGTGGCGGCCTTCGCGGATTAACGGTGATGGCTCGCCGCCTCGAAGAAGGCGTCGATTGCGCTTTCACCATCGACGGTCCGCGCGGCCCTCGCTACATCGCCAAGCCCGGCCCGGTCATGCTCGCCCGAAAAACCGGCTGCCCCGTCCTGGTTTTCCACATCGGCGTCGACCGCGGCAAAACCTTCGAAAAAACCTGGGACCACTTCCTGCTGCCTGCGCCATTCGCTCGCGCCGTGATCCTCTTCGCTCAGCCGATTTACGTCTCATCCGATGCCAACGCCGAAGTCCTCGAAGCCAAGCACGCAGAAATGCAACGCGAACTAGAACGCGTCCGCGACATCGCCGAAGCCTGGTTTTCCCTGAGCGAATCCGATCGTGAAAAACATCGCGCAGAATTCTCGCGCTGAATTAAGATCCTGTAGGGGCGGGGCTTGTTTACCCTGAGCCTCGAAGGGCCCTCCCGTCTTTCCTCTCGCGGGGAAGTCCAAAAGATGTTCTCCGATCGAACATCTAAATCAATCGGCTGGCGCACCGAGACGCCCGCCTCTTATCTTTACCTCTTTACGTCGTTACGTCTTCTTTATTTCTCAATTCCCATTCCCAACCCGCTCCCCCAATTTCACCGGGACATCCATCTTCTTGCCGCCCCGGTACACCGTCACGCTCACCGTATCCCCCGGCCGCTTGCGGTTCAAAACCAAATTCATGTCCGATTGACTTCCAATTTTCTGCCCGTCAATCGCCACGATCACATCGCCGCCAATAATAATCCGCTGCATCCCTGCCTGCGCTGCACGGTCTCCCCCGTGCAAGCCCGCCGTTGCCGCTGGCCCGCCCTTCGTTACTTGTTCGATCAGCAATCCCTCTTGCACCGGAAGATCGAGCGCCTCCGAGAGCCATCCGCCCACCGACAAAGTTTGTGCGCCAAGAAAAGCCTGCCGCACGCGGCCTTCCGTCATCAAATCGTGCGCGATTCTTTTCGCCGTGTTCACAGGAATCGCAAACCCAATCCCGGCGGTTGTCCCGCTCGGCGTATAAATCGCCGAATTGATTCCGATTACTTCTCCGTGCGAATTGATCAGCGGCCCGCCGGAATTTCCTCGATTAATCGCCGCATCCGTCTGAATCGCTTCATCAATGAGGGTCGTCTGGCTCGTCTGAACGTTTCTCCCTAGCGCGCTCACCACTCCCGTCGTCAGCGTGCTCTGAAACCCGAAAGGGTTTCCGATCGCCAGAACTTTTTGCCCCACTTGCAGTTTTGATGAATCGCCCAACGGCAGCGCCACCAGCGTCTTGCCTTTCGGATCGATTTTTATCAGCGCCACATCGTTGCGTTGGTCCGCGCCAATAAATTTCGCTGGATACCGCGTCTGGTCGCCGAGAACCACTTCGATCGACTGCGCCTCCTGCACCACGTGGAAGTTCGTCAAAATGTATCCGCGCGGATCAATCACGAACCCCGACCCCGCCCCTTCCACTGGCACTGGATCCATGAAGAAATCATATTCCGTCGCTTTGGTCAGGACGTTGGCCACCGCCGCCGACGCCTGCCGGTAAACCCGCACGTTGATGGACTCGTCGTCCGTAAGCGCTGCGTCCCGAGCAGAAACTTGCGTCACCTCTGTTCCAGCCGCCGCCGTACCCGCCGTCGTCCCCAATGGCAGAGCCTCGACCTTCCTCGGCTGGCGCTGTCCCCAACGTCCTCCTGCCCAATATGCCCCGGCAATAATCACCACTGCCGCCACAAACAATCGCACCGCATTTGTCCCTTTTCCCGCACTCATGTTCGCAATCCTTCCTCGACCGCACTCAAATCTAACGATACCACACGAGATTTTCTCGCGGAGCGCTCCAAATTCCGTAGAGGCACGGCACGTTTACCCTGAGCTTCGAAGGGCCGTGCCCGCTCTTCGCTCTTCTCTTAGACGTTCTCCGCCGCCCCACGCCTCAACTTCGCCGTCAACTCCTCCACCTGCCGTCGCGTCTCCTCCAATGACCCCGAGCAATCAATCTTCGCCGTCGCGAACTTCAACTTCTCCTCCGCAGGCATTTGCGCCGCAATCCGCCGCCGCGCCTCCACCTCACTCAACCCCCGTGCCAACAATCGCTCCATCTGCTGCTCGGGTCGGCACCACGCCACCACCAACCCATCCAATGCTCTCTGATATCCCGCTTCCACAAGCAACGCCGCTTCCACAAACGCCGCATCCTTCACGCCACTCTTCTCCCACTCCCCAAATTGCCGCACCATCTCCTCTTCCACTCGCGGATGCACAATCGCGTTCAACCGCTCCAATTTTCCCCGATCAGCAAACACCATCGCTCCAAGTTTCCTTCGATCAATCCGCCCATCCGCCCCGACTACGCCTTCTCCGAATCCGCGCTTAATCTCTTCGAACGCCCGCGTTCCCGGCTCCATCACTTCATGCCCCAACGCGTCCGCGTCAATCACGCGAAATCCCAGCTCGCGCAACATACCCGCAACGGTGCTCTTCCCGCTGGCAATTCCCCCGGTAATTCCCAGCCGTTTCATCCCCAGCTTTTACCGTGGACCTACGCCAGACGGCCCGCCCGCCGAGATCGTGCGCGGAATCGCTTTTGCCCGCCGCATCCGCGCCGCCTTCACCGTATTGCTCATCAACATAGTAATCGTCATCGGCCCCACGCCGCCCGGCACCGGCGTCAACGCTCCCGCCGTATTCACCGCATCGGGATGCACATCCCCCACCAACGCATTCCCCTTCGCCCTAAATTTTTCCAAGCGGGCAGGGAAGTTCCTGAACAAACGTTCCGCCTCCGCCGCGTCTGTCACGCGATTCGTCCCTACATCGATCACCGCCGCTCCCGGCTTGATCCAATCCGCCTGCACAAGCCCCGCCTTTCCCATCGCCACCACCACAATATCCGCGCCGCGCACCACGTCCGCCAAATTCTTCGTCTTCGAATGGCAAATCGTCACCGTCGCATTCGCGTGCATCAACAGCAGCGCCATCGGCTTCCCCACAATGTCGCTCCGCCCGAGCACCACCGCGTTCGCTCCCTCAATCGCGATATCGTTCCGGCGTAAAATCTCCATGCACCCCGCCGGCGTACACGCCACCAAACCGGGCCGTCCGCTAACCAATCTCCCCAAATTAACAGGATGAAACCCATCCACATCCTTTGCCGGATCGACGGCCTCGAGCACGCGCTTCGTATCCACCTGCGCCGGCAACGGCAACTGAATCAAAATCCCGTCGGTATCATTGTCCCGATTCAAATCCTCCACAATCGCGAGCATCTCCGCCGTCGTCGCACTAGCCGCTGGCGTAATCAACCCGCTCCCCATCCCCAACTGCTCGCAAGCCGCAATCTTGCTCTTCACATAAAGCTGCGAAGCCGGATCGTTCCCCACCAACACCGCCGCCAACCCCGGCCGTATCCCCGCCGATGAAAGGATCGCCACTTCATCCTTCAACTCCCCAAACATCGCATCCCGTATCTTCGCCCCATCCAATATTTTCGCCGTCATTCCATCTCCTGTACTGGCCCCGCCATCGACCCCTGTAGTGGCCGGTCTTCAGACCGGTTCTTTAAGAATTTTCCTATCCCGCATTCAGAACCGCACGCTACTCTATGCTTCGACCGTAACAAATTGTCCCCCACTTTGCCCTTCTCTGTCACGCGAGCCCAAACCTTCCCAGTAGCTCAGCTTCCGACGAATGCCTTTACGACGAGTTGGTGCTATACCGCCGGTCCGAATGGTAGCTTGGTGGTGTCTAAATCAATATGAGCACTCTCCGGTTTCGACTCGTTCTGCCGCTGGTCTTCGGGTGCATCGCCATCGCTCTGATCGCATGGGAGCTCCACAATGAGCAAGTAATCGAGAGTGTGGGAATGGGTTGGGATACGGGCCCGCCCATTTGGCCATATCAGAGCTCGTGGATCTTGCTTCAGGGAATTAACGCTCCTGCATACGCTTTGGATCTGGCGATATTCTTGTTACTGGGCGTGGGAAACAACCAGGCAAGATTGCTATTCGAGTTGCCCACGATTCTTATCTGGTGGTGGTTCATCGGCTGGCGAATCGACTTCGGGCTACTCCCGCAAAGAAGTGTCCGCAAACGCGGAGTGTGGCGAACGGTGCTCGTCGTAGTTGCGTTAGGGTTCTGGTCTTGCATCGCCTACTTGGTAGTCCAACAAGTAAGATTCTCGTCCGAATATGGCCAGCGCGGTTGGAGAGGTCCGATGCTCTTTCTCTTGAGACATGCTGGGATTTTATGCTGGTGCTTTCTCTTAGCGATCTGGTCGACGATCGCGGCGGCTCGACTCACAACGCCTTTGCGCAGCAGGAGTGGTTTAACTTCTTGATTCCACATTATCTTTTTTCTTATGTTTCGTCCGCTGCCCAGCCCCGCCGTATAATCTTCCCGTGTCCGCCCTCGTACCATCCCCGAATCCCTCCCCTCATCTCCGCATACATTCCATCAACATCTACGTCCGCGACCAGGACCGCAGCCTCCGCTTCTACGTCGACTTGCTCGGCTTCCACCTCGCCTACGACGCCAAGCTCCAATCCGGCGAACGCCTCGTCGCCGTCGCCCCTCCCGACGGCCAAGCCGTCCTCTCCCTCGTCACCCCCAAGCCCGACTCCCTCGACTTCAAGCTCATCGGACGCTCCACCCGCCTAACCCTTATCACCGAAGATGTCCTAGCAAAATATCAGGAATGGTCAAGACGCGGCGTCCGCTTCCAACACACCCCGCGCCTCCGCCGCATCAAGTTCGACCCCGATACGCGCACCGTCCGCAACACTCTCGAATCTCCTTTGCTCGGCGAAGAATCCCCCATCTGGGGCGGCGTCTCGACCCGCTTCCGCGATCCCGACGGCAACACTTTCTCCCTCGTCAGCTTCGACGAAATCACCCACGCCCTTGAAGCCCAGCGCCGCGCCACCGCCGCCAAACTCGAACTCGAACGCCGCGCCGCCCAGGAACTCGAAATCGCCAACGAAGTCCAGTGCCGTTTTTTTCCGCAAGTTCGCCCGCCGATCCACGCGCTCGACTATTCCGGCCACTGTTATCCCGCGCGCGCCGTAGGCGGCGATTACTATGATTTTCTCGACCTCGGCCCCGACCGGTTCGGCCTCGTCATCGGCGACGTCTCCGGCAAAGGCATCGCCGCTGCGCTGCTCATGGCCAATCTTCAAGCCAATCTCCGCAGCCAGTGTTCCATCGCGCATGATTGCCTGGAAAATATTCTTCGCGTCGTCAACCAATTCTTCTCGCAAAACACGCCCGACGGCGCCTTCGCCACGCTCTTCTTCGCCGACTACCATGTTCCCAGCGGCCGCCTCCGCTACATCAACTGCGGCCATCCTCCCGCACTCCTACTCCGCCGCGATGATTCGATCGATCGCCTCGACCCCACCGCCACCGTCCTCGGCATTTTCAAAAAGTGGGACTGCGAACTAGGCGAACGAACCATCCACCCCGGCGACACCCTCCTCCTCTACACCGACGGCATCACCGAATCCTTCAACGACGTGCGCGACGAATATGGCGAAGCTCGCCTCATCGAATCCCTCCTCCGCCACCGCTCCCAACCCAGCCAATCCCTCTTACAGAACATCGTCGCCGACGTCCGCCAATTCTCCCCCCACGAACAGCACGACGACATCACCCTGATCATCGCCAAATCCGCGCCCGCGCATCTATAGCTCGCACGACTTATCTGGACTTGACTCGAGAAAGTGCACGGTGCGATTGTCTACGTCATAGAATGAAACACTTTCGCTCCCAACGGAGGAAGCCTTGACGAATCGACTTGGACTTCTCGCAGGGTTTCTCGTCATCTCGACGATTGTATTTGGGCAAAGCGTCAATGAGAATCCGACGAACTCCGCCACCAATTCGAGATACTGGACTCCGGAAAAGGGGCAGTGGATGGAAGATTCTGATGCGCCTGGGACATATGGAATGAACGTAACTGGCAGTGCAGAGACAGGAGAGTGGGTGATGTACGCCAAGGTTAACCCAGGGGCTTGGGTCAACTGGCACTGGCACAGCAATCCCCAGACGATGTACGTAGTTAGCGGTGTCATGAACTACGAGGTCAAGCCGAATCCGGCGGTAAGACTGACCGCGGGCTCCTACCTAGTTGTCCCCGGTCACGCGTTACACAACGGAACATGCATCAGCAGAGAGCCTTGTACGTTCTTCATTGAGAATCCTCTTCCGAACGATAAACACATGACCGACCAAGACGGAAAGGCGCTGACTCCGAAGAAATCCAATTCTCGGTAAACGCCGTTGACGGACATATATTGCTCTATCATTCCAGTTGAGCTCGCAACCTCAACCGGGACCTTGCTGGAAATTGAGTCCCGGTATCATCACTTCCTCAAGTGTTCTGCCCTGAATGCCGCGCCGAATATCGTCCTAGATTTATCTGTTGCTCTTGAGGCTCCCGCGATGTGGAAGCCGGCGGGCCTGTCCGGTGGAACTTGCGACAACTTTCGCCCGCCGGATCAGGAACGAATCGCCGTTATGAGCACGAATTGCGCGGACTGAATCAAACTGGAACCTGGAGTCGAGAGACGGGAGTTGGGAGGCAAGGCGCGGGGGTTGTTGCGGGCAGGCCGGTGAGTTAAGTTGGAGCTACGTCCGAGGCTCCTTTGTCCACTCAGTTCGGTTCCTGGAAACTGGCAGTCAAGCCGCTTCTCCGTGAGGTCCTTCGGGTGGAGCAGCGGATCGTTTTCGGAGGCGTACTGATCTCCGCGCTGTTCGCGGCGGTGATTCCGGGCATACCCCTTCTTTTCATGGGTGTTTGTATTCTGGTAGTCGGGAACGCCTTGTACGCGTTGTTGTTTTTCGGCAGCCGGACTTATAGCCACCGGCCATTCCCGTGGAATTGGATTCTCTATATACCCCTGCTAGCGTTTGGCGCATTTTTGAGCGCGTTCGCGTCGGTGGCACTGCTTCTCTGGATGCACCCGTCAATGGGTCCCTACTGGCCAGTATTTCGCGCGAGTTGGAAGATCGTTGTGGTGGCGTGCATGGTGGGGGGTATTGCCAGCTACGCGGTTTTACAGATTCAGGAGAGATTGCAGGCGAAGAACAAACTCTTGGAGCAAGCCGTAGAGCGCGGAACGCTGGAACTGCAGCAGCAAGAACAGGAGTTGAAGCGCGCGCTGGAGATCCAGAAGGACTTGTTGCCGAAGGAATTGCCACAGCTTCCGGGCATCGAGTTGGCGGCCGCGTGGCAACCGGCGAGGACCGTGGGAGGAGACTATTTTGATGTGCTGCGCCTGGACGACAATCGCATTGGGATATGTGTGGGCGACGTTTCGGGAAAAGGGCTGACCGCTTCTCTGCTGATGGCGAATCTGCAAGCGGCTTTCCGCGCATATGCCATGCCAGACGCCTCGCCCGCAATGGTATGCGGAAAGTTGAATGCCTTTGTTTGCGGGAATGTGGCGCTCGGGAAATTCATTACGTTTTTTTATGGGATTTTGGACGGGCAGAAGAAAACCCTTACGTACGAGAACGCGGGACACTGTCCCGGGATTCTGGTGCACGCTGGAGGGCGAACAGAGCTGCTATCGGGGCAAGGTGGAGTTCTCGGCGTGCAGCCGGAGTGGACGTATCAGGATTTCACGATTCGACTGGCTTCGGGCGACCGGCTGTTGCTTTACACAGATGGAGTGAGCGAAGCGGCGAACAAAGAGGCGGAGGAATTCGGGTACCAGCGAATCGCTGCGGCGACTGCGTCTGCGCGAACGTCAGCGGCGGATTGCCAGCGGCGGGTGATGGAAGAGGTGATGAAATTCTGCGGCGGTGAGTTCGGCGACGATGTGACGATGCTTGCCGCGGCGGTTCACTGACTTGAATGAGTCCTCTATCGTTCTAGCTCCTGGCTCGTCGGGTTACCGGAAACTGGACGCGGCATCCAGTTTCGTCAAAATCCCGAGGTGCCAATTCGAATTGGCACCTCTCATCCTCAACAAAATAAAGTAATTATCAGTTATATCTTGACAATAAATACTAATCTGCCATAATGGTGTTCTTCTGCGCGGCGAGTTTAAGAAGGAGTCCTCTTGCCTGCGCAACCCCATCCTGCCCTCCATCCGCAACTCGCAGCTCCTCCGCTCCATGCCCAATCTGAACTCTGCGTTAAAATCTCCATTCACCGCCGCCCCCATCGCTCTGGACGCACCTCTACACGGTCCGTTAACTCCCATCGAATGATATTCTTAGCACACGCCCACCACCTAACTTCCACAGAATCATATTCTTACAAAAAACAGGGGGGAGGGGTGGGGGGATGCGGTGTGGGGGACCCTTTCAGGACGATGACGATATCGAGTTCTTTCGTTGCTTCGTTATCTCATTACCTCATTACGTCGCTTTTTCTCTTTCTTGAAAGGAAATCACCATGTCCGCTAAATCTCTAACCGTCAATCAGTGCCATCATATCAATGCCCGCGGCCGCCGCTGTCGCATGCTCATTGCTCTCGATCACGATTCGCTTTGCCAGCATCATCTCGCGCAATCCGCCGCATCGCGGCCCGACGCCGAAACCGTCGCCTCTGAACTCTTGGACTCCACCGGCGAACTGGCCACCGCTGACGAGGTCAACACTCTCCTCGCCAATCTCGTCAGGCAACTCGCTCGCAAACGCATTGACCGCAAGGATGCCATGGCCATCGCCTACGCCTCGCAGCTGCTTCTCAGCACTCTTCCCGGCATGGACAAGGAGTACGCCGCCAGCTTTGACTCCGAGGCCACACAAGAAGCGATCGAGGGCGACGAGCAATCTCGAGAAGATCCGCCAACCGATCTTCTCGAGCAACCCCCGCAAAGCGCGCCCTCGCCTGACGAAGTCCTCGCCGATGAGACTTCCAACGACTACGCTGCCGTACGCACCTGACAGCACTCGTCAAATGAACCGCAATCCAGATCGACGGCGCTCAATGGTGCTCCGACACGCCCAAAACATTTCCGTCCGGATCCTTGAACCACGCCACTTTGCTTCCACCCGGCGCGGTCCAAATCCCGCGTTCTTTGTCCTGCACGAACGGGTATTTCTCAAAGACCACGCCGCGCTTCACGAGCCAATCCACGATCGCTTCGATGTCGTCCACTTGCCAGCCCAGCACGGTGCTCTGCAGTGCCGTGAACGTTGGAACCTTCGAGATCCGGATCATGCTCTTGCCCGCCTGCATCACCAGCGCAAACTGGTCAAGGCTCACAAACTCGAATCCCAGATTGCCCTCGTAAAACGCGCGCGCCTTGTCGTAATCCTTCGTAAGCAGGAATCCCGCCATCTTCGCAGCTGCCAGCATGTTTTCTCTCCTGACCGCAGTCTTTCGGCTCTCAGACGTTGTAGGGTCCGCCTTCTGAGGCGGACCCTATCGCTCATCTACTGGACGCCTGATATTTGGGACATACTATGAAGGATGATCCCATTGCAAAGGAAAACGGCATGTCGCTATTTGGAGAACTAGGAACGCGCAAAGAATTGGAAAACAAGGCCAAGGCCGAAGGCCGTCTGCCGCCTGGGCAGTCGCTCACCTTGAAATGGCCCGTGCTGCACTACGGCAGCATCCCGCTGTTCAATCCAGCGAGATGGGACTTCCAGATTTCCGGTGAAGTCGAAGAGGCAAAGCGACTGACTTGGAATGACTTTCGCGCGTTGCCGCAAACCGAAACGCTATCGGACTTCCACTGCGTCACACACTGGAGCCGCCTCGACAATCACTGGAAGGGTGTCCTCTTCACGGACGTGATGAAGCTCGTCAAGCCTAAGGCCGACGCTCATTTTGCTTCCATCCTCGCTGAGGAAGGTTACACGGCCAACGTCCCGCTAGAAGATTTGCTAAAACCAAATGTCCTTTTCGCCTTCGAGCATGACGGCGAGCTGCTTACCGCAGAGCATGGCGGCCCGTTGCGCCTCATCGTTCCACATCTCTATGCCTGGAAAAGCGTCAAGTGGGTTCGCGGCTTCCAACTCCTCAGCTACGATCGCCTCGGCTTCTGGGAGCGCAACGGCTATCACGCCTACGGCGATCCCTGGAAAGAACAGCGCTACTCAGGCCGCTGAAGATGAGAGGGGATCTCGAATTGACACTTGTCCCGCTACTCTGGAATTATCCCAAGACCGCTGAGGTAGCACAGGCACTCTTGCCTGTGCGCTTTTTGCTCCAAGCAAGCTGACGCTCGAACCGGTACTTGATCCGATTCCGCGGATTGCGGGAGGCCCCGAAGCGACGAGCTTTGAGCGAAGTAACTTTTATACGGGCGCATTCGTAAGGTAGAGATGAGAGGCATGGAGACATGGCGGCCGGTATCCGCACCAACGAATTGCGCAAGGTCTATAACACGGCGCCGCCGCTCGCGGCCGGCTCGGGCGGCCCGTTTTCGTTTGCTGCAAAGCGCGGCAAAGGAAAACAACCCAAGCCGGAAATTGTCGCTCTAAATGGACTATCTCTCGATGTCCAGTCAGGCGAAATTTTCTGCCTCCTCGGGCCAAACGGCGCCGGAAAATCCACAACAGTAGGCATCCTGACAACGCGCGTGCGGCCCACCAGCGGCCAGGCATGGATTGCAGAACATGACGTGTGGAAAGAACAGTCGGCGGTGAAACGCTTGATCGGCGTCGTGGCCCAGCGTCCCAATCTCGATTTTTCATTGACGGCTCGCGAAATTCTTACTTTTCACGGTGCCTACTTTGGCCTGAGCTCCCACGAGCGTAACAGCCGCGCAGCATCTCTTCTCGAGCGCTTCAAGCTTACGGATCGCGCCGACCAAATCGTCCGCGGGTTTTCCGGCGGCATGATGCAACGACTCTCCATCGCGCGCGCTATGATGCACGACCCGCAAGTACTTTTCCTGGATGAACCAAGCGCCGGCCTTGATCCGCAGACGCGATTGCTTCTCTGGGAGATTATTCGCGAATACAACCACAGCGGCAAAACCGTTCTACTGACTACCCACAACATGGAAGAAGCCGACGCGCTCTGTCAGCGGCTTGCGATCGTCGATCATGGCCGCATCATCGCGCTCGGCACGCCGACCGAGCTGAAAGCCTCCGTGCCGGGCGGCTACTTGGTGCGCGTCCGCTTCGGCCAGCACTCCCCCGACCTGCTGGAGCGATTGAAGGCGCTTTCTGGCGTTCGCGAGGTTCGCGCCACAGAAAATAATGGCGCCGATCTTTACGCTGACCGCGGCGGTTCACTCGTTTCGGACGTGGCGAATCTCGCGGTTGCGGCAAACGCGGAGTTGTGCGACGTGCACATCTCCGAACCCAGCCTCGAGAATCTCTTTCTGCACCACACCGGCAGGAGCCTGCGCGAATGAACTACAAAGCCTTTATGGCCATGCTGGCCCGTGACGCGCGCGTAGCGCGCCGCAACATCGTGGCGCTGCTCTTCCAGACGTTTTTGCAGCCGCTGATGTTCGTGTTTATTTTTGGCCGAGTGATGGTCGGTAGCGGCTACATGCCGCCTTCCTACAAGAGCCTGCTGCTTCCGGGCATCATGGCGCTCAGCATGGTCGGCACGGGCATTTGGGCGGTGGCCATGCCGCTCATCGGAGAGTTTCAATTCACACGCGAAATCGAAGACCGCTTGCTTGCTCCCATGGACATTTCCTGGGTCGCGATTGAAAAAGTTGTCGCTGGAACTTTGCAAGCGCTCGCCGCCGGACTCATGGTCATTCCAGCAGCTTGGCTGCTGCTTAGGCCGGGCGTGGATTTGAGTCTGCACCGGCCGATTCTCTTTGGACTTGTTGCCTTTCTTGTGGCGCTATTTTCCGCATGCGGCGGGTTAGCGCTCGGGTGCAGCGTCGAGCAAACCCACATTGGCCTTATGTTTTCCCTCGTCCTTGCTCCGATGATCTTTTTCGGCTGCACGTACTATCCGTGGAGCGCGCTTACGAATTTTCCGATTATGCAGAAAGCCGTGCTCGTGAATCCGCTGGTTTACGCTAGCGAAGGTTTGCGCGCGACGCTAGTGCCACAGTTTCCGCATCTATCTCTGCTAGCTGTCTTCATCGCTCTCCTCGGGTTCAACGCACTGTTTCTCATCGTTGGCCTGCGGCAATTTCACAAAAAGGCGGTGAGCTAGCGGGATTTCTTGGCGGGCTTTGAAAAAAACAAAGGCTCCAAGTCTAGGCGCCCGGGCAAGACGGGGTGCGATGAATCGCGCCCCTACAAGGGAAGTAGTTAGCGCCAGCGAAAAAGTTTCAGCGCGAGAATGAAGCAAAAAATAAGCCAGGCGCTCAGCACGCCGATCTGCGGCGCCAACTGAACGAGATTCGCGCCCTGCAACATATTCGCGCGCAACGCATCGATTGCCGCGGTCAATGGCAAAGCCTTGATGAAGGGCTGCACAACGTCCGGAAATCGTTGCGCGGAAAAGAAAACGCCGGAAGCGATCCACATCGGCAGCATAACGGCGTTCATCAAGCCGGAAGCCGCTTCGATGGTCCTGGCGCGCGACGCGAGCAGCAATCCCATCGCGCTGAATGTAAGCGAACCGAGGAGGCACACCACCGCGAGACTGAGCAGCGAGCCGCGCACCGGCACATGAAAAATCCAAGCGCCGAAGCCCAGCACGATACCCACTTCGGCCACGAGCATCAGGATGCGCGAGAGTACATAGGAAAGCAGAAAGTATTGCTTTGGCATGGGCGTCGCAATCAATCGCTTCAGCAGCTTCTTGCGCCGCATATCAACGACGGTGAAACCCATGCCCCAAATCGCGCTGCCCATCAGATTCATTCCAAGCAATCCTGGAATGAGGAAGTCGATGTAGCGGGAGCCGGGTTCGCGCATCAGCACATCGCTCGAACCAACGGGATCAGCGCGTCCCGCGGCTTGCTGCACCGCGCGGTCCGCGAGCATGCGCGCGGTGCGGCCTTCCGGATTCGTATCGTCGTAACGATAGACGATAGTGCCGTTCGCGCCAGGCTCGGCTAGCAAAGCAATCTTACCGGTGCGCAGAGCTTCTTCCGCCGCGTTTGCATCGAGTTGCTGCACGGCGAGAAGCTTTTCATGTTGCAGAGACTGCGTGAGTTGCGGCGTAACCGTCGCGATCTTCAGCACTTCCGCAGGACGATTGCGGAACGCAATGCCCAGGCCACCGGCGAGAAGAATGGGAAACGCGAATATCCAGAAGAGCGCTTCCGGTTCTCGGAGCGTCTCGAGGAAGCGCACGATGGTTAGTTGCACGAGCGGATGCTCGGCAAACGTCTTGCCCCGAGGGGCTTTGCGTTCGTCTGCGCGGACTTGAATATCAGGGATGGCGGTAGTTTCACTCATTTTGATTGCTCGTTGTGCTCACTCATCGCGGAGATGGCGCCCCGTCAAGGAGACGAACACATCCTCCAGCGTCGCGGAATGCGTGCTCAGTTCGGTGAGCGGAATATTCTGGCGCGTCAATTCCGCGAGCAAAGCCGGCACGGCAAGATGCAATTCAGTGACCTGCATTTCGACGGTGCCATTTTCGGAACGGACGTCGCGGACACCCTGAATTTTACGCAGCGCGGGAATATCAAGCGCGTGGGAATTGGCGCCCGCGGAAAACGCGACCATGTGTTCCGCGCAGGTGGAGGCGATCAGTTCTCGCGGGCTGCCGAGGGCGATTTGCTTGCCGTTGTCCATGATGGCGACGCGTTCGCAGAGGCGTTCAGCCTCGTCCATATAGTGCGTAGTGAGAAGAATGGTGCGGCCGGAGGATTTGAATTGCTCGATCAAATCCCAGAGCTGACGGCGGGCTTGCGGGTCGAGACCGGTGGTGGGTTCATCGAGAAAAAGAAAATCGGGATCACCGACGAGCGCGCAGGCGAGCGCCAGTCGCTGCTTCTGGCCACCGGAAAGATTGCCGACGCGCGAATTCTTTTTTTCTTCGAGTTGCACGAGCGCTATGGCATCGGAAGCGCCCGGGCCCTGGTCGAAAAAGCTGCGGAATAAGCGGAGCGTTTCGAAGACCGTAAGTTTCTCAGAAAGCTGCGTATCTTGTAACTGAATGCCAAGCCGTTGCCGGAGCTGCTTTGCATCAGAGTTCCAGTGCATGCCGAGCAATTCGACGTCGCCGGAATCCGGCTCGGTCAGGCCCTCGCAGATTTCGACGGTGGTTGTTTTGCCCGCGCCGTTGGGTCCCAAAAGGCCGAAGCATTCGCCGGCGCGTACCTCGAGGTCGAGGCCGTTGACGGCGACCACGTCTTGATAGGCCTTGCGCAGACCTGTGACGCGTAGGGCTGGGCTGGATGCGACCGCGGACATGAATCCAGTATCGCGTCCGGAGAGGGGACATGCAACCTGCGAATGAGAAGACACTTGCATGACTCGAATTTTACAAAGCCTTCACGCGATGGAGTGCATGGTGTTAATCTCGCTGGCGTTTTGGAGAGGACAGCTACGTGATGAATAATTCGTTCAGTCGGATGGGTTTGGCGATTGTAGTTGCTGGCGCGGTTTCGATTGGTGCCTTGAGAGCGCAGCAGGGGACACCGCTCACGCAGGAGCAGAAAGATCAGCGAGTGCAGACGGAGAAGGAGCTTGAATCGGTTGCGATCATCGAGCGGAAAGTGATGGTGCCGATGCGGGATGGTGTGCGTTTGGCGACGGATATCTACAGGCCGAAAAATGCGACGGGGCCGGCGCCGATTATCTGGGTGCGCACGCCTTACAATTTTAATTTCTGGGATGTGCGCAACGGATTGCCGGCGGACATGCGGGCGGCGCTTACGGCAGTGAAGCGCGGTTATGCCTATGTGGTGCAGAACGAGCGCGGGCATTTTTTCTCGGAAGGGAATTACGACATTCTCGGCGCACCGCGGACGGATGGAACGGACATGCTGGATTGGCTGAAAGCGCAATCCTGGGCGAACGGGAAAGTGGGAACGACGGGATGCTCGTCGACGGCGGAATATCAGATGGGGATTGCGGCTTTGGGGCATCCGGCGTATGCGGCGATGAATATCCAAAGTTTTGGCGCGGGCGTCGGACGCGTGGGGCCGTATTACGAGCAGGGAAACTGGTATCGCGGCGGGGCCGTGCAGATGCTGTTTATTACGTGGATTTATGGAGAGCAGAACCAGGTGCGGCCGATGTTTCCGGCGAATACTTCGCAGGAGGATTTGATTCGCGCGTCGAAGGCGTTTGATCTGGCGCAGCAACTTCCGCCGGTGGACTGGTCCAAGGCGCTGTGGCATTTGCCGGAGCAGGATATTTTGAAAGCGGTGGATGCGCCGCACGGGATTTACGCGGACGCGATGCCTGTTCCCACGGGCGGACGCATGATTCAGCGCACTCCCAATGATCCAGCGTGGTACAAGGGCGGGCTGTATCACGATGACATGCCTCTGAATTTGCCGGGGTTGTGGTTCATGACGTGGTACGACGTGTCGATGGGACCGAACTTGGAGCTTTACAATCACGTGCGGAAAACGGCGAAACCGGAGATCGCGAACGAGCAGTGGGTGATTATTGCGCCGGTGGGGCACTGCGCGTACACGCGAGCGACGGAAGATACGGTGGTCGGCGAACGGAGCATGGGGGATGCGCGGCTCGACTATCAGGAGATTACGTACAGCTTTTTCGACCGGTTTTTGAAAGGGGAGAAGAGCGAGAAGATCGACTCGATGCCGAAGGTGACGTATTTCACGATGGGAATGAATAAGTGGCAGACGTCGGAGACGTGGCCACCGGCCGGTGCGCAGACGATGACGATGTACCTATCCAGTGCGGGCCGAGCGAATTCTTTGACAGGAGATGGGGCGCTAGTTACGTCTGCTCCTGCCGCGGATAAGCCCGATTCATTTACTTACGATCCGATGAATCCGGTGCCGTCGTACGGGGGGAATGTGTGCTGCACGGGGACGGCGGTGCAAGCCGGGGCGTTCGATCAACGGAAGATGGAAGCGCGGAACGACATTCTGGTTTACACGTCGGAACCGTTTAAGGAAGGGACGGAGTTGAGCGGGCCGATTACGCCGACGCTGTATGTTTCGTCGGACGCGAAGGACACGGACTTTACGGTGAAAGTGGTCGACGTGTATCCGGATGGGCGGGCTTACAACCTGGATGAGTCGATCCAGCGGCTGCGGTATCGGGATGGGTACGACAAGCCGCTGGTTTGGATGGAGCCGGGGAAGGTGTACAAGGTGACGCTACAGCCGCTGAACACGAGCAATTATTTTGAGGCGGGGCACCAGCTGCGGATTGAGATTTCGAGCAGCAATTTTCCGCGGTTCGACAGGAACCTGAATACGGGCGGGAATAATTATGACGAGGAAAAAGGAGTGGTGGCACACAACGCGGTGCATCACTCCAAGCAATATCCGTCGCAGGTGGTGGTGACGGTGGTGAAGAAGTGATGGGCGCGAGGTGAGCGCCGGAGGATTGAAAACCCCAAGAGCCCACCCTCACGAAACGAGGGTGGGGCACCCGCTGGAAATGTAAGTTGACGCGTTGTTCTCATTATGAGAACCTTGGAACGGTATGCGCATCATAAAGCGAGGCGCTTTGGTGCAATTCTGGCAGAGGCACCCGGACGCAAAGGCAAGCCTTGAATCCTGGTACGGGGTGGTACGAAGAGCGGCTTGGCAGACACCCGCGGAGATGAAACAGATTTATCACAATGCTGATCGGGTGGGGCGCAGAACCATCTTCAACATCGCCGGGAACAAGTATCGATTGATTGCCAGGGTGAACTACCAGACCCAACGAGTCTTTGTTTTGCACATTTTGACGCACGCGGAGTATGACAGAAGGGATTGGAAACAATGAGCACCACGACCATCGATCTCGACGAGAAGAGCTACGGACAGCTGTTGCGGCGCGCACTTCCGCATGTGATTCGCACGGAGGACGAACACGAGCGACTGGCGAATGAATTGCTGCGCCTCGACGAGCGCGAGAATCCCAGCGCTGAAGAACGCGAACTTGCGGAGTTGCTGACGGTGCTGATTGACGAGTATGAAGAGCGGAGTTATCCGATTCGGAAGGCAGGCCCGCGGCAGACTCTCCGACATTTGATGGAGGCTCGAGACTTGACACAGAAGGACTTGTGGAAAGTGTTCGGGTCGAAGGGGATTACGTCAGAGGTGTTTCATGGCAAGCGTGCCATTAGCAAGACACAAGCCAAGAGGCTGGCGACTTTTTTTCACGTCAGCGCGGATTTGTTCATATAGAAAGATAGGCGTGGAGCAGCCACCAGTTCTTAATACGCCTTTCAAATGTGCGTGACGCGAAGAGCCGGACCCGAAGCAGCACCAAACATTGACTCGGCCTCGCGCCAGGAATTGGCGCCTTCCATGTATGATTTGTGGCATCCCAGGAGTTGCTGCGCGCGCCCGTGGTTGTTGTGCTTTGATCAGGGGAACTTTTCCGTTGCCGATCCGTACTGAATGGCAAGGGGCGGTGCGTCCCGGCTGTGGATGATTAGGGTCACCGCGCCGAGGGAGGCAAATCATGGATGTGCTTTTCCTTGATTTAAAATACGCAGCGCGTTCGATGTGGCGGGCCAAGGGATTTGCGCTTACCGTTCTTCTAACCCTTTCTGTTTGCATCGCCGCCAACACAGCGCTATTCGCGATCGTGAACTCCGTTGTTCTGCGGCCATTGCCGGTACCGGAGGCCGATTCCATCCTGCTGATGTCCAATGATTACCCGAGGGCAGGAATCAGCGGAGCAAACAACAGCGCTTCCGGGGATTACTTTGACCGGCTGCGAGAGATGACCGTATTTCAGAGCCAGGCCATGTTTCGAGGGCGCGACCAAACTGTCGAGCTGAATGGTTTGCCGCAGAGGATTCACGGGATGGTGGTTACGCCGTCGTGGTTCACCTTGTTGCGTGTATCGCCTGAGCTAGGACGCCCTTTCACGGAAGAGGAGGGAGAAGTTGGGCGGGACCGGGAAGTGATCTTAAGTCACGGGTTGTGGGAACAGCTGTTCGCGGGGGACAAATCGGCGGTTGGACGGGATCTGCGGATCAGCGGACAGCCTTACTCCATCGTCGGGGTAATGCCGGCGAATTTTGATTTTATCGATCCGGATGTTCGCTTGTGGATGCCTTTGGCGTTTAGCGACGAGGAAAAGACGCTGCATCACAGCAACAACTGGTATTACATCGGGCGACTGAAACCAGGCGCGACGCTGGAGCAGGCGCAGGCGCAGGTCAACGGGTTGAACAATGAAAACCTGGAGCGCTTTCCGGAAATGAAGGAAATTCTGATCAACGTGGGATTCAACACCAAAGTCAAACCACTGCAGGACCTGTTGACGGCAGGCGTCAAGCGGACCCTGTATCTCTTGTGGGGCGGCGCGCTACTCGTGCTGCTGATCGGCGGGCTAAACATTGCCAACCTAGCTTTGACGAGGCTTTCGCTGCGACGCAAGGAAATGGCGACCCGCATTGCATTGGGCGCAGGGCGCACCCAGCTCATGCGGCAGTTGATTTTGGAAAACGTGGGGTTGGCTTTGCTAGGAGGGGTGGGCGGAATCGTACTGGGAGCTGGATTGTTACGAACGCTGAGTGCGATCGGGCTGGAACACATGCCGCGTGCAGGCGAAGTCCACATGGATGCGACGGTCATTTTGGTTTCGCTGGGGCTGTCTATCGCCGCGGGATTGTTTGTGGGGCTGTTTCCAGTGGTGAGCGCTTCGAAGATTGGGATCAACGATGCATTGCATGAGGATAGCCGAACGGGGACGACAGGAAAGAAAACGAGAAGCGTGCGTCAACTTTTGGTGGCGGCTCAAATTGGGTTCGCGTTCGCGCTGCTGATGGGAGCGGCGCTGTTTCTGACGAGTTTTCGACGGCTGCTGCAAGTCGATCCCGGGTTTAAGCCCGAAAATGTGGTGACGGCGTCCGTCGCTCTGCCGCGCTCCAGATATGCAAAAGCGGAAGACTGGCGGCAGTTTATGAACCGCGCTCTCCCTGCCATTCGCGCGATTCCCGGAGTTTCGTTAGCAGGCGCAACGGAAACGATTCCCCTCGGCGGGAATCATAATGATTCCGTCATCCTCGCCGAGGGCCATCAGATGAAGCCCGGAGAGTCTCTAATTTCCCCGTTGAGCATGGTGGTGACGCCAGGCTATTTCGAAGCCATGGGGATTTCCATCGAGGGAGGGCGCAGTTTCGATGAGCATGATAACGAGACTGCTCCACGTGTAATCATTGTGGACGAACGGCTGGCGCAGCATTTTTGGCCGAACAGCGATCCCATCGGCCGCCGCATGTATCAGCC
This sequence comes from Candidatus Acidiferrum sp., assembly GCA_035272765.1. Classification (GTDB taxonomy): domain Bacteria; phylum Acidobacteriota; class Terriglobia; order Acidiferrales; family UBA7541; genus Acidiferrum. The sequence continues at coordinate 105,311 of DATEQG010000078.1, forward strand.
CAGTGACCCAAGAAATCTTTTGAAAACGGATGAGCACACGATTTGGCTAACGGTTGTTGGCGTGGCGCGAACCCTGCGCTACGAGAGCCTCGATGATTCCAAAGCTGCGTTTGGTGCGTACTATCTCCCGAACCCACAACAGCCCGTCAACGCCTTTACTTTTGCTTTGAAGACCGCTCGTGATCAAGACTCCGCCGTTCGAGCGCTCCGAGCGGAAGTGTCTCGCTTGGATCCTGAGCTGGCTGTGTTCGATGTGCATTCGATGGCGGAGCGCATCGACCTTTCGCTGGCTTCGCGGCGGACTTCCATGCTGCTGGCAAATGCGTTCGGAGGAGTGGCGTTGTTTCTCGCAACTCTGGGGATTTATGGCGTGCTGGCATATCTGGTGGCGCAACGGACGCGCGAGATTGGAATTCGCGTGGCGCTGGGGAGCAGCCGGGCAGCGATTCTGAGGCTGGTTTTGCGGGAAGGGTTTCAGCTTGTGGTGATTGGCTTGATTTTGGGGGTTGTGGGCGCTGCGTTCTTGCAAAAATTTGTGGCGACGGAAGTATATGGTGTGCGGCCGCTGGATCCGCTGATACTAGCTAGCGTGATGGCGTTGCTGGCGATTGTGGCGCTGGCGGCGTGCGCGGTGCCAGCGCGGCGTGCCTTGCGGGTCGATCCGATTGTTGCGCTGAGGAGCGAATAGTGGGCGCGATTCGATGCCGCTGAATTATTAATGAGCAGCTGGGGCGGCGGAAGTTTGGGGGAGTTCGCTGACGACTTTGCCGGTGGCGTCGAGGAACTGGAGTTTGGGAGTGCCGTCTGGGGCTACGCGGAGGACTAGGCGGTCGCGTCCTTCCGTATCTTTTAGTTGAAGAACGGAGCCTCCGTCGCGGGCCCGTCCGAGAATGACTCGCGGATGATCACCTGGATGAGTTTCCAGAAATTTTTTAAGCTCGGCTTCGTGCTGATTCTCAGGGAGTTTTGAGATCCTCGTGACGGCGTCGAGCGCCTCAGTGATGGGATAGTCGCCGCGGTCGTCCATGCGGAGGAGAGAAAACTTTTTGTCGCCATCGCGGCCTGCATCAATCGTGAAAATCTGGTCCTGCATGTATTGATCGAAACTTAGGTGCCCCTCGCTGCCTATGACTTTGCCGTTTTGGTCTTTGGAGATGCCGTACGCGAGGCCGCCGTCCTCGGTGCCTTCTTCGTCAAAGAAAAGCAAGCCGGCGGATTTTCTGCCGTTGGGATGAGGATATTCCTTGTTCTTGATGTAGATGCCGGGCGAGTTGGCCGTGTTCGTCAAGACCAGACGGATCGTTCCGTCGGGCTCGACGACGTTGATGCGACGGACGGTGATTTCATCGAAAGATTGCTTCGCGTCGGCGCGAGCGAAGCCGTAAAGGATGGAGAGCGCGAAGATGACGGTGAGAAAGCCGGAGTAAGCGGCGAGAAAACGGCGGCTGGAAAGAAAATGAATCATGAAGATTCTCCTTTGGGGAACCGGAACTGTCATCTAGGGAGCGACGAACCCGGGGATCTGAGAGGCGAGGGCGGCGGCGTCCCAATTTTGCCAGCCTTCAATGATCTGGCCATCTTTGATGCGCGCGATGGAAGTGCCTGTGACATGGGCGGGAGTGCGCGTGGAGATGTGGACAAAGCTGCAAGACCAGTGAATGCAAACCAGGTCGCCTTCCCCAAGGGACACGATGGGCTTGAAGGAAAATCCCGAGAATTGCGCGTACATGATGTCGTAGACGTGAGTGAACTCCGCAGGGCCGCGAAGGTCTCTTCCGCCTTCGTGTAGAACGCCTGTTTTGGCGAACAGCTCCTTGATGGAGTCGCGGCGCCCTTGCGTCCAGACTTCGTCGAAAAAGCGAAGCAACACAGCCCTGTTTTGTTCCGGAGTGGAAGAGGGCGGACCGGCAGACATGAGGTACCTCCCGGGGGACGGGACGCGCAACTATATAAGATTTCTGGTTGAAGCGGTAACGATTCGGGGCTAAGTGAGCGGGAGAGAGTTTTTAAGAGGCAGCGAAGAGGACGTGCGAAAAAGAGGGAGGGGCACGGCGTGCCGTGCCCCTACGAGGACAAGGTAGATTGTTAGTAGATGTCGTACAAAATGCCGCGCTGCAAACACGTAACTTGCTGAAAAAACAAATCGAGAAAACGAAAGAAAATGCACAATGGCCAATCGGTAGGCCAATTTTAGGCCAAAATGCCGGGCACAGTACAAAGGCTATAGCGCCCGGCCAGATCGCGCTCAACGGCTGACAATCGCGAGAATTTTGGCTTCTCAGCGGGGTTTCGGCGGCCCATCGGGGGCTTTGATTCACATACTTTTGTGGCAAGTGTGGCAAGCCTATTTCTCAGGCGTTTCCGTTCCCGGATACCCTGAGTGAGGCTTAATCTTGACCCATCCCGCCCAATTGAATCCGTGGACTGCGCCAGTCAGTTTATCCAGACGAACCATGACATAGGGATTCGATTTGAGTTTTGGGTCGTCCCCATAGATGAAAATATACCTTTCCACAAGCCACAGCTTAAAGAACCAAACGATGGAAGGTACTAACAAGGGAACCAGCGCGAGAAGCAAATACTGCCAGAAGGTCATAGCCCCCCCGCTTGTCAGTTTATCCGGGGCCGGTCGTTCAATCGCTAGCGATTCAGGCAGGGTTGCCGAAAGAGGAAAGGTCACAGTACGTGATAGGATGGGCGAAGGAGGTAACCGCCCTTGGCAGAACGACATCCGTATTCGCCCGGCCCCGGAGGAATCACTGCCGCGATAACGCAATTCCGAAATTCCTTTCCAACCACCGTAAACGCGGAAACCCTAAAACAGCTCGCCATCGCCCCAAAGAACGAAAGCTATGTGATAAACGTCCTTCGCTACATCGGCGCGATTGACAAGGAAGGAAAGCAGACTCAAAAGGCTTTAACCGTTTTCTCCCATCATGACGATGCAGATTTCCAGAAGGATTTCGCCGCGATGGTTAAGGAAGCGTACAGCGACCTTTTTACGCTTCACAAGGACGCTGCTTGGGAGCTTCCTGCCAACAAGCTGATAGGCTTCTTTCGTACCACGGACAAAACCACGGCACTGGTTGGGAAATTGCAGGCGGCTACATTCCAGCTTCTCGCGGCTTTCGCTGGCCACGGCGAAGTGCCGGAACCGGCAGCGGCAAAACCCCCGGCCAAAGCAAAGGCTTCAAAGGCTGCTGAAGCCAAGCCTGCCAAGATTCCGAAGGAGGCGGGCCAAGCGCAGATTCAAAACGGCGGTGCACGTGACGTTGGTCTCACCGTGCGAATAGAAGTGAATTTACCGGCAGCGGGCGATCAAGAAACTTATGACAAGATTTTCCGAAGCATCCGGGAGAATCTGTTGAATGCCCCGAAGTCTTGATCGGTTTGAAGCAATCGTCCGCGCAGTAGCCCGGCTACCACGGCCAGCGCCAGCCGTTCCAGTAGCGCCGCCGCCCGCGCCGCCCCTGCATCCATTCGATAACCGAAATATTCATCCAGATTTGCAAACCAAAGTTCGTAAGCTGTTTGACGATGGGTACTACCCGGAGGCGACGATTCACGCCTTCAAGCATCTTGAAAGCAAAGTACACAGGCATTCGGGCATAGCCAGCCAGACGGGGCAGGCCCTTATGATGGCCGCGTTTGATGGTACGAAAATCAAACTCAATGGGCTGGTCACACTAAGCGAAACGGACGAGCAAGAGGGCTACCGTTTCATTTTCGCCGGGGGTACGCGGGGAATCCGCAATCCACGCGGCCACGACCCGAATATAGTTGATGACCCGGACATTTGCCTTGACCACTTGAGTTTTGTATCTATGCTTTTGCGGCGATTAGAGCAGGCAGGGTACAAGTAGCTAGGAAAAAGAATTCCAAAGCTAAGATTCGTGGGCGAGCTAGGAGATTTGCCAAACTGGAGCGCCGAAGAATTCGTCAGCCACAAACCAAGCATCTCCACGCGCAACGAGTTCACGGCCACGGCTGGCGGAAACTGTAACCACTTCCCCGGCTAGCCCGTGGCAGGTATCTTTCAGCAATCTAACTGTGCTCTGTTGATCGTCGCTTGTCATCAAAGACTCCTTAAACCAGCGTGGCGTCGCCGTTTAGGATTCTATCGAGCGCGATTTGCCAATCGACGTTAATCACTTTGCCGGTTTTATTCATCTGGATTGGCACCAGCGAAGGGGCGCTTCCGCCATTGTTTACGCCCGGCGCGATTCCAGCGGCGGCCAGCACTGCCGCCTGAGTAGTGGAGTACAGGGAAGAAACGCCTGTCGCCGGCTCGGGTACGCCGTTTTGATAATTCCGATTGCCGCCTCCGCCGTTTCCACCGCCACCATTCCCGCCTCCGCCGTTTCCCCCGCTTGACGCAGGCCCGAATATGGCACCAGTAAATCCAGCGGGAAGACCGGATGTTTGAAGTGTCCATGAAACTTGCTGTGTGCCAGTCCCTATCATGTACGCCATCGCGCAATCCGGCGCAAATTCAGTTAGAGGCAGATCGGGGTATACGTTTCCGGTAGACCACGGAGAATTGACGGCCGAATTATAGAACTCACCCGCTGCGAAACCGCAGATCGCAGTGACATAGACTGATTGGGATGCGCCACCGGCAAGGCTTGGCCCATTCGCAGGATTGGTATTTGCGGCTGTCACAGAAGTTGCGGCCAGCTTGCTACCACCGACTGTTCCCACAGCGTCTATAAGTGCGACCCCTAGCTGAGCGCTGCTATTAACCGTACCGCTGCAATTGACTGTAATCGTCACCGGCGTGCCCGACGTGTGGGTGATGTTTTCGGCGTACCAAATGTCTAAGAAGAATCCGGCGTTATTCATTCCCCCCGAAGTTGACGAAACGAATGCTTCGGGCAATTGTTTGTACGTGTTATTGTCCGAGTCGGTAATCGACGTGACTTCGGTATTGGCCGCTCCCCCTGCCAAAAGAACGATTAGGGTATCGCCCGGCTGCGGGCCAGCGCCGTAGTTTGCCGGAATAAACATTTCGGACTGATACCCGCTTTGTGAGGTTTGGTAATCATCCGCAAAACGAACTGATACACTCATGTGAGTTCTCCCTTATCTTTTCTGTAGCGTGTTACAGCAACTTCCCACCGTTTTCGAGCGCACGTTTCAAAAGATCGCCACTAAGCGGGCTTGTTATGTTGCCGCCCGGCATTTGTACCCGGCGCGGCTCCTCCGGCGCTGGCCGCATCCCTTCCAGCACCCAATAAAAACCGTGTCCATCTCTGTGCGGAATTTCTCTGTAGATCGCCACGCCGTTTTCTATCGGAATTTCCATCGAATTTCCCCTTGCGTGTTAACCCTAAAATGCTGCCGTCTCGAGTTCAGGATTTTGCAAACTCGGCACGCCCTGCTCGAAATTCGTAACGATTTCTTCGGGGGTATAATTCGCCCGCTTGTTATTCGCCTGCCATTTCGCTGTGGCCCATTGGCAGTTATCCGGCTCATAATTCCCAAAAGGATTTTTTCTATCCAGCGTCTTATCTCGCGGGCGCAGCCCCATGTCCGCGAGAAAATTGAGGAAGCCTTGCGGCGCAGGCTCCAGCCATCTAGCTGAGATCGTTACGCTGCGACCGCCGTAATATTCGTAGCCTGTGTGCGTTTTGTTCAGGCATCGGCTTTTCATGGCCGAATAGCTCGAGTAGGTTCGCTGGTACAGGGGGCGGTTTCTTCCGGTAAACAGCCCGCTGCGATTCGCACGACACATTCCTATCGCGCACCGCTTCCTTTGGCCAGAATTCAGACGGCTGTTTGAAACCGAAACTTCGTTGCCACAATCACAGCGGCACAAGTACCTCTGATTGTAGTTTTTCGTGTGCCGCATTTTGCGGATGACGGTTAACTTCCCAAATCGTGAGCCCGGCCCAATCGACGGGTATTTGGAATGACGTGGCACGCATCATGCACCTCAGGAGAAGTCTGCTTCTATTGCCGAGCGTCAGCCATTACCGCTTTTCTACTTTGCCGAGATGGGCGGGCGTACCCTGTGCGGCAAGCTGGTTTCTAAGCAATTGGATTTCCTGCTCCATCTGGATTACACGCCTTTCCAATTGCAGGTAGGCCCGGAAGAATCCCCCGGAATACTTGCTGCTATTCGCAACGCCTAGATCGTGCTGCAAGTGCGCGGCAATTTCATCTATCTGTTTGTCTGTAGTTCGGTCATTAACGAGCATTTTTCCTTCTCCTCCACATCGAGTTCATGTCGCGAAATTTTGCAATTCGGCCCGCATGGGCGCTGGCAGGCGGCCCACGCCGCCGCCTTACCCGCACGGGTAATCTTTCGTCCATCGCACAGGCGAATCGTCCACATTTGATTTGCTGTAAGTGCCATTTTGGTTTACTTCTTTTTTCTTTTGGAGTGGAGCAGCCGAGCTTCCGCAATAGAATCGCAGTGCAATTTGCTGTGGGCCATTGCTTTTCGCCACGCGCTCCGGTAATCGCCCTCATCGCCCGCGTCGTAATCATCGTCCTCACATCTCAGGGCATCATCCGCTTGGCACATTTGCGAATGGCAGTACTCGGCTAGCTCGTGGCAGGCCGCTGACTGGGAAGCGAAGCCCGTATAGCCTCCCGTACCGGCCCCCGGCTCGAGTGCAAGCGCCTGTGCGAATGATCGCGCCGCGATTTGTGCGGCCTTACGAAGAATGGCGATTGATTCGAGAAGCCCTTTGGAGGTAGTGATCGGCGCTTTCTTAGCCGCCGCCCTAGCCCGCGCTTCGGCTGAAGTGCCTTTGTCATAGGCAGGGAAAGTCACAAAACTTATCTCGTGAATCGTGGCAGCCGTTACCGTGCGGATGTGGGCCGCTTCGTCGAAGTCCTGCTCAACGGGTACAAACATGAAGCTCATGGCATCAACGTCGCCGCGCTTCACGGATGCGAAGCAATCTTGGTGAAACTGCGAAGTCTTATCGAGCTGAAGGACGTAATCAAGCCCGCTGGCTGAATCCATAATTTTTAGCGTGCCGTTTTTCTGGCGGCCGAGCGGCTTCGTGGTATCGTGCCCCCACAGTGCGCGGATGTCGCAATCGGAAGCACTCAAAGTTTTCCTGAATGCGCCCGGCGCTACCACTTCGCGCCAGCCGGGGGCGGGCACGTTATCCGCGCTTGGCGTGTTGTATGCGACTGCCCTCCCGGTGAGTTGAAATTTACTTTCATTGGCGCGAATTTCTGCGAGCGCCGCGATTGATCGTTTTTCCATGTTCATGCTCCCCATCGTTCTCGATTTGCAACACATCACCGCAAACGTCGATTAGTTCGGTAATCTTCGCGTGCGTTTCTAGAAATTCTTCATCGCTTAATTTTTCGTTTTCGCGCATCCCATCCCCCGCGTGTTTACCCTTAAATTTTGTCAGCCACAGCCGGGTTTAGGTCCCTAGCCCCACCCTGCCGGTATGCTATGGCCTGCCTGCCGTGCCCGGCTTCCCCACACGTGGAATAACAGGCAAACCTTAACCCCTTGCAGCTTCGTACCGGGCTTTCAATTCGGCGGCGCATCTTTCAGCGGCGGCCACGACATCGGCGCGATCACTTTCTTTCGACCCGGTCCACGGCCCACGCAAAGCACGATTTTTCTCCCACGCCATCGAATATTCCTTCACCCATTCGCGGGGTACTTCCACGCCGAAGTTCCGCCAGCGCCCACCGCCCGGCCATTCCACGCGCTCGTTAACGGCATCGGGATGGCCCGTATAGCCCTGAACTTGTGTATGGCGGCGAAGGCAAAGGGTTAGAACAGGATGCTGTAGGCCCACGACTTCCAAACTCCAGTGGTTTGACCAATCAGCTTTTTTTACGGGAGGGATAATTTCTTCGGCTTGGCCCGACGCGATAAATCCACGGGCTACTTCAAGCGGGAGGTGTTCTTCTTTTCCATTCAAAAATTTCACGAGCATAAATTCTCCTTTTATACATTCACCTGCTTAAACGTTCCGGAATCAGCCAATCGTGTTAGGCCGATTAGAACCCCGGGTCACTACGGTCGAAACCTACTTCACCGTCCCATTCCCCGGCATCCGTGTGCAAAACCACGCTGCCATCCGATAGGCGGGCCGTGCCGGGCACGGGGCGTGCATGGCGTACCACCGAAGGCATTGCCGCATCCGGGTCGAAAACATCGCGCACGTCTACGAACACAGCGCGGCCATTCGCGTCGGATTCGTACACAACCTCCCCATCAACGCGCTTCCAAGCGCGGTGGCGGCAGTGAATTGCTACAGAGCCTTTCGGGCCGCGCACAGGGCCATCGCCAGTAACCGGGCAGCGGTGCCGGTATTCCAGCAACCGGCCCGATGGTGTAACCAGCTTGTAGAATCCATGCACCTGTTTCGTGTCGTAGAACGTGCGGCGGTTGTAAAGCCACTTGGCGTCTTCAGATACGAAATGGTCTAAGAGATTTGTAGCCAGCTTGCTTGCCTTTTCAAATATGCTCACGATTCCCTCCAGTTAGGATGATCTCCACGTAACAGAAAATTTTCTTCGCGCCGCGCCAGCTCTTCCGGCGTGCTGGCCGTGATCGCGGGAATGCTGCCACTATCGCCAAGGGCCAAATAGCGGAGAAACTGGTGTGTGCGCGTTGCCAGTTCTTTATTCGCGACGAACCACGAGTACGCCGGCTCACTGGAAACGGGAATGTTTGGAAGCGTTTTGAAACGCGAGATCACATCAATGACCGCTTTTCCTAGCACGCTAGGGGTTTCCTTGTGCAAGAAAAAATCCGGGTAGCTCTCCGCGACATTTTCTACCGCGCCGTTAATGATGTTGATAAATTGCTGAGTTCGCTGTTCCGGGCTTAGATGTGAATCGCGCAGCACACGCACTTGCCCGGTGCGCTGCCATTCTGCGAAGCTCGGGCTTTCGGTTGAAATAAGGCTGCTACCGCTGACCCAGATCATCGGCACAAGGAGCCGCTCATTGAATTCTTGCGCGACTGTAACCAGTAGCGCCCACTCATTGCTGGATTTCGCGCTTACACAGACTGCTTTTCGCATAGATGCTCCTTCGCTGTTATTTCTGAGTGGCACGAATGGCAGAGGGCTTCAAGATTTGACCGCGACATGAATTTATCCCAAGCACCCGCGCCGCCTTCGCGCCAGCTACCGTCCTTGTGATGTACGTCCGTGGCGGCTTCACGCCCGCATTTCTCACAAACTGGATTTTCCCTTAGCTTCCACAGCCGCAAGCCATACTTGCCGCACCACGCTTTGCGGGAGTACCAGCCGCGAGTTTCCGGGTTTTCCCGGCACGCATCGCGGCGGCTTGCATAATTATCCTTCGCGTGTAATGCACAGAACCGGCCATCGTGGGCTACCCCATTGCAGCCCGGCTCGGCACAGCATCTTGCAATCTTCACCATGCGTTCTTTCCATAACGGACGTTGGGCGGCGGCGTGCAATCAATCACCCTAATCGGGCAATCCATCACGGAATCTTCCTTCACATACTTCCCCTCCTCAGCTATGGCAGCGCGTAGCGCGTACAGCATGGCGATTGCCGGGTCAATTTTCCGGGTTTTATCGGAAGACTTATTCGGAAAGAGATTATCGTTTCGGTCGCGATGGCAAACGACGTTCGTGATCGCCCAAAACAGAACGTCATCCATTAAGTGAAAACGGCCCTCAAGGACTAGCGCCGCGAACAAATCCATAACGGGGCTGTACGTTTTGGCATTTTTCGCAAATTCGATGGGCTGAATGTCAGCCTTTCCCAAACTGGTGGAAAGCTGTGAGGCCTGCCATGAATCGAATGCGGCTGCTTTTACCTTGTATCCGTCGGCATTGTGAACCGCACCGTATCCAAGGTAGCGCCGGTACATCAAAAGAATGTCAGCCTCAATAGCGTCAATATCTATCGTCTCGCCCGGATGGACGATTATTTGCTTGGCGGCGGCCCATCGCCGGTAGTGTGCTATAGGCGAAGCCTCCAGCGTTTCCGCTGGCAGATAATTTTTACTCCACGCGAAGTAGTGCACCCGCTTGTCGCCGGGCACGTACCCGATACACATCCAAACTACCGAAGCCAAATCCAGCCGCGATGCAAGGTCAATACCTAGGACGAATGGCCTGTGTACGTTTTCGCCTTTAACCCATCCCGGCTCACCTTCTCGCCAATACTTGTAATCCTCCATGCGGAGGCCTGCCGAGCAGCACTTATCGAGTTTGCTTGGGTCAATCCATGTGATGTCAGCGCCAAGCCATTCGCAAAGATTCTTCGCCCGGAAAGCAGTTTGCAGCGCCGGGTTTTTCTTGGCCCGCTCGCACGCTTCGCGCATCGTATCCAGATAAACGGAAACCCCTAGATTGGGGTTGGCAGCGTGCCACGCATCCTCAGACTCCCAATCGAAACCTTCGGCGCTGTAGATAATGCAAAACGTCCGCTCATCCTTCAGATCGCCGCCCAATATCTGCGCGGCTGTGACGTGCTGCTCGTATCCCACACTTGAAAGATTTGAGTCAGCGTGCGTGATCGTTGAAAGCAGCGAGTTGCGGCGCTTATCAATGCCGCGCTCCAATTCATCGACTACGTCCCGGCTTCGATGTGCCCACGTTTCGTCTGCGGATGCAAAATGGAAGCTCCCGCCTGCCAGTCCCTTGCTTTGTGCTGAAACGGGCTTCATTATGCTGCTATGCGGCCCTTCTATCGTGTGCTGTAGCACGCGGAAGCCATAATCCACGCAAAGTTCAAAATCGTTTCGGAGCATTTCGCGGGTTAGATCGAAAACCGTGCGTGCTTGGTCTTGTGCGCGGGCCGCACAAACTACCTCTGCGCCCGGCTCGCCATCCGCTGCCAGCATGTACGCGGCGATACCGCTGCTCAGGAATGATTTGCCGTTGCCTTTGCCGCACTCGATGAAGCTGCGCCGGTAGCGCCGCAAATCCGTTTCCTTATGAAGCCATCCGAAGATCGTCGTAAGGATGAAGCACTCCCACGGCTCCAGCACGAAACACTGGCCGCCCTTTTCACCCTTGACGTGCTTTAGGCGCGACAAAAACGCGCACACTCGATTCGCGGCGTCACGGCTGAAGTAGTACGGCCACGCGTCATCCAATTCCCGGCCCATGTCATCGCGCTGCCGCTGGCACGCGGCGCGGGTCCACTTATTCGCGACGATACGGCCTGAAAGAATGTCATCGACGTACAGATCGGCAATCGCGGTGTAATCGGCCACGGTTAATCCTTACCAGCCTGCTCGGCCGGGGGAGCTGCTACGCTCCGGGTTTGAGCAGCATTTTTCTTCTGCCGATAGGTTTCCCATCGCTTCGCGGCATTGCGCCGCGCTGCCGCCGCCTTAAGGGCGCTTCGGGATTTACCGCCAATCCTTCCAGCGTCATTGCACGTCATTGTCATCACTTTGCCCTCCATGACATGCTGTTTGCCGTGTTATGCCAAGCGTTTCGCACAAAAAACAAGGCAAGCGGCGGTTTTCGTCGCATGGTACTTTTCGCTTTTCGACCCCCCATACCGGTCATGGGGTTTCTTGGGGTTTCTTGACACACACAACGCTTTTGCTTTTTGCCTTTGCCTTTTGCTTGTATTGTGAAAAGCCCCGGCAGATCGTGGGCAGCCCATGCGGTACGGAGAAACACTGTTCCAGTGTTTCTCTTCTCCGTACCGATGCGCCTTGTTGCCGGTACCGTGCGGTACGGAACCGGTACCGTACCGATTAACTCATTGATATACATCGGCTTAGAATTCATCGGTACCGCCATCGGTACGGAATGGGTCTGGAGGCATCGGTACGCGGCCCGGTACGGGGCTTAGAACAGGGTTTGAGCCTAGGTTTATCTGGCCGGTTTCTTCGTTTTCGTGTAGCCAGCCCTTGTCGATGGCTTCCTTAATCGCCGCCATCTTATCGGCCTTTGTGCCGCCGATGCGCCGCCACAGCTTCGTCCTGCTATCTACAGGGCCATTCTTCCTTACTTCGCTTACCGCTTCCTCTGCCGCGCTTTCTTCCTTTTCCATACCGGCATCTACACACAGATGGCCGTGGTCAATGATGTGCGGGAATGCCAGTATGTGAATCGTGGGCGGCTGCGCACCACGGCTTGGCTGGCCTTTCAAAGCTACCCGTTTCAGTCCTTTTGCATCCGGCGCTTCGGCCACGACAGCAAACATAAAATCCACATTCGCGCCGATGGCTGAGCTATCGCGGTACTGCTCCTGATCGGCTTTCGTGCTGTGATGAATCAGGATGACCGTAGCGCCCGCGACACATAGCTGCCTGATTTTTTCCAGTACAGGCTCATAATCGCTTGACGTAAACGCGCTTCCAAACTTTCCTTCCTTATTCCTGCCGAACAACTTGTGGAGGGAATCCAGCACGATTAGCGGCTGTTTTTCGGCGCACAGGGCAAGCAGGCTTGGGTCATCCAATTGAGGTATGCCGTTTTTGCTGCGAAGCGTGATAAACCGCACTTTTTCTTTTCCGACATTCTGAAGCCAGCCAATATACGCGCCCACGATGCCGTCTTCTAAGTCGATGTACAGGCAGGGGGTTTTCACTACTTTTCGATTCAGCCATGTCACGCCGTTTGCGACGTGCTTAACAAGGTCGTACGAGATGATCGACTTGCAGCTTTTTTCTTGCCCGAACAACATCGTTACGCGATGCTTCGGGATGATTTCATCGACTATGTATTCAATCGTGGTGCCTTGCGCCGCGAGAATGGTATCTTCCGTATCCAGCGTGGCCCATTCAATCGGCTTCGCGGCCAGCGTGGGCACGTAGCTTTCCACAAGATCGTCGTAAACCTTGGCCGGGGCTTTTATTTCGGCCGACTTTTTCGCCGCCATTTGGACGAGTGTGGCTGTGCCCATGCTTTCGGCTTTTGCCCACTTTTCCCCGTCTGCAAACTTTCCTTCCACACCATTATTGTTTGGCGGCACATCGGTGCCGAAGATCGCATCCACCAGCTTGCGCCGATGCGTGCATTCCCTTAGAAGCCCCGCTACCTCTTCCGGCTGGATGCTGACGTAATTGCGGGCTTCAAAGGCTTCGAGCAGCTTCGGCGGCACTTGCAGCGCCGCGCTTGATACTGCTTTTCCTTGCGCTTTGAGCTGTAGTGCATCGGAAATGATCGTGCGGCATTCGGCATGTGTGAAGTCATCGACGCCCAAGCCTTCGGGGATTTGCCCGTAGCAGCACGTAAACATGCAAGCGGCAAACTCCGCCTCCTCATTTCGGAATGTGCTATTGCCCGGCATCGTCATCCTCCCCCACGGAAAACTGTGGGTCGCAATTGCAAACGCCACCGTTCAGCGCGGCACAAAAATCTCCGTGATTCACAAACACATCTATCCGGCGTATTTCCTTGCCATCCGGCCCGGTGCCAATCACGCGGCCTTTGTGGCCAGCCAACAGCGCATCCAAGAATCCGGGCGCATGTATCCTTTCCAGATAGTTAGGTACGTCGATGAGTCGCTTAGTCATCGCCCGCACTTCTCCCTTTCGTTTGGGCGGCGGCTGGAAGAAACCTTTGGGGGTTCCTTCCAGCTCGGCCGATTGCGCCTGTTGTGAGGCAGGACACAAACTTTTTGTGATTTTCTGAAAGTGGATTAAGGTGCAATCCGCCTTCCGCCCACTCACAATTTGCCCGTACTGCACTTGCTTCCAAACACACCACACCGATGTTATGGCGCGGCTTTTTTCTGTTTTTGTATTTCTAGCGCCGGTATGCGGCGGTTTTCCTAGCGGCGACTGCATGGTTTAAGAAACTACGTTATTTGCTAGGCAGCATGGAATAATGTTGCGCGTGAGCTTTTTTCGGTGCAAGAAAAATCTCGTGGTCATGCGGAAAAAATGGGCGCGACCAGATGTGGCCACGCCGTGACACAGGTTTTTGCTTGCGTTTAACTCTTATCGCCCTTCTCTGCCGCCTTTTCCGACGATGGCGGAACTCCATGACGGCGCAGAACAAACTCCGCCACTTGGTTATTTCGCGTTAGGGTTTTGGCGTAAATAAACGTTTTATTTATGACCAAATCCACACCCTCTTCCTCGTCGCACACGGTTTCCAAGAATCTGTACAACTGCTTGAAGGTTTTTGGAGAAACAGATAACCGGACGCCATCGGCGGCCTCATTTTTAACCATATCTAGGATTTTCTGGTACGGCGGAAATGGCGGAGCTGCGACATCAGCGCGGCGGACGATTTTGTAGCCGCCTGCGGTCTCAAAACGAATTTCTTGGTCGTTAACGGAAAGCGTTTTGGTTTCTTTCTCCAAGAATCCGCGAGGAACCGTGACACTTATTGTATCTTCCGTAGGATTAATCAATGAAACCCGCGCTAAAACGTAGCCATCGGTGGCCGTTGTGCCATCCGGGCCTACGTGGATAGTATTGGACACATACCTGCCAGCGGTTCGGGGAGCAAATTCCTCAACGGCAAGATTTTCTTTCGTCAAATAAAAGTTAAACTGGCTTTCAGGCGCGGCCAATTCGGTACCTGCCGAAGAATCCTTAATCTTGCCTTCGGCCCTCCGAATACAGTAATAGACCCTGTTTTCGTTGAAACCTTCGGCACGCCACCATTGGCTGAAGGCACCGTGCTGACTGGCCATCGCTTCACGTACAGCGATTAGCGCCCGGCCTAAATCAGCGGCGGATTGCTGGTCAGCCGCCCACAGGCGAATGGCCTCTACCTGCAAAGCCTTGATAACTTCTGATTCTTCCTCGGCTGCAAAGCTTGAATGATTCAAGCTTTCATTGGCAGCCACAGCTTTAATTTCAAGGATTTCTGCGCTCATGCGGCCCCCTTGCCGTTAAGTTCGGCGTGGCGCTTTTGTGCGATGGATTCGGGGATGCGGTAAGAAATGTAGGCGCGTTTGTTCCGCCGTTCCGGGCGGCTGATCTTCAGCACCCCCGGCGTATCGCGGAAAAGCGCGCGAACTGTATCAGGGCCTAATTTCCAGAGTTTAGATAAGTCTTGGCAGGTGCAATGTTTTTCAAGTGCTGGCATTGGGAAAACTCACAAGGCAAGGTGCCCGTGCCCAACGCCTAGCCGCTGCCCATCGAAGTAGGTGCGGCCCGCTGACGGTTTAGAGATCCGTGAACTTTAGCGGCCTTGCAGCCCCCGGTTTGCGACCATCGGCTGCCGCGCATCGCATGATGGCAATCAAGGATGCAAAGGTAGAGTACCATGACCTTGACAGCGGAGTAAAGGAAATCTATGGTAGCGGGTCAGTTTCCGGTAATCCGACTTACCAGGCGCTGGACTTTGCTACCCTTGCTAGAATCACTCTATTGATTTTCGCTCAAGGGTCGTCACGCAACGGCGCCGACAGTCTGTTCTGCGGTAGAAGCCATCAGCCCCGTTCCCGCCACGAATTGAGCAGGAGGAAGCTCATGGCACTCTCGCAAGGGTCCAGCCTTAAGCATCAATCGCTCAGCGTTCGCCGTGCAAATGCTGCCGATGCCGAATCCTGTGGAAGAATTTGTTTCGAGGCCTTTAGTAAGGTGGCGGCCGAGAATAATTTCCCTCCTGAGTTCCCTTCTCCCGAAATTACCAAAGGTATTCTTTCGACGATGTTCTCGCATCCGGCGTTTTTCTGCGTGGTGGCTGAACAGGAAGGAAAGGTCATCGGAAGCAACTGTCTCGACGAACGGACTCCAATTGCAGGTATCGGGCCAATCACCATTGACCCCACCGTCCAGAATCGGACTGCAGGTCGGCAATTGATGCTGGCAGTTATGTCGCGTGCGACCGAGCGCAAATTCGTAGGAATCCGACTGGTGCAGGCGGCGTACCACAATCGTTCGCTTTCGCTTTATGCAAAGCTCGGTTTCGTGGTGCGCGAACCACTTGCCTGTATGCAGGGACCCGCGATTCAGAAGGTGATATCGGGATATCGGGTTCGCCCCGCGCAAGCGGTGGACCTCGCAGTCTGCAATGACTTGTGTTTGAAAGTCCACGGACACCATCGCGAAGGCGAACTCAACGATGCGATTCAGCAAGGAACAGCAGTATTGGCGGAGCTCAATGGTAGAGTCAGGGCGTACGCTACGTCAGTCGCCTACTTCGGGCACGCGGTCGGCGAAACCAATCAGGACTTGCAGGCATTGATTGCCGTAGCTAATGAGTTTCAAGGCCCTGGGATTCTTGTTCCTACTCGCAACGCCGGACTCTTTCGCTGGTGTCTGGAGAACGGACTCCGGGTCGTCCAGCCGATGACGTTAATGACGATAGGTCTTTACAACGAGCCGACTGGCGCATACCTGCCATCAATTCTGTTTTGATGTGACTCTCAAAAAGCTTCACGAGAAGCTGCCCAAAAGAATGGGGTTAAGTCTTGATTAACGGGGTAATCGGAAACTGACCCACTACCAAATTTATAGGTATTCTCGTTTAGTCATTCTAACTACTTTAGAGCCCTTTGAGGGCTTCGACGCGGCTTTTTCCAGTGCTGCCCGGCCTTGGGCGATCGTCGCCGCTTCCAATTCCTTGACCCAAGGTAGATACGCCTTGGCTGTGGTCGTAGGGTTGCTGTGCCCAAGCATCTTGGCGACAGCGTGCAAGGACACGCCATGCCGTAGATTCCAGACGGCAAATGTATCCCTTAGCATGTGGGGATGTGCCGCGCGCGATCTCCCTATGTCGTTGCGGACCTCCGTAATCCCGGCCAAAACGAACAGCTTCATTAGGCGCTTGCGCCACGTGACCGTGTCTGAATGCGGAGTGAAGTCTCGCATTCGGAAAGGCTGGCTTTCCCCTACGCTATCTTTCTCAAGCGGGACGTTTCGCAGCGCCGTAACAACGTGATCGGGAAGCTGGACGGTAGCGAGTTCGCCGGTTTTCTGGCGGCGATAGCGAAGCACGCCGTCCGCATCAACAAACTCCGGGCGGTACTGCACGGCATCTATTAGGGCCATTCCGGACCAGCGCAACAATTCGAGAAATGCCGTGACTCTTTCCTTCCAGACCGATTTCGTGATGACCGATATATTTTCAGGCGCATAATCTGCCACAGCCGCGAGAATTGTTTCGTACTGCTTGTCAGTGAAAATCGCGGTACGGCTCCCGCTTGCGTAATCTATCTGCCGGAGCTTCCGGGCTGGACTATCCTGAATCCAGCCTTGCCGCTCGCAGAAGTTGAAGAATGATTTCACCATCCCAAAGCGTTGGGCAGCCGTGTAATCGGCAAATTTCCATGCGGCTCGCCATTGTGTGAGCAGGGGAGCATTTAGGTCAGCGATGAACTGCGGGCGCTTATCCGGGGGGATTTTATCGAGCCACAGGAATAGATGGCCGGGGTTATCTACAGATTTTGTTTTTGGATTGATGTGGCCGAAGAGGGAGCGGGCCATCCCTACGGTGCCTTTTTCGCCTAGCCGGGCGATCATATCCGCGATGTACAGCGCGACGGCGGATTCAATCGTAACTTGATTGGCTTCCTTTGCGGCCTTCAGCCGCTTTAGCTCGGCCTTCAGTGGGTCCCACGAATCGCGGAGTTCTTCGGCTTGGCGCTCGGCCTCTTCCCAACTTCTGGTTTTCGTGGCTATGCGTTTGTTCGCGCCGCGCCCGCCGCCTTCGTACACGCGGAGAATCTTCCGGCAGTGGCAGCGCCGCCAATCACTGCCCCGCTTCTTATCCTTGCAGTTTGCGGAGTGCCTGACCTGAACTTTGACGCTTCGGATTTCGGGCATGGGGGCTTGTTGTCCTCCGCCCCCATCATACCCGGTAGGCCAATTTTAGGCCACTTCAAGTCTTCCACAAGCTAACTGATTGAGCACAATGCGGATAAACGATGCACGATCAATAGATGTCGTACTGCTCCCAGTGGAGGGTGGCGTCGGACTGGATGATGATGTGTTTGTGCGCGGTTTGCTCTAGCTCGTCCATGAGCATGGACTCGCGCGTCTTTAAGGCTTTCGCGATTTCGGGATGAACACGGAGCGTGAGATTGGGGCCTTCGTGATCGGCGGTGGCCATTTTGCGCGCTTCGGCTTGGATTTCGTAGCAGAGCGTGGGAATGGATTTGACCATGCCGGAGCCGGTGCAATAGGGGCATGGTTGGCAGAGAACGCGTTCGAGGGCTTGCTTGGTGCGTTTGCGGGTGATGCAGACGAGACCGAATTCGTTGAAGGACAAGGCCTTCGACGGGGCTTTATCTTGCTCCAGGGCCATTTGAAGGGCGGACAAGACTTTTTCGCGGTTGCGGCGTTCTTCCATGTCGATGAAGTCGACCACGATGATGCCGCCGAGGTCGCGAAGGCGGATTTGGCGGACGATTTCTTTCACGGCTTCGAGGTTGGTTTTGACGATGGTGTCTTCGAGGCGCGTGGAGCCTTTGCCGACGAACTTGCCGGTGTTGACGTCAATGGCGACGAGGGCTTCGGTATGGTTGATGACGATGTAGCCGCCGGATTTTAGCCAGACTTTGGCGCGAAGAGCTTTGTCGAGCTCGTGCTGGATGCCGAACTCTTCGAAGATCGGCGTTTCTTTGGTGTAGAGCTTGACCTTGTTGACGAGCTTGGGCTGGAAGCGGCTGACGAACTCGACGATCTTGCCGTATTCCTCTTCGTTGTCGATCCAGATGCCGGTGAAATCGTCGCTGACGTAATCGCGAAGAATGCGTTCGACGAGGTTAAGATCGCGATGGAGCAACGCCGGAGATTTGCGCTGCTCGCTGCGCTCCTTGATTTCGTTCCAGCTCTTGCCGAGGAACTCGATGTCGGTGCGGATTTCGTCGTCGGTGGCGCCGCCGGCGGCGGTTCGAACGATGAAGCCGCCGGGATAGCTATTGCCGGCTTCGCTGACGAGGCGGCGGAGGCGCGAACGGTTTTCGGCGGAAATGATTTTGCGCGAGACGCCGGTGTGATGGACCGTGGGCATATATACCAGGAAGCGGCCGGGGAGCGCGACGTGACTTGTGATGCGCGCGCCTTTCTTGCCGAGAGGCTCCTTGGCGATCTGGACGACGACGTCCTGACCGGCTTTCAACATTTCGGAAATGAGTTGCGGACGGCGCGGCGGGCCGGAATGGCGGTGACCACGATCGTGGCGCGGACCACCGGGACCGCTAGGACGGCGTTCGAATCGCGGGCCGGAAGGACGACCGCCACGATCACCACCGCGATCCGGACGGCCACCACGGCTGTCTGGACGACCGCCGCGGCCGCGATCACGTCCTCCGCGCATGGGCCGCTGAAAACGCGCGCGGGGATTGCCGCCGATACGGGCGGAATCGCGAGGAAAATCTTCGCGAGGAGCAGCGGCGCCGCCGACGCGCGGGGCGCGAGTTTCGCCGGGAAGCAGAATGACATCCTCTTCGATGATGACGGGCTCCGGGGCAATTTCGCCTGCGTGCGCTTCGATCACTTCCGGTTCGGCGTGTTCATGCTCGGCATGTTCATGCTCGACGTGTTCGTGCTCGGCGTGATCGTGCACGATATGCTCGGAATCGCCGAGAGCAGCAGCGTGTTCGGCGCTTTCGTGCGCGGCGTTGGCTTCGAATTCGGCGCGATTTGCGGCGCGGTGCTCTTCGACCTCTTCGGTTTCATCCTCGGAGAGCTCAGATTCCGCGGCGGCTTGGTCTTCGGCAGCGTCCAGGTGGGCTTCCTCCTGGCGCTCCTCTTCTTCGGCTTCTTCTTCCGAGAGTTCGGTTTCGCCAGCGGCGTGAACTTCCTCGGGTTCGTCTTCCTCGAATTCGGCGCCGCCGACGAGAGTATCGGCTTTGGCGTGATCGGAAGTTTCTTCGTGTTTTGCCTCGGCCAGTTCGAAAGCGAGTGATGCGGCCTGCTCTTCACTCAATTCGGGTTCAGCGCGAAGAGTTTCCGCCGGGCCTGAAGAAGCGATCACGGATTCGGAAGCTTCACGCGGCGCGGCTGGAGAAGAAACAGAGGGCTCTTCAGCGCGGTCTTCTGCTGGCGTAGTTTCAGAACCTGCGTCGGCAAGGAGCCAGCGGGGAAGTCCCCCGGAAAAACGGCGGGGAACATTTCCGCCAGCAGGACCCGTCGCAGGAACGGGAGCGCCCACGCTACCTGAAGTGCGCGGAGCTGATTCTTCGATTTCGGGCTGCGGCTCATGAGATTCCGGCTCGACGACTGACGGCGCGACCGCAGCTGCAGGCTTGCCGCGATATTTGGCCAGCGATTCGCCGGGGAGAAGAATAGGCTCTTCCGCGGCATCCACAGGAGAAGAAGAGCCGGACTGGCGCGTATCGTCCGGAGGGCGATGATCAAAGCCGCGCTGTGCAGGACCGCGGGGTTCAAAACCACGTGGCTGGCCACCGCGATTTTCCGGGCCGCGCTGGTCGCGGCCGCGGTTATCGTAGCCACGCGACTCGTTTCCGCGAGAATCCCCCTGCGGCGAAGCATATTTAGAGGGAGGCAGATTGCGTCCGCCCACGCCCGGTCCCTGTGGGCGCCCGCCGCCACGCTGGCGTCCGCCACGGCGGCCCCAGCGTCCGCCACGGCCACGGTCGCCGCCTCGGTCACCACCACGATCTCCACCGCGTCCAAAATTCTGGCCGCCGCGGTCGCCGCCGCGATCGGAGCGGGGCGCGTAATTCTGCGTGGGATTGTAATGGGGCGAAAAATTCTGGGGAGCGGAGGCGTTCGAATCCGGCTGCCGTTCCTCGGGGGAGTGATGAGCATCGTCGTGCACTTCCGCGGCATGAGCGCCGAGCGTTTCGTCGGCAGCGGCATGGTCTTCCACGACGCCAGGTTGCTCGTCGTGAGAAAGGGAATCGTGCGAGGCTTCTTCGCCGTGACCCTCGTGCACATGCTCTTCTTCCTGTTCCTGCGAGGAAGCGGTGTGCCCCAGCGTCTCACCGGGGAGCAATTCGACAACATTGGAAGGAGCAGGCGAAAACGCCGGCGCAACGGCAGGCTGATCCGTATGCGGATGCCCGTGATCGTAGTCCTCGAGATTTTCGAAGACGTCGCTGACGTAGAGGAAGGCATCGCCATCGAGGCCGATATCGACGAAAGCGGACTGCATGCCGGGGAGGACGCGGGTGACTCTGCCTTTGTAGATGCTGCCAACGAGGGCGAACTCTTTTTCGCGCTCGATGTAAATTTCGACTAACTGACCTTCTTCAAGAATCGCGACCCGCCGTTCGTGGGAGGCCGCGGAGATAACCAATTCTTTTGACATGAAAACTCCTGACTGTTGGTGACGCCGGCTGTGCCGGGAGTCACGTTTCTGTGCGGCCGCAAAGGGCCGACAGGACGCATCGCCGCGAGCTTTTGCCCGTCGGGGGTCCAGTAAATCGGGGCCGGCCCGGTTTGCACCGGGGCACACGCTGGCCACACTGATATCGAGATGGCTTTACGTTCGAAGCCGGAGGGAAAGTTCCTCTTGCTTACGAGGCTGGTCCGTTGCCGGAGAGCTTCCAGGCTAACGGCGGACGATGCTGTCCTCACTCTAAAGATCCTTGTTCCTATGGCCCAAGATTGCAGGGGCCACGATTACCGACCCGGCGGGATTTGCCTGAGCAAACACCCTGCGCGGGACTGGCGGCGTGTTCAGTTAACGAAGCGGCGGAGCCGAACATTCATAACCAGACCAATCGCCAGGAAAACAAACAACGTAGCGGAACCCCCGTAACTCATGAGAGGAAGCGGGATACCGGTCACGGGCATAGCACCGATGACCATCGCCACGTTTACTAAAACGTGAAAACCAAGCGCTGCTGCGACGCCCATTACGAGAAACATTCCGGCGCGGTCTTTTGCGCGCTGAGCATTCTGCACTAAGCGTAACAGAAGTGCCATGTACAGCCCAAGGGCAAGAAGCACGCCTTTGAAGCCCTGCTCTTCCGCCCATGCCGACATGATGAAATCGGAATAACGGACGGGAATATAGCCGAGCTGGTTTTGCGTACCGTTGCCAAACCCTTTGCCCCAGAAACCGCCGGAGCCGACGGCAATCTTCGATTGCAAGACTTGATAGCCTGAGCCTTTGGCGTCTTCTTCTGGATGCAGGAACGACGTAACTCTTTCTTTCTGATAAGGCTTCAAGACGCGCCAGGCAACGGGGAGCATCAAGAGCCCGATGAGCGCAATTGCCGCGGCGTGCTTCCATTGTAAGCCCGCGAGAAATGCGCCGACTACCAACAAGGGCACCAAGACAAGCGCCGTGCCCAAATCGGGTTGCTTGAGAATTAGACCTAGCGGCAACCCAATGATGAGCCCTGCTTTGATCAAATCCTGGAGAGAGAGCTCATCCGTGCGCACCTCCGCAAAGAAGCGCGCCATTACGATGATTATAATCAATTTGACCAATTCCGACACCTGAAGAAATTCGCCGAGGACGGGGATCCAGCGTTTGGCGCCGAAGCGGGTATGGCCGAAAGCGAGCACAGCGATAAGGGCCGCAATGCCAATGAGATAGAGGACGGGCGCCTGGTCGAGGATGAGGTGATAGTCGAGGCGGGAAAGCGCGAACATCAGGACAAAGCCCACGACTAGCCAGCGGAGCTGTTTGTTCTGCATGCCGGCGAGGGAGCTGCCGTGAGTGGCAGAATAGATCTCGATCACGCCTAGCGCGCAGATGGCGGCGAGGATGGCTAGCAGCCACCAGTCGTAATCGCGAGTTCCGGGTGCGTCGTTCATCTCAAAAAGGTTGACCCTTCGCTGTGCTCAGGGCAAGCAGCCGACAGTTTACAGCTAACAGACTAGAACCAGGCACTTGCCTGTTGCTTGATTTGCTTTTCTGCCGACTAACTTTTCACTCCCAAGTATTCCAAACACCTCAAACTCAACTTTAGCGCTGCGGGTCTGGGCTTGCTGCGTGCGCAGGCACCGCAGTGGATGCAGCCGCAGGCTTCAGAACCGGCGCCGTCTGGATCGCTGCTGCCGCTGCATTGCCATGACCCAAATCATACCGCTTGTCGTCGGCGGTGAGTTGGCCTTGTGTCTTCTTTGCCTTCTTATCGTAATAGGCCTTCACGATGTCCTTGACGACCGGACCGGCGGCTTCGCCGCCGTGCTGGCCGCTTTCCTGAACCAGAACGGCAACGCAAATTTCTGGATTGCGCTTGGGCGCGTAGCCAACGAACCAGGCGTTGTCCGCAAACTGTGAGCCTTTGCGCACCAGCGCCATTTTGTCGTAGCCGATAACCTGCGCGGTTCCGGACTTGCCGCTGAGCTCGATCCCAGCGAGTCTCAAATGCCCGCCGGTGCCCCCAGGTTCATTCACGACTCCGTACATGGCGTCGGTTACTTTCTCGATGGTGGCTTCGGAGATGGGGAATCGTTCTTCGCCCACATTCTGGGCATCTTTCAGCATGTGCGGCTGTTTAAACATGCCGCCTGAGGCGATACCGCCAATCAGGCGGGCAAGCTGGAGCGGCGTTGTGGTGACAGCGCCTTGACCAGTGGCCACAGAAATCACTTCACCGGCATACCACTTGCGATGAAAAGTTCGTTCGACCCATTCTTGAGAAGGCATGAGGCCAGGCTCCTCGGAAGGAAGGTCGATGCCCGTCCTGCGGCCAATGCCCAAGTGGGTGGCGTAGTACGAAAGCCTGTCGATTCCCAGGCGCATGCCGACATTGTAGAAGAAGACGTCGCAGGATTTCAGAATCGCGTCATGCAGGCCCAGCACGCCATGCGATTTCGGTCCGGTCTTCGCGTAGAAAACATAGCAATGGTACTGGCGCCCGAAGAATGTGCCGTAGCCGGGACAGAATGTGGTGAAACCCTCCTCGGGAACATGGTCCTCGAGCATCGCGGTCGCGGTCACAATTTTGAAAACGGAGCCGGGAGCGAGCTGCGCTTGAATGGCGCGGTTCAATAACGGGTGCAGTGGGTCGTCGTTCAGAGCTTTCCATTCTTCCGCGGGAATGCGCACGGCGAAATCGTTTGGATCAGGCGTAGGTCGGCTGACCATAGCGAGGACTTCACCCGTGCGAGGATCGAGCGCGATTACCGCACCGGGCCGCACGCCGAGAGACTGTTCGGCAACTTGTTGCAAGTCGTAGTCGATCGTGAGCTGAATCTGTTTGCCGGGAATCGGTTCCTGCTGGGTGAGACGGCCAAGATCCTTGACCTCTTTGCCAACGCTGTTGACGACGACGCGGCGCATGCCGTCCGTGCCGGTCAGGATGTCGTTGTACTGGCGCTCGAGGCCGGTTTTTCCTGCAAGGTCACCGGGGCGGAGACGGCCATTGCTGGCTTCAATTTGCTGCTCGCTGACTTCGCCAACGTACCCGCTGGCGTGAGACATGAAGCCGCCCGGCAGATAGCGGCGGCGCTGAACCATCAGCATTTCGAGCAAGGGAATGTCGGAGCGATGTGATTCGATGAAAGCGACGTCGGCGTTAGTGGCTTCCGGCTTGATGACAATGGGCTGAAACTTTGGAAGATTCTTGGTGCTCTCCAACTGATCTTTCAGGTCGCTGATTTGAATGCCCAGGCCATCGGCGATGGCGGGCAGATTTTTGTCGATTAGAGCGGGATCGTCGCGGAGAAGAAGGATGCTGAATGAGGGATAGTTGTCGACGAGGACGCGGCCATCGCGATCAAGCATGCGCCCGCGCGGAGCGATGATGGGGATGGAGCGAACGCGATTGCGCTCGGCCATTTGGCCGTACTTATCGGAGTCGACTACCTGGAGTTTCCAGAAGCCGAGAAGCAACAAGCCGACCATGCCCACGATGACGTAGGAGGCGATGGCCAGTCTGGCCTGAGGCAAGCGATTGTCGTTGCGAAACCAGTACGACACGAAAACCCCGCGCGCGAGTTTCTTTTTTTGCTGCGCTCGTCAAACGGACGGCGCTGTCATCAGGGCGTTCGTCGCCCGTCCCGCGAGGAGCCAGGACATGCTCGCGTCACGAAAAAAATTTGCAGCGTGGGTTTCGAAATGTCCGTCGAAAACTTTTTTCGAAAAAAGATTCGAAAAATTCCCTCAGGGATCCCGAATCACTGCCGGACTATTGCTGCAGCAAGTGTTGCAAAACGGCAGCAAAGTCATTTTAAACGTAGCACTTGGCCGAGAGGGCCGCAAGCCGTCCTGAAGTACAGTTGCTTGGTCAATACCCTGTGGAAAACCGGCGGCTAGTAGTGGGCCTGGCCCGACCGGTCGGGCGAAACCGTCCCCGGGGAGCGCCGCTATTCATGGCGCAGGGCGACCATGGGATCGACCGTCATGGCGCGACGCGCCGGCAGAAGCGTAGCGACGATGGCGACGACTAGCACCCCTAGCGAGGCGGCCAGCAGCGTGGCCGGATCCGTGGGGCTGACTTCAAAGAGAAGAGATTGCAGGAGACGCATGAGAGCAAAGGCGCCCGCGAGTCCGATGGCGACGGCGATTCCGGAGAGGAACAGGGCTTCGCGGAGGACCATGCGTGCCACATCGCCGGACCGCGCTCCGAGAGCCATGCGAATGCCGATTTCCTGCGTGCGCTGAGTGACGGAGTTGGACACCACGCCATAGACGCCGATCATAGCGAGCACGAGAGCCAGAGCAGCGAAGACGATCAGAAGCGTCATCTGGAAGCGTGAGCTCGAAACAGAATCGGAGAAGACGCTGTCCATGGTGCGAAGCTGAGAAACAGCCTGATCGGGATCGACGCGATGAATGGCTTCTTCCGAGGAGCGCAACACTTGCCGTGCATCGCCTTGGGCGCGAACGACGATCGAAGCGAAGTACATGGGCGCTTGCCCATTGCAAAGAAAGACGGTGGGCTCAAAAGTGTCTTGCAGTTCGAGTTGGCGGGAGTCAGCTACGACACCGATGACTTCGACGGGATTTTTTACGGTCCAGCAGACGTTAAATTGGCGGCCAATGACATTTTGATTCGGGGAAAACTTGCGGACGAAGGCTTGATTGACGATTGCCAGTGCCGGAGTATCGAGGCCATCGCGATCCTGAAATTCGCGGCCAGCGACCATCGGCGTGCCCATGGTCTTAAAATAATCGGAGCCGATGAGGAGAAAACGGGCGTCGGGAGAACCGGCAGTTTCCGGGGGCGGCTGGTCAATGGAAGCGAAACACGAACCGGACACGGATCCCTCGAGAGGAAGGGAATCGATAGAGCTGGCAGATTCGACGCCGGGAGTGCGGCGAATCTCCGTGAGGATCTGCTGAAAATATTGCGAACGCTGGAGCTTGTCGCTGTAATGCGCAGGCGAGGTCCAGATGTGCATACTGACGAGATGTTCTGGCCGGAAGCCGGGATCAACGGCGATCAAGCGAGCGAAGCTGCGAAGCATCAGCCCCGCGCCGACGGAAAGGAGCAGAGCCAGAGCCACTTCGGCGACGACAAAGGAGCGGCGCAGGAGAAGTTGCGTCCCACCGCCAACACCGCTGCGCAAGCTGCCCTGAGAAAGAGCCTGCTGAGGGTCGAGACTGGAGAGCCGCAGCGCGGGAAGCAGGCCAAACAAAATGGCGGTAAAGAGAGTAGCGAGCAGTGTGAAGAGGAAAACGCGCGCATCGATGCTGATGGGTTCGCTGCGCGGCAAAGGGGCGTCCTGCGGAATGAGCCCAAGGAGAGCGTGGAGACCGAAATTGGCGAAGAATAGGCCGACACACATGCCCACGAGAGATAACAGCAGGCTTTCTACGAGCAGTTGCTGAATGATGCGAGAGCGCGCGGCTCCGAGAGCGGAGCGCACTGCGAGTTCGCGGAAACGGCCAGCGCCGCGCATAAGAAGCAGGTTGGCGACGTTAGCGCAAGCGATCAGAAGAAGAAAGCCAACGGCGGCAAGCAAGACCCAGAGGGGACGACGCACGTCGAGCGTAGCGTCTTCGAGCATGGGGAAAACGCTGGCGGTCCAGTTGTAATTGAAATCGGGGCGGACTTGCGCGGAGTACTTGGCGACGGAGGCGATGTCCTGACGAGCCTGCGCGAGATAAACGCCGGGCTTTAGCCGTGCGACAACCGTGAGGTAACGGCCGCCCTTGGCGATTTCGTCTTTGTCCAGAACCATGGGAATCCAGAATTGCGATTTGAGTTTCGGGAAAGAGAAACTTTCGGGCATGACACCGATAATAGTGTGGGAAACACTATCGACGAGCGTTTTCTTTCCGATGATATCGGGATCAGCTCCGAACTGGCCGCGCCAAAGTTGATAGCTGAGGACGATCTCGTTTTCCCGACCAGCAAGTCCCTCTTCGGGAACGAAAGTGCGGCCGAGAAGAGGCGGAACGCCGAGCACGGAGAAGAACTCCGGGGAAACGCTGAGCGCAGGCAGGGCGAGTGGGCGGCCATCAATGTTGAGATTCGTGTCGCCGCCAGACATCGCGGCCATGGCTTCGAAAGACTGCGAGCGATCACGCCAATCCACGAAATTGCCAGGGGCTACGACGTTGCGATCGAAGTCCGATTTGAGCGAAGACTCCCAGATGCGGACGAGACGCTGGGGGTCGGGATAAGGGAGGGGGCGAAGAAGAATGGCGTTGACCACGGAAAAGATCGCGGAGTTGGCGCCGATGCCGAGGGCGAGGGTCAGGACGGCGACGGCGGTGAAACCGGGATTCTTGCGGAGCGTGCGCGCGCCGAAACGTACGTCCTGCCAAAGTGTTTCCAGCGAAAAGAAGGCCCACATTTCGCGGCTGCTCTCCTTCACGCTTGTCGTGTTTCCAAACTGGCGGCGTGCCGCATAGCGTGCTTCTTCCGCCTCGAAACCAGCGGCGCGGTTTTTGCTCTCACGCATGGCTAGGTGAAACGCGACTTCGTCTTCCAGGTCGCGATCCAGTTGGGGCCGCTTCCACAGCGTTTTCAGTCGCAGCCAGATTTGTTTTAGCCACGCTTGCATGTTCTGACTCTCCCAGGCTCCTCTAACCCCGAGCTTTAGAACTCTAAATTCGGTTTGTCATTCGTGGCGCAATGCCACCATGGGATCGACCGTCATGGCGCGACACGCCGGCAGGTAGCCTGCGAGGGCGGTGACGGCTAGCATGACGAAAATGACAAAAGCGAGAGTGGCGGGATCATGAGCCGAAAGCCCATAGAGCTGTTTCGAGATGAAGTGAGTGACCGCAAGAGCGCATGGGACGCCAACAACAATGCCCAAAGCGCTGAGGAGCAAGGTTTCCCGCAAAACCATTTGGAGAATCTCGCGGCGTTGCGCTCCGAGAGCCACGCGGATGCCGAGTTCTCGCGTGCGGCGCGCGACCGTATAGGACATTAGGCCGTAAAGACCGATGGCGGCCAAGAGCAGCGCGAGAACTCCGAAAAATCCAGAGAGCATGGCCGTGACACGTTCCTGAAGAAGCGTGCGGTCGACCTCGTGCGATACCGTTGTGATCCGCAGCGGGTATTCATGCCCGAGGGACTCGATTTCCTTGCGCAGGACGGCGCCCAAGGCGGCGCGGACTTCGCTCGTAGATAGGCCGCTTGTATACACCTCGAGATTGCCCCAGTGAGTCTCTTTGGAATCCTGCAGAAGTGGGATGTAAATCGATAGTGCGCTGGGATCATATAGGTCCAGGAGGCGCGCGTTGCTTGCGACGCCCACTACCTCGACGCTCCTCTCGTCACGGTCCGCGCCTACACGAATGTGGGCTCCGACAGCGCTGCTCGAAGGGAACAGCCGCCACGCAAGGTTTTGGCTGATGACGGCGACACGGCCCGCGCGACCGTCATCGCTCCACGCAAGGTTTCTTCCCTCCAGGAGGGAAACTCCCATCGTTTCCAAAAAGCCGGGCGAGACAACCGCGTAAGCAGCCTGCAAATTGTCTCGTTTCGCCTCGGCGGCGGGCGATGCCGAAACGGCTTCTTTGGACCCGAAGCTGGAACCGGGACGGAAGTTGGAGAAGCTTGCGCTCCTCACGCCGGGCAGACCCGCGACGCGGCGGATCAACTCAGGATAGTAAACATCGTCGTGCAAATTCGTATAGCCATTCGGCACCGGAAACAGTTCCGCCACTAACACGTTCTGGCTTCGAAAGCCGAGATCGATGGAACGTACCTTTCCAAGGCTTCTGGCGAAGAGGCTCGCGCCCATGACGAGGACAAGCGAGAGCGCCACTTGGGAGCAGACGAGGAATTTGCCCCAAGGTCCCGCGCCGCTGCCGAGCGTTCTGGAATTTTGCTGAAGAAATGCGGCTGGGTCTTGCCGCGCGGCGCGCCAGGCAGGTACAACGCTAAAAAGAAATCCCGTCAGTACGGTCACCACGCTCGTGAAAGTCACGACGTGCAGATCGGGGTTAATGTTCAGAGCCGGCGGGACAAGATAGTCCTGCATCATGAAGTTCAGGAGCGCGCGGCTTCCGTGATAGGCCAGAAAGATTCCGGCCGCCGCGCCTGCGGCTGAGAGCAGCAGGCCTTCCGTAAACATTTGACGGACGAGGCGGCCTCGCCCCGCGCCGAGGGCAACGCGAACGCTCATCTCTTGGCTCCGGGCGCCCGCGCGGGCCAACATCAAACTGGCAAGATTGGCGCAAGCCACTAACAATATAAGTCCGGTCACTCCCATCAAGATGTAGAGCGGCCGAGTGAAATGCGCACGGAGGAACCATTCTTTTCCCCGCGCGATGGATTCGACTTTGAGGCGTGCGACCAAAAACTTCTGCTGCTCTTCCGAGGTGAACTCAGATGGAAGGGTCGCCGATTGCACGGCAGGCCACAGCGCTTCGAGTTGCGCACGAGCCTGTTCCTGTGTCACGCCGTCTTTGAGACGGCCTGCGGCACTGATCCAGAACCTTTTGCGATCGTCTATCTCCTTGAATTCGGTCGGAACGAGGAGGTTGGAAGCCATGAGAGGAATGGTGAGATCCGGCTCGGTATCGATGCTCATGCCAGTGAATCCAGGGCGCATAATGCCTACGACCGTAAAGGGGACGCCCTCGATTCGAATACTCTTGCCCAGGACCGACAAATCACCGCCGTAGTGCCTCTGCCAGAATCCGTGGCCGAGGACGGCGACTAGCGACGGGGCCGCGTCATTCAGGCCGCCGTCTTCTGGCGACAGCAAGCGGCCTGCGAATGGCGAGACGCCCAACTCGGAATAGAAATTGCCTGTCACGGCCCAGATATCGTCTTGCGAAAGCGCGCCATTGGTTTCGACGTTGAATATGCCGTCTCCCCACCAGCCGAAAAGGCTCGAGAAAACCTGCTGGCGCTGCGAAAACTCGCGAAGCATGGGAAGAGAGAGCGGAGAGGATTCACCGCCGCGGTCGGGGAAAAGAGCGGAGACTGAAACGAGCGCGCTGGGGCGGCGCACAGGTAATTCCCGCAAGAGGAGCGCGTTCAGCAAGCTGAAAACGGTTGCATTTGCGCCAATGGCCAGCGCCAGAGAAAGGATTGCGATCGAAGTGAAGGCGGGACTTTTTCGTAGCACGCGCGCACCGAAGCGCAGGTCTTGCCAGAGGGTTTCCAGCCGGACGAAGGCCCACAGTTCCCGGCTCGTTTCCTTCACGAGCGTCGTGTTTCCGAGCTGGCGTCGCGCGGCGTAGCGGGCTTCTTCGGCATCAATCCCTGCGAGGCGGTTCTTTTCTTCGCGCATCGCCAAGTGATACGCCAGCTCGTCATCCAGGTCGCGATCCAGTTGCTGGCGCTTCCAAAGCGCCTTGATTCGCAGCCGGATTTGGTTCAGCCAGGCTCGCATGTTTCTGTTCGCCAAAATTGTCTAACTCGAAATTTCAAAAATGCAAGTTTTCCGGCTCACTCGTGTCGCAAGGCAACCATCGGATCGACAGCGGAGGCCTTGTGGGCTGGAAAGCAAGCCGCAGCCATAGCCACGAGAAGAAGAAAGGCCGTCACAACGGATAAAACGACCGGGTTCGTAGCTTTTAATCCGAAGAGCATACTCGAAAGGAGATGATTTGCGGCGAGTGCGCAGGGAATTCCGATGGCAACGCCGAGGCCCGCAAGGATCAGGGCTTCGCGCAAGACCATTCGCAAAATGCCGGAGCGCGCCGCGCCGAGGGCCATGCGAATGCCAATTTCTTGCGTGCGACGCGCGACGTTATAGGCGAGCACGCCGTAAAGACCAATGCAGGCTAGCGCGAGAGCGAGGAGGCCGAAGATCCCGGCCAGGCGAGCCATGAGACGGTCCTGGTTGAAATTGCGGCTGACTTGTTCGTCGAAGGTGATCATGTCGACGACGGGCATGTTCGGATCGATGCTGGCGAGAGCCTCGCGGATAAGCGGCTGGAGGTTTTGCGGACGTCCGGCGACGCGCAGCTCGATATCGTGAATCCAGTTGGAGCGAATCTCGGCGGATTGATCGGCCTGGTCCTTGTACTTTTCCATCTGGAGAAACGGGCGGAAGAAAGTGGGCCACGCTGCGTCGCGCGGGTCTTCGTATTTCGCGTCAGCGACAACGCCAACGATTTCGAAGTCGGCGGCATGCGCTGAGTCTCCAACGCCGAAGTGCTTCCAGAGGGGATCCTGTTGCGAAAAATACTTGCGAGCGAAGGCTTCGTTGATGACGGCAATGTGGCGCGATGAGGGAGTATCGCGTTCATCTATAAAGCGGCCACGGACGAGACGGGTGCCGACAGTCTCAAAATAATCCGGGCTGACGCGCAAATAAGAGGATCCATCGAAATCCGCGGGATTGGCAGGGGCAGGACGACCCTCGATGGTGATGCCAGTGGACCAGTTATTGTCGGACATCGGACTGTAAAGCGAGAGGCTGACACTCTGCACTCCGGGAATTTGATGGAGGCGTCCTCTCAGGGTGCGGTAGAGACTGTCGAGGCGGTCTGCTGTGTAGCCAGCCAGAGCGGGATCAATTTTGACGATGAGGCGGCCTTCGGTTTCGAATCCAAACTGCTGGTGTTCGAGATTGCGCAGACTCTCCGAGAGGAGGCCGGCTCCCGCCAGGAGAACGAGCGACAGGGCGGCTTGCAGCACTATCAGCGATTTCTGCGGCACGCTTGAACCTTGACGAATGCCGCGTTGCGAACCGCGGAGAGCCTCGCCAGCATCGGCTTTTGAACCAATCCATGCTGGCGCGGCGGCGAATATTGCGCTGGTCAATATGGCGAGAAGAGCCGCAAAGGCGAGAACGGGGAGAGAAGGGGCCGTATCAATGGGGACATAGCGCGCGCCGCGAAAGGCGATCGAGAGAATGATTTGAGTTCCTGCATAGGCCACGGCAAGACCTGCCGCGCCGCCCAGAAGTCCGAGCATGAGCCCTTCCGTGAGGGCTTGCTTGATGAGGCGGGAACGGGGGGCGCCGAGAGCGACGCGCATCACGGTTTGCGGGCGATTGGCGGTTCCTTGAGCAAGCAGAAGATTCGCGACATTCGCGCAGGCTATCAAGAGCACCAGACCGGAAGCGGCTGCGAGCAGGCGCAGACCGTCGGCATAGTTGTTGCGGAGCCGGGCCACGCCGCCGCCAGCCGGCGTGATCGCGACGTGCTGCTTGGCGATTTCCGCCTTGAAGTTTTCGGGGATTTGACCCTCGCTCGAGAGCCACTGCTGCACTTCGAGAGTTACGCGCGCCTGCAACGGCCCGGTTTGTGTTTCAGGTTTTAGTCGGCCCATAAGGTAGAGCCAATGCAGCTCGGCGTGGGTGAGGAGCGAACCGTCTGAACGCAGAAGCGGCTCGTCGGCTAGGGGAACCCAGAAGTCCGGGGGATCTCTACGCAGAGTATCCCCAAAAAATCCCGGAGGCGCGACGCCGACGATGGTTACTGGATTTCCGTTGAGCAGAAAACCTCCGCCGATGACGTTGGGGTCGAGCGAAAAATGCTCACGCCAGGCGCGGTAGCTGACGATTGCAACGGGCGCAGCGTTTGGCTGGTCGTCTGCCTCGGAAAGGAGGCGGCCTGCATTGGCGGTGAGACCGAAGGTCGAGAAATAATTTCCGGAGACGAATTCCCCGACGTAAGGTTCGGCCTGGATGTTGGAACCGGCACGCCGCACGCTCAGGAAGTTCAGACCGCCGCTGAATGCGGCCAGCTGGGAGAACTCTGGAGTGTTTTGCAGCAATTGCTTATAAAGCGGGTAGGAATAGAGTGCGAAGTTTCCCTGGAGACCGTCCTCAACGCAGCAATTGGTGCCTTCTCCCAGGCGGTAGAGTTCGCTGGGATTGGCGACGGGCAGACTTTTGAGCATGACGGAGTGGATGAGAGAGAAGATGGCGGTGTTGGCGCCGATGCCGAGCGCGAGAGTCAGCACGGCGACTATGGTGAAGCCCGGACTTTTGCGCAACTTGCGCGCGCCGAAGCGGATGTCTTGCAGCAAACCTTCGAGCGATACGAGTGTCCACATTTCGCGGCTCATCTCTTTGAGACTGGTGGCGTTGCCGAACTGGCGCTGTGCGGCGTAGCGGGCTTCTTCGGGATCTGCCCCGGCGAGGCGGTTTTTTTCTTCGCGCATCGCTATGTGGAACGCGACTTCCTCATCGAGGTCGCGATCAAGGGCCTGGCGATCGAAGACAGCCTTCAGGCGCAATCGCGTTTTGTGCAGCCATCCTCGCATGCGTTCAAGCTCCGAGACACTTTGCGCCGCCGTAGACGGTTCGCAAAATTGAGCGCTCAGTCATAGCGCAGCGCGACCATGGGATCGACACGCGTCGCGCGCCTCGCAGGGATGTAGCAGGCCGCGAAGGCCGTGACCGCGAGCACAATGGCGACCGCCGCAAAGGTTGCGGGATCCGTTGGCGTCACCTCGAAAAGAAGGCTGACCATCAGGCGGGTCAAGGCAAGCGCAGCGATAATCCCGATGGCAATGCCGAGGAGCGTGAGTCTCGCGCCATCTCTCAGGACGAGGCGAAGGACATCGCCGCGCTGCGCGCCAATCGCGAGGCGCACGCCAATTTCGTGAGTGCGCTGGCTGACGGAGTAGGCCATCAGGCCATAAATACCGACAGCGGCAAGAATCAGCGCAAGGACCGCGAAAAGTGCGAGAAGCAGCATGTTGAAACGCTGCTGGGCGAGGGAGACGGCCATCAAGTCTTCCATCGAGAGGATATCGGTTATTGGAATCTGACTATCAACACTCCAAACTTGTTTCTTCACTTCATCCACGAGGCCAGGGACAGGTCCGGTGGTACGGAGGACCAGAGTCATCCAGCGCCGCCAAACCTGCTCGGATTGAGGAAAGGGAGTGTACACGGCGGGATCGGCAGGCGCGTCGAGGCTCGAATCTTTTACGTCGGCAACGACACCCACGATAGTCATCCACCGCGGAGGGTCAGGAGCTCTTGCCCAGTCGATGCGAGCGCCGATGGGATTCCTGTGCGGCAAGCGCTCTTTGACGAATTCCTCGTTTACGATGGCCACGAGAGGTTGGCCCTCGCGATCCAAAGGCGTAAACTCGCGCCCCGCACGGATGGGGATTTGCATAACGTGGAAATAGTCCCCCATCACAGAGTTAGTCTGCGCGCGCGGTTCTGCACCGACAGCAACCGGCGGGTCTCCGTCCACTATAACTCTGTAGTTCACATCATTCGTGGAGAGTGGACGGTCCATGACCATGGCGGCTTGCACGCCCGGTAGCGCGCTGAGCCGTTCGAGCGCCTGAACGCGAAACTGCGTTTGCCGAGGAATTTTCGCGTAGCGCGTCTCAGGCAACTGGAGATGCATGGTCATCACGTTTTGCGGATTGAATCCAGGACTCACGGAGCGCAACCGGGAGAAGCCTTTGATTAGCAATCCCGCTCCGACGAGGAGCACTAGCGCGAGAGCGAATTCAGCGGTGACCAGCAATTTTCGAAGGAAATTGCCGGATTGTCCGGACGTTGATCCCCGCGCTCCCTCCTTGAGCGATTCCGCAATATCCACGTTAGTGACGGACCAGGCAGGAGCGATGCCGAAGACAATGCCAGTGAGAAGAGAGATGCCAAACACGAAAAACAGAACGTGCGCGTCCAGATGGATACCGCTGAAACGGTCGAGAGCGGCCGGCTTCAGTGACAGAAGAAGGCTTATGCCCAACCTGGCGAGCAGAAGTCCGGCGCCCCCACCGACGATTGCCAGAAGTACGCTCTCCGTTAACGCCTGGCGAATCAGGCGAGACTTGCCGGCGCCGAGCGCCGTGCGAATGCCAATCTCCTGCCGACGCGCTACCGCGCGCGCCATGAGCAGACCAGCAAAATTGGCACAAGCAATCAGGAGCACAAATCCCACAGCCCCGAATAGAACCAGAAGCGCAGGACGAACGCTACCCGTCACGGATTCCTGCAAGGGTAGAAATACTGTCCGCCGGTCAGTTTCTGAGTCGGGATAAAGTTCGGCGAGGCGATGATCCATCGCGGAGATTTCCGCCTGCGCCTGGGAGAGGGTTACTCCGGCGTTCAGGCGCCAGTAGGTATGCATGAAATGCACGTCCCGCTCGGAAGCTCCATCCGGATAAGCGACCCAAAGCGAAACGAAAACGTCAGCATGCTCCCGTGGTGGCACAAAATTGGCAGGCATTACGCCAATTACGGTGTAGTCGTTTCCGCTGAGGGAAATCGTTTTGCCGAGGACCTGAGGGTCGCTGCTCAGAAAGTTTTGCCAGAAAGGATAGCTCAGCACGACAAAGCGCGGACCGCCCTTCACATCTTCTTCCTGTGAAATGATTCGCCCCAGCATCGGAGGAACACCCAGCGTTTCCAGGAATCCTGCATTCACGCGGCCCGCGCGAACCTGCATGGGCTCCGTCCCGCTGGTGTAGTCCATATTATCGATATTGATTCCGCCGCTCTGCGAAAACGAGCGGGTCTGGCGCAGGATGTCGCTTACGTTTGGGAGCGAATCGTTACGCTTCATGACGACGATCCGCTGGGGATCCTTGTAAGGAAGAGGAGTGAGCAGGACCCCGTTGATCACGCTGAAAATGGCGGTGTTCGCGCCGACGCCAAGAGCGAGCGTCAGAACCGCAACCGCTGTGAAGCCAGGATTCTTGAGGAGCATGCGCAGGGCTAAGCGAACGTCTTGCAAGAATCCTTCGAGTGAAGCAAACGTCCACATTTCGCGGCTCCTCTCTTTGAGACCGGTTGCGTTGCCGAACTGGCGCTGTGCGGCGTAGCGGGCTTCTTCGGCATCAATCCCTGCGAGGCGGTTCTTTTCTTCGCGCATCGACAGGTGGAAGGCCGCCTCGTCGTTTAAGTCGCGATCTAGCTGACGGCGTTTCCAAATCGCTTTAAAGCGCAGCCAGGTTTTATTACTCCATTCCGAAAACATGGTTTCCTCCTGCGCTCTCTAGGCGGTTTGAAGAATTCGCGCAACCGCGCCAGACATGCGCCGCCAGAATTCGGTCTCTTGCGCCAGCTCTTTCTTGCCAGCTGCGGTCAGGGAATAAAACTTTGCGCGGCGATTGTTGTCCGAGGTGCCCCATTCGGCGGAGAGCAGGCCACGCAGCTCGAGGCGATGCAGCGCGGGATAGAGCGCGCCTTCTTCCACTTTCAGGATGTCTTCGGATGTTTGGTGGATCCATTCGGCTACGCCATAACCGTGCATGGTGCCACGGGCTAAAGCTTTCAGAATCAGCAGGTCCAGTGTTCCCTGGAGGAGATCGCCGGGATTTTCGCACTTCTCCTTCATGGAGTGGCCTCCCATCTATCCATAAGACGTTTAGGGGAGCCAAATGTTTCAATATTTCTCTGGCGAGACTTTTTTTGCGGACGAATGATCTGGCTCTTACCGGCGGAAGAGATAAAAAGGCGGAGCGGAGACCCCGCCCTTATGACCTAGGCGTGGGCCGAACCAGCCTTGCCATGATGTTCGATATGCGCCTTGGCTGCTTCCGAAGCGTGGTGCGTTGCGTGTTGATGGTGACCGTGAGCCAGGTGGGCATGATGGGCTGCCGTCTCGTGTTTGCCTGCCTCATGGTGCTTGGCGGCTTCCTTGTGGTGGCGTGCCGCATGCTCGTGGTGCTCTGCTGCCTTGTGATGATGCTCTGCTGCTGTCTGTGACATGAACTGCCTCCCAGAGGTTGCGATCGAAGCAACCCGGTGAATTCCAGATTAACCAAGCACTATCCAAGCGGGCTGTTACGGGCGGGTAAAGATAAAATAAATAGATGGCGACTATTCAAATTTCGGGATCACGGTCCCGAGAGTACGTCCCGGGCACGGTTGGCCAGCGGATCGGAAGAGCGGCCAAGACACTTGGCGCAGTCCCGAAGCTTGCTCCGTGCACGCGGCACGCGTTATCGTACTTGGACTGTTCTCATGCAAAGCGAACCTTCCTCGCCTCCGCGTTTGGCCCTCGTTGGAATGTCTGGTGCTGGAAAAACCTTCTGGACAAAGAAGTTGGCGGCCGAAGGATGGACCGCGATTTCTTGCGATGACCGCATCGAGGAGAAGCTGGCGTCGCGGCTGACTGCGGGCGGGCATTCCGGGATTAATGGCGTGGCGGCCTGGATGGGCTGGCCGGACAACCCGAAATATGCCGAACGCGAGGCGCAATACCTGGAGGAAGAGATTCACACGCTGGGCGAGGCGCTTACGTCTCTCGAGCGTGAACCCGATAGACCGTTGGTGCTCGATACCACCGGCAGCGTCATCTACACGGGGAATAATCTGTTGCTGCGCTTAAGGCGGCGGATGACCGTAGTGTATCTCGCCGCGTCGGCGGAAGAACAACAGCTCTTGATCGAGCGGTATTTGAGCGACCCCAAGCCGGTGCTGTGGCGCGGCGCCTTCCAGCCAAAGAGCGGGGAATCGCCGCAAGAAACCGTCGCTCGGTGTTATCCCACGCTGATCGCTGCGAGGCGGCAGAGCTATGAAGCTTTGGCGCACTGCACGGTACAAGTGGCCGAACTGCGCGATCCCTCGTTTGATGCGGCGGCGTTTCTCCTGAAAATTCGCAGCCAGCTCGAGCGCGGTCGATGAGATACCGGAGCACAGGACGCAAAGCGGCGCTGACTTCCTTGCGAGGCGCGGTCCTGCGAGGGCTCGCGCCGGATGGCGGGCTCTATTTGCCGGTGGAACTCGCGCGGCGTTCCCCTCAAGAACTGGAAGAGTTTCGCAAGCTGCCGTTCACGGAGGTTTGTTTTCGCGTGGTGAAGCCTTTCGCCACGCCGGATGTGCCGGAAGAAGTGCTTTGGCAAATCGTCGCGGAGGCCATTAATTTTCCGGTCAAGCTGGTGTCGCTCTCGCCGGGTTTGCACATCCTCGAGCTGTTCCACGGTCCCACGCTGGCGTTCAAGGATTTTGGCGCGCGATTCATGGCGCGGTTGATGGGCTATTTTGTGCGCGGAGAAACGCGGCCACTCACCGTGCTCGTAGCGACTTCCGGCGATACGGGAAGCGCTGTTGCGCATGGTTTCCTTGGCGTGGCAGGAATCCGTGTGGTGATTCTTTATCCTTCGAAGCGCATCAGCGAAGCGCAGGAAAAACAGTTTACGACGCTAGGCGAAAATATCACGGCGCTCGAAGTCGCCGGAAGCTTCGACGATTGCCAGCGGCTGGTGAAGCAGGCGTTTACGGACGTGGAGCTGAACAAGCGGGCGTTTCTGACGTCGGCGAATTCGATCAACATCGGGCGCCTGCTGCCGCAGATGTTTTATCACGTGGCCGCGTACCGGCAGCTGCCTGTGGCGTCGGTCCCGCTGATTGTGTCGGTGCCCAGCGGGAATTTCGGCAACTTGACGGCGGGACTGTTTGCGAAGCGCATTGGATTACCAGTGGCGATGTATGTGGCTTCGACAAACGCGAACGACGTCGTGCCGGAATATTTGCGTTCGGGAGAATTTCATCCGCGGCCAGCAACGCAGACGTATTCGAACGCGATGGACGTCGGGAATCCGAATAATTTTCCGCGCTTGCTGGATTTGTGCCGCGGACGCATCGAGTATGTGCGCCGCGAAATCTGGGGACACGCCGCCACCGACTGCGAGACGCTGCGCGCTATGAAATCCATTCACGAGCGATTCGGTTATATTTCCGATCCGCACACCGCCGTCGGAGTGCTCGGCTGGGAAGCGTACAAGCGCCAGCATGCCGAGCCAGCGCAAGGCTTAGTGCTGGCCACCGCGCATCCGGCAAAATTCGGGGACGTGGTACGGGAAGCAATTGGGGAAGCGCCGCCGCTGCCCGAGCGGCTCGCAGCATATTTAAAGCGGGAAAAGCTGGCAGTCCCGATGTCGGCGGAGTACGCGGACTTCAAAGAGTTCTTGGTCTCTCAGTCACGTCCCTGATGTTTAGGAATGCAGACACCAGAAATACTGCGGCCTTCTGAGTGCACTTCCTTGACGTGTGTTGTGGACAGCGGCCACGTCTTTCGGAGATTTGCCCGGCGGATAGTCAATGAAATCGACCGCATTCCCACCCGTATAGAATTCGCTTGTACCGTCCAAGAATTCAACCACAAATTCGTGGCCGCCCATTCCGGTTTCTCCCGCGCGGTACAGTTCCGACGCAAATCGGGCGGGAAGCCTACAGGGGCTTTCCGCTAGCAAGACCACGTCTTCAATTCTGACTGACGATTTTCCCGCATCCTCATCGGGGTAAACTCCCCACACGCGCAGGTATGAAGTCTCTTCCTGAACGTAGACTCGATCAATAGTCTCGCCGGACTGCGTGGTTACGAGGCACGGAAAGTATTGGATCTTTAGGGAGCTGCTAGGCTCTATTCTTTGGAGCTGTTGCTTCAGTCGATCCGGGAGTCTGGGATACCTGCTCATGCGAACTAAGAAGGCTTGCGTAGCCGGTCGAGGAGCAGGAAGAGGAAGACGGCGACGACGGCGTTAACGAGGGCGGCAACGCCGAGGTGCATGGTGAACCACGGCTCGGGCTGCGATAGCAGCAGTCGGCGCGTCAGAGCGATGATTCCCTGGTGAACGGCAAAAAAAGCAATCGTCAATGCAAAGCGCGCCGCGGGGTGTTCCGTATCGAGGCGCGCGCCGATCGAAGAAGCCAGATAGCCGATGAGGGTTTTCGCAATGCCGTAGAGGCCGAGAGGAACGGTCGGGCCGCTCAGGCTGTCCTGCAAAATGCCGATCACCATGCCC
Source organism: Candidatus Acidiferrum sp. (assembly GCA_035272765.1). GTDB lineage: Bacteria > Acidobacteriota > Terriglobia > Acidiferrales > UBA7541 > Acidiferrum. The sequence goes on from DATEQG010000078.1 coordinate 145,117, forward strand.
AGAAGCAGTCCCGTGGACGGATTTCGACGGCTTAGGCCGAAGTAGATGACGATGAGCAGCGGAAGATCCAGAATCGAGGCCTTCGGAAAATAGATGGGCAGAAAAGCCTGCAACACGAGGGCAAAAGCAGTAGCGAGGATGATCGCGCCGGCGCGGAACTTGTGCACCTCGATGTGCAGTTCGCTGCCGCGAATGTCGTAAGTGTCGTTCATGGTTTCTCGGGCTGAGATGGATTGGTTGCCGCGGCTGATGGAGCAGCCGCCGACGGTGCCGCAGAGCCAGGCGCCGGAGGCTCTTGCTTCAATTCGAGCGGTTTCATGGTCAGCAGTACAAAGACCTCTTCAAGCCGTTCGAGGCTGGCAGCAGGTTTCACGCGAAGCTGTTTGAATGGGATGCCCGGTTTGATTTCCGCGATAGTGCCTACTGGCAGGTCGCGCGGAAAAATGCGATCCATGCCGCTGGTGACCACGCGTTCTCCGGAATTTACGTTGTCATCGTTGGGAATGTATTTCATGATTAGCAGCGGCTCGCCGGTGCCGCCAACCGGGCCCTGGAGTCGCGACTCCACCAGCATGGCGCCAACGCCGCTGTCTTTATCCGTGAGCAGCAAAACCTGCGCAGTGTCCTTGTAGGATTCGATGACTTTGCCAACGACGCCGTCGGGTGTGATGACGCCCATGTTTCGGCGAATGCCATCGCGCTCGCCGCGGTCGAGGTAGATGGTCTGGCTGGCGGAGTCCGCGCTTCCGCCGATCACACGCGCGCTGATCATGGGCACGTCCACATTCGTCTGGCGGAACTTCAAGAGCGCGGCAAGGCGGTCGGCTTCGCCGGCTTTACTCTGGAGCTGCGTGATTTCCAGCTTCAGCGCGCCGTTTTCACGCTTTAATTCCTCATTTTCCCGCGAAGTGTTTTGCAGAGCGAAATAGTGATTCCAAGTGTCGCGAATATGGCTGACGCCGTGAGCGCCGGCGCGTTCGAATGGTGACACTGCGCCGACCGTCCAGACGCGAATGAGACGGCCCTGCGAGTCGCGCTTGATTTGCACGGCCAGCAGCAGCACCTGCAGGAGCACGACGCCGCCGAGCAGGAAAATCGACCTGTGACGAGAGGGGATGCCGACCATGGAGTCCAGTGGCACAGGCTCTAGCCCGTGCTGCTTAAAATTTCCGCAAGCGTCAAATCTGAAAAATCGTCAGTCGATGCAAACTTGCCGCAGCAACTTGAAATCGCTCAGCATTTTTCCGGTGCCGAGCACGACCGATGCCAGCGGGTCGTCGGCAATGGAAACCGGCAGGCCGGTTTCTTCCCGGATACGCTTGTCGAGATTCTTGAGCAGCGCGCCGCCGCCGGTCAGCACGATGCCGCGGTCGCTGATGTCGGCGGAAAGCTCGGGAGGCGTTCGTTCCAAAGCCACGCGGACAGCGTTTAGAATGGTCGCGACGCATTCGCTCAGCGCTTCGCGAATTTCGCTGTCGTCGATGGTGACGGTGCGCGGCACGCCTTCGATCAAGTTGCGGCCCTTCACTTCCATGGTCAGTGGCTTTTCCAGCGGATAAGCCGAGCCGATTTCCATCTTGATCTGTTCCGCGGTGCGTTCGCCGACGAGCAGGTTGTATTTGCGCTTCAAATACTGCATCACCGCTTCGTCCATCTCGTTGCCCGCTACGCGTACGGAACGTGAGTAAACGATGCCGCTCATGGAGATAACCGCAATGTCCGTAGTGCCGCCACCGATGTCTACAACCATGTTTCCGGAAGGTTCTTCGATGGGCAGGCCCGCGCCGATGGCCGCAGCCATGGCTTGCTCCACGAGATAAACTTCGCTGGCGCGTGCGCGATAGGCGGAGTCCTGCACGGCGCGCTTTTCCACGGGCGTAATTTCGCTGGGCACCCCGATGACGATGCGCGGATGCACCAGTACGCGGCGGTTGTGCGCCTTCTGAATAAAATACGTCAGCATCTTTTCGGTGACTTTGAAGTCGGCGATCACGCCGTCCTTCATTGGCTTGATGGCGACCACGTTGCCCGGCGTGCGGCCAAGCATCTCTTTGGCTTCACGGCCGACGGCAACGACTTCGCCGCTGGATTTGTTGATGGCCACGATCGAAGGCTCGTTTACCACGATGCCCTTGCCGGCCGAGAACACCAGCGTGTTCGCCGTCCCAAGATCGATGGCGAGGTCGGAAGAAAACAAACTAAACACCGACCTCAGGTTGTACCCGTTCTTATTCATCCCCCCGCCCCCCGCGAAAAAAACCTCTCCGCCGTCCAGCCAGCAACGGCTTGCCAGACACCATCACGGTCTAAATGTACCGCCGTGCAGCCAACTAGACCATTGTCTCCGGACTTGGCAACTGGCGCAAAGTCGCGCCTGCGTCTTTTTTCATTCGAGACCTAAAAACGATCAGCCATCGAAACTTTCATTTTGGCACAACGATTGTCACCGGCACCCGGTTCGTGCCGCCACGGCGATTTTCGCCGATGATGACAATGGTATGCTGGCCGGGTTCGAGCGGCTCCGTAAAGTGGCGGAATGTTCCGTCCGCCGCAATGATGGGCACGGGCTGGCCGTTTACGATGAGCGCCGCGCCTGGTTCCGTGCGTCCGATAATTTCCACCACGCGGCCATGAATCTGCGTGCCGGTAATCTCGAGATACATCTCCTGAGTTTTTCCCTGCGCCACGAGGGTGAACCGGAACGTTTCGCTGACTTCGCTGGTTTCCTTTTTCGCGTTCGTCGCGGAGACAGTCCAGAAGTAGTCGCCACCGTCAAGCCCCGAAATATCCACCGAAGTTCCTGTAATTCCGGAAGCCTCTTTCGCAGTTCTTGTAAACATGGCTGTCGTGCTGATTTTCAGGTTGTAGGTAACCGCCTGAGGCACGGGCTTCCATTCAAAACGAATCGAAGCCGCTTTCGGATTTTCCACGATCAACGGCTCGAAATTCCGCGGGGAACTCAGGTCTGGCGGCGCCAGTACATCGGACTTCGTAATTGGTCCGCCCGTCGCGTAACTCGCTTTCTGATACGCTCCGATCTCCACCTTCTCTTGGCCACGCTGCACTTCCGCGGTTCCGCTGGAGACCACAACCTCATTTTCCTTAGTCGCCGGGTCGGATTTGACCTCCGCGCTGCTGTTGGAATGCAATTGCGCCACGGAATCCACCATGCTGACGGCAGCCTTCGAATCAGGCGACGGATAGTTTGGCGTCTTCAGGTCCACCTGTCCGATGTTGATGCGCACCGCCGAACTGGAAGGCTGTTCGTGCCCCATCGAATTTTCTTCCACGGTGATGAACGTTCCGGACTTCACGGTGTACGTCGTGCCGTCGGCGAAGGTGATGCGTGCCGCGCCGTCGGCCGAAGTTTGGATTTGATCGCCCTTGTCCAGCGTGGTGTGGAAATCCGCGTCTTGCCATTGCACGGAATTGACTTTCTTGACCTGCACTTTTCCGTCGAGGTTGACGAATTTCGCTTGCGTCTGCGTGATGGACTCAGCGCCGGAGTCGCCGGCGCCGACCGTGTTGGCCCAGGTTTTATACGCCTTCGTGTAGAGATTTGGATCAACGAGATAGAGCGCCGCGAAGACGATTGCGGCAATCAGAATGGCGTAAATGGCCACGGTCTTGTACGTCACCGTATGCCAATACACTTCCACTCGCTTGATCTTCGGGTGGTTCGGGTCGTGTGGTGTCTGTGTACTCACGGGTCTTCGCGCGACAATGCCGCCAATCTTGGAATCTAGCACAGTAATTAGAACGCGGATTGCCGCTGGAGCTTGCGGTAGTTAAACAGCAAATAGCAGTTGCGCATACTAGACGATGGGACAGGCGGTTTTGGCCGAATGGACAGTGCGGGCAGCACCCAAGCCTTTTGTCGTATGCCTGCGATTTTTGGACGTGCTCCTAGGACGATTTTGCGCGCAGAAACGCCAGTGTCAGCGGCCACGCCAATAGAGCGGCCGACGGGCTATAGCTGGCGCGCGCGTCGCAGAAGAACCCGTGATCGGCGTTGGAAATCTCGACATTGACGAAGTTTTTCCCCGCCGCGCGCAGCGCGTCGCTCACCGTTCGCACCTGCTCCGGAGGAATGTGCTTGTCGCGTCCACCCCAGAAGAACAATAGAGGAGCTTGCAAGCCGCTCGCCCGGCCGAGCAAACCTGGATTTGTCGCATTCGGCGCGATGCCGCCGCCGTAGTAAGAAATCGCAGCCGCCAGCGGCAGAGTGATGGCCGCAAGAAAAGCCGCGCGCCCTCCCATGCAATAACCAATCGCGGAAATCGGCATCTCTGTTCCAATGCTTCCTCGCAACCAGTCAAACGCCGCACGCTGGTCCGCAGCCATCGACGCATCGTTCAGCGCTTTCATATGCGGCACTGCACTTGGAAAATCGTTATAGCGCACTTCGACCCCCGCGCCGGTGCGATGAAAAAGCTCCGGCGCCACAGCCACGAATCCTTCCCTCGCAAATCGCCCCGCGATATCGCGAATGTGCGCGTTCACGCCGAAAGCTTCCTGGAAAACCAGCAAGCCGGGGTGCGCGCCTTCTTCTTTTGGCCGCGCAACCCACGCACGCATCGTGGTGCCATCATTCACGCTCAGTTGCACGTAGGCGCTGCTGAATTCCATGTTTTTCCTCTCGTCTCGAGATCCCAGATCAACGCCGAATTCAATGCCGGATAAAATAGCTGCGCTTATCGAGATTTGCCGCCACGGCCACATCGAAAAAGCCAACCATCATCTCGTCGTACGTTTGTTCGCCCCACCGCACGGCAGCGTCCGGGTCCGGGTTATGCGGATTGTCGCGCGAATTATCGTACCAGGCGACCGCCTGCAGCTCCGTACCCGCTTTCAGCAAGCGCGGTTCCGCAAGCTTGTAGCTCATCTGCCAGTGAAAATGATAATGGACGTCCAGCAGCGGTTCCATTTCCTGGACCGGTCTCGCGCCCGGATTTCGTTCTCTGTGGATAATGTTGTACTCAAAGCGTTTTCCGCGCAAATGCATGTGCGGAAAAAAACTGAGCAGCGTCGCATCGTTCGGCAAAGTGCCGCGCGCCTCCACGCGGTAATCCGGGGCGCCTGGAGGAATTACGAAGTGGTCGTTAGTCAGTTGCAGCGTGAGCACTCGCTGCGGCGGAGCGCGCTTTGCAAAAATCAATCCCACGCTGGTTTGGTCGCTGGCTGCGCGTCCGTTGGTCGTATAGTGCATTTGAAAAACGAGATCGGATCCGGCAGGAATGAATTTTGCCATGTCGCCCGGCCAATTGTCCGGAGAGCTCCCCGGCGCGTAAACGAGCAAGACGTCGCTGTCCGTCCAGTGCGCGCTGCGCCGGTCCTCCGGATCGGTCAGCGTGGAAGCAGTGAAAGGCGCCCCCACGGGCGCGTGCCGCATCCACTGCGAATCCGGCGGCCTTATATACACGACCGCGTGATGCACGTTCGCGCGAAGCGACGGAAGAATTTCCACCGCCTGCACCCAGCGATCCTCCTTGAATCCCGTCGCAACAATTTCGTAGGTGTATTCGACGTCGCCGCTGGCAGGCAGCGCCACGCCCTTCGGCATTTTCAGAATCAATTCTGGCTGCGGAATGCTCCAACGTTCCGCCCAACGAACCGGGGGCGGAGCGTCGTGCGCATCGCCGGCTGGTGCTCCCGCATCCGCCCAAGCCGTTAGCGCAACGATTTGTTCCGCCGAGAGCGAAGGATCATTCGAGAAGTGCCCGATGTGCGGGTTAGCAAACCACGGTGGCATCGACTTGTTCCGCGCTGCGGCCGCGATCGCGCCAGCAAAGGGCCGCGTCTGCTCGTAGGTTTCGAATCGCATAGGCGCGATGCCCTCGGCGCGATGACAAATCTGGCAACGCTCTTGCAGAATCGGCAACACGTCGCGGTAAAACGTGGGTGCGCCCGCAGCGACGCCCTTTTGCACCGCGTCTTGCGCAGTACCTGATGTCGCCGCGTGGTTGGCCGCTCCAAGCAATACCAACGCAAGCGCCGGAAGAATCAGCACGATTCCTTTTCGGATGTCAGGGAACTGGATCATCGCTACGGTTCGATGATACGCGCATCAACGCGGTTATCCATGGATCCTCTCCGCGAAGCATGATCGTGCGTGCGTACCGCACCTTGGAATTGTTGGATGAGATGGAATGGCGCATGTTTCTTGCGGTACGATTGGCCCGCTTTGCGCGTGGCCGAACGATGGGGGGCAGCATGGAGACGCTTCTTCAGGACTTGCGCTACGGGCTTCGGATGCTCACTAAGTCGCCGGGATTCACCGCGATTGCGATTTTGACGCTCGCGCTCGGTATTGGCGCAAACACGGCGTTATTTACCGTAGTCAATAGTGTGCTGCTCAATCCTCTGGCTTACCCACACTCCGGCCAGCTCGTCGCGCTTTATGGAAAGACTGCCGGATTCGATCACGCTCCAATCAACTACATGAATTTCCTCGATTGGCAGCGCGACACGCAGGCGTTTTCGTCCATGGCCATTTACCGCAACCAGGATTACAACTTCATCGGCACGAGCCAAGCAGAACGCCTGACAGGCTACATGATTTCGGCGGACTTTTTTTCGACGTTGGGTGCTAGGCCTATTCTTGGGCGAAGCTTCCGCCCCGATGATGACCAGGTGGGCGCCGCGCCCGTGGTGATTCTGGGCGGCGGCTTCTGGAAACGCAAATTCGGCTCCTCTCTCGAAATCATCGGAAAGCCGATCATCCTGAATGGCACTTCTTACACAATCGTGGGCGTGATCGCGCCAGGCTTCACTTTCTATGGCCGCGACCGGGATGTCTACACTCCCATCGGTCAATGGAATGATGTGAATTTTCGCGACCGGCGCGTTGATGTGAGCTCGCACGGGTTTGGCCGCCTGAAGCCAGGCGTAACGCTCTCGCAGGCGAAAGCGGATATGGACGGCATCGCACAAAATCTCGCCGTAGCGTACCCGGAGGCTGATAAGACCGTAGGCATCTCACTCGTTTCCATGAAGGAAGACATCGTTGGAAGCGTCCAGCCGTTCCTGATCGTGCTTCTTGCGGCCGTTGGTTTCTTGCTGCTGATCGCTTGCGCGAATGTTGCCAATCTTCTTCTGGCACGCTCGATGAGCCGCTCGCGGGAGTTTGCGATTCGCGCGGCCCTGGGCGCCAGCCACGTGCGCGTCATTCGCCAGCTTTTGACCGAAAGCATTTTGCTCGCAGGTGTGGGCGGAGCGCTGGGACTCTTGCTCGCCTTTTGGGGCACCAAGGCGGTGCTCGGCACTCTGCCTGGCACCTTGCCGCGTGCCAACGAAGTCTCCCTCGACTCGCGCGTCCTGCTTTTTGCGATGGCACTGTCGCTGTTTGCGGGAATTGTTTTTGGCCTTGCTCCCGCGATGAAAACGTCACGCGTGAATTTGGAAGAGATCCTCAAGGAGAGCGGCCGTGGCTCGAGCGGCGCGCGTCAGCGGCTGCAAGGAGTTTTCGTCGCCATCGAAGTAGCCATGGCCCTCGTTCTGCTCGTGGGCGCAGGACTGATGGTCCGCAGTCTCGCAGCGCTTTGGCGCGTCGATCCAGGCTTCAATCCCCGCCACGCTATCACTTTTACTTTGTCGTTGCCGGCCGATCCTGCCACCAGCTCCGCCGAAACCCGCGCGCGCCTGCGCCACTTCGACGATAAAATGCAAAACATACCTGGCGTCCAAGCGGTTTCTGTCACGCTGGGCTCGCGCCCGATGATCCACAATTCTTCGGAGCCCTTTTGGATTGAAGGCCGGGCAAAGCCTGCCAACCTCTCAGAGATGCCCCAGGCAATGTTTTATCTCGTCGAAAGCGGCTTCCAGCATGCCATGGGAGTCACGCTCCAGCGCGGCCGCTTCGTCACACCGCAGGATGACGAGCACGCGCCGGTGGTCATCGACATCGACGAAGTTTTCGCGCGCACCTATTTCCCTGATGAAGATCCCATCGGCAAGCGCGTCCATCTCGCGGGCTTCGGTGTGCAAGCCGAAATCGTCGGCGTGGTCGGTCATGTAAAGCAGTGGGGGCTCGACGCCGATTCGAAATCGGCCATCGAGGCGCAGTTCGATTATCCGTTCATGCAGCTTCCCGAGAAGCTTATGCACCTCGCGGCAAATTCCGTGGCCGTGGTGCTGCGCACCGAAGGCGACCCCACGGCAGTCATGGGCTCCGTTCGCCAAGCCGTCGAGGAAATCGATTCTCGCGAAGTGATCTACAACGTCCAAACGATGGAAGAAGTCGTTTCCAATTCCTTTGCGGCTCGCAGGCTTTCGATGCTCCTTCTCGGCGCCTTCGCGTCCCTCGCGCTGGTCCTCGCGTGCGTCGGAATCTACGGCGTAATTTCATATCTGGTCGGCCAGCGCACTCATGAAATCGGAGTGCGCGTGGCGCTGGGCGCGCAACCCACCGATGTGCTGCGGCTGGTGATCGGGCACGGGGCAAGGATGGCGCTGATCGGCGTTGCGGTCGGCATCGTTTTCGCGTTGGGACTGACGCGTCTCATGGCCAACCAACTCTTTGGCGTCAGTGCGCATGACCCGCTGACCTTCGCCGGTGTCGGCCTGCTTTTGATGATTGTGGCGGTCGCTGCGTGTTACATCCCCGCGCGGCGCGCCATGCGCGTCGACCCCATGATCGCTCTGCGACACGAATAATCCTCCCAGCAGATGGCGCGCAATTTTTCCTGGCCAGCCTCCCGCGGACTTGTGGCGGCTCGCCCGGGCTTACCGATATGTTGTCTTAACTACTGATTGGTGCTTCCCGGAAGGATCGAGCCGATCGAAAAACCACGATCTACGTTTCACTGCTTACCCAGAAATCGGTGCTGGGCTACTTTGGCCGGGACCGCAAGAAGAGCCTTGGGAATCCCGATCGGAAGCACATTTCTACCAGCTTCGCCGAACGTCAGTGCCTTTAGGAACGCATCAAATGTTGAGTCTCAGGAGTCTTGCATTCATCCTATGCTCAGCCATGCGGCGCGCGCGCGCCCTGTCCTGCGCTGCTCTCCATTGCTCTCCCGACATAATTAAAAGAAGGAAAATGCTTACAAATAACGCAACGAAAATGGCTACAGCCGCTCCCATGTGCATGTGCAGTCTCCTACGAACAGTATACACCCCCCAAGGCGATCACGGCTCGGGGCGCGATTTCAAAGTAGCCCGCTGCCCAGAAATCGATTCGTTTGTCACCGGCGTTGCGCTGCTGTATCCTGCCTAAAGCATCCTGCATTTGGAGGCTGCCAGTGAACCAATCCCTTACACCACTCGACTCTCTGCTCTTCACCATCGTGCTCGCCACACTGGCCATCGGCCTGCCAATTCTCTTGGTGTTGTCCATCCGCTTTCTGTGGGACCGCAGTTTGAACCTTGGCCGTTCGAAAGAGCTTGAAAAGCTCATCTGGCAGTTGCATCGCATCGCCAGCGCAATGGAACATCAGATGAATTTGTCATTTCCCGCCGTTCAGCCGGGCACGGAAGAGCCTCGCGATCTGGCCTATCTCAAGCAGGTTGCCGCCCAGCCGACCGCCGCCACCCCGAGCGTTGCAGCTCCCGTTGCTGCGGCAGCGGCCGCCGCGGGTCAGGGCGCCGCGCAACAGCCTGCTACTCCGACGCCAGCCGCCCAGCAGGCGCCTCTCCCCGCGCTGGAACGCCGAGAGCCTTCCGCCGAGGCCCCCCGCGCGGGAGTCAACTCCATGTTCGGCATGTAGACTTGGTTTTTCCTCTCCAAAGTCCATAAAATTGACGAGATCCTCTGCGAACGCCCACCTCGAATAAGTCGCCTGGTGAAGGCTCACTCGGAAGCTGAGTCGTTCCCCACGATTCTATTTGAGGCGCACGGCATCTATCTCCTATAATGGTGCGTTTGCTTAGGACTCGGGGGATTCAGCGGATGGCTGGCAGCTCAGATAACACGCAAAAACTCTTTTCGCGCATCTTTCTTGGTGTGGTCGTGCTGGCCTTGTCCGGCGGCATGCTGCTCTATCTCGTGCCATCAGGCCCGAGTGACACGACCACGGCCACCGATGCGGTGGCCAAAGTTGGCGATCAGACCATCACCGTCGCCGAAATTCGCCAGCAGCTCAACCAGATCAAGCAGAGCACTCAAGTGCCCCCGATGCTTGAGCCCTACTACGCGCAACGGATTCTGCAGCAGCTCCTCCTTCTGAAGGAAATGGAGTATGAGGCTGGCCAGCTCGGCATCCGCGTTTCCAACGATGAGATTGCCGAGCGCATCAAGCTAATTTTGCCGACCGCCTTTAATGGAGATTCACCGATTGCGCCGGATCAGTACGCTTCCCTGGTCCAGTCCCGGACGCAAATGACGGTTCCGCAGTTCGAGGAGATGGTCCGGCAGGAAATGCTGCAGGAGAAGTTCCAGAAGCTGGTCACCGACGGGATCAGCGCGGGCCCCGCGGAACTGCAGGAAGAATTCGTCTATCGCAATCAAAAGGTAAAGCTGGATTACGCGTATATCAAGCCGGAGGATCTGCTGGCAAAGACCACCGTGGATGACGCTGAGGTGAATGCCGCCTACGAAAAGAACAAGGCCAAGTACCAAGTCCCGGAGAAGCGCGTGGTGCGCTACGCCATCGTGGACGTGAACCAGATTCGCCAGAACCTGCAAATCTCTGACGACCAGTTGAAGGCCCAATACCAGAAAAACATTCAGGATTATCAGGTGCCCAATCGTGTGCACGTCGAGCACATCCTGCTGATGACCGTCGGCAAGCCGGACGCCGAAGTCGAAGAGATCAAGAAGAAGGCTCAGGACGTTCTGAACCAGGCCAAAAAAGGCGCCAATTTCGAGGATCTCGCCAAAAAATACTCCGAAGACGGCGGTACCCAAGGGAATCCCGGTTCGAGAGACAAAGGCGGAGATTTGGGCTGGATTGTCCAGGGCCAGACGGTGCCAGAATTCGAAAAGGCCGCGTTTTCACTGCCGAAGGGCAGCATCTCGGACCTGATTAAGACTCAGTATGGCTTCCACATCATCAAGATCATCGATAAGGAGGAGGCCCATACCAAGCCCTTCGATGAGGTAAAGGATTCCATCCGCACTCCGCTGCTTCTTACCGAAGCCGATAAGCAGGCAGGCGAAATCGCCGACAAGCTCTCTCAGGCCATCCGCCAGTCGAATAAGGTCTCTCTGGACGACCTGACTAAGCAGTACCACCTTACGGTTGGTGAGACGCGCCCGGTTGCCGCGACCGACCCCTTGGTCGAATTGGGGAACTCGCCGCAGGTCAAAGTCAGTGATTCCATCTTCCGGCTGCGGCAGGGCGAGTTGAGCCTGCCCGTGCAGACGGATCGGGGCTACCTCATTCTGTCCGTCAAAGAGATTCTTCCCGCGCACCAGGGGTCACTTCTAGAGGTACGAGACAGGGTAATTTCCGACCTGAAGCAGGAAAAAGCGTCGGCGGAAGCCCGCACCAAGGCGGATGAACTGGCCAAGCGAGCCAAGGCGGGAGAAAAGTTCGACGCCGCAGCCAAAGCCATCGGCTTGGAGGCCAAGACCAGCGAGGAATTTGCCCGGGCCGGCTCCATCCCAAATGTTGCCAGCGGCAAACAGCTGGCGGCAGCGTTTCAACTGAAGGCGGGTAGCGTTGGGCCGCCGCTGAACCTCGGTGCTAACTGGCTCGTCTACGAAGTCGTGGACAAACAAGAGCCTAACCAAGCGGATTTTGAGAAGCAAAAGAAGGAAATCACCGATGCCGTGCTGCAAAGTAAGAGATCGATCGCGTTTGATGCCTTCCGGACGGCCCTGGAAGCCCGCCTGAAAAAAGAGGGTAAGCTGAAATTGATGCCGGAAAAACTGCGCGGCTTTGGCGACCTTGGCTAGTCTAATTATCTGATAACAATGCGTTTATAAACTACTTGCAGGGTGCTTGTCTTTCTCGCTCCACCCCGGTAGCCTATTGGTGTCTCCGCATGTAGCCGATTTCAGTTCCTCGACTGCGCCTGTTCGAATCCAGGAGCGGGCCGGGAACCAGCCGAAACCGGGATAGTAACAGCCATGGCCGCCCAGCGCCAAGACCTCAGGACTTTATGAATACCAAGAAGATGCCGTCTCGCACACCCACCGTCCGCAATGACTACCGCTGCAGCATGGAAAGAAATCAGTCCGGCAAATATTGCGTCCGAATCCAGGTCTTTTACCCCCGTCACGCCTGGAACCTCGGAGTTTTCTTTCTCGCTTCGTCGTTTGACCGCGCCATGAAAAAGCTGGAAGAGTCTTTGGACTTCCTGCAGCGCCATGAGGAGAAGCTCTGGTTTTGGGGTGTCGACCGTGCAGAAGATATGGGCTTCTCGGCCGAGTTCCTCCGCGAGGCCGGGATGAAGCTGGATCATCGCACCGAGTTTCCTCGCAGAGCCACCAATCTCTCATTGGCGCCGGAACGCGAAGTACCGGCGTTCGTACTCGGGCCGGTGCGCCGCGGCTTGGCCGAATCGGTCGAAACCACGCGTAGCGCGGTTGTCGGCGACTGATAGAGGAAACTCGAGCGCCTAAGACCGGCCTCAGCTTAGAGTCCCTGCAAACTTAATCCCGCTTCTCATTTGGGACGGGAATCTAGACCGCTTCCATATTCACATTTACTTAAATTACTTTCTTCGCTATCATACAGAAATTCAAGCGAGCCTGCGTTCCCGTGGACACGAATTCCGGCGAAAAGCGAAACCCAATGAGAAGCAGAACGACGAAGTGCGTTGGGAAGCAGATGTATCTCGCTCTGCTCATCGCGTCGACGCTTGCAGCGTGCGTGTTTGTTGTAAGCAGCGTAAAGCTGATCGCGCAATCGCCGCAATTCAGCAGTTCAGATAAACGACAGTCGGCCGCGACTAGCGCGAGTTCGCCTGCTGCCACAAAATCGACTTCTACCGCTTCTCCTTCCACAACTCCGGCTTCCGCAACGCAGACCTCTGCTGCGCCGGCAAAGACGCAGACGCCTCAAGCGAACGCGCCGGGCGTGGTGTGGGTCAACAACGATACTGGCGTTTACCACAAGCAAGGATCGCGCTGGTATGGAAAGACCAAGCATGGCAAATACATGCTGGAGGCGGATGCCATCAAGGCAGGGTATAAGGCCGCAAAATAAATCCAGCGAACCGCAAACAGAGAAATTGCTGTGACCGAACAGAAGCAACCAGGCAGAAGTTGCAGAGTTCCTCCGGCGAAAAAGTTTGGAAGGAATTGAAGAAAGTATCATCGCGAAGCAGCCTGGGTAACAGGTTGAACTGCGCAGCGTAGCACTGCTGGCGCCTGCCCGAAATTCGGAAGACAATTGCAAATCATTTTGGTTTTTCAAAGGCCCGGCGATTTATGCTGCTGGACTTCTTTTTTTGCGCGTTACTTCTCGCGGAGGATGACTTCGCCTTGGCCGACGAGCTGATCGTTGAGCCAGAGACGATACTTGTAGGTGGCGCCCTTGAGGCCGACGCGGGGCGGGCCGCTCAGCAGGCGCATGCCTGCAGGGGCTTGAAAAATATTGGAAGAAAAGGGGCAGCGGTTGACGTCGAATTCGACGCGAAGATTGCCAGCATCGGAGATCCAGGAGATTTGATCACCCGGGTCAAGAACGACGACTTGCGGTACGAGTCCAACGAGTACGGGACGCTCTGCCATTTTTCCTCTACTCCTTATTTCCATGCATGTTGCCAGCAAGATGCCAAGCAGTGCACGCCGCTTGCTGCGCGCGCGTCTTCGTGCTCCTGCGGAATGCATTACATCAGGTTTGTAAATTCTTCGATGCTGACCTTTAAATCCCGGATAATTCCGCGAAGAGTCTTCCGCTTCAATTCGCCCTTTTGCATGGGGATCACCACCCGGGCTTGGTCGCTCGCCCGCACATAAATTGCGTGACTCCCGCTCTGCCGTCGAAAGACAAACCCTAATCGCTCGGCAACACGAACCAAGTTTCTTGCTGAGGTGGCGGGAAGCTTTGGTGTCACACTGCAATCTCAATGGGCTTAATCAAGATGTCTTCTATTGGAATGGGCAAGCCGTCTTCGACCAAGCTCTCGAGGTAGAGCCCGATAGCTTCACGAATGTTCTCAACTCCTTCTTCGACGGTCTCGCTCTGCGTATGGCATCCTGGCAGGGTCGGGCAGAAAACGTGATAACCCCCTTCCGCCTCCTTTTCGAAGATCACGGTGTACCGGTGCGCCATTGCGAGACTCCCCCCTCCACATTCTAGCCGATTCCGCAGTACCCGCCGCGGTCTCTGCTCCCAATCGCATCGCTTGGAGTGGCGGTGGCCGATACATGCGTGAAACTGCGAAATTCTGTTGCAAACGGACGATAGCACATCTGCGGGAAGAGTTCTTCTTGCGCAAGGATGGCTGGAGGTTCGTTGCGCGGCAAAAGTGTTTGTGTGCAATTTTGTACATATCTCCTACCTGTCCTTCGGGACGACTTGACCGCTGCAATACGCAGCCCCAGACTGAATTTGGTGAGCCGTGCTGCCATCCTTTTTGAGCCCCGGCAGGGTTTTGCGCTCGCAGAAAAAGCTGCAAGAGCGTCCGCCGGACGCGAAGGAAGTCCCCGCATGGCTTCACGCGCTTTGTCCATACGTTTGCCCAATGGTTCCCGCATTTCGCTTGTTATGGCCCTGCCGTTTGCACTGATTCACATTCTGGCGTTTGGCGTTTTTTTCGTGCATTTTCGCTGGTCGTATCTGGCAGCTTGCCTGGCGCTGGGCGCGGTGCGGATGTTTTTCGTTACGGCGGGCTATCACCGCTATTTTGCGCACCGCTCGTACAAGACGAGCCGAGTGTTTCAATTCGTGATCGCGTTTCTGGCGATGACTTCGGCGCAGAAGGGAGTGCTGTGGTGGGCGGGGCATCACCGGCACCATCACCGGCACTCGGATCAGGAGCTGGACCTGCATTCGCCGACGCTCTTCGGATTCCTTTGGGCGCACGTGGGCTGGTTCGTTGCGGATAAGTACGATGTTACGCCGCTCGAATACATCGGCGACTTTGCAAAATATCCCGAACTGCGCTGGCTGAACAATTATCACCTGGTGCCGCCGATCGTTCTGGCGGCGATCCTCGTTCTGATTGGCGGATGGCCGCTGTTTGTTTGGGGATTTTGCTTGAGCACCGTGCTGATTTGGCACGACACATTCACGATCAACTCGCTTTCGCATTTGTTTGGGACCCGGCGCTACGAAACGAGCGACACGAGCCGGAACAACTGGCTGCTGGCGGTGCTGACGCTCGGCGAAGGCTGGCACAACAATCACCACCACTTTATGGCCTCGGCGCGGCAGGGTTTTTACTGGTGGGAGATTGATATGACGTATTACACGCTGAAGGTGATGTCCTGGTGCGGGCTGGTGTGGGATTTGCGCAAGGTGCCCGCACATCTGCTTGCAGAAGAGAGACTGGCGGCGTAGTTTCCTCGGAGGCCTCGTTAATTGTTCCTCGATGTTCTTGACCTGATTCGCTGGAAGGGCGTACCCCCACCCCGGGGGTGTCCGCGAGTCATGAAGTAACTCCATGAGCGGAAATGGGTTGCACGGATTCGTCCGTGTGCACGGCAAGGGACTCGTGACCCGTGCCCCTTGATCCGTGCTTGGTGTGCGCGCGCCGGGATGAGAGGCGTGAGGAGGCGAAGTAACAAAGCAAGGGTGTAAAGAGGCAGAGATGCAGGGTGACGCGGGATTAGTGACGAGTTGCCAAACTTTGGGGCCGTAAGAGGGGGTCCCCCCTCCTGGTTTTTTGTAAGTGTTGCATCTGCGGGAGTTAAAGTGGAGTGGAATCAATAGTTGTGGAAGTGTTGATTTTGAATGGGTTGGGACAGAGGGGATTTTATAAATTGGTAACCCGGGTGGGACTGAGGATTTTGGCGGAATCTTAAGGACGGCGCGACGGAGGCGCATGACTTGTGGGAAAACGGACGGGGTCCGTGCTCCCATCGACCGTACGAGTATAACATATTAGTACTAGTTGTCAAGTATAAAGTGTAAGTCGTTTGTTGGCTGGGAGTTGAGGACAGGGGCATTGGGCGATCGAGGGAACGGCAAAGCCGGTACCGTCAAAACCGAATGGTATGGCACCTCCGCCTAGTCCTCAGACAGACCCGCCTAAGAAGTGGGATCGCAATATCCTATCGCGCGAGCGTGGAATTGAAGACGCAGCAGCGGAGAAAGAAGAAAAAGAAAGACCCACGCTTGCATGAACCAAACCCGCAAGGATGGGGCACCCAACGAACCAAAACAGATTCGAGACCATCCTGTGAAGCTAAGGGTGTCCCACCCGCCACCCCCGACAAGCAAAGGCAAATTCAAAATCGTTTCGGAGACTCTTGGGTGTGCCACCCGCCATGGGGAAAAAACCTAGCTCCGCGACTCCCCCCGGGGGAGTGGATTCACCTTCACAGGCCAGGGCTGTGATATAAGAACTCACTCACTGCGGCTGGACCAATAAATCGCGCGGATCCCATGCTTAGAAAATATTCGGTTCTGCTCGGAATGATTATTTCCCTATTACTGCTACTCGTGGCTACGCTGCATTATCCGGGCGGGTCGCAATATGATAAAAACTCCATTGGGTACGATTGGAAAAATAATTACCTAAGTAATTTATTCGAGGGAAAAGCGGTGAATGGTTCGGAGAATGCATCCAGGCCCTGGGCTATTGGCGGAATGCTGTTCCTTTGTGCCAGTTTCGCTTTATTCTTTATTGAATTTCCAAAGAAAATACCTTCGAAAGGTGCAGCCAAAATAATCAGATACTGCGGAGTCAGCGCCATGGTATTTACGTTTTTGGCCGTGACGCCTTATCACGACGCGGTGATTAGGATCGCGAGCACGCTGGCTCTGATAAGCATGTTTTACATCACGGTATTGGTATTCAAGGCAAAATTGTATTTGTACGGGCTTCTTTCCGTTCTTTGCCTGCTTGCTGCCTACAGCTGTAATTACATTTACTTCACCAGGAGTTATGTCGAGTATTTGCCCATTTTCCAGAAAATTGCTCTGGCGATTACGATTACCTGGATTTTGTCTTTGCAGTATTTTACTTCGATCGCTGATTTCCAATCAAAAACGAACTGACGCGACCGGGCGCCCCGCGCGTCGGTTTTACACTTGGGTTCTTAGCTTTTTCCGGAAATTTCTCAGAGAGAAAAAACTTGATCAGATTTCGCGCTTCTTGCGCTTCTCTTCCGCCTCTAGCAGGCTGGGTGTCCCACCCGCCCGCCTAAAAAGTGGGATCGCAATATCCCTATCCCGTGAGCGTGGAATTGAAAACGCGGGAGCGGCGAAAGAAGAAAAAGAAAGACCCACCCTTGCATGAATCAAACCCGCAAGGATGGGGCACCCAACGGACCAAAACAGATTCAGAACCATCCTGTGAAGCTAAGGGTGTCCCACCCGCCTGTATTAGACATGGTTCGATGTTTTTAACCATAGCGTTTCTTGCCGGATTGGGCCTCGGCTATTTCGCCCGAACTTCGGATGCGACGATCCCTCAATCGACGGACGCACACGCGGCAGACATGGCGGCTATCGAGAAACTCCACCAGAAAGACATTGAAGTTACTCTGTCCCAAGACCCGAAAGGGCTGGTAGACATCTGGACGGACGATGCTGTGCGCTTCCTTCCGAGAAACCCGCCTACGGTCGGTAAGCAGGCCATCCAGGCTGAAAATAACAAAGCGCGCGCCGAGTTCCCGGGCTTCAAGGTGTTGAGCTATGCACCAGAATACAAAAACACTCAAATCGAGGACGGCATGGCGTGCGAGTGGGGCGAACGTAAAGCCCAGTACAAACTGTCTGCGGAGACTCCGGCGGTCCGCGTGGACCTCAAAGCGTTCGATGTGCTGAGGCGACAGACAGACGGCTCATGGAAATTTGCGGTGCTCATCGGGAACGAGTAGCAAGAGGTCCGGTCTTTCTGACTGGGCCTGTTAGACGATGCCAGCTACAGGAAATACCTGATTCCCGCGTGTACCGTATGCCGGTAGCCTGATCGCCAGATTGCCTCTTTAACACCCCGAGGGCAGGTGCTTGAACTGGACTCAAGCATCTGCTCCTCCATCTCAGCCATATTGTTTTTTGTCCCACAGCTGCGTAAACAGTTTTACTGTGGCGGGGCCGTGTCCAGCGTAGTGGTTGTTGGCAAAGGCAAAAAGCTTCACAATTTTCTTGGTGTTCATCATCTGTTTTAAGACTTCGACCCAATTCCGTAAATCGCTCTTGCGGTCGATGATTATCTTGCCCCAGGTCTTGGTTTCCGCTTCGATGTCTTTGCGATCGTCAAGCCAGCGCAGGTAGATCCAATCCGTCGTTGCGAGACGAAGGTAGATAGTGCACTTGCAGAGGAGGAGAGATGTGGAGCAGGACGTGTTTGTGAGGTTGCATGCGCGGGAGGGGGAAGAGGGTAGCGTGGAGGAGGCGTTGCGGGAGGTGGCGGGGCCATCGCGCGAGGAGGCTGGCTGCTTGAGCTTTCATACATTTCGGTCGGTGCGGGACCGACGACTTTTCTACATTCATTCGCGGTGGGCGGACGAGGCCGTGTTTCAGCGGCATGCTGAATTGGAGCATACGGTGAGATTTCTGAAGCGGGTGGATGCGTTGTTGGATGAGCCGCGCAGCGTGACGAGGACGGAGATGTTGGAGTGAGGTGGGAGGGGGAAGTAACGAAGTAATGAAGGAAAGAAATAATGAGTTAGGAGCTTGAGGAAGGGTGAAAGGCTGGATGTTGAACACTAAGAGCCAGAAGTTGAGGTATGAAGTGTGAAGGCGGCGAAATACATTTTTCCGCGTATGGTGTATTGAAAGGATTCGGAGGAGAATAGTTTCCAACTACATTTTCGTTGGGGGACCCATGAAGCGGCTTGCGACCAGCTCTGCGGCAATTTTGCTCCTCACGGGGGTTTCTCTGCCTGGATTTGCTACGCGGCCTGGCCAGCAGAAGAACAATACGCCGATGTCCTTCACAGGCGAAGTGATGGACAACGAGTGTGGCACGGAGAAGTCTCACGACGCGATGATGAAAAAGGAAGGGTTCAAGAGCGCGAAAGAGTGCACCTTGGGATGCGTCGGTGCGGGTGGCACGTTTGTTCTCTACGCCTCGAGTAATAAGACGGCGTATCTGCTGGATGATCAGGAAAAGCCTAAAGAGTTTGCAGGTCTAAAAGTGACGATCATAGGCACGTATGACGCCGAGACAAAAACGATTCATGTCCAGAGCATTCAGTCCGTTCCCTGATTTTGCGAACCGACAGTCGTGGCTTCTCCTCCGAGGCAAAATGCGGGTTAACCAGGGTTGGCGTCGACGACCCGCAGCCGGGTTGCAGTGCTAGAACACTGGTACCACGGGCCTATTCCTTTGCTTTACCACAGAACACTACAGTTTAAGTGAGGCTGCCAGGCGAGTGGGGCGATGTGTCCCTGGCGGCAAAACCACGGGAAAACAAGGGCTGACTTGAGACTTCGCACTAAGTTCATGGTGTCGCTGGCGGTGGTGACGGCTGGCTTGACTTGGGCCACATTGTCTATCGTGCGGCGGACGGCCGAGGGCCGTGTACAGCGGGAAATCCAGGAAGAATCGCAGAATGCCATGATGACGTTTCAGGTGCTGCAGCATGGGCATCTGGTCGCGCTGATGCATAAGGCGGACTTATTGGCGTCGCTGGTGACCATGAGAAACGGTGATCCGGCGGCGATCGAAGACGTGGGGAATGATCCATGGCAATCGGACGAATGCGATTTGATGGTGCTTTCCAACGCGAGCGGGAAAATTGTGGCGCTGCACACGACGATGGAGGAATTTCCGCTGGCTACCGCGCAGGAAATTCTTGGCCACGCGCTGAAAGACCGAAATACAACGGGATGGTGGTATAGCGGAACGCGGCTTTATCAGGTTGTACTTAAACCTTTCTATGGCGGAACGCAGGCGAAGAGCACTCTGCTGGGGACAGTGATTGTGGGCCGCGGGATTGATCCTGAGGCTAGTGAGCTGAGGCGGGTTACCTCGAGCCACGTGGCGTTTCGCTATGGGAACGATATTGTGGCCAGCACGCTCTCTCTCTTTAAGCAGCAGGAATTGACTGCACAGCTGCGGTCGGGGCCGTGGAAAGAGCAAGTGACACTGGACGGCGAGCGATTTTTTGCGAGTTCCGTGGAATTGACGAGCGGCGCGAAGCCCGTAAGCGTGATTGTTCTGAAATCCTACAACGATTCATTGGCGTACCTGGAGAAACAGAACCAGTTGCTTGGCGGGCTGGGGGTATTGGCGGTGCTGGTGGGAGGCGTGCTGGTATTTGTGATTTCGGATAGATTCACGCGGCCGCTGGCGCGATTGGTGGAAGGCGTACAGGCGCTGGAGAAGGGAGATTTCTCCTATCCCGTGCAAGCTGAGGGTTCCGATGAAGTTGCGCACGTCTCGCGGGCGTTTGACCGCATGCGTAAGACGTTGAAAAGCGATGAGTCGCAGAAGCAGCAGCTGGAAGAGCAGTTGCGGCAGGCGCAAAAGATGGAAGCGGTGGGACGGCTGGCGGGGGGAGTGGCGCACGACTTTAACAACCTTCTGACGATCATCAAGGGACACGGAGATTTGATGCTGGATAAGTTGCAGGACAGCGATCCTCTGCAACGGAATGCGAACCAGATTGAGAAAGCAGCGAACCGGGCGGCGTCACTGACGCGACAGTTGCTGGCATTCAGCCGAATGCAAGTGCTGGAACCGAAGGTTCTGGATTTGAATGTGCTGGTGGCGGAGATGTGCAGCTTGCTGAAGAGGCTGGTGCGGGAAGATATATCGTTTACTTTTAAGGCGGGGGAATCGCTCGGGCGAGTGAAGGCAGATCCAGGGCAGATCGAACAAGTGATCATGAATTTGACGGTGAATGCCTGCGACGCGATGCCGACGGGCGGGAAGTTGGTGGTGGAAACGCGGAACGTCAGCGTGGATGAAGCGCTGGCCAAAACGCGGCCTCCGTTGTCGCCGGGGGAGTACATGCGGCTCACTGTCGAAGACAGCGGGCAGGGAATGGACGCGGCCACGAAGGAAAGAATTTTTGAGCCGTTTTTCACGACCAAAGAGATGGGCAAAGGAACCGGGCTTGGGCTGGCAACGGTATATGGCGTGGTGAAGCAGAGCGGCGGGTGCATCTGGGTGGAGTCGGAGCCCGGAAGAGGCACGCGATTCGACGTGTATCTGCCGGTAGTGCAGGAGGCGGAGGAGGCCGAGTCGCCTGTGGGGACACCAAAGAGCGCCCCGCACCAATCCGCGACGGTGCTGATTGTCGAGGATGAAGAGGCGGTGAAAGAATTGGCCGCCGAATTTATGAAGTCGGCGGGATACAAAGTGCTTACTGCCAGCGACGGCAAGGAAGCGCTGGCGGTGGCCAAACGTTCTGGGCCGATACGCGTGCTGGTGACGGATATCGTGATGCCCAATATGAGGGGGCCGGAACTTGCCAAACAATTGAAAGCGAGCCGCAAGAACCTGAAAATCATTTACATGTCCGGGTACCTGGAATTCAATAAGGGCGATGATGAGTTTTTGGAGGGCAGTTACTTTTTGCAAAAGCCATTTTCACGAGATACGCTGGTAAGCAAAGTAGACGAGGCCTTGAATCATAAACGTGTGGCGGGAAGTCCGGCGCAACAATTGGTTTGAGTTTACTGGGCGATTCTTGACGGGATTCGTACGGTGCCTTTGGTTTCAGGTTGGCGCTTGCTAGCGAGGATCGAATTCTTGTCCCGGCGTCAACAGATGTGTGACTACCTCAGAGTGTGAATCCCAAACCTCATATTCACCCGGCCACTGGATGTTGAGAGAATGCGCGAGCTGGACGGCCTCTTGCAGGTCGTCGCGGGATGCCACGTGAACGAACTCGCCGCTTTCGAGCTGCTTTAAGACGCTAAACATACTGACCGACGCTCACCTTAACCGGTTGACCCATTTCGAACTCAAAAATAATCTTTCTTTTGGCGAAGGTATGTGATGTGAGTCACAGGTCCTTGAGCTGCGAAGTCTGACTGATTCGGGCCAGTCGGGGCCATATGGTGTGCTGCTCGAATTTCGGGGATCGCTGGATTTTGGTCCGGGGCCACTGAAAAAAGCGGCGGGGGGCGCCTCCGGAATAAACAAGGCTTGCGCATGCTGGGTATAGAGCGAAGAGAAAAGCGCGGGCGGGGCAAGCCCCGCCCCTACAGATTTGAGGCGGAGGGCAAGAGTGAGAGGGGAGAGACGCGTTCCGACACGGTTGGAGCCTTTGTGAGAGGGGAGATGCGTTCCGACACGGTCGGAACCTTTGCGACATGGACGGAACCTTTGGCCGGTCGCTGCGTTCGGGATGACGCCGGGGGAGAAAATGCGGCTGGCTAGGCGTGCTTAAGCTTGGTCGGCGGGAGGTGGAGGTGGTTGGGGAAGAGGAGGAGGGGAATCGGGCGAGGAGAGGCCAAGGGCATCGTTGATGGTTTTGAGTAGGACGGGAATGTCGACAGGCTTGTGAATGTAGGCGATCGCTCCGGCTTTTAGGGCTGCATCGCGATTGCCGATGGGAGTGCGTGAGCTCAGGACGATGATGGGGATGGTGCCGGTGTTGATCAGCATCGAAAGGCGTTGCAAGACGACGAAACCGTCGCCGGCGGGGATGCCGAGATCGAGAACGATCAGATCGGGCTGCTCCTTGCGGGCCGTGCTGATGGCGGTCAGCCCGTCGCGAGCGGCGACGATTTCGAATCCGGCAGATTTGAGGCGGCGGGCAAGAGCGGTGAGCTGGACGACCTCATCCTCGACGATTAAAATTTTCTTTCCTGCCATTGCAACGCGTAGCCTCTGCCTTCATCAAGATAAGAAGTGTTGCGTGCCGCGGAAACGGAGTAGTGTTCCGTTCTGTCCTGAGTATGCGTTTGTCAGGCGGATATTACCAGACAGATAGCTGGGTCTGAAAAGCAGAGAGAGCAGGAGAGTAACGGTGCCAAAGTGAAACGCTGGATTTCTGAGGAGCCAACAAATACCAATACGAGACCCGGCATTGTACAATCCGGCGCACGGCGGAGCTTTGGATACGGATTTAGAAGGAAAGGATGAGGGATGAAAACGGGGCGCTGGCTGACGGGGATTGGGAGCGTGGTCTTGTTTTTGACGGGGATCGGGCATGGGACGCGAATTACGCAATTGCAGACGATGATTGTGGAAAGCGGGATGAAAGCGCCACTGGACGCGATCTTGAAAGGCTGCTGGCTGGTGTTTTCGGGTGAGATGTTGGCGCTGGCGGTGATTGCGTTGATGGCGAGCGCGATGCCGGGCGGAGGGCGGTTTGTGTTGATTTGCGCGGCGACGATGATTGCGAATGCGGCCCTTCTTCTGCACTTCGTGGGGCTATTCTTCGGCGTTTACGTGTCTGTGGTTGTGGGGCTGTTTTTTCTCGCGGGCGGCTGGCTGCAAATTAAGCAAAGCACATGAGAACGGCTACGGAGAGCAGACTCCAGCCAATTTGACGGTTGCGGTCATGGGGGCGTTGGGCGAAAATTGGGGTTCCTGCCGCGCTTCCGAAAATCCCCAGGAGAATGAAGGAAGGGGCAGTTCCGACATTCTAGAGCGAGAATAAAGAAGGATAAAAACCATGACGCAGCAGATTGGCGAACTCAATCCACCCTACCGATTGATGCTTACGCCGGGACCATCCTCCGTGGACCCGCGGGTGTACCGTGCGTTGGCGACGCCGCTGGTGGGGCACCTCGATCCGTGGTTCAAAACGTGCATGGACGAGACGCAGATTTTGTTGCGGCAGATTTTTCAGACGGAGAACCGGTTGACGATGCCGCTTTCGGCATCGGGGTCGGGTGGGATTGAAGCGTCGGTGCTGAATGCGCTTGAAGAGGGTGATGAGGCGATCGTGGCGGTGAATGGAGTTTTCTCCGAGCGCATGTTTGAGATTGCATCTCGGGCGACTTCGAAAGTGATCAAGGTGGAGGCGCCGTACGGCTTGCCGGTGGATGCGGAGGATGTGCGGCGTGCTGGCAAGGGCAAGAAGATTAAGATGATTGGGTTCGCGCAGGGAGAGACTTCGTCTGGAGTGCTGACGAAGATTGAGGCGTACCGAAAAGTGGCGGATGAGTTGGGAGCGCTGCTGGTGGTGGATACGGTGGCGTCGCTGGCGGCGGTTCCGCTGCATGTGGATCGCGAGCGCATCGATATTTGCTTTAGCGGATCGCAGAAGGCCATTAGCGCGCCGCCGGGGATGTCGCCGATTACGGTGAGTCCGGCGGCGGAGGAAGTTTTCCGGAAGCGAAAGACGAAGGTGCAGAGCTGGTACTTTGATTTGACTACGGCGATGAATTACTGGGGCAAGGAGCGCCTGTATCACCACACGCCGCCGATATCCTTGATCTATGGTTTACGAGAGGCGATGCGGATTGTTGTGGAAGAAGGGCTGGAAGCGCGGTGGGAGCGGCATCGCGTGAATCAGCTGGCGCTGATTGCGGGCATCGAAGCGATGGGGATGGGGCTTTTGGTGAAGAATCCGGCAGACCGGCTGCCGACGGTAACGGCAGTGATGATTCCGAACGGGATCGACGATGTGAAACTGCGGAATCAGTTGCTCGATGAATTTAACATTGAGATCGCGGGCGGATTTGGGCCAGTGAAGGGGAAAATCTGGCGGGTGGGATTGATGGGTTATTGCAGCCAGAAACCGTTCGTGCTGTTGTTTTTGTCGGCGCTGGAAAAAGTTTTGCAGGATCAAGGCTACCGCGCGCCTGCGGGGGCTGGAGTGGCCGCCGCAATACACAGTTACTCGCATGCGGAGACGGCGGCGGCCGTAAGCCGGTAGGAAGTAAAGAAGTAAGGAGAAGGAAGAAGTAAAGAGGAAGAGGGGAATTGTGACGACACGGCCGGTACTTGCGAATGCTGGAGCGATGAGCCAGTTTGTCGGGGCGTTTGAAGTGACCTCGAAATTGAGCGGGAAGGTGTATCAGTGCCGGTTTTCGCATATGTGGAATGGCGTGGCGACGCGGCACAGCGACACGATCGACACGAAGTTTTTTGTGGATGGCGGGGCGTATGTGGTGGGATTGGCGCACACAGCGTTCGTGAAATTCCGCGAGAAGACGGGGCGTGACTTGACGGACCGGGAAGCGAGCTTTGTTGCGGCGGAATATCTGCGGGAACGGCTCGAGGAAGAAGATGAGCGGCCTTTGTATGATGTGCCGGAAGCAGATGTATTGAGATTGATCGAGGAGATCGGAATCAAGTAGTTGGTTGTGTTGGTTTGGATGTGTGCGGTAAACATGTTGGCATTGTCATCGCCTGTCGGGCGGGGCCCTTACAGGGTAAACAAGCACAGCCCCCGCAGAGCATTGGTTAATCGCCCGGTTCGACATGGAAGGCGGCGAGGCGGGGGTGATGCAGGCCGTCCCGGCGGACGAAGTAGATCACGAGAAACATCAAGAGCGAGCCGCAGACCATGACGGCGACGGCTACCTGAAGACCCAGCTGAAGGTCGCTAGCGTCGGAGATTTTTCCCACCAGTTGCGGCCCTAAAGCACCCAAAAGCTGAGTGACGAACATATAGACGCCGATGGCGGTGGCGTGGGCGCGCTGCGGCGTCAAATCGCACAAGACCGCGGTGACCGGGCCGTGATACCAGGACATAAAAAAACCACCAATGAAGAGAGCGATGAGGAAAACCCACTTTTCGTCGGACTGAATGGCGAGAAGAACAAAGGGAGCGGCAAACAAAAAGGCGGCGGCGATGACGAGGATGCGTCCATAGGCATATTTTTTCTGGATGCGGTCGGCAAGATAGCCACCGGTGAGGACACCTAGCAAAAGAGAAAGCAGGGCGACGACGGCGAGTGAAAGAGCTGCCTCGCGAAGACTGAATTCCTTGTAGTTGACGGCAAAATCGGTGCCCCAGGTGAGGAGGGAAACGCTCGCGAAGGTGATCATCGTGCCAGCGACAATCATGGCAAGGTAGGCCGGGACGCTGAGCAAACTGGCCAAAGGCACGACTTCCGAACGGGGCCTGCGCGGAGGCTCGGGCAATCTGAGAACGAGAAGCCCTGGTATAAAGCAAACTACGCCGACAACAATAAAGGTGAATTTCCACCCGTGTAGTTCGCCCATGATGCCGCCAAAAGCGAGGCCTGCGGCTCCCCCGAGGAGCATGCCGGACGCAAAAATAGACTGAGACATCGCGCGGCGTTGATAAGGGAAGGAATCGGAAATCATGGACTGCGCGGCGGGAGCATAGGCGGCTTCGCCGACGCCGATCAGCGCGCGCGCGATGAGCAGCAGCATAAAAGAGGTGGCGAAGCCGCAGGCAATGGTGGCGAGGCTCCAGACAGCGACGCCGGCAGCGATGATTTGGGTGCGGCTCCAGCGGTCAGCGAAGAGGCCGCAGGGAATACTGGCGACAGCGAGGACAACGAGAAGCCAGGTCTGAAGGGAACCAAGTTGAGCGTCAGAGAGGTTCATTTGCTGGCGGAGAAGCGGGAGAAGCGGGACAACGACCTGGCGATCGGCGAAGTTGACAAAGTTGATCAAAGCAAGTACAGCAAGAAGACGAATTTGGTAGGAAGATAGCGGAGTGGGGTTCGACGCCATAGTTGGTTTGCTCAACTGGCCAAGAGAGACCTGTTCGAAAGAGTCTGAGAGATTATATACCGCGCATGAAAGCCGTCACGCCTTCGAACACTACAACAAGTAGCCAGTTAACCACCGTACTTTCTTACGGGGCGATACTACTTTTAGGGTATTTCGTGTTCCTGATCGTAGAGCCGTTTCTGGTGCCGCTGGCATGGTCGGCGGTGCTGGCGATTTTCTTTTACCCGCTGCACGAGAAAGTATTGCGGAAAATGAAGCCCACCGCGGCGGCAATGACGAGCACGCTGGGGGTCACGTTGCTGCTGATTGTCCCGGCAATCGTGGTGCTGATCCTTACGGCGCGCGAAGCGCTGGTGGCAACAGCACAGATACAGAGTCAAATGGCGGTACACGGCCAGGGCCCGGACGAAGGTTTCGTGATGCACGCTGAGGAATGGATTCGTACGCGGCTGCCCGATTCGTTGCGGGGCATCGATATATCTGACCCGGTGCAGCAAGCCGCTGAGAAAATTGCGTCGTTTCTCGGTTCGAGATTCACGGGTTTGCTGAAAAACCTAGTCACTTTCTTTGTGGATTTGTTCATTATGATTTTTGCCTTGTTCTTTATGTTTCGCGATGGAGAAGAGATCGTGCGTGGAGCGAAACACCTGTTGCCGTTTGATCGAGATATCCAGACAGATATGCTGGAGGAATCGAAGGAACTGGTTTTTGCGAGCGTGGCGGTTGGTTTGCTTGTGGCGGCGATTCAGGGAGTGCTGGGTGGCGTGTCGTTTGCTCTGGTGGGGATTTCGGCGCCACTCTTCTGGGGGGTGCTGATCGCATTTTTCTCACTTGTGCCGGTGGTGGGTTCGGCGCTGCTTTGGATCCCGGCTGCGCTTTGGCTGGGAATCAACGGTCATTGGGGAAAGGCTTTGCTGGTGGTGGCGATTTGCGGAGGCGTGTCCACGATCGCGGACAATATTGTGCGGCCGATGCTGTTGCGGAACCGGACGCGGCTCAATGAATTGCTTCTGTTTATTGGAGTGCTCGGGGGGTTGGAGGCGTTTGGGCTGCTGGGATTGGTGGCGGGACCGACGATTGTGGCGGCAGCGATGGGCGTGTTCCGCGTATATATGGAGCACCGAGATGAACTGGTGACCAAGGGCGCGTAAGAGCGGCAGCGCAGCGCGGAACAACGGAGATTTGTGCGTGAGTATCGACGAATAGACCCTCGGAGCAGCAAGGATTTCAAGTTGGGAAACGCTGACGGGGAAACTACGTTCGGCGCGGCATGGGTGTGCTAGAGTACCCGGCTCGGATGACTTCCAAGAACATAAAACCCGCTGCGACTCCTACGGAGCTGGCACCGACGAAACTGCGGTGGCGGTGCGAGTTGCCGCGCATCCCGTTTGAGACGACAGCGCAAGCGGAATTGCGAGAAGGGTTCATCGGACAAGAGCGCGCGTTGCGTGCGCTGAAGATGGGCGTGGAATTGTCGGCGCCGGGCTACAACGTGTTTGTCTGCGGATTGGCGGGAACGAGCCGGGGCGGGACCATCGCCAAGATGATCGAAGATTTGCACCCGCCGACAAAGCCCTCGCTGGATCGCTGCTACGTCAACAATTTCAAAATTACTGACCGGCCGAGGCTGCTTTCGTTGCCGCGGGGACAGGCGAACGCATTCAAGAAAGACATGCAGGCGGGAATTGATTTTCTGCGGCGGCGGATTCCGCAAGTATTCGAGGGCGAGCCCTTCCAGCGGCAAAAGGGACGGATCGTCGAGCGGTTTACGGTGCGTGAGAAGGAGTTGATGGACGATTTCACGCGGCGAATTGCGCGCGAGCAGTTCGCGCTGGGGCATATGCAAGTGGGGGCGGTTGCGCTGCCGGAGATTTTCCCAGTGCTCGAAGGGCAGATGGTGCCGATCGAAGACATTTCGAAGATGGTGCACGAGGGGAAGCTGGAGTCACCCGTCGCGGAGGACATTGAGAGAAAGTACGAGCAGTTCCGGCAAGAGTTCACCGTTGTTTACCGGAAGACGCTGACACTGTCGCGGGAATTGGCAAGCGAGCTGAGCTATTTGGAGCAAGAAGCGGCATCCGTTCTGGTGGATGGGGTGATTGAAGAATTGAAGGAAAAATATCCCGGGACGAACGTCGCGGAGTATCTCGAAGAGGTACGGCATCACCTGCTGGATAATCTTGATCCTTTTAAGGAGCGGGAAGGCGAAGGCGAGTCGGAGGGGGATACGCCGGATGGGCTGCCGAAAATGCCGGGGTCAGGCGGACCCGAGCGCGATCCGTTCCGCGTGTATGGAGTGAACGTGATCTTGGCGCACAGCGACGAAGAGGAATCGCCGGTCATTTTCGAGACGACGCCAACGTACGCGAATTTGTTTGGGACGATTCAGAGGGCGTACGACACGCGAGGCGGCTGGACGAGCGACTTCATGGATTTGCGCGGCGGTTCGTTGCTGCGAGCGGACGGCGGATTTTTGATTATGTATTCGCTGGAAGCGTTATCGGAAGTGGGAGTTTGGCGGGCGCTGAAAAGGACCTTGAATCATAATCGGTTGGAAATTCAGCCGCTGGAGATGTTTTATCCGTTTGGGGGCAGTGCACTCAAGCCGGAGGCGGTGGAGATTAATGTAAAGGTGATTTTGATAGGCGACCGGCAGCTCTACGAAATGCTGTATGAGTATGAGGAAGACTTCCAAAAGATTTTCAAGGTGCGCGTAGAGTTTGACGAAGAAATGCCTATGAGCGACGGAGTGATCGCGGAGTATGCGGGGCGGTTGCGCACGCTGTCCGAAAAAGAAGGGCTTTCGCCGTTCGACCGCGGCGCGTTTGCGGCGATGCTCGAGTATGGAGTTCGGAAAGCAGGGCGGCGGAACAAGGTGACGGCGCGGTTTGTGGACATCGCGGACCTGGCGCGCGAGGCACATTACGCGGCCGCGGCGGCAGGGGAGACCGTTGTGCGGGCGGCGCACGTGAGAGACGCGCTCGCCTCTAAGATGGAACGGCACAACCTGATTGAGACGCGGATTCGCGAAATGATTGAAGAGGGAACCCTGCTCGTCGACGTAGCGGGGGAACGCGTGGGGCAGGTGAATGGGCTGAGCGTGCTGGAGATTGGCGGATATTCTTTTGGGAAGCCGGTGCGGATCACGGCGTCGGCGGCGCTGGGCAAGGCGGGGATCATCAACATCGAGCGTGAAGCAAATTTGAGTGGCCGGTTTCATGACAAGGGTGTGCACATCATCTCGGGATATTTGCGCAGTCTGTTTGCACAGGACAAACCGCTATCACTAGCGGCGAGCATCTGTTTCGAACAGTCGTATTCAGGAGTGGATGGAGACAGCGCGAGCTCGACGGAAATTTATGCACTGGCTTCGGCGCTTTCTGGAGTCCCGCTGCGGCAGGATATTGCCGTCACCGGATCGATGAACCAGCAGGGAGATATTCAGGCGATTGGCGGAATCAACGAGAAGATTGAAGGATTTTTTGATGTGTGCCGGATTAAAGGGCTGACCGGGACACAGGGCATCAT
>DATEQG010000079.1:0-92886 GCA_035272765.1 Candidatus Acidiferrum sp.
CCGGGCGGACCGCAGCTAGCTGGACGAGGCGTTCGGGGTTGCGGACAGGGAGATCGCGGAGGAGGAGGGCGTTGATTAAGGTGAAGATGGCGGTGTTGGCGCCGATGCCGAGGGCTAGGGAGAGGATGGCGACGGTTGTGAAGACGGGCGATTTGGCTAGAGTGCGGAGGGTATAGCGGAGAGTTTGCCAGAGAGTTCCCATGGCCGTCGCTCCTGGATTTCGTGATTCACAGCTGCAGACAACAAATACGCCATGCAAGCGACAGAATCAAGCGCTGACATTTGGTTTTCGTATGAGAAGAGCACAGACTGAGGTCTGTGCTACCAAAAACAAAAACGGGCGGGACGCCGAAGCGCACCGCCCGTTTCATATTTTTGTGAAGTGGAATTAGAGGGGTTGGACGTTCGAGGCCTGCAGACCCTTGGGGCCCTTGGTCACTTCGAATTCAACCGCTTGGCCATCATTCAACGACTTGTAGCCATCAGCCACGATCGCGGAGAAATGGACGAAAACGTCCTCACCGCTCTGGCGCTGGATGAAACCGAAGCCCTTGCTGGCATTGAACCACTTCACTGTTCCTTGTTCTTTACTCACTGCTATACTCTTTTCTGTCGGTTGGGTTGCAACCGAGCATTACTAAATTGAGCTATTTGGTGCCTCGAATTCCGAACCCCTCTTAAGAGTTACGGCCGCTTTCGGACGTAAAAAAAGGCCGCAAGTTTGACCTTGCGACCGCTTTATAAATCCAAAGGCGATACAAGAGCAACAAACGCAGAAACAGAATACCACTTTTTCGGGAATTTGCAAGCGGAATTTTCGAAACATTTGTTTCGCGTGATTCGGGGGGTACCCCCATTGGATATCAGTCCGGAAGAGTGGCTCCACTGGTGATGGTGAATTGGGTGGTGGCTCCGGCGGGTTTGGCGATGCTCGATGTCGCAAGAGGCTGGCCGCCGCCGATCCATGCTTCCACCGGCCCAGCGAAAATACGAAGCTTGCCGCTCTCGTCAACGACTCCCAAGTCCCGCTTGGTAAGCACAAATCGGATTCTCTTTTTCTCGCCGGGTTCGAGACGAATCCGAACAAAGCCACGTAGGGCACGGATTGGCGCGCCTTTGACATCGGGATGCGAAAGGTAGAGTTGCGGCACTTCGTCGCCCGCTATACTTCCCGTGTTTTGGACGTCCACCGCGATTCGGACCTCGTCTCCGGCTTCCACATTTGCGTTATCGATGCTTGGATTTTCGTAGGAGAACGTTGTGTAGCTCAGGCCGAAGCCGAAGGGATAGAGCGGCGTGCCATCGAAGTAGCGATACGTGCGTTTGGCCATGGAGTAGTCATCGAACGCCGGAAGCTGATCGACGGATTTGTAGAATGTTACCGGCAAGCGGCCCGCTGGACTGAAATCTCCCGCAAGCGCTTCGGCGACCGCCGTTCCGCCTTGTCCGCCCGGATACCACGCTTCAAGAATTGCTGGAATATTGGCGTTGCTGTCGGCCCAATTGACGGCGAGCGCGCTGCCATTCGTAAGAATGAGGATCGTGGGTTTGCCGATGGAGGCAACTCGTTCAAGGAGTTGTTCTTGCGGAACGGGCAAATCGATGCGTGTGCGATCGCCGCTCGAAAAACCATCGGCGCTCACTTTCATCTCTTCACCTTCAATGCGAGGAGAAAGGCCCATCACGGCAATGACCAGGTCGGCGTTGCGCGCCGCGTCCAGGGCTTGTGCTTCTTCGCCGCCGGGAAGGCTCCAAATGAGGCGCGCTTCTGAGATGCGAATGTTCTGAAAGTATTCAATCTTTAGCGAATAAGCACGGCCCTTTTCAAGCTGGAGTTTTTTGGTTTCGGTGTTAGCCGGGCGATGAAGAGTCCAGTCTTCGACGAGGGGCGTGCCATCGAGCGAAACGCGAAAGCCGTCCTCGCCGGTGAAGCCGAGCAAATAATCGCCTGATTCGGGCGGTACGAGCACCCCGGTCCAGCGCACCGAATATTTGTTTGCCAGTTGTGGCGACACGCCGGCATCGCCCCAACTGAAATCGACGGCCGCATCGACGCGGCTCATCATGGGGGAGCCTTCGAGCGTCATATTGGAGAAATAATCCGCCTTTAGGCCATGCTGGCTGCACGATGCGTCCGTGCAGAGTGCGTCGGTGGGAACCGATTTGGTGACTGGGCCCACGAGGCCGGTGCCTTGGACGAAAACGACTTTGGACTGAGGAAAGCGATTGCGGATGCCGGCAAGGATCGTAACGGGATTCGAAGGCGTGCCGCTATAGTTTCCCTCCAGGGCGTCGAGGCTGTCGGCGTCGGGGCCGATGACGGCGATGGTCCCGGGCGCGTGTTTCAAGGGCAGAAGATTGTTTTTGTTTTTGAGCAACACCAGGGATTCGCGCGCCGTACGAAGCGCGAGTTGCCGATGCACCTCTGTGTCGTTGTCGGCCGCCTTCAATTTGGAATAGGGAACGGAAGACGGGGGATCGAAGAGGCCTAGCCGAAACCGCGCAATGAACAAGCGGCGCAAAGCGTGGTCCAAATCGGCTTCGGAAAGCAGGCCTTGATGTACGGCGCCTAAAATTCCCTGGGGATCCGCATTCATATTGTTGCGAGAGTCGCCGCAAATCAGATCCATGCCGGCTTTGAAGACGGCGGCTGCGGCGACTTCAGGAGTCGGCGTGAACTTGTGGCCCTTGTAAACGTCGGCGACAGCGCCGCAATCGGATACAACGTACCCTTGGAAACCCCAATCTTTTCGGAGATGCTCCACGAGTAGAGCGGAATTTGCGCAAGCGGGTTCTCCGTTCAAGCGGTTGTAGGCGCACAT
Organism: Candidatus Acidiferrum sp.; assembly: GCA_035272765.1. Classification (GTDB taxonomy): domain Bacteria; phylum Acidobacteriota; class Terriglobia; order Acidiferrales; family UBA7541; genus Acidiferrum. The sequence goes on from DATEQG010000079.1 coordinate 2,823, forward strand.
GATGGATTCGGCTTTGCCCTCAATGATCGCGGCGCGAAACGCGGGCAGATACGTTTCTTCCATATCGTGGCGGGAGGCCTCGACATTCACGCTGTGGCGCGTGGATTCCGGTCCGCTGTGAACCGCGAAATGTTTCGGCGTGGCAATCGTTTTGAAATAGTTCGGATCAGTGCCTTGCAAGCCGGTGATAAACGCGACGCCGAGTCGGGCGGTCAGGAATGGGTCCTCGCCATAGGTCTCCTGGCCGCGCCCCCAGCGCGGATCGCGGAAGATGTTGATGTTTGGAGACCAGACGGTGAGGCCTCGATACCAGTCCGTCGAGCCGTCAGGGTGCACCGTGGCCGAATATTTGGCACGAAATTCCGTGCTGATGGTGTCGGCCACATCGTGTATCAGAGGTTCATCGAACGTCGCGGCCATGCCGATAGCCTGCGGAAAAACGGTGGCGATCCCCGCGCGGGCGACACCGTGAAGGCCTTCGTTCCACCAGTTGTAGGCGGGAACGCGAAGCCGCGGAATAGCGGGAGCGATATGGCCGAGCTGATCGACTTTTTCTTCAAGCGTCATGCGGGAAATCAAGTCGTCGACGCGCTGCTGGACGGGGAGCTTCGGATTCAGATACGGCGCATCCGCAGGCGCTTGCTGGGCGCGGACCCTATAAGGCATCGCAGCGCACAACAAAAGACACGCGAGGAAAATCGTCTTCCTTTTCATGCTTGGTTCACCCGATGAGAGGTTGCCGTTTGCGCGAATCCATGAGAATTCTTCGAACAGTAATGATTCGCTGGCACACTACCATCGTGTCGGAGCACATGTAAACGGGAATTGATGGCGCGCTGCACGCCTGCGGCGCTAGTATCTCGGGAGCGCCGCAGGGTCAGAGAATTCGCGCAAGGACGTCGAAGCAGCCGTTCCAGCCTCGGTCGTGTTCGTCGCGCATCTTGGCCGAGCCGAACGTGGCGTGGGTGAGAACCACCTCCGTGGAATTTCCACGGGCGAAGAATTCCACGGTGACTTGCGTTTCGGGATTGTCGGGATGCATTTCCGACCGTGAACCGTCAGGCTCTGCCTTTTTCCAGGACCACGTAAAAACGATTTTGTCGGGAGGTCTTACTTCGAGGTACTCGCCTTGTCCCCAGTACGTTTCGCCTTTCGCCGGGTCGTGGATTTCCATCAGATAGCGACCGCCGGTCCGGATGTCCTGCACATGATGAGTGATCACGTGCGCGGCTACGTCCCGGCACATCCACTTCTCTAAATGTTCGCGCTCGGCCCACGCGGCGAAGACTTTTTCGCGCAGCGCCGCAAACGTCCTGCGGATTTGGAGCGTGAAGCCCGGGTTCGCTTGGCTTTGCTGTGCGCTTGCCATATTTGTTTCTCCTTGCTGACACTCATTTCCAGATACTTCGCCAGGGCATCGAACTGCAATTCCCAGAACGCGCGGTATTGCTCGATCCACGCGGCAGCATTCTTCATCGGCTGGGCTATCAAACGGCAGCGGTGAACGCGGCCATCAATTTCGCGCTGCAACAGGCCCGCGGATTCCAGGACGCGCACGTGTTTCGAGATGGCGGGCAGAGAAACGCGGAAGGGCTCCGCGAGCTCCGTGACCATGGCCTCACCCCTTGCGAGGCGGGCCAGAATCGCGCGGCGTGTGGGGTCGGAGAGCGCTCCAAACGTGGCATCCAGAGGCGCTGTAGAATAGTTAACCATTCGGTTTAATATCGGCTGATCTCCAATAGTTGTCAAGGCGTTTCTTGGAATGTCAGTTTGTCGGAACGACGGGTGTGGTGAGGTGCGGCGCGAGAAAGCGTCGAATGTTTATTCGGGTTTGTCTTTGAGATCAAGGATGATCTTCAGAATCTCCGTGGAGAGCGCCGCCGAATCGACACCATCCATATTGGCCAGCACGACGATGCCGGCGCGCCGCTCCGGCGCAAGAATGATCGACGTGCTGGTGCCTTGCTGGCCGCCGGTGTGCTCCACAAGCGCCAAGCCGTATTTCTTTTGCGTGCCCCAGCCCAGTGCATAACCGGTCTGCGAACCGTCAGCCGCCTTCTGTGGAGTCCACATCATGTCACGCGTGCCTGGCTTTAGCAGTTTGTTCGCCATGATGGCGATCTCGAACCGAGCCATGTCGTCCGCAGACGAAATCAAGCCTCCGCCGGGAATCTTATAGCTGGAATCCAGCACGCCCGCGTTCTGCACGACCCCGGCTTTGTCCTTGTGATACCAGCGCGTGCGGTGCTGAATCACCGCGAAGAAGTTGTCAGCCTGCGTTTCCTGCATTCCGGCGGGCTCGAAAACGTTCTCTTTCACGAAGTCCACATATTTCTCGGAAGCAGCGCCTTCGAGCACGCAGCCAAGCACCGTGTAGCCGTAGGTCGAATAATGGAATTTCGTTCCGGGCTTCGCAACCAGTGGATCGCCCGCGAAGATTTGCAGCGATTCCTGCATGCTTTCGAAATGTTTCGCGCTGTCGTCGGGAATGTCGCCTTTGCCATCCGGATTGTAGTGCCGGATGCCTCCCAGGTGGCCGAGCAGCTCGCGCGTGGTGATGGGCCATTCTTTCTTCGGAAATGCCGGACAGTACTTTTGCACCTCAGTATCGAGATCCAATTTTCCACGCTCCGAAAGCTGTAGAATTGCCGTCGCGGTGATGGGCTTGGAAATCGAGCCGAGCCGGAAGAGTGTGGAAGAGGTCGCCGGAACAAAGTTCTCGAGATCAGCCATTCCGAATCCTGTGGACCAGACCAGCTCTCCGTCCTGCACGACCGCGGCGGAGATTCCAGGCACGCTGTTCGCGGCCATAAAACTCGAGGCGGCCTTTTCGATCTGCGCGCGTTTCTCGGCAGAAAGAATCTTGTTCTGCGCACGCAGCGGGGTGGGACAAAGGAAAAAGCTCAACAGAAGAAGCGCAAAGGCCACCGCAGCCCTGGCAGTGTTCGGAAGACGCGCGAATAGGATCGGGTTCATGGGAAACACCTCGCGTGAGAGTTTATCCCGGACCGCCCTGGGTAGGAACATCTGCAGGATCAGCCGGCGGCCTTGGTCCTTGTCCGGAAACTGTGTATTGAGTAGGTCAACCCTCCCTCACCGGAAAGCGTTGACCTGGACTGTAACAGCTACTTAACATAGGGAGATGCGCCAGATGCTCCAGATTGCGCTATACGCGACGCTCTTGGCCGGACTTATGTTGGCCACAGTCGGTTGCGAGGATGCCGCAAAGAATGGGGTGCAGGCGCACGTCCCGGCGCTGGCCCCGGTCCATGCCGCCGCGTCTCAAGTTCCCGCCACCATCGGAGAGCTTCCGCTGCGAAAGCTTTCGCCCGAATGGCTGGCCGCGATGGCCCTGAGAGTTCCCAGCCCGAAGGAATACTTGATCGCGCAGGTGGAAGCAAAATTTGCTTCCGGCGAGCAGAATTACAAGGCTGGGCATTTGGAAGCTGCGCGTCACGATTTTGACGAGGCCGTCGATTGGATGCTCTCGAGCGGCTATGACCCGAACAGCGATCCGAAGCTGAGCGAGCTGTTCCACCGCGTGGTGGATACCGTCTACGGGTACGAGTTGCAGGCTTTCCGAGCGGGCGACGGCTTTCAGGAAGCGCCGGCAGTGCCCGCGCCGATTGACGAAGTCGCGGAGATGACGTTTCCGGTCGATCCGCGGCTCAAAGCGCGCGCCGAGGAAGCCGCCAAGAACATTTCGCACGACCTGCCGCTCACGGTGAACGACGAAGTGCTGTCTTTCCTCAATTTTTTCCAGACGCCGCGCGGCCGCGCCATTGTCGAAACCGGTCTGCGGCGTTCCGGCCGCTATCGCGAAATGATTGCGCGCGTCCTTCATGAAGAAGGCGTGCCGCAAGATTTGATTTATCTGGCGCAAGCGGAAAGCGCCTTTCAGCCCCTCGCGCTCTCGAGGGCCGGTGCGCGGGGCATCTGGCAGTTCGTGGCTTATCGCGGCATGGAGTACGGCTTGCGCCATACCTGGTGGATTGACGAGCGGCAAGATCCGGAAAAAGCCACGCGCGCGGCGGCGCAGCATTTGCGCGATCTTTATGGACTATTCGGCGACTGGTATCTGGCGATGGCCGCTTACAACTGCGGCCCGGGAAACGTGCAAAAAGGCATCGAGCGCACGGGCTACGCAGATTTCTGGGAGCTCTACAAACGCAACGTCCTTCCGCGCGAAACCAGAAATTACGTTCCCATCATTCTGGCGCTTACGCTCATCGCCAAGGACGCCGCGCACTACGGTATACAAGTCGATCCGGAGCAGCCCGTGCCGACGGATATCGTGAAGCCCGGCCGAGCCATCGATCTGCGGCTGGTGGCTGAGACCATTGACGTGGATGTCGACACCCTTCGCAATCTGAATCCCGCGCTGCTGCGCCTAGCGACTCCCGAGGATCCTTCGTTCGAGCTGCATTTGCCCGTTGGCACGGCGGAAAGATTTTCCGCCGAGATTGCGGACATTCCCGCGGATAAGTGGGTGAGCTGGCGGCGCCACCGCATCGAGGCTGGCGAGACGCTGACATCCATCGCGAAAAAATATCGCGTGACGCCGGCGGCGATTTCCGACGCAAATAATTTGGATCGCCACGCCGCGCTCGACGTCGGAGAGAAATTAATCATTCCCGCGGCCGCTCCCGCGGAATCCAAGAGCCGCCTGGTGCGCTACCGCGTACGCAAAGGCGACACGCTGGGCGGAATCGCGGATCGTTTTAGCGTGCCCACCGAAGATGTGCGCAAATGGAATCACATGAGCACCAATCATGTAAGCCGCGGCATGGTGTTGCGCATTTACACCGTCGGCGGCGCGCCGGAAATAGCGCCGGAGCACAGCCGGCCAAAAACAAGTTCCAAGGCACGCACGCCGCAGGCAACTCCCTCGTCCAACCAGGCTTCGGCCGCAATCCCCAATTAAGTCTTTTATATACAATAAGTTGGTCGCGAGCCGGAAGAGGGAAAGGCGCGCGCCGTTCGGCAGCCGGCCACCGCTCGTTATGACTGGAAAACCTTGCTCTTGGAACATTGCAGCAGAACGCTTGACAACTTTGCAGGAGTGCGATAACAACTTCGCTGCAGCGGAGGGGAGTTGGCGACTCCAGCTGATGCAGCGTCCCACAGGCCATAGGTTTGTGGAGTGCCCCTCGGGAGGATGGAATGGATTTCGAGAAGGACAACTTCGAAGACGACAACGAACTGTCACGGCTGGACGAGGAAGACGAATTGGCCGGGGGTGAAGAAATCGTAGAGACCGAAGAGGAAGAGATCCTCATCACCGAGGAAGAGCCCGTCGCGGCGGCGCCGGCGGCCAAAGTTGCCTCCAAGCCTGCAGCCAAACCGGCCAAGAAGGCGGCGCCCAAAAAGAAAGCCAAGCCGAAGGCTAAGAAGGCCAAGGCAAAAGCCAAGCCCAAAGCTAAGGCGAAAAAGAAGGCGAAGAAAGCCGCCAAAAAGAAAAAGCGGTAAACCTGCGCTTCGGGTTCATTTTTTGAATACGCGAAAAGGCTTGGACCATCGTCCAGGCCTTTTCTTTTTGAGAACGACCAAGGTTCACTTTGGTACGTGGAACACTGGGGCGCGCTCCCATTTAAGCATCTCTCCCTTCTCGAATCAGGAATCACTGGAATTTACAAACAGGGTGCTTGACGAAATAAGTAACTGCCGATAGCATGGCGGCCGTATGTTGTGCGCGCTGGAACAGATTCGCCGGATGCGCGGCGGGGCGCAGTCTCATCTGATGCGCTGCTCGGACGGCCACTACTACGTCGTTAAATTCCAAAATAATCCCCAGCACCGCCGCATTCTGGTCAATGAACTGCTTGGAACCAAGCTGGCGGCGCGGCTGGGGCTGCCCACGACGCCCGTGGCGATTGTTGAGGTGTCCGAAGAATTGATCCGCTTGACGCCTGATCTGTCGATGGAGATGCCACGTCAGCGGATTCCGTGCCAGCCTGGTCTGCAGTTTGGTTCGCGCTATCCGGGCGATCCCCGGCGGCTGTCGTTGCACGACTTTCTGCCTGACGAACAGTTGCGCCAGGTCGCAAACCTCCATGACTTTGCGGGCATGCTGGTTTTCGACAAATGGACCTGCAATACCAACGGCCGCCAGACGCTCTTTTTTCAAGAACCGGTTCGCAGCGGGCACGCGACGGCGGATTCTTCCGCGGGAGAAAAAACGGCTACGCCTTATAACACGCTGATGATTGACCAGGGCTTTTGCTTCAACGCCGGAGAATGGAATTTTCCCGACGCGCCGCTGCGCGGCCTGTATGCGCGTAATCGCGTGTACGAAGCCGTGACCGGGATGGAATCGTTTGTGCCCTGGCTCGACCGGCTGGAAAAACAGATGACCGAGCGCTCTCTGGACGAAATCACGAAACAAATTCCTCCGGCCTGGTATGAGGATGACTTTGATGCGGTGCTCCACGTCTCCGACCAACTGCTGCGGCGACGCGCGCGCGTCCCGGATCTTATCCTGGAGGCCAAGAAATCCAATCGACAGCCCTTTTCCAACTGGACATAACCGAACTGGACGTGACTTATGACCGAAACCTCCGCTGAATCCTTGCAACCGGAACGAACCTGCGCCTACCGCATTCTGCGCTACACGCCGAATCTCGTGCGCGACGAATGGGTGAACATCGGCGTCCTCGTTTACGACCCGCAGTCGGGCGAGCGCCGCCTCCGCCTCATCGAGGAGCAGGAGGAGTATGCGCGTCTGCGCCGGCTGCATCCCGAAGCCGATGAATCTCTTCTACGCGCTCTGCGCGACAATCTCGAAGACCGCTTTGATTCCTTCCGTAGCTCAAACGGCCACGATTCAAACGGCGGTGGGCTCAGCGGCAGCGTCCTGCAGGAGCTTCTCCACAAGTGGGACGACACGCTGTCCAACGCGTTACAGCTCGCGCCGCAGAAGGGCGTGATTGCCAGCGATTTGGATGCCGAACTCGAGCGCCTCTATGAAGACCACGTCTCGCCGCCGCGCATGCCCAGCCGCGTTGGCGCTCCAGGCAGCCGCGCGCAAATGCGTTCGTACTGCTCGCAGGTTTTCCGCCATGCACGTGTCTGGGACAGAATCCAGAAATCCGTTCGCGCCGCTGAATTTACGTTTCCCGGCGATCCCATGCGCATCGACTACAGCTACCGGCGCAACGGCACACGCGGCTTTCTGCACACGCTCTCCGTCTCGCGCGCACCGGGCGACGCCAAGGCGCTCGCCTATACCGCCGAGCGCATCGCGGCCAAGGCCCCTCTCAAAACAGAATTTGCCGCCATCACCGACATCGCGCTCACGGACCAGAACGACCGCAACCGTTTCGTGGACCGCACCCTTCGGGACGCAGGCATTGAGCCGGTTCCGCTGGATCATTTTGCGGTGTGGGTTGCCAAACTGAAGCCCATGATCCAGTGATTTTCATTCCGTGGCGGTTGAGGCTGGGAGGGGTGCAAGGCCATTGCCGCCGCGTGCCTACCATTCCTGCTAGGAAACGGCCAGAACGAGCAAAGTCGCGTCGTCGTGCCAGTGGCCCTGGCTGAATTCGCCAGCGGCGGCCAGGATTTTTTCCTGCAATGCGGAAGCCGGCGCCGCGCGATGCTCCTGCAACAAACGCAGCAGCCGCACTTCGCCAAATTCTTCTTCCGCGGTGTCGCAGGCTTCCGTCACGCCATCGGTAAAGAGAATGAGGCGGTCACCGGACACCAGCCGCGTGGCTCCTGTCGCAAACTTCTGTTTCGGAAAAACCCCGAGCACGCCGCCGCCGGCTTGCAGCCGCTCGTGGGATCCATCGCTGTGCAAAAGAATGGGGGCGTTGTGCCCGGCGTTTGCGTACTGCAGCATGCGCGCCGGGCCGTCGAGCTGCGCATAAAAAAACGTGATGAAGCGATCGTTGCCGGTGTTATGGCAAACGAGCGAATTCAGCCGCGCACACAATCCGTCAGGCGCCATGGAGGGCGAGGCGAGCCCGCGCACCGCAGCTTGAAGGTTAGACATCAGCAGAGCTGCGGGCAGCCCTTTGCCCGCCACATCCGCGATGCACAGACCCAGCGTGGCCTCGTCGAACTCCAGCACGTCGTAATAATCGCCGCCGACGCTTTGCGCCGGTTGCCATGCGCCCGAAATCTCGTATCCTGCGCGCTGAGGAATACTCTTTGGCAAAAGTCCCTGTTGGATGGACCGCGCCTCGGCGACTTCCAGCTCCTGCTGGTGAAACTGCAGCGCGATCTCCCTATGATCTTGATTCTCCTGCGCTGTGCGGCGCCGAGACGCGCGCCGCTCGCGGCCCAACGCAATCTGTTTTTGCAAAATATCCAGCAGCCGCGTGTTGGTCCACGGCTTCTCCACAAAATCCGCAACGCCGTATTGCATGGCCTCCACGGCTAGCCCCACCGTTGCCCAGCCCGTCATCACCACAATCGCTGGCGCGTCCTCGATTTCCTTTAGGTGGCCGAGCAAATCTAGTCCTTCCCGGCCCGAGGTGGTATCCCGTGCATAATTCAAATCCATCAGCAGCAGGTCAAACTCGCGTGCCTCCAGCGCCCGCAGCATCTCCGCGGGCGAGACCACCCCTTCGGTTTCGTAGCCCTGACCTTTCAACAGCAAACGCAGCGCGCTCAGAACATCGGGCTGATCATCAGCAATGAGTATTCTTGGGGGCGTCGTATCCATCTTAGTCGTAGTCTCAGCGAGGAAGTGGCAGGCTGGCTTCCACCTTGAATCAGATGTAAGCCCTTTGTTCTGGATACATTGGGGCGGATGAAACAGAGATGGGGCCACAACTTCGACCAGTTACGGGAAAGCACGTCCCACATCCGGACAGGTGTCCGAATCCAATACAACGGCCGCGGCTAACCTCCAGGCTCTTCCGCTCAAAGCCAAATCACGTGAGCCCCATATCGTGCCTGGGCGATTTTTGAAGAGCCGTTCTAGAGAACCGGCTCCGACCAGTTCTCCAATGTCTCTTTCACCTTGTGCAGAAACTGGTGCGCCACCGCCCCATCGACCACCCGGTGGTCGTAACTCAGCGTCACATAACACATCGAACGGATCGCGATCGAGTCGTTGATCACCACGGGACGCTTCTCGATCATGCCAAGCCCGAGAATGCCCACGTTCGGCTGGCTGATCACCGGCAAGCCAAACAGCCCGCCAAAGACGCCCGGATTGGTAATCGAAAAGGTTCCTTCCTGCACCTCATCAGGCTTCAGCTTCTTCGAGCGAGCCCGCTCCGCCAAATCATTCAGCGTGCGCTGAATGCCAAGCACATTCTTTTCGTCCGCGCCCTTCACTACCGGCACGATCAAGCCCCAATCGAGTGCCACGGCGATCCCAATGTTGATCTCCTTGTGCAGGATCACGTTCGTTCCATCGAGCGACGCATTCATCGTTGGAAATGCGCGAAGCCCGGCCACCGCCGCCTTCACAAAAAACGGCATGAACGTCAGCTTCGTCTCGTAGCGCTTTTCGAACTCGTCCTTGGACTTCGCGCGCAGCGACGCCACTTTGGTCATGTCGATCTCATCCACGGAATAAACGTGAGGCGACACGCGCTTCGAAGCCACCATATGCTCCGCAATGCGCTGCCGCATGTTGCTCATGGGTTCCACGGTGTAGTTGCCGAAATACATCTTCTCGCGCGGAACCGCCGATTCGAACGCCACGTGCACCTGTCCGCCGGAAACCCCCGGCGGCGGGGGCGCGGCGGGCGGAGCCGATGGCGGCGGTAAAGCAGGCCGCGCCGGCGCTGCTGCTGGAGCTGCCGCGGGAGAGATAGGTGCAGCCGGAGCAGCCGCAGGAGTTCCGCCGGCAGCGATAACCGCCTCGATATCCTGTTTGCTGATTCTCCCGCCCGCGCCGGTTCCGGGAATGGTCGTTAGATCGATACCGTGCTCCGCAGCCATGCGGCGCACGAGCGGCGAGCTGTGAATGCGCTCTCCGCCGGAGCGTGGAGCCGCAGCGGCAGGCGCAGTTTGCGTTGGCGCTGCCGCAGACGGAACTGGTGCCGCAGGCCTCGGTGCAGGAGGTGGTGCAGGTGCCGGTGACGCCGCAACCTTTGCAGGGGCAGGGGCAGGAGCTGGTGCTGCCACCGAACCTGCGCCATCAATCACCGCCACGACCGTTTGAATCGGCACGGTCTGCCCTTCATTGACCTTGATCTCCTTGAGCACGCCGGCCGAAGGCGACGGAATCTCCGCATCTACCTTATCCGTGGAAATCTCAAACAGAGGCTCGTCCCGCTCGACCTTGTCGCCCGGCTTCTTGAGCCACTTTGTGATCGTCCCTTCAAAAATGCTTTCGCCCATCTGCGGCATAACGACGTCTGTGGCCATTTGCGTTCTCCTGTCCGGCTTCAATTCCCATGTAGGGGCACGGCATGCCGTGCCCTCCCCGAGCGATCTAATACCGTGCCAGTTCCTTAGCGGACTCAAAAACTTTCTTCGCGTTCGGCAAAAAATATTCTTCTAGCGGCGGCGAATACGGCACCGGCGTATCGAGCGCCGTCACGCGCATCAACGGCCCGTCCAGATCGCCAAACGCCTTCTCGCAAAGAATCGCCGCAATTTCGCCCGCGATTCCGCCGGTCTTCGTATCCTCGTGCACCACCAAACACCTGTTCGTCTTCTTCACCGACTGCAAAATCGTTTCTTCATCCAGCGGCAGCAAAGTCCGCAGATCAATGACTTCCGCTTCGATGCCCTCCTTCGCCAGCTCGTCTGCCGCTTCGAGTGACGTGTGCATCATCGCCGCGTAAGAAATAATCGTCAGGTGCTTGCCCTCGCGCCGCACGATAGCCTTGCCGATCGGCACAGTGTAATCCTCGGTCGGCACTTCGCCCTTGATCCGCCGGTAAAGAAACTTGTGCTCGAAAAAAAGAACCGGGTTGTTGTCCCGCACCGCGGCCTTCAGCAATCCCTTCGCGTCATACGGCGTTGAAGGATAAATCACCTTCAACCCCGGCGTATGCACGAAATACATCTCGGGATTCGCCGAATGAAACGGCCCGCCGTGCACGAAGCCGCCAGAGGGTCCCCGCATCACCATAGGCGCGGGCGCGTTCCACAAGTAATGCCCTTTGGCCACAAAGTTCGTAATCTGATTGAACGCACACACGATAAAATCGATGAACTGCAACTCCGCAATCGGCCGCAACCCTGCGTAGCTCATTCCACAAGCCGCGCCAATGATCGCGCTCTCGCTGATCGGTGTATCGATCACGCGCTCCCAGCCGAAACGCTCCAGCAATCCCTCGCTCGTCTTAAATGCCCCGCCATACACGCCCACGTCTTCGCCAAGCAGCACCACTGCGGGATCTCGTTCCATCTCTTCAAACATCGCCTGCTTGATGGCTTCGAGAAACGTGATTTGCGTTCCGTTTTCCGTTTTGTTATCGGCCGCCATGGCTACCTCTTCACCTTTCGCGTGGTGCCGGAAGTTGGCGCCTTGGCTGGTTTTTTCGCCGCAGGCTTTGCTCCATTTTTCCCCGAAGCCTTGCCGCCGCTGGCCGGAATCTCGATCGTATTCTTGGTGTCCCCAAAATGAATCGGCGCGTTCGCGCCGCCCGAACTCTTGCCGGATCCAAATCCCGCCACTGTCCACACCGCTTTTACACTCGACTTCGGCGGCGTCACCTCGGAAATCGGCCGCTCCCACTTCGCCTTGATCTTGTGGCAGTCGTCGCCCGTGCAGTACACGCCTGTCGCGGCAAATTCCGGCGGCGGCATCGGCGAATTTTCCGCAAACTCCCGCTCCGCCCCAAGCAAGGTGTCGATCTTCTCTTCCATTTCCTTCTTGCTCTTCGCGTCGAGCAATTTCTCGCCCATCAAAAACTTTTCATACAGCACGATGGGATCGCGCCCTTCCCAGTAAGCGCGCATCTCCTTCGGCACATATTCCGCCGGGTCATGCTGCGCGTGTCCGAGTCTGCGGAAGCTCTTGGCTTCGATCAAAATCGGCCCGTCGCCAGCGCGTGCACGTTCCACCGCTTCCCGCGCCGTCGAGTACACCGCGACCACGTCGTTCCCGTCCACGATGTAGCTCGAAATTCCGTACGCTTTGGCGCGGTCCGCAAGATTCTCCAGTGGTACCTGCCGCTTCACCGGCGTCGAATACGCCCACAAATTATTTTCTAGAATCAAGACGAACGGCGCCTTCTGCGTGGCCGCGAAATTCAATCCTTCGTGAAACACGCCGGTCGAGCTCCCACCGTCGCCGATCCATGTCATGGTCACAATCTTTTGCCCCAGGTAGCGCCCCGCCATGGCCACGCCGGTCATCACCGGAATCAAATCGCCGAGCATCGATATTGGCGAAACGATATGCAGCTCTTCCAAATCGCCGAAGTGGCTCGTCCCGTCCTTGCCCTTGGTCGGCGAATCGTATTTCGCCATGTGCTGCATAAAGACGTCGCGCGGAGGCACGCCCTTCACCAAAAGTGCCCCTATATTCCGGATCATGGGCGCCAGCCAATCCTTTTTTTCCAGCGCGTACGCTGTCCCCACCGAAATCGCTTCCTGCCCCAAGCTAGAGTACAGCCCCCCGACAATTTTGTTCTGCCGGAAGAGCTTCACCATGGTGTCTTCCACAGCGCGGTTCAGCCGCATGTAGTAGTACAAGTCCAGATACTGCTGCCGCGTCAATTCCTTCTTCATGAAAGCTCCGGTAGCACACGCACTCTTGCCTGTGCTCCTTACTTCACTTCCAAATCCACACAAAACCAAGCGCCAGACAAGAATATCCGTCCTACTCCTACGCTGGCACCGCCGCCATCTGCTCCGCCATCTCCAGCTTCCCAAACAACTCTTCCCGCGACGACGCAGTCATCTCCAACCCAAACACTTCCCCAAAATGCCGCACCATCATCGGCGCCACGTCACTCAGCTTCACCGCCCGCTCCAGCAATTTCTCCAGCGAAGTTGGCTTCCGCCCCGCAATCCCGCAAGGCACAATCAAGTCAAAATTCCGCAAATCCGTCGCCACGTTATAAGCAAACCCATGCGAAGTCACCCATCGGCTGATATGCACCCCAATCGCCCCCAGCTTCTCAGCCACACCTTCTTCCCTCTGTGAGCTCTGTGCTCTCTGCGAACTCTGTGTAAATGTCTTGTCTTGGTCCTTCACCCAAATCCCAGTCTTCCCCTCTTCGCGATGCGCCGAAACTCCAAACTCCACTGAAGTCCGAATCATCACCTCTTCCAGCATCCGCACATACCAGACCACATCCTTCCGAATCGCCCCCAGCTGCAAAATCGGGTATCCCACCAACTGCCCTGGCCCGTGATACGTAACATCTCCCCCGCGGCTCGATTCGTAAAACTCCACATTCCTCTGTCGCAGCACATTCTCTGAAACTAAGAGATGTTCTCGCTTCCCGTTCCGCCCCTGCGTAATCACCGGCGTATGCTCGCAAAGCAAGAGCGCATCCCCAATCGCTTCCGCCTTGCGCGCCGCCACAATACGCTTCTGCAACGCGTACGCCTCCGCGTATCCAATCAATCCCAGATCGATAATCCGACAGCTTCTTGTCACGGCTCGATTTTCTTTGTAGGGGCACAGCATGCTGTGCCCCTACAAGCAAGGTCTCAAATCTCAAACGTTGATCTGCAAACCCCTCACGCTAGCAAACGCATCTCCCATCGCTTCCCAAACCGTGGGATGAGCGTGAATCATATTCATCATGTCGTCGATGGTTCCTTCAAGGTTCAACGTAGCCGCCGCTTCTGACAAAATCTCCGTCGCCAAGGGCCCTATAATGTGAATTCCCAATACCTCGCCAAACTTCTCGTCCGAAACCACCTTGATGAATCCGCCATGATTCCCCAAAATTGTAGCCTTGCTGTTTCCCACGAACGGAAACTTGCCAATCTTCACCGCGTACCCTGCGTCGCGCGCCTGCTTTTCCGTCAATCCAATCGACCCGATCTGTGGCTCGCAATAGGTCGCGTTAGGAATGCGCGTCTTCAAAATCGTGTGCGTCTTCTTTCCCGCGATGTGCGTCACCGCAACAATCCCTTCCATCATCGCCGCATGCGCCAATTGCGGCATCCCCGCCACGATGTCCCCGATCGCGTACAACCCTTTCTCATCCGTCTCGAAGTTTGCCCCGGTCAGCACAAATCCGCGGTCCAGCTTGGCCTTCGACTTTTCCAGCCCGCAATCCTCCGTCATCGGCTTGCGCCCCACGGCCAGCAACAGTTTCTCCGCCTGCAGCGTCTGCGCCTTTCCATCCTTATCCTTAAACGAAACCGTCACGCCTTTCGCATCGGTCTTCACCGAATCCACCTTGCTGCTCGTAAAAATCTGTATACCCCTCTTCTTGAAATCCTTTTCCAATTCCACCGAAACATCCTCGTCTTCCACCGGCACCACCCGCGGCAGCGCTTCCAATATCGTCACCTGCGTCCCAAACGTGTTGTAAATGGACGCGAATTCCACTCCAACCGCTCCTGCACCAACGATGATCAGTGTTTTCGGAATTTCCGGCAGCTCCAGAATTGACCGGTTCGTCAGAATCGTCTTGTGGTCCGGCTCGATCCCCGGCAGCGCCCGCGCCTCGGATCCGCTCACGAGCAAAATATTCGCCGCTTCGATCTCGCTCTTCTTCCCATTGTTATCCACGCTCACGCGCCCTGGCCCGGCGTAGCGCCCCCAACCCTGCACCCACTCCACCTTGTTCTTTTTAAAAAGAAACTCGATCCCCTTGGCATGCTTCTTCACGATCCTGTCTTTGCGCGCCAGAATATTCGCCCAATTGACCTTCAATCCGCTCACTTCGAATCCCAGCTCCTCCCCGTTCTTGAAGTGATCATATACGTCGGCGTGGTGCAGCAAGACTTTCGTAGGAATACATCCGACGTGCAGGCACGTCCCGCCGAGAAACGGGTCTTTCTCCACAACGATGGTCTTCAATCCAAGCTCGCCGGCCCGGATCGCCGCCACGTACCCGCCCGGACCGCTCCCTATAATCGCCACATCATACTTTGCCACTCGTAATCTCCCTTCCCCAGAGCTCAGACACGGTCAGCCGAGCAAGCTACGGTCAGCGTTCCTAGCGATTTCCCCGCAGTTGCGCATTCTTTGGACGGCTTCGTTGTTGCACGAACGGTCAGCCCGGACGCAAACACCAACAAATTCTGTGGGATACCCAACCGGCAAATGGCAGGTAACCTTCGGCACGAACGCCAGCAACCCGGCAAACCAGCGATTTTAGCAGCCGGGTGCGGCCCCCGCAACCCAACCCGGAAAACGCGTCCCTGGCAACGGAGCATTGCCTCGAAGGGCAGTTCCTCACCCCCAACGGGGAAACAAAAGCTCAAGGACACGCCGCTTCGCGCGGCTGTTTTGGCCAGAAAGTCCATTTATAGTTAGCAACATAGTACAATCATACTGTGGAAATCTTCCTCTTGACATTGGATTACTGTTGTATATAGTCCATCTTCACTTACTGTGAGCCACGCCTTAGCTGTCTTCCCGGCGATCCCAGCAAGCCTGTAGTCAAAGAAGGGACGGCCATCATGATCATGAAAAGAGGGGAACAGTGGCATTGCACGAATCCTGCGTGTCACTGCAAAGTCTTGGTCCAATCCAACAGCGTCATCGAGGGAAACAATCCGCGCTGCGTCTGCGGCGCGCCCATGAAGAAGAACTACGCTCCGCCGAATCTCACCTATCTTGAGTTTCTGCGGGTCGAAAATCCCGTCGCTGTACGAGAGGGCTCCCGCAAGGGGTGAGTCATGCGCGCAGAAACTCTCGTCCGCGTCGCTGCTCACGACGTCAAGCCCCTCGTCATTCGCGGAGGGCTGGCACGAACCTTTGGAAGTCTGGTCAGTTTTCTAGCGATGCTTTTCCTGTTCTTCGGACTCTATCTTCTCGGAGACGTGTTCGAGCATCCGCTGGATGCTGCAGCCATAGCCGTTCTCGTTGCGGCGTTCAGCATCACCCTGGCAGCCATCATGCTTTATTTTCTTATCAAGGCCCGGCACGGTCGGCGCCCGCGAACCACTCGTATCAAGCGCGCGGAATAGCGGAAAAATAGCGCTCCTCAAGAATCTGCCGGTGGTGCAGCTCGTGCCCCGCCGTGATGAACGCCAGCGCCCGCACGCTCACGTCATTCTTGTTGGCGGTACCGCGCCTCACCCACGCGTCTTTTCCGAGCGACCGAAACAGCGCCAAGCTGGCGCTTCGCACGTTCGCAAATTCCTCCACCAAGCTCGCTAGCGGCCGTTCGTTGAATCCGCCGCTGCGCACGTAATCGTCTTGCTCGAAGCCCGGCAGCGGCGTCTGGTCGCCCCGCGCAATCCGCAGCGCCCGGTAGGTGAAGATTCGCTCGGAATCGGTGATGTGGCCCAACACTTCCTTCACTGTCCACTTTTCCGCCGCGTAGCGAAAATTGCCATCCCGCTCGCTGCGCCCTGCAAAGAGCTGCATCGTTTGCACGCGCTGCGTTTCCAGCGCTCCCGTAACGTCAGTCCCGGGAACCAGCGAAATATATTTCTCATAGTAAGCTGCGTACTCCCCGGCTTCTGGTCTCGCCAATTTCATTTTCCTTCTCCCTCGGCGCAGTATAACTCGCCTGCCTGCGGGGAAGCGCTGCTATCGGGGCAACACGGTATGCGAACTCGCGGCCAATGTGGATCGGTGTCGCCGCGGCCGGCACTTCGCAGAAGACGGCGCTCACTGTGCGCGTCCTGAGGAGTGCTATCATCCTTAAAATGCGCGTTGCGTTTCAAGGCGAGCCTGGCGCTTTCAGCGAAGAAGCCGTCGTCCAGCTCCTCGGCGAAGGAATCACCACGGTCCCTCGCCCCACTTTCGACGCCGCCTTCCGCGCCATCAGCGATGGCCTCGCGGATGCTCTATTGGCCCCCGTCGAAAACACTCTCGCCGGTCCGGTGGTGCGCGTTTACGATCTGCTCCTCGAAAGTGCCCTGACCATCACTGCCGAGACCATTCTCCCCATCGAGCATCACCTCATCGGCTGCCCCGGCGCGACGCTCGATTCCGTTCGTACCGTCGCCTCCCATCCCATGGCCTTGGCGCAATGCGAACGTTTCTTCACTACTCATCCGCACCTGAAGCGCGTCCCCGCCGAGGACACGGCCGGAAGCGTCCGCGAAGCCCTGGCTCGCGGCGACAAAACCTCCGCGGCCATCGCCGGTCGCCGTGCCGCCGAACACTATGGCGGCGTCATCCTGGCCGCCGGCCTCCAGGACAACACCGAAAATTTCACACGCTTCTTTTTGCTGCGCCCCGCCGCCGAAGCCGCGCCAGCGGCTCCTGACGCGCGCAAAATGTCCATCGCCATGCGTCTCGCCCACCGCCCGGGTGCGCTGCTAGCTTCTCTCGAACCTTTTGCAAAACACGGCGTCAACCTACAAAAAATCGAAAGCCGCCCCATCCACGGCCGCCCCTGGGAATACCAATTCTTCCTCGACGTCGAAGCCGACTCCTCCTCCCAACTCGAATCCGCCCTAGCGGAAGTCCGCCGAGCCACCAGCGACTTACGTGTCCTCGGTCTCTACCCCGCCGGCCGTACCTCCGCTCCAACTCCTGAAGAATTGGCAAAGCGCCGGTCCTGAAAATTTTGCGGATATAGCGACTAACGTCTTATTTCCTGGACTTTAGTTTCATAAACACAAAAAAAGAGGTGCCTTCCTTTTGGAAGGCACCTCTTTCGCTTTAGGGGGTGGAAAAACCTCACTACTTGGGCTTCGCGCCACCTTGCGTCGCCGCGTTGTGCTTTTTGTTGTAGATATTCTTCGAAGCCGCGTTCTGCTCTTTGTTGACCTGTTGCTTTTCACCAGAGGTCAGCTTTCCGCCGTTGGCCGCACGGTCTGCTTTGACTTGCTGGTTGATTCCTTTCTGTTGGTTTTCCAGTTTCGCCGTCTCGCCGGCCGTCAGTTGTCCGCTCTTGATGCCCTGCGCGATGCGGTTCTGCTGGTTTTGCTGGCGCTGGCCTACTTCACTCTTGCCAGGGTTTGCAGTGTTGGCGTTGTGCTTGTCCTGATAAATCTGTTTGGAAAGGCCGTTCTGCTGCTGGTTAATCTGGGACTTCTCCGCGCTCGTCAGCTTTCCGCCGTTTGCTGCGCGGTCTGCTTTTGTTTCGCCATTGATGGCCGCTTCCTTGGTTTCCAGGTTAGCGGTTTCGCCGGCGGTCAATTGTCCGCTCTTCACACCGTTTGCAATGCGGTCTTGCTGATTCTCTTTGCGCTGCGCGATGCTCGGATCGGGTTTCGGCGCTGGAGCAGCCGCTTGCGTCGCCGGTGCGCTCGATCCCTGCGTGGACGATTGTTCTTGCCCCATTGCCGCCGTTCCTACCATCAATACCGCAATCGGCAAGGCGCTCCACTTCAGCCAAGTGAATTTCATATCTCTCTCCTGTACGTTCCACTTCGAGTTTTGGGGTTGCCGGGACACTAGGTAATACCCAATTTTGAGCAGAAAGTTGTGGTCGGGCTACTGGTCAAAAGTGCAGGTGTCCCGTTTTTGGAAACGTTTTTCCTCTACTCTTTGAACACACTTTGCGGCGCTTGGCACGAGTGCAAGCAGAAGCGGCCGCGCAAGTCTACGTTTCCAACCAAGGTTTGGAGCTGAATTTGAAACTAACGCGTGCCGCAAGATGCATCTGCAGTTTAAGCCCGAAGGCGCGAGCGCTTCATTCCGGCGCTCCAGCGCCGTGCCCTCGCAAAAGCTCGTCTACTTCCGCGTAGCCCGACGGATACTCGACGCCCCTTACCGACGCTCCCGCATCAAGCAGCGCCTTTACGGATTCCGGCGTGCGTCTCTGCTTCCAGTACGAGTCCATACAGGCTCGCACCGCAAGCGCCAGCGCCGTGCGCCCCTTCGCGTCCAAAGCATTCACGGGCGCTCCTCGTTCCATAAGAAGTCTTACCGTCGAAGGCCACGCTCGCCACGATGCCGAATGCAGCGCCGTGCTGTTCTTCGCCACATCGAAATAAGGATCGCCATCTTCGGTCACCGCGCCGGCAGCTATGCCGAGATCTAGAAGTTGCCGGACTCCTTCTGTATTTCCGACGCCCGCGAATTCCGCAAGCAGCTTGCCGCCCAGCGCCACAAGCTCGCGAACTAGTTGCGGCTCCTGCTCACGAATGGCCCGCACGCCAGCAGCATCATTCCGCGCGCAAGCGGCTATCAGCCTCTCCACTCCCTGCAACTCGATCGCAATGCCTCGCCGTTCCATCAATTCCAGCACGTCGCCGCGTCCTCTTCGTGCCGCCATCGCGACCGCCGACATACTCGGGCCAGGCGGTTGTCGAATGTCGGGCCGCTCTGCCGCAAGTGTCGGGTCCGCGCCATGCTCCAAGAGAGCCTCGATAATGTGCAGGCCGTTGTCGCGCAACACCGCGTGATGAAATGCCGTCCTACCCCATTGCGTCGCTCGGTTCGGGTTGGCGCCGTGCTCCAACAGCCATTTGATTCCGTCGAAGTCGTGCCAATCGGTCTTACGCAGCAGTAGAGTCGTGAGGCTTGTGTCATTCAACTTGCCGCTCTCCACCAATATCTTCATCACTGTGTTGTCGTACGCTTCCGCAACATGGTAAGGAGTCTCCCCGTCGTTGGGATCGGCGCCACGCTCAAGCAGTAGCTGGGTCACTTGCGGATGTTGCGCAATCCCCGCGGCACCATAAATCGCGCTCTCCCACTCCGGATGCGGCTCATGATCCGTTTCCATCCAACCCGTATTGGCGCTCGCCCCGGCGTCCAGGAGCGCCCTCGCCGCGTCGGCGAAACCGTCGGACCTCGCGCGATCGAGCCGCAAATATCTCGAGAAACACAGGTGCGTTAGCGCATCCCAGCCATACGGGCCGCCCTTCGCGGTTGCGTTCGCAGCATCGCGCCTAACGAACCGCCGCACAGCCGCCGCGTCGCCAAGAATGGCCGCCGTATGGATGCTCCTGCGGGCCACTTCTGGATGCGCCTCTAGAATTGGCTCGGCGCGCTCGAGTGTTCCAGACTTATGCGAGGCGTCGCGCGGCACACACGCCGCCTCGATGAACGCCGCCACCGGATTGCCCACCGACGCCGCGAAGCTCGCCTCCGCGAGTGCCGTCACATGTTTGGCAAACTTAGGCCAGCTCTCAAACCCGTGCTCGCGGGCAATCACGAATTGCGCATCGGCGAGCGCAAATTTCATGCCGCTGATTTGATCTTCCGGGAGATCCGCAAAACGCGGATGCTGCTTTTTGACTCGCCGAATTGCATCAGGATAAGTCGCTTGGGAGTGAATCGCTTCAGAATCAGGCGACTTGCAGGATTGCGCAGCTCGAAATGCTTTAACCAGCTCTTTTGCTTGTTTTTTGTACTGCTCGAGGCTCGGGCGAGCCGCTAGCGGCTTGGCATCCATTACGACCTTCCTTTCGAAAATGCGCCTGGAGTCCGCCCGAATCAGGCTGAAAGAAGGTTCGTAACCTTGCTCGAATACTGAAGGTGGGCACGGCCCTTTCCGCGGACTGGATGCGCCCTTCGCGCTAATCCGTAATCTAGCGCTCTCTGTCGGTTGCGTCAATGCGGGTCAGTAGCACAAGAGTGCGCGCTCTACGGGCAATCCGCGGCCACTGAAAGACGCGAGCAAAAAGAACCATCAAGGTGGGGGAGGATTATTCTTCAGCTGTTCCAAATCGCGCTGCTCGATCTGCTGCATCATGGCTTTGCGGCCAAAGAGATATTTTTCGAATTGCATCGAAATCTGGCGCGGGACGATGAGAAACTGATTTTGAATCATTTCTGAAAAAGAAATCGGGCCGCGCGCGGGAATGAGATGCGTGCCCCACTGAAACATCAGGCCGGCATTCCAGAAAACGAAGCACGCCAGAAAAACAGACGCGGCGGCGAGCGCGGCCCGGCGCGTGCGAAAAATGCGGGTGAACCGGTCCAGAAAAACGGCGAATCCCAGAATGAAGAGCGGCGTAAGCGAAACAAAGAAGCGGTTTCCATAAGAAGAAATTCCCGCCCAGTCTGGATACGAAGCGATGAAGTAATAAAACGCGACAGCCGCTAACAGAAAGGCTCCGCCCACGCGCGGCACGCTTCGCCAGAACGCCACGAGGCCAATCACGGCGAAGAGGAGAACGGGCGTCCATGAAATGAGGCCGTGATTCGAAGAGAACAGCACGGAGAAAAGATTCGGTGAGAACCAGGACCACTGGCTAATCGGCACGTAGCCCGTTTCGAAAAAGCTGCCGTAAATGATGCGGTGCGCGATAAACGTTGGCAGCAGGCAAATCAGAAGCGTCGCGGCGAAAGCGGCGTGGCGCACCAGGAGTTGCGCAACAGTCGGCCCGCTGGGCGTCGATTTGCGAAACGCGGCGCCATATTCGCGCAGCGCTTCGAACGGCAGAATAGCGAATAGCATGACGTTGGCGTAGTAGACGTCGAGCATCAAACCGCCGATCGCGCCCAGCAAAATCCACTGCACGAGCGTGCGCGTGTCGCGCGTTTCGTGCCAGTACCACAAAAAAAGCGCGACGACAAAAGCCGAGTGCGCGTGCGACCACGACGGATTGAAGTACATGTAAACGGGAAGCGAACTCGCCCACCAGATCGCCAGCACGGCGAGCAACGCCCAGGTTTCGTCGACGTACTTGCGGGAGATTCGAAAAGAAATCAGCAGCCCGAGAAAACCATAGAACGCCGTGGCTAGCGCCATGGCGATTCGGTACGGCGTGGAAAAGCCGTCCGCGGGAATCGCCGAGCCGAGTGCGTGTGCGAGAAGGACGCCGGCGTGCGTGACGAGCAGAAAGGGAGCCCAGAGAATGGCGGGACCGACCGTGAAGTGGTTTTCAATGTGACCGGTGCGGGTGCGAAATTCCGGAGTCGGCTGGCCGTTTTTGTCGAGACGATTCTCGCGGAAGCTGACGTTGGCTTGCTGATAGTCGTGGGTGAAATCGAGACTGTGCTCGATGAGCGGAGCACGCGCGAACGCGTAGTAGCCGACGCCGTCTCCGCGCACCCAGGGATTGAGCAAGGGAAGAGAAAGAAGGAAGAGCACAAGGAGAAGGCGCTCCGCTTTGCGCGGACCTGGCTGAGGCGAAGAGGTCAAACCTTACGACTCCCCAAAACACCACTCTGAAAAACGAGCACCCAAGATGCAGGCCGTGCGAACCGGCAAAACGCACGGCAAAAATAAAAACCTGCTCGGGGCAATGCGTTTTTGCTCCGAGCGGTAGCCCCGTCTGAGATGGAAGCATTATCTCTTTTTGAATTAGGTTTGTCTTGTTGGCAGTTTTCTTTGCCCGGAGCCGACAGGGCGGATCGGTTTATCGTGGAACAGAAGAGCGGACACGGGCGGGCTGCATCTTCACAATGGCGGAACGGGAAGGAAGGGCACGGCGTGCCGTGCCCATACGGGAAAAGGCAATTCATCGTTTGAAATGAAGGTAGAATCGCGGCGCGCGGGTGAGGCCTGGAGCGGAAGATGCAGGGCTAAAGTCCGGCGTTACGCAGGTGGCACCAGAGCGGGTTTTGGAGGCAATCGTGAGGAAGAGCATCGTTTGCATGGCGATCATCGCGACGATTGGGAGCGGAACGGGCGCGGGAATAGCGTGGGGGCAGAAGCCGCCGCTATTGCCGGAGAAGGATGTGGCGGCATTGGCGAATGAGTTGAGTGGAGAGACGGCGAAGAGAAATTTGGAGGTGATTGCTACGTTTCACCGGCAGCGCGGGTCGCGGGGATTTCATTCGGCGGCGGAGTTGGTAGCGGAGCGGGCGCGGGCTTATGGGTTGAGCGATGTGCAGATATTCGAGTTTCCGGCGGATGGGAAGATTTTTTATGGAACGCAGAGGTCGCGGCCGGCTTGGGACGCGGAAAAAGGAGAGCTCGAGGCGTTCGCCCCTCTTCGCGACGTTCCTTGCGGAAGAATGGAAAATTCCAAGGTCATTGCGAACTGCATAGGTGGTCCAGTGATCTTGCACGAGAGTTATGAAGCAGAACCTGTGGTACTGGCGGAGGACAGTGAGAGCGCGGATGTGATTACGACATTGGCGGATGTAGGAGCGGGAACGAAAGAGAGTGATTACGAAGGGCAAGACGTAAAGGGAAGAATTGTTTTGGTTAGTGCGTCGCCGGGAGCGGTGCAGGATTTGGCGGTGGGGAAATTCGGAGCAGTCGGGATTATCAGTTATGCGCAGAATCAGAAGAACGCATGGTGGGGCGAGGACGAGAATCTCATTCGATGGGGGCATTTGGAAACATTTACGGAGCACAAGACGTTTGCGTTTATGGTGTCTCTCAGGACGGCGCGGGAACTTCGCGAGCATGTAAAAGAGACTGGCGTTTTGGTGCATGTGGTGGTGAAAGCGGGGCAGCATGCGGGGAATTATGAAGTGGTGACGGCGGTGATTCCGGGGGCGGATCCGAAGTTGAAGGAGGAGGAGATTGCGTTTTCGTGCCACCTGGATCATCAGCGGCCTGGGGCGAATGACAATGCGAGTGGGTGCGTCACGATTTTGGAGGTGGCGCGGACTTTGCAGAAGTTGATTGCGGAGGGGAAACTGACGCGGCCGGCGCGGACGATACGGTTTATTTGGCCGCCGGAAATTGAGGGGACTTTGGCGCTGTTGAATGGTAAACCGGAGTTCGCGGCGCGGATTAAAGCGGCGATTCACATGGATATGGTCGGCGGCGGGCCGGCGACGAAGGCGGTGTTTCATGTGACACGCGGGCCGATGAGTTTGCCGTCGTTTGTGCATGACGTGGCTTGGGCGTTTGCGGATTGGTTGAACGATCAGTCTTATCGATACGCGGCGGGGTTGCGGTCCGAGTATCCGATGGTGGCGCCGGAAGGCGGTAAGGAGCCGCTGCGGGCGGAGTATTCGGCGTACACGATGGGGAGCGACCACGATGTGTATCAGGATTCGTCGTTCGGGATTCCGGCGATTTATATGAATGACTGGCCGGACCGGTACATTCATACGAATTTTGATACGGCGGCGAATATTGATACGACGAAATTGAAGAGGGCGGCGTTTATTGGGGCGGCTAGCGGGTATTTCCTCGCGCAGATGAAATGGCCGGACGAAATTGCATTCGATCAACCCAATGAAATGCGCATCATGCAATTGGACAAGAGATTGCTGAACGCTGACCTAGAGCCCCGAGATCAATTAGTGCGTCTCCAATTTCAGATTCGACTTGCCGAAGCGAAGGTGTGGCAATCTGCACGTGACTTCGTCCCCGATTTTGAGAACGTTCAAGACACACACGCGGTCGGCTACCCCCAGTGGTGCAAAGGCTGCGAGCCCGTCGCGAAAGGTGAAGCCTTGCTTAGATTCAGGCGCAAGCCAGAGCCGAAAGGGCCACTAGCAGTGTTTGGGTATGACTATTTTGTGGATCGTGCGAAGGCAGCGGGAGTGGCGGAGCCGAAATTGTCTGGTTATGAGGGATTGTGGGGTGGCGGCGAGGAGTATGCGTATGAGGTTTTGAATTTTGCGGATGGGAAGAGGAATACGCAGGAGATTCGGGATGCGGTGTCGGCGGAGTATGGGCCGGTGCCGTTGGAGGTGGTGGTGGAGTATTTGAGGGCGTTGGAGAAGATTGGATTGGTCAGCGACGTGAAGTGACGCTTTCGTGGCATAGGCTTCAGCCTGTGCCAACGTATAGAGTTGGCAAGTGTGATCGGGAGTGGCAGTTCTTGTACGGGAGGAGCATCTGCCGCAAGAGGCGAGACGGAGCCACCATCGACAAACGGATCAGTCAGGGCTTGTTGGTAGGCAGCACAGACTGAAGTCTATGCCACTTCGGAGAAGAGCTTGACGATTGCGGAGAGGATTGAGCGATTGCCGCTGGGAGGATTTCACCGGCGGTTTATTGCTTTGGTGTCGCTGGGGAACTTCTTCGACCTGTACGACATTTTTATTGTGGCGTATATCGGGGCGGCTTTGCAGCAGTCGGGGTTTTTGACGCTGCGGCAATTTACGTTTTTTGTGGCGGCGGGGTTTTTGGGGATGTTTGTGGGGACGGTCGTGTTTGGCATGGGAAGCGACCGGATGGGGCGGCGGAGCGCGTTCATTTTGCTGCTGTTGATTTATTCGGTATTTACGTTTGCGGATGCGTTTGCGCCGACGGCCGGCTGGCTGATTGCATTGCGGTTTTTTGCAGGTATGGGGATTGGCGCGGAAATTGTGGTGATTGATACGTATGTGACGGAAGTGGTGCCGGGGCGCGCGCGGGGGCGGTACGTGGCGATTACGCAGGTGGCCGGATTTTGCGCGGTGCCGGTGGCGGCAGTGCTTTCGCGGCTTTTGGTGCCAACGCACTTTTTGATGAGTGGATGGCGGTGGGTAATGGTGATTGGGGCGTCGGGGGCGCTTTTGACGTGGTGGTTCCGGCGGAGGTTGCCGGAGTCGCCGCGGTGGTTGGAGAGCCGGGGGAGAGTGGCGGAAGCGGATGCGATTATGTCGGCGCTGGAAAAGGAGTCGTTCCGTTCTTCACCATCCGAAGAAAATGCAGATTCCTCCCTAGCGCTCGGGATGACAAAAAAAGAAAGCGGGTTGACTACCACAGAGGCGGGGCGCACTACGGATGCGGGACGCATCGCGAACGCGGAGCGCGCTTCGTTTTGGGAGTTGTGGAGGCGGCCATATCTTTCGCGGACCGTCATGCTGGTGATTTTTCAGGCGTTGCAGACGATTGGATTTTATGGATTTGCGAATTGGGCGCCCACGTTTTTGTTGAAGAGGGGAGTCTCGCTATTGCATTCGCTGGAGTACACGCTGTTGATCGCGCTGGTTTCGCCGCTGGGGCCGCTTTTGGCGGCGTTTACCTCGGACCGGATGGAACGCAAGTGGACGATTGTCGTGCTGGCTTTGCTGGTGGCGGGACTTGGGCTGGGATTCGGAAATTCCGTGGCGCCTGCGGCGGTGGTGGGATTTGGAGCGTTGCTCACGCTGGCGAATTATTGGTTTTCGGCGGCGTTTCATGCGTATCAGGCGGAGTTGTTCCCCACGCGGCTGCGGGCGACGGGCGTGGGATTTACGTATAGCTGGAGCCGGTTGAGCGCGGCGTTTACTTCGATTTTGATTGGGGCGGCTTTGGTGCATGGAGTGCCGGCAGTGTTCGCTCTGCTGGCGGTGGCGATGATTTCGGTGGCCGTGGTGGTGGGAGTTATGGGGCCACGGACGAATGGGTTGGTTTTGGAGGAGATTGCGCAGTGAGAAAAGCCGCGGGGGCCGAAGCCCCTGCGCTACACCGGCCGGAACCGCGTGTGCTAGCATCGAAGATTGCGTTTTGAGCGAGGGCCGAGATAGATGGCGGCGACGATGAAGGCGTTGCGGAAGATGCAGGCTGGGCGCGGGTTGTCCTTTGAAACTGCGCCAGTGCCTGCGATTGGCGCGGCGGACGTGCTGGTCCGCGTGAAGACGGCGTCGATTTGCGGGACGGATTTGCATATTTATGGGTGGGACCGGTGGTCGCAGGGGAGGATCAAGCCACCGTTGACGCTCGGACATGAGTTTTGCGGTGTTGTGGAGCGGGTGGGCGTAGAAGTTACGGCGGTGAAGGCTGGGGACTTCGTCAGCGCGGAGATGCATGTGAATTGTGGGCACTGCCATCAGTGCCGAGTGGGCGAAGCGCATATTTGCCAGAATCTGAGGATTATCGGGATCGATCAGGATGGAGCGTTTGCGGAGTTTGTGAAGATACCGGCGTCGAATATTTGGAAGCTCGATCCGGCGATTCCAGAGCCTTATGGGGCGATTCTTGATCCGCTGGGGAATGCGGTGCATACCGTGCTGGCTGGACCGATTGCGGGGCAGACGGTGCTGGTCACGGGGTGCGGACCGATTGGGTTGATGTCGATCGCGGTGGCGAAAGCTTGCGGGAGCTCGACGGTGTTTGCTACCGAGACGAATGAGAAGCGGCGGGCGATGGCGAAAAAAATGGGCGCGGATGTGGTTTTGAATCCGGCGACGGAGGACGCGGTTGGGCGGATACTTGCCGAGACGAATGGGACCGGTGTGGATGCGCTGCTGGAAATGTCGGGAAATCCTACGGCGATCCAACAAGGATTTAAAGCGTTGCGGGCGGGAGGACGGGCTTCTCTTTTGGGAATACCAACCGAGAATGTGCCGCTGGATTTGGTCAACGATGTGATTTTCAAGGGCGCGACCGTGCAGGGAATTTATGGACGGCGGATGTATGGGACGTGGGTGCAGATGACCGCGCTTTTGAAAGCGGGGCGGTTGAATTTGGAGCCGTTGTTTGGGGAGCGGGAGCCGCTGGAGAAATTTGAGAATGCATTTGCGAGATTGCAGGGCGGGTTGGCGGGGAAGATTCTTCTGTATCCGAATGGGATGAAGTAGCGAAGTAAAGATGTAATGACGCAAGGATGTAAAGGAAAAAGCAAGAATTAACACAGAGAGCACCGAGATCGCGGAGGATGAGGAGAGTTAGGGGGCCAATCATGAGCGACGCGGGAACACAGACGACGAAAAAGAATCCGACGCAGTATATTTCCGATCAGCTGAATGAGCTGCGGGCGAAGGGTGTGGCGCCGAAGTTGCGCGTGCTGGAGGGTGAGCAGAAGCCAGTTTGCATTTTTGATGGGCGGGAAGTGATCAACCTCGCTTCGAACAACTATTTGGGGCTGACGACGCACAAGTCTTTGCGGAAGGCGGCGCTGGACGCCGTGAAGCGGTATGGAGCGGGCGCGGGCGCGGTTCGAACCATAGCTGGGACGATGAAGATTCACATGGAGCTAGAGGAGCAAATCGCGCGGTTCAAGAACGTGGAAGCGTGCGTAGTGTTTCAGTCGGGTTTTACGGCGAACGCGGGAACCGTTTCCGCGGTGCTTGGCAAGGAAGATCTGATCATTTCGGATGAATTGAATCATGCTTCGATCATCGATGGAGCGCGGCTTTCGAAAGCCACCATCAAGGTGTTCAAGCACAAGGACGTGAAGGACTGCGAGCGGATTTTGCAGGAGCACGCGGAGTTTCCGGGGAAAAAGCTCATTATCACAGACGGCGTTTTTTCGATGGACGGCGACATTGCGCCGCTGCCGGCACTTTGCGACCTGGCGGAGAAGTACAACTGCATCATGATGGTGGACGACGCGCACTCGAGCGGTGTGTTGGGGCGCGGCGGGCGCGGGACGGTGGATCATTTGAATTGCCATGGGCGCGTGCATATTCAAGTGGGCACTTTGAGCAAGGCCATCGGCGCGATGGGCGGGTACGTGGCTGGGTCGCGTGACTTGATCGATTTTCTGTATCTGCGCGCGCGGCCATTTCTTTTTTCGACTTCGCATCCACCGCCAACGGTGGCGGCGTGCCAGGCGGCGTTTTCGCTGCTGGACTCGCCGGAAGGCGAGAAGTTGGTCAAAAAATTATGGGCGAACACGAAAATGTTCAAGCGGGAATTGAAGAAGCGCGGGTTCCAGTTCAAGGTGAGCGAGACGCCGATTATTCCGATACATGTAGGAGATGCCGCGAAGGCGTTCGAATTTTCGAAGAAGCTGTTTGAGGCGGGCGTATTTGCGCCGGCGGTAGGTTTTCCGACGGTGGCGGAAGGCAAGGCGCGGCTGCGCGCGATTGTGAGCGCGACGCATAAGCGAGAACAGTTGCTGCGGGCAGCGGATATATTGGCGGAAGTCGCCAAGCCGTTGGGGATCATTTCTTAGACAGACCAGCTTGGAACAAGAGATTCACTTAATAGTGCGTTTCGCCCGTAGACTTCCGGGCCTTTTTGCTCCGCAAAACTTGCCTGAGTGGCGGCGAAAGAAGCGTCGCTTCGACCCTGCTCCCCACGCGCCATAAAAGAATGCCTTCTCACAAGCTTAGGGAATGCAACTATTCGCGGGGTGGAAGCGTCCTCTTATGTAGGAATAGAGAAATTCTCGATAGAAGCTGCCCAACCATTTGCCATTGGAGGACAAAATGATTCGAATGGGATTTGCGATTTTGGCTGGCGCCTTGCTTGCGGCGGTGGCGGCGGCCCAGACAGAGCCAAGCGTGGTCTCCCTGCCGAGCGGAACCGCTGTGAACGCGGAGCTGAATTCGTCCGTGGATTCGAAGAAGGCGAAGGTGGGCGACAAGGTCGAGGCGCATACGACCGAAGAAATAAAATTTGCCGGCAAGACTATTGTTCCTCGAGGGGCAAAGTTGGAAGGGCACGTGACGGAAGCGACGGCGCGTTCGAAGGGCGATAGCGGGTCCACGCTGGCGATTCAATTTGACAAGGCGATTCTGAAGAAGGGGGAAGAGATACCGCTGAATGTGGCGATTCTTGCGATAGCAGCGCCGTTGCCGAATTTCGCCGGAGGGTCACCTGGAACCGGCAGCGATTCGAGGGGTGGTGGAAGCGCTCCGACTGGGAACGGATCGCCGATGGGCACCAGCCATACGCCGACGGCAACACCCGCAACGCCGAGCAATCCGGGTGGCGCTGCTGATTCGACGACGGGGCCGAACGGTGCGGTGCAACTCTCTGCGAAGAGCCGTGGCGTGTACGGGCTGAACGATTTGAAACTGATGGCGGTCTCGTCGAGCGCAAGCCAGGCAACGATCATAGTCTCAAGCGGGAAAAATGTTCATCTGGACGGCGGAACTAGACTGCTGCTCGTCGTGCCGGAGCAAGCAGCCGCGGCGCCGAGCAAGTAGATAAGACAAAATTAAGAGCAAAAGAGGACGCGGTCACTTGCGTCCTCTTTTTTATTTGCGGAGCCAGATCCGCTCCCAGGGAACTGAGGTTGGTTCCGCGGGCCTTTGCTATACTCGCGGGCATGGCCGCTGCACCGAAAAAACTGTTCCTCGTGGATGCGATGGCGCACATCTACCGCGCGTTTTTTGCGCCGATGCCGCAGCGGCTGACGGGGCCGGGAGGCACACCGACCAACGTGCCGTTCCTTTTCGGCAATATTCTTCGCAGGCTCATCAAGGATTACCAGCCGGACTACATCGGCATCGTGTTCGATCCACCAGGGGCGACATTTCGAGACAAATTATTTGAAAAATACAAGGCGCAGCGGCAGCCAATGCCGGATGAGATGCGTGTGCAGCTGCCGTTCGTGCGGCGGCTGTGCGAGGCGATGCGGCTGCCGATTCTGGAAGTACAGGGATACGAAGCGGACGACGTGATCGGCGCTATGGCGTTGCAAGCGGCGAAAAAAAATCTGGATGTGCTGGTGATTTCGAACGACAAAGACATGATGCAGCTAGTCGGGAAGAATGTGCGAACACTGCGCACGGGATCGGGCGGAGCGAAGGCGGACATCATTGTCGACGCGAAGAAAGTGGAAGAGATTCTGGGTGTGCCGCCGGGGCGGGTTGTGGACTACATGGCGCTGCTCGGCGACAACATCGACAACATTCCGGGAGCGAAGGGCATCGGCGAAAAGGGTGCGGCGGAGCTGATCAAAAAATATGGGAGCGTGGAGAAAGCGCTGGACCATGCCGAGGAAGTGCCGAACAAGCGCTACCGGGAGGCGCTGCAACAGCAGCGCGAACAGGTGATGATGTCGAAGCAGTTGGCGACGATTGCGACGGATTTGCCGCTGCAGCTGGATTTGCAGGCACTGGAGCGGCGCGAGCCCGATGTCGCAGCGCTCGGAACGCTGTATCGAGAGCTTGGCTTCAATTCGTTGTTGAAGGAGTTGAGTGCGGAGGCCCTGGCGGAGTCTGCGCCGGCGAGCGCAGAACCCAGCGTGCAGGCCGACTACGTGGCATTTGGAGACGTGGCGGAATTTCGCGCGTATCTCGGAAAGTTGCCGGCGAAGCAGCCGCTGGCGGTTTGGCTGAATCTTGAAGTTGGCGAGCGGGAATCGGAAGGGTTTGGCACGCGCATCGCGTCGATTGAGGTTTCTTCAAAAGCGGGTGAAGGGCGTTCTGTTTGGCTCGATGAAAAAGGAGAGGCTTTAAAAGCGCTCGCACCGCTGGTCGCGGATGCAAAGCGCTCGAAAATCGTTCACGATCCTAAGTTATTTCAGTTGCTCACGGGGCGCGCTGTGAATGTGAAGCACGCGACGCAGCTTTATTCGTATTTGGTGCGGCCGACGACGGCGAATCACAATTTCGCCGATGTGGTGATGCGCCAGTTCAACAACGTGCTCGGCGGCGGTCCGGGAGAACGCGCGGATTATCTGCAGCGGCTAGCTCCCGTTTTGCGCGCCCAGATCGACGAGCAGGAGCTTGCGGGAGTCTACGAAAAGATCGACTTGCCGCTCGCTGCCGTGCTGGCCGACATGGAGCGCATCGGCATCCGCGTGGACCCGAAGGAACTGGACAAGATGTCCAAGTCGATGGAGAAGGAAGTCCGGCGCCTGGAAAAAGAGATTTGGAAACTGGCCGGCAATGAATTCAACATCAATTCGCCGGCACAGCTTGCGGAGATTTTATTCGACAAGCTGAATTTGCAACCGCCGATGCGCCGGGGAAAAGGGAAAGTGCGATCGACGGCTGCCGACATTCTTGAGGAGATGGCGGCGCAGCATCCGCTGCCGGCAAAGATTATCGAGTATCGCGAGATCTCGAAGCTCAAGTCGACGTATGTGGATGCGCTGCCTAAACTGATTCACCCGGAAACCGGGCGTTTGCACACTAGCTTTTCGCAGACGACGGCAGCGACGGGGCGGCTCAGCTCGAGCGATCCGAATTTGCAGAATATTCCGATTCGCACGGAGCTGGGGCGCGAGATTCGCGCGGCGTTTGTCGCCGAGAAGGGCAAAATCCTGCTCTCGGCGGACTATTCGCAGATCGAACTGCGCGTGATGGCGCATTTTTCGCAGGACCCTGTTTTGATCGATGCATTCCGGAATGGAGAAGATATTCACGCGCGCACCGCGCAAGAAGTTTTTGGCGTGGGCCCGATGGCGCAAAATGCGGAACACCGGCGGGCGGCAAAGGCGATCAATTTCGGAATTATCTACGGGCTTTCGGCGTTCGGACTGGCGCAGCAGCTGGACATCGGGCAGAAGGAAGCCGCGCAATTCATCAACGCGTATTTCACACGGTACAGTGGAGTAAAGAAATTTCTGGACGAAATTCTCGTGGAAACGCGTAAGACAGGCGTAGCAAAAACGCTCTTCGGCAGAATTCGGCCGATTCCGGAGATTAATTCTCCGCAAGCGCAACTGCGAAGTTTTGCCGAGCGCACGGCTTTGAATTCACCATTACAAGGGACAGCGGCGGACCTCATCAAAATGGCGATGATCAAAATCGATGAGCGCCTGACAGCGGAAAAATTCGAAGCCAAAATGATTTTGCAGGTTCACGATGAACTGCTCTTCGAAGCGCCGCCGAAAGAAAAAAGCAAACTCGAAAGACTCGTCCGCGAAGAAATGGAGGGCGTGCATAAACTTGCTGTCCCGCTGGTCGTTGAGATTAGTTCGGGGCCCAATTGGCGGGACCTGGACTGAGCTTCGTTTCATCGAGTTTTTATCGAGTCACAAGCTGTCTTTTCCCTCTCCCTGGGCGTAGAATCCCCTCAAAGAATTTCGCCGCCGATACCACTCGCTCGGCCGGCCCTTCCTGTCAGGAGGCACTTATGCGCAAAGCATGGTTAGTTTTGGGCACGGTTTTGGTTGCAAGTCTCGGAATAGCAAGAGCGAATCTGAGCACTACCCAAGAAAAACCGAAAGATTCTCAAGCTGCCGCAGACGATTACAAGATCTCCCAGGAAGACATCGACAAGAAAAATCCCGTAAAGCCCTCGCCGGAAGGCCTGGCGGCCGCGCGCAAGGTTTACGGCTACGATTGCGCCATGTGTCACGGGCCGAAAGGAGACGGCAAAGGCGACATTGTCGAATCCATGAAACTGACCATGCACGACTGGAACGATCCCACATCGCTCGCGGGCAAGACCGACGGCGAGATTTTCTTCATCATCACCAAAGGCAAAGGGAAAATGATGGGAGAGGGCGATCGCTTGCCCGAAACCATGCGCTGGAACATGGTCAATCTGGTGCGGTCTTTCTCCAAGAAAGACGCGGGAGACAAACCCGCTTCCTGAGTAAGTGGATTCTCACTGAGGGTGCTATGCCCTTGGCAAAAGGAAATACCGTACCTCGAATCGTTGCGCATTGCGGCGGCCTGCCACGTCCTACTGCTCTTGTGTTACGCTTTTTTTGCCTAAACTAAACAGATTCCGGAGGATCGCATGGCGCACGCACCACAATTCTTGAAACTCGTACAGGATGCCAAACAGCGCGTCAAGGAAACGAATGTTCCCGACGTCAAGCGGCGGATCGACGCGGGTGAGAAATTGATCCTCGTGGACGTGCGCGAAGACAACGAGTGGGCCAAAGGGCATCTCCCCGGCGCAGTGCACATGGGCAAAGGGGTCATTGAGCGCGATATCGAGCAGCAGGTTCCCGATACCGGCGCGAAGCTGGTCCTCTATTGTGGGGGTGGATTTCGCTCCGCACTCGTCGCCGACAATCTGCAGAAAATGGGTTATACCAACGTGGAATCGATGGACGGCGGCTGGAGAGGGTGGACCGACGCTGGCTTGCCAACCGTCCGGGACTAACGTTAATGATCCACATGAATTCCACCATACCCAACAGCGTAAGTGCTTTCGCGAACGTGGTTATTGCACTAGGCGTGTTGGTTGCGGTTTACCAAGTCCGGGTCACTCTGAAAATTAACAAAACAAATTTTGAAGACACTCTTACCCGTGAATATCGGAGAATAACGAGCAATCTTCCCGCAGATGCGGTGCTCGGAAAGCCACTGAATCAGATAGAGATATTGAGTTCCCTAGACCATTTCCAAAGCTATTTTGACCTGTCCAACGAGCAAGTGTTTCTGCGCCAGACCAATCGCATCACTAAAGAGACATGGGCGCACTGGCGTGGCGGAATTCGTCAGAACCTCCAATTCCCAGCATTCCAGTTTGCGTGGAATCTGATCAAGAGTGCTTCGAAAGACAGATTCCAAGAGCTCCGAAAACTGGAATCCACGGGTTTCGAGGAAGACCCGCGCTCCTGGCCGCTGTTCGACTGATCGCAGGAAATTGGCTGGGGCGGGAGGATTCGAACCTCCACCGTCCTCATTAACAGTGAGGTGTCCTACCGATTGGACCACGCCCCAGCAGCCTACGGGGTAGGCTCCGCCGCATGCGAAATCAACGGCGAAGAGTCCTCCTAAGATAACACGGCTGTGTCTTCCACAGCGCTTCTTCCCCAAAAAAAATGTATCTGCCGAACCCGGCGTGAATCAGAAGCAGTGAGGGCGCACCCTTCGCGAAAAGTTACGGCGATCTGGGAGAGTTACGTTTGTCTCAAACCGTTCGCGGGGATAATTTCGTTTGGGAAGTGCAACTCGATGAAAAATTTATAGAAAAACCGCGCGAGACGGTTGCATTCCAGAAAGTTTTGTCGGAAACTATGCGGTCAATTACGAGCCGGGTACGCGCTTCCCGGCCATGACACCGCGGAGCCTCTAAGTTTCTGATCCTTCCCGGAGAGGCTTTCGCTAAAGCGCAACGCTGACATGGCCCAGATTTTTCATCGCAGCACAAATTTCATTTCGAGATTCAGTCTGTTCTCGGCTGTTTTTTTGGTCGGACTGGGGCTCGTCGGCGTTTTGGGGCTCGCGCGTTCGCCTTACTCGACGAACCAAAACGTTGTCCGCGCGCAACCCGTGCAATTCAGCCACAAGCATCACGTCGGCGACGATGGACTCGACTGCCGTTACTGTCATACCTCCGTCGAGACTTCTGCCGTTGCCGGAATCCCCCCGACGAAAACCTGCATGAATTGCCACTCCGTGTTGTATGCCGACGCTCCGTACCTCGAGCCCATCCGCGAGAGCTTCCGCACCAATGAGTCGATCCAGTGGGTGAAAGTGCACCGTCTTCCCGACTTCGTTTATTTCAATCACAGCATTCACGTGAACAAAGGCGTCGGCTGCTCGACGTGCCACGGCTCCGTCAATCAGATGCCGCTGGTGTTTCAGGCCTCGCCTTTGCTCATGGAGTGGTGTTTGGACTGCCACCGCAATCCGGAGAAAGCACTGCGCGCGACGAAAGAAGACGTTTTCAACATGAACTGGAAAGCGCCTGACAATCAGGCGGAACTCGGCAAGCAATTCGCTGCGGAGCGGAAGATTCGCACGACGGCCGAACTAACGAGCTGTTCGACCTGTCATCGCTAATGGACGGTATGCGCGAAAACGAATTTATCGACGGCCACATGCACGATCACGACGCACACGAGGACTCCGTGCACGCAGACGATCATTCCGATCCGCACGCCGGTGATTTGACGGTGCGCGAGCACACCCTGGACCTCGCGGCTGTGCGCGCGAAACTGCGCGAAAAGAGCGGCAAGCAATACTGGCGCACGCTCGAAGAACTGGCAGGCGATCCGCATTTCGAAGACTTGCTGCATCGAGAGTTTCCGCGACAGGCGTCGGAGTGGGATGAAACGGTCGACCGCCGCAATTTCCTGAAGCTGGCCGCGGCGTCGCTTGCTTTCGCCGGGATCTCCGGCTGCCGGAAGCCGGAGCAATTCATAGTTCCTTACGTGAAGCAGCCCGACGGAATGATTCTGGGCAAGCCCCAGTTTTACGCCACGGCGATGCCGTTAGGCGCCGACGCCATTGGCGTGCTGGTCGAAAGCCACGAGGGCCGGCCGACTCACGTGGCGGGGAATCCCGATCATCCTTCGAGCCTCGGCGGTACGGACGTTATTACGCAAGCTTCCGTGTTGAACCTCTACGATCCCGATCGCGCGCAGACGGTCACGAATCTCGGCGAGATTCGCACTTGGTCGGACTTCCTGAAAGAGGCGGAGACGCTCGTTGCGGTAGCCAAGGCGCAGGGCGGCACAGAGTTCCGGATATTGACTGGCACGGTGACTTCGCCAACGCTTGCCGCGCAAATCCAGAATGTCCTGAAACAAATCCCTGGAGCCAAGTGGCACCAATGGGAGCCTGCGGGGAGCGACGGCGCGCGCGAAGGCGGTAAACTCGCTTTTGGGCGCTACGTCAGCACCGTCTATCGTCCGGAAAAAGCCGACGTCATTCTCTCTCTGGATTCGGATTTCCTGGCAAGCGGGCCGGGGCACATCGGCTATATGAAACAGTTTTACCGCCGCCGCAAGCTAAGCGGGCCGAGCGACACGATGAACCGGCTTTACGTCGTCGAGCCGACGCCTTCCGTCACCGGTTCGAGCGCGGATCATCGCTTGCCACTGCGAGGCTCCGAAGTCGAGCAATTCGCTCGTGCCTTGGCGGCAAAAGTGGGATTGGGTGGCAGCGGAACACTTGCGCCAGCCGTGGAAAAGTGGCTCGATGCCGCCGCGGGCGACCTACAAAAAAATCGTGGCAAGTCTCTCGTCGTCGCTGGAGAATTTCAGCCTGCGGAAGTGCATGCCCTTGCGCACTCGATCAACGCTGCACTCGGGAATGTTGGCACGACGGTTTATTACACGGAATCCGTCGAAGCCAACCCGGTCAATCAACTGGAATCGTTTACTCAACTTTGCGCCGACATGGACGCCGGCAAAGTCGATACGCTGCTGATTTTCGGATCGAATCCTGTGTACGACTCGCCGCACGACTTTGATTTCACTTCGAAGCTGCAGAAGGTCGCGACGTCCGTTCACGTAAGCACGCATTTCGACGAGACCGCCGAATATTCCAAATGGCACATAGCGGAATCGCACTATCTGGAAAGCTGGGGCGATGCGCGGGCTTTCGATGGAACGGTCAGCGTGATTCAGCCGCTCATCGCGCCGCTCTATCACACGCACTCGGCTTTTGACGTGCTGGCGGCCTTTACCGACAAGCCCGGCCAGACATCTTACGACGCGGTTCGCGACCGGCTTAAGACATCTGCTGGGACTGGTGATCCGGAGAAATTCTGGCGCAAGTCTTTGAACGACGGCGTAATTGCAAATTCCGCATACGCGCCGATATCTGTCGCGCCGAAGTTTAGTGCCGCGAGCTTGCCACCGGCGAAGGCGGTCCCGGCGGGGCAACTCGAATTTATCTTCCGCCCAGATTCGAATGTGCACGACGGCCGTTACGCTAATAACGGCTGGCTGCAAGAGTTGGCGCGGCCCGTCACCAAGATTACTTGGGACAACGCTGCGCTGGTTAGCCCACGATTGGCGGAGAAGCTCGGGCTCACGCAACGCGCCGCGGCTCGCGGCGGCGAGCACGGCCAGATCGTGTCCAACGTCATCGACATTTCGATTTCGAACAGCAAAGTCACCGCCGCTGCATGGATTCTGCCCGGACAAGCCGATGACGTCGTCGTCCTTCCGCTGGGTTATGGCCGCAAAAACGCTGGATTCACTGGCTCCAACAAAGGATTCAACGCCTACGTCGTGCGTGCGTCCACAGGACCTTGGACCGTCACAGCGGGCACGGATGCTATCAAAAAGACCGGCGACGACTATCCCCTGGCTTGCACCCAATATCACTTCCAGATGGAAGGCCGGAAGATTCTGGCCACCGGTACTCTTGCGGAGTACCAGAAGAACCCCATGTTCGCTCACGAAGGCGACGAGACGCCCAAGAATCCCAAGGAAATGACCTTGTACAAGGAATTTTCCTATCCGGGTTATGCCTGGGGTATGGCGATTGATTTGAACAGCTGCAACGGATGCAATGCTTGTGTCGTGGCGTGTCAGTCGGAAAACAACATTGCCGTCGTCGGCAAGGACCAGGTCATGCGCGGCCGCGAGATGCACTGGATCCGCATCGACCGCTACTACGCGAAATTGGATACGAAAACCGGCGACCCAGGCGGGCCCGATTACGACGCCCTCGAAAATCCGGAGACATTCTTTCAGCCTGTCCCGTGCCAGCAGTGCGAAAACGCGCCTTGCGAGCAGGTTTGCCCTGTCGGCGCCACCGTTCACAGCGCGGAAGGCTTGAACGACATGGTTTACAACCGCTGCGTTGGCACGCGGTATTGTTCGAATAACTGTCCCTACAAAGTCCGCCGCTTTAATTTTCTCCGTTTTCAGGACTGGGAGACGCCTTCGTTCAAGCTCCTGCGCAATCCGGAAGTTACGGTGCGCAGCCGCGGCGTCATGGAAAAATGCACGTACTGCGTGCAGCGCATCAACAACGCGCGCATCGATGCGGAAAAGCAGAACCGCCCCATCGCGGATGGCGAAATTGTTACCGCTTGCGAATCCGCCTGTCCTGCCCAGGCTATCGTTTT
Organism: Candidatus Acidiferrum sp.; assembly: GCA_035272765.1. Classification (GTDB taxonomy): domain Bacteria; phylum Acidobacteriota; class Terriglobia; order Acidiferrales; family UBA7541; genus Acidiferrum. Next base: position 40,949 of record DATEQG010000079.1, read on the forward strand.
TGGGAATGCCAACGACCCTAGCAGCCGCGTGGCCAAGCTAAAAGCGCAAGAACGTAGCTATTCAATTCTCGGCGAGCTCAACACGCGCCCGCGTACTACGTATCTCGCGGCCGTTCGCAACCCGAATCCTGAATTGGAGAAGGCATGAGCGCCGGCCAGCCGCCACTGGATTCTCCCGAAATCAGCAGGCTCACTCCCGTGCTCGGACCGGGGCATACCTATGCTTCCGTCACGGACAAAATCAGCGCGATCGTTCTTACGCGGCGGACATCGCTCGGCTGGTACATCGGCTTTCTGCTTGCGTTCAGCGTCTTTGGTGTAATGAATATCGCCATCGGATGGCTGATCACCAAGGGCGTCGGCATTTGGGGCATCAACATCCCCATCGGCTGGGGCTTCGCCATCGTCAATTTCGTTTGGTGGATCGGTATCGGCCATGCTGGCACGCTCATTTCCGCCATTCTTTTTTTGCTCAACCAGAAGTGGCGCACCTCGATCAACCGTTTTGCGGAGGCGATGACGCTCTTTGCCGTGGCTTGCGCCGGCATCTTTCCGCTCATTCACACCGGCCGTCCCTGGTATGCGTTCTGGATGTTTCCATATCCCAGCGTCATGGGGATTTGGCCGCAGTTCCGCAGCCCGCTCATCTGGGACGTTTTTGCGGTGTCAACGTACGGCACGGTTTCCCTGCTCTTCTGGTTTGTAGGTTTGATCCCCGACCTCGCCACGCTGCGCGACCGCTCTACAACCAAGCCCAAGCAAATCATTTACGGGATGCTGGCTCTCGGCTGGCGCGGCTCCGCGCGCCACTGGCACCGTTATCAGTCCGCGTACCTGCTTCTCGCTGGCCTGGCCACTCCGCTTGTGCTTTCCGTTCACACGGTCGTGAGCTTTGATTTCTCGGTCGCCATCGTACCCGGCTGGCACACCACCATTTTCCCGCCGTACTTCGTTGCCGGCGCCATCTATTCCGGTTTTGCCATGGTTTTGACGATCGCGATTCCCTTGCGTAAAGCCTACGGTCTTGAAGATTTCATCACCATGCGTCACCTCGAGAACATGGCCAAGGTGATGCTCGCCACTGGTTTAATCGTCGCCTACGGTTACTTCTTCGAATTTTTCATGTCGCTCTATAGCGGCAATAAATTCGACGTTTTCCTGGTCAACCAGCGCTTGCACGGCCCGTACGCTCCTTTCTATTACGCGTTGATTCTCTGCAACATCCTGATTCCGCAGTTGCTCTGGTTCCAGAAGATGCGCACGAACGTGGTCGTGCTCTTCATCATGTCCATCATCGTAAACGTGGGCATGTGGCTGGAACGATTCGTCATTATCGTTATCAGTTTGACGCGCGATTTCATGCCCTCCGCGTGGGGCCGCTACTCTCCCACGGTTTGGGATTGGGCTACGTTCATCGGCACGATGGGCATGTTCGTCATGTTGATTTTCCTGTTCGTTCGCGTCTTGCCTGCGATTTCGATTGCGGAAATGCGCGAATTGGTCACGGAAACGTCTGAGGAACACAAGTGATAGCGCACCGCTCACACATCTACGGCGTGATTGGCGAGTTTGAGAAGCCGGAGCAGCTCGTTCACGCTGCCGCGAAGATTCGCGAGGCTGGCTATCGCTACTATGAATCGTACACTCCATTCCCCGTGGAAGGCCTGCCCGAGGCCATGGGCATGCGGCGCAACATGGTTCCCCTAATTACGCTCATCGGTGGTCTCGTTGGTGGACTTGGTGGTTTTGGCTTCCAATACTGGGCCAACGTGATCTCTTACCCGCTTAATATCGCCGGGCGCCCTCTCAACAGCTGGCCGGCCTTCATTCCTGTCACCTTTGAGCTGACTATTCTGTGCGCTTCGCTCTCCGCGGTGCTCGGGATGCTCGCGCTCAACGGGCTGCCGCAGCCCCATCATCCGATTTTCAATGCGCACCGTTTCACGCATGCCTCCACGGACCGCTTCTTTGTTTGCATCCAGGCCCGCGACAAAAAGTTTCACCTCGCGGAGACCGCGCGCTTTCTGCAAGGCCTCGCCGCACATCACGTTTCCGAGGTGCATGATGATTAGCGCCTCGCGTGTCTTGCTCGGCGTGTGCGCTGCGTTACTGTCGGTTGTGGCCGGAGGCTGCCAGATTCGCCAGGACATGGCGGACCAGCCCAAGAACAGGCCGCTTTCGCCCAGCCCGTTCTTCGACGATGGCCGCTCAGAGCGCCCGTTGATCGAAAATACCGTGGCTCGCGGCTCCATAGCCGACGACGACCTATTCGTTCCCAAGGAATCGAATGCCTTCCCGCTTCCGTTGACCCCGGAGCTCCTCAAACGCGGCCAGGAGCGCTACCGAATCTTTTGCTCGCCCTGCCACGGAATTCAGGGCGATGGCAACGGCATGGTCTCCACGCGCGGGATGAAACATCCGCCCAGCTTTCAGGATCCCCGCCTTCGACAAGTTCCGAACGGCTACATCTATGACGTAGCTACCAACGGGTTTGGCGCCATGCTCAGCTATTCCGCGCAGATTCCGCCGGCGGACCGCTGGGCCATCATTGCGTATGTCCGCGCGCTTCAGCTCAGCCGCAACGCGCCGGCTTCCGAGCTTCCGCCCGATGTGCGTGCGAAATTGCCTGGAGGAGGCTCCTCGAAATGACCGCGCAGGACTACATGGCGCCCGAGAGCGTCGGCCGCCTGCAGCAAGTCGCATCCGTCGCGGGTATTGTCGGCCTGGTGGCCTGCGGTATTTGTTTCTTTCTCTACGGCGACCAGTACGCCGATCGCTTTTTCCATTCCTATCTGATTGCTTTCATGTTCGTTCTCGGATTGTCGCTGGGGTCGCTGGGCTTGTTAATGCTGCAGCATCTTACGGGCGGCCACTGGGGCATCATGACGCGCCGGCCTCTCGAGTCCGCCACGCGCGTGCTTCCGCTTGTTGCCGTATTTTTCCTGCCTATCGCTATTTTCGGGATGAAACATCTTTACGGTGCCTGGCTCAACGCGCCCTCTTCGGGAGAGGGCCGCCTTTCGGATCTCCAGCAAAGCTATTTGGTACCCAACGGGATCCTCGGTTTCAAGGCACGCGCGCTGTACTATTTCCTCATTTGGCTCGCTCTCGTTTACGTTTTCAATCGATGGTCGAAGGAACAAGATGTAAACCGCGAAGATCGCGCCCTTCGCCGCCGGATGAAAATGCTGGCAGGCCCCGGCATCATTCTCTATGTCTTCATCATGACTTTCGCTGCCATCGACTGGGTCATGTCGCTTTCTCCACATTGGGCCTCGACCATCTACGGTTTTCTCTTCGTGATCGGACAGTTGATCTCCTCGATGTCGCTCATGATCGCCGTCCTTGTCTTGCTCTCCCGGACCGCGCCGATGGAAGGCATCGTTCAGAGTCGCCACCTCCACGACCTTGGCAAGCTGCTGCTCGCTTTCGTCATGCTCTGGGCTTATTTCGGTTTTTCTCAGCTCTTGATCATCTGGTCCGGTAATCTACCCGAGGAGATCACCTTCTATCGCTCGAGACTTTACGGCGCTTGGGGCGTCGTCGCAGTCCTGGTCTTGATCTTCCATTTTTTTGTGCCGTTCTTTTCTCTTCTGTCGCGCGACCTAAAACGCAGCGCCAAGCTGCTTCCCAAGGTCGCGATCTGGCTGATCTTTATGCGCCTGGTCGATCTTTTTTGGCTGACGCGCCCGGAGTTCACGTCGAGCGCCGTTCCGGGCTTGATGGACATCGCTGCAATCCTGGCGCTGGCCGGAATCTGGTTTGCCGTCTTTGCGAGAAATTTGAAGACCCAGCCGCTTCTCCCGCTGGGCGATCCTAAACTGGAAGAGGCCATTGAAGTTCATGAGTACTGAGCATCACAACACGGGCCAGCCGGGCAACGAGCCGCCGACAAACGCGGACGTCGCGTTCGAGTCGTCGGACATCAACACCCGCACGATTTTGGCGTACCTGTTCTACCTGGCGGTATCTGTCGCGCTCGCATTCATCGCCAGTGTTTTTATTTTCAGGTTCACGACCAGAATGGCTGTCGATTCCGACACCCCCATGGCTCCCGTTCACCGCGGCATCGGGCCTACCGTGCCGAGTGCACCATATTTGCAAGGCGTTCCTTACTCTCCCGACGATCCACAGCTGGATCTGCGAAATAAACGGGAAGCAGACGAAGCAGCGAACGAAGTATACGCCTGGACCGACAAGCAAGCCGGTATCGCGCAGATTCCAGTGGACGAGGCTATGAAGATTATCGTTTCCAAAGGCTTGCCGGCCGTGCCTGCCCCGGCGGCGGAGAAGAAAAAGTAAGATCATGAACGGGACGCGTGTCATCTGCGGAGTTTTCGCACTGCTGCTGAGCGCCAGCGCAACTGGCGCTCAAGCTGTGCCCAGCAGCACGGGTCCAGCTGCGCAGAATATGCCTGCCGTCCTGCAAAATGTCGGCTTCGAGCCGCCGCTCAACGCCCATTTGCCGCTCGATCTCGCTTTTCGCGACGAGACAGGCCGCAATGTCCAGCTCCGCGCCTATTTCACGCAGAAGCCGATTCTCCTTGCGCTCGTCTACTACGGCTGCCCCATGCTCTGCAATCAGACCGAACAAGGCGTTGTCGGCGCCCTGCGCATGCTCTCTTTTAATCCCGGCCGCGACTACGAGGTGGTCTTCGTCAGCTTTGACCCGCGCGAGAGCCCGGACATGGCCGCTCAGAAAAAAGAATCGGCCATAACCCATTTCCGCCGCCCGGAAACAGCCGGCGGCTGGCATTTTCTCACCGGTTCCAAAGAGTCCATCGATGCCCTGACCAAAGCTGCTAACTTCCGCTATTCGTTTGACGAGAAATCCAATCTTTTCGCGCACGCCAGCGGCATCATGCTGTTAACCCCCGACGGCCGCATTTCGCGCTATTTCTACGGCGTCGAGTATCCCGCCCGCGACCTGCGCCTCGGCCTCGTCGATGCCTCCGCCGGCAAGATCGGCACGCCCATCGATCGAGCGCTGCTTTTCTGTTACCAATACGACCCCACGTCGGCCCGCTACAGCTCTTCCATTCTCAAGGTCATCCGCCTCGGTGGCGTTCTGACGATTCTGGGACTGGTCGCGGGGATGTTACTTTTCCGCCGGCGCGATATCGCCGCCGCGCGAACGAAATTTCAAGGAGCCCACTAAGCCGTGCAGTCGCAACTGCCATTTTATCCGGATCAGGCTTCCAACTTCGCTCCCAGCGTAGACTCGCTGATGACGTTTCTGATCCTCGTGTCCGTCTTCTTCTCTGTTGCGATCACCGCGGCGATCGTGATTTTCTTTTTCAAATTCCACCGCAAGAGCAAGAACGAAATCGGCGTTCCGATTCACGGTGATATGCGCCTCGAAGTCACTTGGATCGTATTTCCCGCGATACTGGCCTTGGCTATGTTTGGATGGGGTGCGGTTGTCTACGTCGACTTCCGCCATGCCCCTCAAGACACCCTGGACATCTACGTCATCGGCAAGCAATGGATGTGGAAAATTCAGCAGCCCAATGGCCACCGGGAGATCAACGAACTGCATGTTCCCGTCGGCCGCGACGTTAAGCTCGTGCTCGCCAGCGAGGACGTCATCCACGACTTTTTCGTTCCCGCGTTTCGCGTAAAGATGGACGTCGTCCCGGGCCATTACAACACCATGTGGTTCCGCCCCACCAAGCCGGGCCGCTACGAATTCTTCTGCTCGCAATATTGCGGCACAAATCACGCCGTGATGGGCGGATGGGTCACCGTGATGGAGCCCTCCGATTATGCTGCGTGGCTTTCTGGTTCTACCGGCGAAGATGCCAATCCTGTCGTCGCGGGAGAAAAACTGTTTGCCGAGAAAGCCTGCAGCACTTGCCATTTGAGCAATGGCACGGGCCGCGCTCCTTCCCTCAACGGAGTTTATGGCGGCACGGTTCGCTTGGCCGACGGCTCGACCGTTACCGCGGACGAACCTTACATTCGCGAATCTATTCTGTTTTCGAACGCTAAGATTGTCGCTGGTTATCAGCCACTCATGCCGTCGTTTCAAGGGCAGTTGACGGAAGAACAGATTTTGAGTCTGACCGCCTACATCAAGTCGCTGCAATCGCAGCCGGTGCCTGCGACTGGCGCGGGCGTGACGGCACCGGGGAAGAAATAGGCTATGAGTACGACACCACTACAAGCGCCGGTCTATCAGTTGCCGGAAGAGCACTATCTCAATGCCACGTACGGCATTCGTTCCTGGCTTTTGACGACCGACCATAAGCGCATTGCGCTGCTTTACCTCGCCTCCGTCACTTTTTTCTTTTTCGTTGGCGGCATTTTCGCCACCATGATCCGCATTCACCTGCTCACTCCCGCGGGTTATCTGGTTACGCCCGAAACGTACAACAAGCTCTTTACCATGCACGGCGTAGCCATGATTTTCTTCTTCCTGATTCCTTCCATCCCGGCCGTGCTCGGGAACTTTCTCATTCCCTTGATGATTGGCGCGAAAGACGTCGCCTTTCCCAAACTTAATCTTCTCAGCTGGTACATCTATATCACTGGTGGCTGCTTCGTCCTCTATTCCTTCGCCACCGGCGGCTTGGATACAGGTTGGACCTTTTACACGCCGCTCAGCAGCGTCTACTCGAATTCCGCCGTGACGCCCGCCGTCATCGGTATCTTCATCAACGGTTTTTCTTCGATCCTCACCGGCTTGAATTTCGTCGTTACCATCCACACCATGCGCGCACCTGGCATGACTTGGTTCCGGTTGCCGCTTTTCGTTTGGGCACAGTACGCCACCAGCATCATCTTTATCCTCGGAACGCCGGTCATCGCCATCACTCTTCTTCTAGCAGGCCTTGAGCGCATGTTCCACCTCGGTTTTTTCAATCCGGCTCTCGGCGGCGATCCCATTCTCTTCCAGCATCTTTTCTGGTTTTACTCGCACCCCGCTGTGTACATCATGATCCTTCCGGCCATGGGCGTGGTCAGCGAGATCATTCCCACTTTCGCGCGCAAACCCATTTTTGGTTACACGTTCATCGCGGCATCCAGCATAGCTATCGCCGTCATCGGCTTCTTCGTTTGGGCGCATCACATGTTCCTCACTGGAGAGTCCACGTACGCCGCGCTGGCTTTCTCGCTGCTTAGCTATCTGGTAGCCATCCCCTCCGCTGTCAAAGTTTTCAACTGGACTTCTACCCTCTACAAGGGTTCCATTTCCTACGACACGCCGATGCTTTACGCCCTCGGCTTCATTGGCTTGTTCCTGATCGGCGGACTGACTGGCTTGTTCTTGGCCTGCCTCGGCCTCGACATTCACATCCATGACACCTACTTCGTTGTCGCGCACTTCCACTACATCATGGTCGGTGGCGCCGTTATGGGTTATGTCGGGGGATTGCATTTCTGGTGGCCGAAGATTACCGGAAAGCTCTATCCGGAGTTTCTAGCGCGCCTTGCTGCTGTCATGTTGTTCGTGGGCTTCAACCTTACCTTCTTCCCGCAATTCATTCTTGGTTACCTTGGCATGCCGCGCCGCTATCACAACTATCCTCCGGAGTTCCAGGTGCTCAACGTGATGTCCACGGCGGGAGCCTCGATTCTGGCGCTTGGCTATCTGCTGCCCATGCTCTATCTAACGTGGTCCATGCGCTACGGCAAGGTCGCCGGCCCCAATCCCTGGCCCGCCACTGGACTCGAGTGGACTACTGCTTCTCCGCCGTTGACCGAGAATTTTGATGTGACGCCGGTCGTGGATTGGGAGCCGTACGACTATAAGAACCGGCCGGAACTAGGGCTTGCAACTGCGCCAGGGCCGGCCCTCGCGCCTGCTCACGGAGACGACTAAGAGTCGGTTAAGGATTTTGGGGCTTGTCGGAGTCGAAGTAGGCGACAGCCCGCACGTGCCGCGGCAATCAGCGCGGCGCGAACTGAAGTCAAAGAGGAGTACCGAGTGCATCGCACCGGAGAACTGTCTGGGCAGTTTCAAACGCTTCAGCAGCAGAAAGAATCTGCCACGCTCGGCATGTGGATCTTTCTGTCCACCGAGATTTTATTTTTCGGCGGCCTCTTCCTCACCTATACGATCAACCGCCATACGTACGCGGACGTTTTCTCTTTTTCCAGCCGCACGATTCTCCTAAAGTGGGGCGCCATCAACACCGTCGTCCTCATCGGCAGCAGCTTGACCATGGCTATGTCCGTCTGGTCCGCTCAGGTCGGCAAGAAAAAGTTGGTCACCCTCTTCCTCATCGCTACCTTGGTTTTAGGCGCCGTCTTCCTGGGCATCAAGGGCATCGAATATCACGACAAGTTCGTCGAGCACCACGTCCCCGGTCTGAGTTTTGACATGTATTACTGCACGAACAATCCCGGGGCCTGCGATCTCAGTCCCGCGGACCTCGCAAAGGAAAAAGTGGAACTGGATGAATTGACGAAAAAGATGGGCGGTGAGACTGCCGTCAATGCCAACTCCCAGCTCTTCTTTTCTCTTTACTTCGGCATGACCGGCCTCCACGCCCTGCACATGATTATCGGGGCCGGACTGCTTCTCTGGTTGATCAAGCAATCTATCTCGGGCCGCTTCACCACCCAATACAACACGCCCGTCGAGAACGTCGGTCTCTATTGGCATTTCGTCGATATTGTGTGGATTTATCTTTTCCCGTTGTTATATCTGATTGACCGGCATTAGCAGCGTCACTCAGGAGAGGTGCGCGTGTCCGAACATATTGTTTCGCCGAAACTCTATCTTTTGATTTTCGCAGTCCTGATGATTCTCACGTTTACCACTGTCGAGGCGGCGAAAGTGGACCTCAACGCGTATTTCGCCAGCTTGAACGTCATCGTCGCCCTGGTGATCGCCACCTGCAAGGCCATTCTCGTCATTCTCTTTTTCATGCACGCGTACTACAGTTCTAAGCGCACCAAGCTGATTGTCTTTGCCGGCTTTTTTTGGCTGGCCATCATGCTCTCTCTCACCTTGGGCGACTATGGCAGCCGCTCCTGGGATGCGCACTAGCCTTTCCAGAGCCGTCACTTTCTGATTGCTGCTCATTTCGCCCACCTCGCTCGCGCAAACTCACCTGGCATCCACGCGACACACTTCCGCCGTGTTCGGGTTTAGTGGAGTGTTTTGGAAGGATGGTGACGATCCGGACGGAATTCCGGGTCACCGATCGGCGAAAGTGAAAAAAGGGGGGAGAAACGAACCGGCCCAGCCCTCAATCCCCTAAAGGGATCCTCGGTTCGCCTCCCCCACTGGCTTTACTAGTGCATCTCGGAAGCCAACTCTAACTCATTTATTTTCAGTCTCTTGTCGCTCTGCAGCCGGGTAAAAATGCTCTACACCCGCGAAATTTTACCCGTCAGGCAAACCCTCTACCCCCTCCGTTGCTTTCCTTCCATCGTCCGCCAGCAAGTCGTCCGACCTCCCTTATTTGCCTTCCGGTCTTGGATATTGACAAATGGTTACTTCAAGCGTACAAGAATAACTAGGTAACTTTGTGCTTCATCCCGCGTATCGCCAGCGTCTTGCTGGCGTTTTTGCTTTCTGGGGTACGGTTTCGGCCTAAGTCCTCTATTCGCAATAGTTACAAGCACGGTGGCGCCCCGGCCCTGCCCTGCTCGGAACAAGTCCTTTAGATGCAACATTTACAAACTTTGCCTGCAAACGCTGATTCTAAACAGGTTAAAGAATCTCCTAACTCTTTTAGATGCAACATTTACAGAAAAACGAGGGAGGGGTGGTGGTTATGGTTAACTAAGCTGGCTTTCAGGAGCCAGCTTCGCCGTGCGCTGCTCGGCGCTCACATCCCGTGGCGCTCGACGAATCGTGATCGTGACCGGCCTTGATTCGCTAGGTAGTGACTCAGGTTGATTTGGTGGCGTAGTTTCCGATAATGCGACAAGGATCCAATTCGTGGCGGATCGGAGAGAAACCACTCAAGACTACTCGTCCCTGAGCGCCTCCATCGGATTTATCTTCGTCGCCCGTCGACCGGGGAAGTAACCTGCGACTAACGCAACGATGAACAGTGTCGCCACCGCCATGACCAGGGTCACGGTATCGCGAGGACCTATCCTGAACAAAAGTTGCTGGAGCAGTCTTGTGGCTGCCACTGATATGGCTATGCCCGCGAGGAGACCGACAGCGACAACGGAAAAGACGTCCCGCATGATCAGCCGGAGGATTGAACCCGGTTCCGCCCCCAGTGCCATGCGGATTCCGAACTCTCTTTGCCTCTGTGCCACAAGATAGCTGACCGTGCCGTAAAGACCGATCAACGCCAGCAATAATGCCAAGAAGCCAAAGAAGCCCGAAAGTTGGGCGAGCAGGCGCTCCTGGACCATCGAGTCGCTTACCTGCTGCGCCAGCGTGTGAAACTCGAGGGTAATCGCGGGACTCACAGACGCTACCGCCGCCTGGACCGCCGAGATGAGCGCTGTAGGTCGTAGTGCAGTGCGCAACTCGAGCGCATCCGCCACCAAGAGGTCGGGAGCTTGAGTGGCAGGGAAAAAGACTGTGGGATGAATCTCCTCGCGCAGTGACACGTACTTGGCATTCCGGACGACACCCACAACCTCGATCGGCGGTCCGGGTTGCCCCGCAACGCCGTCAATCCAGAACGTCCTGCCAACGGGATCCAGGCCGGGAAAGAAGCGGCGTGCCGCCGTCTGATCAATGATCGCCACCATAGGAGAGTTGGCTGTGTCGCCGCCGTTGAAGTCCCGGCCCGCCACGAATTGCATTCGCAACGTTCCAAAATATCCCGGCGATACGTTGACGGACAGAGACAGAGACTCCATATCTGTGAAGCTTTTGGACCACTCGGTGTGAACGTTATGTGAAAAGTAGCTTACTTCGGTAGGTGTCACGGATGAGCGGCCCGCAGAAAGGACGCCAGGAAGAGCCCGCAGACGGTTCTCGATTTGGTCGAGTACGGCGGGACGCTGATCTCGAGGTATTTTCGCCGGCCACAAGTCGGTATACACGATCAGCACATTCTTGGGATCAAAGCCGGGATCGAGCGTCGCCAGCTTCGCGAAACTACGCAACAACAATCCAGCAGCCACCAATAGCACCAGCGAGAACGCAACCTGTGACGCCACGATCAACTTGCGGCTCCGGAACCGAGCCGGACGGTCGAATTCGATCGTTCGGCTGCCTTTCATGGCCGAGGTCAACGGCACACCTGTGGACCGGAGAGTTGGGAGAATGCCAAACAGGGCCACAGTCAGAATGGCAATCGCAGCGGTGAATCCAAGTACACGGCCATCGAGCGAGAGATCGAGAAACACAGGGATGTTCCCGAGCGCGTAGAAACTGTGAAATGAGATACTGCGAATCAGAAGTACACTGGCCCAGCGCGCAAAAAGAAATCCGACGATCGCGCCCATCAGAGAAATCAGCATGCATTCCGTAAGGAGTTGCTTAATTAGCCGCCATCGGCTTGCGCCCAATGCGCGCCTTACCGCGATTTCCTTTTCACGGGCAACGCCGCGGGTCAGCATCAGGCTGGCAATGTTTGCGCAGGCAATGAGCAGCACGAGGCCCACAATGGCCATCAGAACCTGCAAGGGCTGGTCGAATTGCTGCCGCAAGGTAACCGAAGTCCCTGTCGCAGCCGAAGTCGCCACCAGCGTCTCCTTCACAAAGTTCCGCTGCTCGTCGGCGGTCCAGTATTGGGACAAAGCGGCAGTGAATATACGAGGGGAAAGTACCTGGAGTCGGGCGATCAATTGGGCTCGGCTGATGCCGGGCTTGATCCGTCCGGCCACGTTCAGCCACCACATCGAGCGCGCTTCCAGTGACTGTATACCAGAGATCTCCACAGTGCAGATCGGCACAAAGACTTCGGACTCTCGACCCACGTCCATTCCATTAAAGCCAGGTGGAGCGACGCCGATGATTTTAAAGGGATGGTCATAGAGCGACAGCGTACTGCCAACGGCGCTACTTGCGCCTCCGTAGTGACCTTGCCAGAACCCATAGCTTAGAACGGCCACTGGTGGGCAGCCGCGGTGGTCGTCAGAGCCTGCAATCAGGCGTCCGGCAGCCGGACGGAGACCTAAGGTCGTGAAGAAGTCACCGCTCACAAACGACCCCTCCGCGGGCTGTACTGTTCCACCTCTGGCGAGATCGAAGCGGTTATTACTCCAAGCGAACACGCCCGAAAAAACATTCTGTTGATCTCGTACTTGTTCCCACAGGGGGTTGCTGAAGGAGGGCGAGGCTCCGCCGTCCCACAGAAAAGAAAGGAGATTGCTGAAGCTGGCCGGACCTCCGCCGGCGTATCGGGGATCCTGCCTTTTCAATTGCAGCAGCTCGTCAGGCCTGCTGACCGGCAGCATGCGCAACATGACTGCATCAATGAGGCTGAAGGCGGCCGTATTAGCGCCTATACCGAGGGCCAGCGTAAGGACGGCAACAGCGGTGAACCCGGGGGATTTGCGCAGCATGCGCAGAGCGAAGCGGAGATCTAGCAAGAGCGATTCCATTTCACATCACTCCTTCGCCGCACGATCGCACCGATTGTACTGCTAGGGATATGCGTTATTCCAGGGACTGATGGTTCAAAGGAGAGCATCCCAATTGGACGCGTAACGCGGCAATCGGAAAATGAGTCACTACCATTTGCTAGCCATTCTTGACCCTGCGGAATCGTCCCTGCTATTGTGAAGAGCTATTCTGGCCTCAGTCTACCCACTGTGTGCCGGAGCTCCTGTGGAGGGAGCGTTCTCGTCTCATGGGCCTGACCAAACTGGTTATTCGGGGCGCACGGCAGCACAATCTGAAAAACATCAGCCTCGAAATCCCCCGAAACACCCTGACCGTCATCACCGGCCTTTCCGGCTCCGGCAAATCCTCTTTGGCCTTCGACACCATTTACGCCGAGGGCCAGCGCCGTTACGTCGAATCGCTTTCCGCCTACGCGCGCCAGTTTCTCGATCAAATGGAGCGCCCGGAAGTCGACGTCATCGAAGGCCTTTCGCCCTCCATCGCCATCGAGCAGAAAACCACCACGCGTTCCCCGCGCTCCACCGTGGGCACCATCACCGAAATCTACGACTATCTGCGCGTCATCTACGCTTCCGTGGGCGTCCCTCATTGCCCCAAGTGCGGCAAGCCCATCGCGCGCCAGTCTAGCGAGCAGATCGTTCAGGCCATCCTCAATGGCGAGCTGTGCCAGCAAGACGATCGCATTATGATTTTGGCGCCGATTGTTCGCGGGCGAAAAGGCGCCTACCGCAAAGAGTTTGAAAAGCTGGCGCAGGACGGCTACGTGCGCGTGCGCGTCAACGGGGAACTTTTTCCCCTCGACGTTCCTCCAAGCCTCGACAAGCGCAAGAACCACACCATTGAAGTCGTCATCGACCGCCTGCTCGTCAAACAGGGCATCGCCGCGCGCCTCGAGCAATCCATTGCCACCGCGCTGAAGCTCGCCGGGGGGCTCGTCACCGTCGCCGTCGTTGGCGGCAAGGAGCATGTCTTCTCGGAAAAGCTCGCCTGCCCCGACTGTGGCATTTCGGTTCCCCAGCTCGAACCGCGTTCCTTCAGTTTCAATTCGCCGTACGGCGCGTGCCCCGCTTGCAACGGTTTGGGCTCCAAATACGATTTCGATCCCGCCCGTATCATCACGGATTGGACTCGTCCTCTCTTCGATGGCGGCCTCGGGCCGGGCTCCAGTTCCGCGATTCTCAAGCGCACGCTCGAACTCGCCGCCTATGCCTATCACATCGATTTGGAAACGCCCTTCGAAAAATTCCCTCCCCGCATCCAGAACTTGCTTCTCTACGGTTATCCGCCTTCAAACGGCCGCAGCGGCCCGGAAGAAAAACAGTCCGCAGGCAAGAAATCTTCCGCCGAAAAGGCTTTCCGTTTTCCGGGCATCCTGAAATTCCTGGACCGCAACTTCGCGGAGTCCAATTCTGATTCGTATCGCGAGTGGATGACGCAATACATGTCGGCCACGCTTTGCAACGTTTGCCATGGCAAGCGTCTCCGCCCGGAATCTCTCGCCGTTAAGCTGGCCGGCTACTCCATCGCCGATTTTACGGCGCTCTCTCTCGCCGCCTCGCGCCCGGCCGTGGATAAAATTCTCGCGCAACTCACTTCTCGCCAGCGCGAAATTGCCGGTCGTCCGCTCGAGGAAGTCGCCGAACGCATAGATTTTCTCCTGGCCGTGGGCCTCGGCTACCTCAGCCTCGACCGTTCCGCCGCCACACTTTCCGGCGGCGAAGCCCAGCGGATCCGGCTCGCCACCCAGATCGGTTCGCGCCTTCGCGGCGTTCTCTACGTGCTCGATGAGCCGTCCATCGGCCTCCATGCGCGCGATAACGACCGCCTGCTCGGCTCTCTCGAGCAGCTGCGCAATCTCGGCAATACGGTTCTCGTCGTCGAACACGACGAGGACACGATTCGCCGCGCCGATTTCGTCGTCGATCTCGGCCCCGGTGCAGGCAACGCCGGAGGCTACCTCGTCGCACAGGGCAAACCCGAACAAATCGCCGCCAGCGCCGAATCCCTCACGGGCCGCTATCTCAGCGGCGCCTTAAGCATCGCCGTGCCCGAAAAACGCCGCAGTCCCAATGGCAAAGTTATCCAAATCCTTGGCGCGAGCGCAAACAATCTCAAAGATGTCGACGTGACGCTGCCGCTTGGCTTGCTGACCGTCGTCACCGGCGTTTCCGGGTCAGGCAAATCCACGCTCGTGAACGACATTCTTTACCGCGCTCTCGCTCAGAAGCTCTATCGCTCGATGGAGCCGCCTGGCGCGTATCGCGAACTGCTCGGTGCCGACCAAATCGATAAAGTCATCGAGATTGATCAAGCCCCCATCGGCCGCACGCCGCGCTCGAATCCCGCCACGTACACTGGCGTGTTCGCGCCCATCCGCGAACTCTTCGCCATGCTTCCCGAATCGCGTGAGCGCGGCTATCGCCCCGGCCGTTTCAGCTTCAACGTCAAAGGCGGCCGTTGCGAAGCCTGCCAGGGCGATGGCCTGCGCCGCATCGAAATGAATTTTCTGCCCGACGTCTACGTGATGTGCGAAGTCTGCCGCGGCAAGCGCTACAATTCGGAAACGCTAGCCGTCCGCTACAAAGGCCATACCATCAGCGACGTGCTAAACTTGCCTTCTTCCGACGCGCTGAAGCTTCTCGAAAATATTCCGCAGATCCAGCAAAAACTCTCGACGCTCGTCGAAGTCGGTCTCGGCTACGTCACGCTAGGCCAATCCGCCACCACGCTTTCCGGCGGCGAAGCTCAGCGCATCAAGCTCGCGCGCGAACTTTCCAAGCGCCAAACGGGCCGCACCCTCTACATCCTTGACGAACCCACAACGGGCTTGCACTTCGACGATGTCCGCAAACTCCTCGACGTCCTCCAACGCCTCGTCGCTCTCGGCAACACTGTCCTCATCATCGAGCATCACCTCGACGTCATCAAACAAGCCGACTGGATCATCGACCTCGGCCCGGAAGGCGGTGAAGGCGGCGGCCGCATCGTCGCTCAAGGCCCGCCAGAACAAGTCGCCCGCACCAAAAAATCCTACACCGGCCAAGCTCTAGCCCGCGTCCTAGGCATTTCTAACAACGGGCACACCAATGGCAATTCCCTGCCGCCCAAATGACCGCCGCTCCGCAGCCGTTCGCCGATTCGCAAAGAACCTCCCCGCCGTTTGTAGGGGCGCAGCATGTTTATCCTGAGCTTCGAAGGGCTGCGCCCCATCTCGGCAAGCATCCTGAATGCTTGGTATCAAGCCAACCGCGCGCTAAAGTATGTGAACCTCAATGAGCATATACTCCACTCCACCGCTCACGTTCGGCGCAGTCCGCACTTATCCGCTCTCCTCTCGCAAGAGCAAAGTAAGCGTCCGCGACTTCGCCAAGCCAGCGACGAGAAACGCTTCCCTCTCCAAATTCCTCGATTCGCTTCCAAACTTTCTCGCTGCGAACGATTTGCGCAACCTTTTAGCCGCGATCCATCGCGCACGCAAACAACGATCGCCGATCCTCTGGGGCATCGGCGGCCATGTCATCAAAGTCGGCCTCGGCCCGGTGCTAATCGATCTGATGAAGCGCGGTTTCGTCTCAGGCATCGCCATGAACGGCGCCGCACTCATCCATGATTTTGAAATCGCTCTAGTAGGCAACACTTCCGAGGACGTCGAAGCCAGCCTGGGCGCCGGCCAATTCGGCATGGCCAGCGAAACCGGTGAATACATCAACGAATTTTCAAAGCTCGCCGCACGCCTGCACATCGGCTACGGGGAAGCCGCCGGCCAATTCCTCACCAGCGGCATTCTCAACGTAAAGCACGCCGCCTCCAGCGTTCTCTTCGCCGCCTACAAACAGCGCATCCCCGTCACCGTCCACATAGCCATCGGCACCGACATTCCCCACATGCACCCCGCCGCTGACGGCCCTTGCCTCGGCGCCGCCACGTTTCTCGATTTCCGGCTCTTCTGCGCTCTCGTGAAACAAATGCATCCCGGCGGCATCTATTTAAATTGGGGATCCGCCGTGCTTCTTCCCGAGGTTTTCCTGAAAGCCGTGAGCGTGGCGCGCAATCTCGGCGTGCCCTTGCGGCCCATCACCACGGCCAACTTCGACTTTATCCAGCACTACCGTCCGTTGCAGAATGTAGTGAAGCGTCCCACCGTATCCGAACGCGGAGGCCGCAAATCCGAATCGCGCGGTTACGCCATCACGGGCCATCACGAACTGCTCATGCCTCTGATCGCCGCCGCGCTGTCTGCTGGCTGGCCGAAAGCTTTGCGCCGAGGCAAACAATGAGCCTCTTCGACGAAAACTCTGTTCTTCCGCCGGATCAGGAGCCGCCGTCGCAATCTCCCGCGGAGTCAGCGCCCAGTGCAACTCAGCCACCCGCAAATCTCGCCGAAATCCCGCTCCCCGGCGATCCCATCAGCTTGGCGGCCAATGTTCACGCGGACGCCCCTGCTTACAAACCTTTACCTCCGGAGGACTTGCGCATCTCCTGGTCATGGCTGCATTTCGCCGTGTTTCTCTCATTTGTAGTGGTCAGTTTTTTCATCGTTCAGTTAGGCTTCATGGTCTATTACGCGGGGCCGCTTCGCCATCTCCACAACGAAAAGGACTTCGAGCGCTTTGCCCTGTCAAAACCGGGGTTCGCTGTCGGCAGCATGGTTCTTTTGTACGCCTTGGTCTTGCTATTTCTTTACGTCAGCCTGTCGGTCCTTCCCGGCTCTCCCTTCTGGCGTACTCTCGGCTGGAGAAAAATCACGCGGCACGACGGCGGCCGCCCGAGAAGCCCATGGCTCTTCTTCCTTGCGGGGTGTGGTCTTTCCGTCGTCGTATTTGTCGTTACGGCCAAGATGCAGGCGCCCGAAGATTTGCCCATCGAAGAGCTTTTCCACTACAAAAACACCGCCATACTCTTCATGGCCATGGCCGTCTTGGTGGCGCCGCTGGTCGAAGAAACCGTGTTTCGCGGCTATCTCTACCCGTTGTTTGCAAAGTCTTTCGGCGTAGCCAGCAGCGTGATCATCACTGGTGTCCTTTTCGGATTGATGCACGGCGCGCAACTCGGCTGGACGTGGGGCCTCGTTTTCGTGCTCATCGCGGTCGGTGTCATCTTCACGTTTGTTCGCGCGCGCACCGGTTCCGTCTTCGCCAGTTTTTTGCTTCACCTCGGCTACAACTCCACGATCGCCCTCGTAACTATTCTGGGCACCACCGGCTTCACAAGAATGCCGCCCACGCACTAAGGGTTTTGCCACTCGCGCATTGAACGATTCGTTTTCCGCCCGTGCCTCCGCTAGAATGTTTGTAGGGGCACGGCATGCCGTGCCCCGAGCTTGGCAAGATTGGAAGCTCGAACAGGCTGTTTGATTTTTCTTAAATGGAGACCAGTTCTCGGTCCACAATCACTGAGGATTCGCAAAAAATGTACGTAGCCCAACCCATCGAATGGACCGACCGCGGCGTCGTCATGCTGGACCAACGCCTCCTTCCCGGCGAAGAAGTCAGCTACACCTACACCAACTACCGCGAAGTCGCCAAAGCCATCCGCGACATGGTCATTCGAGGCGCGCCGGCGATCGGTGTGGCCGCAGCCATGGGCGCCGCTCTAGGCGTTCTTCATTCCTCAGCAAATTCTGTCGAATCCCTGCGCACCGAATTCACGGAAATCTGCGACACCCTCGCGAAAACCCGCCCCACGGCCGTCGATCTCTTCTGGGCCATCGAGCGCATGAAGCGCCGCTTCGCCGAACTCACCGCTCAAACCTCTGACCTCGCGAAAATTCGCCAGGGAATGGTCGAAGAATCCCAACAAGTTCATCTCGAAAAGAAAGCCACCGACGAAGCCATCGGCCGCTATGGCGCGGAACTCATGCCCACTGACGGTCAGGTCATGACGCAATGCAACGCCGGAGCCCTAGCAACCGGCGGAATTGGTACCGCGCTCGGTGTGATCCGCGTCGCGTTCGAGCAAGGAAAAAAGCTGCATGTCCTTGTCCCCGAAACGCGTCCTTACTTGCAAGGCGCGCGCCTCACCGCCTGGGAACTCCACAAAGGCGGCATCCCTCTCACGCTCATCACCGACAACATGGTCGGTCACTTTCTGAAGACCGGCAAAGTCGGGGCCATCGTCACCGGAGCCGACCGCATCGCCGCTAACGGCGACACCGCCAACAAAATCGGCACCTATCAGATCGCCGTCCTCGCCAAAGAAAACAAAGTGCCCTTCTACATTGCCGCACCCGTCTCGACGTTTGATCTCTCGCTGCCTGACGGCGAGCATATTCCCATCGAAGAGCGCTCCGCCGCCGAAGTCACCCATCTGCAGGGCGTGCGCATAGCTCCCGACGTCCACGCCGCACATCCCGCCTTCGACGTCACGCCCTCCCGTTACATTGCCGCCATCTTCACCGAACGCGGCGTAGCCCGCGCTCCGTACACCGAGTCTTTGCGCGCCTTGGCCAATTCCACGCAACTCGCGGCCGCTCCTGGCACGCGCTAGTCCCTGGTGCCCATTCGAATGATTCCCGAAATCCCCAAAGCACTGCGCGGGACCATACATGCTGCGGTGCTCGTCGCTTTTCTTCTCCCTTCGACTCAGGCGCTGCCTCAAGCGAGCACAAAGCAATCCTCCGAACCTCAGCCCATCCGTCTTCATCCCGCGAATCCGCACTATTTCCTCTTCCGCGGAAAGGCCGTCGCCCTCATCACAAGCGGCGAACACTACGGCGCGGTCCTGAACCGCGACTTTGACTACCATCGCTATCTCGCCACGCTGGAAGCCGACGGCCTGAACTACACGCGCCTCTTCGCCGGCTCCTACGTCGAAGTTCCCGCGAAATCTTTCGGCATCGTGCACAACGATCTCGCTCCCGAGCCCGGCCGTTTCCTGGCGCCGTGGTTGCGCAGCGATACGCCCGGCTACGCGGGCGGCGGAAATAAATTCGACTTGGAAAAATGGGACTTCGAATTCTTCACGCGCTATCACGATTTTCTGTTGGAAGCCGCAAAGCGCGGAATCGTTGTGGAGGTCACTCTTTTCTCGGCTCATTACGCCGAAGCGCAATGGCAAATGAGCGCGCTAAACTCCGCCAACAACGTCAACGGCACCGACGCCATCGATTGGAAGAAACTCAACACGCTCGAAAACGGCAACATCCTCGCGCACCAGGAAAAGTACGCCCGCAAGCTGGTCCGCGAAGCCAATGCCTTCGACAATGTCATCTTCGAAATCCAAAATGAGCCTTGGTCGGACCGGCCCGTTCTTGCCGATGTCGTCAACCCATACCTACGCCCACCGGCCCGCGACAACTATCCGAATTCGGTCGATTTGCCGGACGAACTTTCCATGGCCTGGCAAGCTCGCGTAGCTGAGTGGATCACGCAAGAAGAATCCTCGCTTTCGAACCGCCATCTCATCGCCCAGAACTACTCCAATTTTCGCTTACCTGTCCGCAAGCTCCTGCCGGGCGCCGACGTAGTGAACTTCCACTACGCATACCCGGAAGCGGTTCTCCTCAACTACGGTCTCGGCAAAGCTATCTCCTACGACGAATCCGGTTTTCTCGGCCGTGACGACGACGCGTATCGTCGCCAAGCGTGGAATTTCATGCTGTCCGGCGGAGGCGTCTTCGACAGTCTCGACTACTCGTTTACCACCGGCCACGAAGACGGCTCATACTCCGAGCCAAACGGTCCGGGCGGTGGAAGCCCTGCGCTGCGCCATCAACTTCGCGTTCTGAGGGATTTCTTGCAATCATTCTCGCTGGTTGATCTTCGGCCAGACACCCGCACCGTGAAGCACGCCACGGGCGCCACTGCTCGCGTGCTCTCCGCTCCGGGCAAGCAGTACGCGATCTATCTCGACGGGAATGGACCTACCGACCTGACTCTCGAACTTCCGACGGGAGATTACTCTTCCGAGTGGGTGAATGTAGTAACGGGAAAAATCGAGCAGTGGGAAAAGTTTGCTCACAAAAGCGGCGAAAAGACTCTACAATCTCCCGCTTTTCAGGATGGAATCGCCCTCCGCCTGACGAGAACGCCCCAGCAGACCAAGCCATAGCTTCCCGTTCTTTTCTGCGGAATTTAGACTCACTCCCACATGTCGCTCATTCAGGGGCCAGATATACTGATGGTATGAAAACCGCAGTCTCCATTCCCGACGAAATCTTCCGGCGCGCGGAGCGCCTTGCGCGTCGAACCAGACGATCGCGAAGCCGTCTCTTCAGCGATGCGCTGCAGGAATATTTGGCGCGGCATTCTCCTGACGAAATCACCGAGGCTATAAACAAGGTCTGTGACGATCTCGGAGAGGATGCTGCACCCGGCCCGTTTGTGTCCGCTGCCGCGAGGCGCATTCTTGAGAACACGGAATGGTGATCTCGCAAGGCGAGATTTAGTGGGCCGATTTGCCCGAGCCGACGGGCTCCGGCCCGGGCTTTCGAAGGCCAATTGTCGTGGTTCAATCGGATGCGCTGAATCGCAGTGCCATTCGCACCGTTGTATGCGTCCTACTGACGACGAACCTCAGGTGGGCTCCAGCGCCAGGGAACGTCCTGCTCTCGAAACGGGCGACTGGCTTGCGAAGCGAATCTGTCGTCAACGCGTCCCAAATCATCAGCCTGGATAAGCGTTTGCTTACTGATCGAGTTGGCAAGCTGCCGCAGCGGAACCTGCAACTCATCCTTTTAGGTGTTGGCGTCATTCTTGGGAAGTGAGCCAGGCCTAAGGGGTGAAGCCGTTCGTCCCAACGGGTGTGTAACCCCCTCAGTCCAAATCTTTTTTCGAACTCTTGCTCGCCACGGTTTCTGGGAAAACGTTGTGTTGCGGCGGGGGCATCGGAATATCGCCCATGCGATCCTTCCAAAGAAACTTGTTGAGCAGCGTTGTATCCACTGCGTCAGCGTGGCTGAAATCCAGGTTTTTCCCTTCTTTCCACTCCGCCGTATTCATCTGATAGATCAATCCGTTGTCGCGGTTGCGATAGTCGGTGGCAAAAGCTGGCTGCTGCCCCGTTCCGCTAAACAGCGGCGCCATCACTGCCGCCCTCGAATCGTTGGCATTCATCGGCGGCACGCCCAGCAGCGACTCGATCGTGCGCACCACATTGATGGTGGTGTAAAAGGAATGATCCACGAACGACTCCAAACCTTGCGCCCGTCCCTCCGGCGTCGGCGAATACTTGCTGATCACGAGGCAGAGGCTTCGGTGCGAGTCCAGGTGATCCGGGCCATCCTGCGCGTCGTCCTCCAGAATCAAAAACGCCGTATCGTCCCAATACGGACTGTGCGACACCGCGTCCACTACGCGACCGATAGCCAAATCATTGTCTGCGACGGAAGCTGCCGGCCTTGGTTGGTTTTTCGTGAGCCCGGCGGTGTGATCGTCGGGAAGCCGCAAAAGAATAAATTGCGGCATTGTCTCCTTGCCGGCTTCCCTGGCAGCCACAAACTGATGGAACTCGTTTAGAAATTCATCCGCGCGCAACTGGTCTGGGTACGCCACCTCAAAATCCGGAAACAACGGATCAAAGTGCCCGCGCAATTCCGCTTCGCTCGCGACGTTTTTTGCCAGAACAGGAATCGCCCACGGATAGGGGCTAGGCCCGCCTCGCGGCTCGCCGACATTTTTTTCCAGGGCCTCGCCCTTGTTGATTACCGCCCGCGCGCAATTCCGGCCCGCTGCCTTGGGCGGTCCCATAGCAGGTCCTCCCTCATCGCTCTTTTCGTTGCACCAGCGGCTGACAATGTATTCCCCATAATGCCGGTAAGAAACACTATGGCTCGCAAAATTCTTCCAGAGATAGCCGCCGGTAGGTTCTCCCGCGTCCGGAACTTCGTCTTCGAGCGACACCCCGCTTAGTAGAGTGCCTTCGGAATCGTACGTATGCTCGCTGCTTCGATAGCCAATGGGCCAGGTTTTCGCGATGTAGTCGGAGATGGACGCCGAAGTCGACCACACGTGCCCGTCTCCCGAAACATCTCCGCTGTCGTAGAAATTGTCGATAACCCCGAATTGCCGAGCGAGCTTGTGTTGATTTGGCGTGATATCTTCGCCGTACATCGTCAAGGACGGATCGCCATTCGCGCCCGCCAGATCCCCGAACACCTGGTCGTACGTTCGGTTTTCCTTGATGATGTAAATCACGTGATGGATTTTGTTTTCACCGCTAGCGAATGGAATGCTGTCGCCATTTCCGCGCAAAGTATTTGTTTCCACAACCTGTTTTGTGTACGCCGGTAAGTGTGCCGTAACGTCCGCAAGCGGAATGCGTGCCAGCGAGCCGTGGATCATTGCTGGCCCGTATGGGTACTGCGTCCGCCCGTCGTCCCTTTTGCCGATCGGCGTGGGATTCGCTCCGGAACCGCGTCCCTTCGCGCTCGCAATCAGCAAATCCTTACCCGTCGCCGCCACAACCGTTGGATACCACTCCGTGGGAATGAATCCAATGGCTTTGGCGTCTTCGCCTCGGCGGCCGACAGTAACATCCTCAAAATGGAACACCCCTACCGAGTCCGAAATCGCGTCCGCCGAAAAAAGCGTTTTTTCATCCGCTGAAAGAGCCAAATATTCCGGATCGCTGCCGCCATATTTCTGCCCCGGAAGCTTCGTGGAAAGGTAAGACACGATTTTTCCAGAGCCTGCATCGACCTCCGCGATTTCATCGCGATTGGTCAGCGCCACAAAGAGCCGTGAATTGTCGCGATTCAGCAGAAGCGCCGTAGGATGAGAACCTCCTGCGAGCGGCGAAGCTGGCCTGCGCACCGGAAAGATCCGGACCACGCGCCCGTTCACCAAGTCAAGCTCCGCAACCGAAGATGCATTCCACAGCGATACGAACCCCAGCTTCCCGTCCTTCGTCATTACCGTCGTGTATGGCAGCGAAGCTGGAATCCGCTTCATCGTGGAAAGATCAAACCGATGGATGACTTTGCCGTCCCCGGTATTCAGCAAAACGGCCTCGTCGGAGTTGTTGCACGCGACCAGCACTCTTTCTTCGCCGCCGCTCTGCCCAACGCTTAATCCTGCAGGGTAGGTAACGTCCTTAAATTCAGCGCGCCGCTCTTTCCCCGCAGGGATTTTCGTGCGAGGCGGCAAAGCGAGGAATCGTTCTGGCGCGATGCGTCCATTCTCAAAGGCATAAACCGCGATGCCGTTACCCGTGCTCCCCTTCTCTTCCCCAAGCGGGTCGGTGAGCGATGCGATGCTCGCAAAAACGTGCTTGCCGTCCAAGCTGAAGGCCAGCCCGAGAAAATAAGTTTGCTTGGCTCCGCTGCCGAGCCGCGCCTCCGGAAAATCGATGAGTTCGTCCGTCTCGAGATTAAGCACCGAGAGAGATTGCTTCTCTCCCGAAGTGTATGTGCCAAACCCACTGTGCAACAGCACCGCAAAACGCCCGTCCGGAGATATCGCGATCGCCGTCGGCAGATTGTTGATCTCACGCGGCGAGCCCGGAACTTCGCCCAGCAATTTACCGTTCGGAAGTTGCACCCTCTGCGCCGCATCCTGCGCAAGAAGTACCGGTGTCAGGAGAAAAAGAAGGAAAAAGACCAAGGAGCTAATGCCGAGAATCCGATTCCTCATCGCGCGAGTATAACGTCTCGCATCAAAAAATGGTAAACCCGCGCCTTGTAGGGGCGGGACTGTTTACCCTGTAAGGGCCCCGCCCTTCGCGGTCACACCTTGCCCGAACGCGCGCATCTCCGCTTGACGCCCGCAAGCGCCTGGCCTATGGTCTTGCGCGCAGCTAGAATGGAAATCCGGAATTCTGCGAAAACGTTGTGTTTGCGCAGAGCCGTTGCCAAAGAAAGGTCCCACATGCCTGCCGTCGAGGCCAAAGTTTTTCCCATCGATGCACTCCGCGAATTCAGCACTCGCATCTTTCTTCATTTTGGCGTTCCCAAAGAAGACGCCGTCCAGGCCGCTGACGTTCTCGCTTCCGCCGATCTCCGCGGCATTGATTCGCACGGTGTCGCACGCCTCTATAGCTATGTTGGAATGCTCAGCGAAGGGCACATCAATCCCAAGCCGAAAATCACCATCGTGCGCTCCACGATGAGCACCGCGACTATCGATGGCGATAATGGCCTCGGTCTGGTCGTGGGTCCCCGTTCGAATCGCATCGCCATGGACATGGCGGAAAAAGCCAGCTCCGGCTGGGTCAGCGTCTGTAATACCAATCACTTCGGCATCGCCGGCTATTACGTCCTCCAGGCTCTCGAACGCGACATGATCGGTTGGGCCATGACCAATTCAACCAGTCTGGTAGCGCCGCTGTGGGGCATGGAGCGCATGCTCGGCACCAATCCCATCGCCATCGCCTTCCCTGGAAAAGAAGAACCGCCCATCGTCATCGATATGGCCACGTGTGCGGCCGCCTACGGAAAAATTGAAATGGCCCGCCGCAAAGGCGAACCCATTCCTATCGGCTGGGGAATCGACAACCAAGGCCGCAACACAACAAATCCCGACGACCCCGTAAATGGTGGCTGTCTGCTCCCGCTCGGTTCCGATCGCGAACGCGGCGGACACAAGGGTTATGGGCTGGCTGTCATGGTGGATGTATTGTGCGGCGTACTCAGTGGAGCGAACTGGGGCCCATTCGCCCCGCCTTTTGCGCTGCGCCAGGAAATTCCGAGCCGCAGCGTCGGCAAAGGCATCGGCCATTTCTTCGGTGCCATGCGCATCGACGGCTTTATCGACGCCGATTCTTTCAAGCGCCAGATTGACGATTACGTTCGCACCTTCCGCGCCACAAAACCCGCTCCCGGCACCAACGGCCCGCTCATC
Source organism: Candidatus Acidiferrum sp. (assembly GCA_035272765.1). Lineage (GTDB taxonomy): Bacteria > Acidobacteriota > Terriglobia > Acidiferrales > UBA7541 > Acidiferrum. The sequence goes on from DATEQG010000079.1 coordinate 66,224, forward strand.
CCCGGCGATCCCGAACGCGAAGCAGAGCGCGAGCGACGCAAAACTGGTGTCCCGCTCATTATGCCCATCGTCGAAGATCTCCGCGCCATCTCCAGGCAAACCGGGATCCCATTCGAATAAGGGCGCGGCGGCACGCGCCTCATCGCAAGGCCGTCCGAAACGCAAAGGGTCGCGAAGAAATCCGAGTGCGAAGCCTCGAGTGTCAGTGATTGGAAGCTGCAGCCACAGGTGCGCTGGTGACTCTCTTCAAATCCAGCATGACAGTCGAAAGCGCCTGGTCGAAATTATTATCATGAGTTTTCTGTAAGAAAGCGATCGTGATCGATTCCGTCAGCGCCCAGAGCACGTAATGCGTTTTACGGTCGTAGATGGCGAGCCGGAACATGGGCACCGGGTCCGACGCGCCGTTCACCTTGTTTCCGCTGGAGGGGCCCGGAGGCGCGATGAGTTGCAGCTCGAACACAATGTCAGCTTCCGACGGATCCGCAACAAGCTGATAGCGCCCCCAGCTCTGCATGGCCGCATAAAATTGATTGTACGGACGGTCTGGATCACCACTGAAGGGATGCGGAAAAAGTCCACTGTCGGCGCCCGCATTTGAGATGAAAGCGGTTTTTGCATTCAGTAGCGCCGGAGGAACGGGCGCTAGCGATACGGCAGGAGGCGGCGTTTGCGCGTTTGCCGTAGCGGCGAACAAAAATCCGGCGCACAGCAACGCGGCACATAGCAACGGAAAAAATCGCATTCGGGTCAGGTTGAACATGGCTTCCTCCGGGCACGGAAACGGCCTAACTGCTCTCTAAAATAAGAGACGTGCCGTGGTTGCAGCCAGTTTCCCCGCTATGCTGTTTTTGTGCTCAGAAGAGAGACGCAGAACGGCGATCCCGCATTCCAGCGTCAGCGCCAAACGCGCTTCGAATCCATTACGCTGGCCGGATCGCCATCACGATTCTTTCACGCCGGCTAAAGAGCGCGAAGAATCCCAAAATCTGCTTCCAGGGAAAATATTTTTTGTTGAGCAGCTTCATGGCTTGCGAGGCGCTTTCCCCCGTCATGATTTCGGCGTTGGCGTCGGCCCAATCGCCGAGCGGGTCGCCCTTTATCGTGCATGGCGCTATTTTTACGTGGCCATTGTTGCGGATACGCTTCACTTTCCCCGTGTTTCCAATCGTGTAGATGTAGAGTCGCGCTCCGTCCCCAGAGAGATCGCTGGCTGGATCCGCGGCGAACCACACCGGTGTTTTCACGCCGTCGCCGTTCTTTTTGAATGATTCAAGACTGATGTACTTGTGATCGCGAAACTCAGCAAATCCCATGGTGTCGCTCCTGCACATTCGATGCTCGCCATTTTACATGCGGTACAAGCAGAAAGGGCAAGCTCGCCATGAGCCTGCCCCCTTCGGAGATGCGGCCTTTGCTTTTTCTCCCACGCATCCGCTCAGCGTTCTTGCTCCGCGCTGTTTATTTCGAGCGGACGTAGGTAACGTCTTCCGTGAAGGCGTCTTTCTGATCCTTGCGGAACGTCCAGGTCGTCTTGAAATGATCGTTGTCGATGAAGGTGTAAACGGCGTGATGCATGTGCCCGTCGTTGGGGCTCTTAAGATTGGTGGCGCTCTCAAATTCAAATGTCAGCGTTTTCGAGTCTGGGGCGTAATTTCCATGCATGGTTGGCTGGTTGCCCGACATGCAGTAGTGCGTCATCTTCAACTGCTCGCCGTCCAGATAGTAGAGCGTAATCATCTCCACTGTTTTGCCCGCATCCGACATGCGGACTCTTTCGATCACCGCCGTTCCGCCGGAAGTCACCTCGAGATCCAGCGTTGCCTTCTCATTGTTCGTCGTCTCCGTCTGCCAGTGGCCAGCTAGCGCTTTCAGCTGCTCGAAAGCCGCTGTTCCGTTTCCGCCCGCTCTGGCTGGCGCGATCGCAAAAGCCAACACCGCTGCCGCAACTGCCGCCAAGATTTTCATTCTCGTTCTCACCTTCATGACCTCGTCCTCCTTATTAAGTCTCCAGTCTTATTAACCACTCAAAATCTAGAACATGAAATTCATCGCGTGACGCGCGCTGCGCCCGCTTGTTTCCCAAATCTCTGTGTCGTAAACCCGACAACGACGCCAAGCAACATTCCGGGCAGCATGATATCCCAGAACAAGGCCATGCCTGCGTGCAGGATCACCAGAAGACTGAGGGCCGCCGCGATTCCAATTCCGGCCAGAATTCCCACCAGCATCGAATGGAATCGCTGCGATACATATCCAATCGCAACGCCGGCAACTAAACCCTTCAACAGAGAAAACGTGATCACGCTGCTCATCACCGGAGCCAGCGATGGCTCCAGGAACCCGCTGAGGCCATCGAGCAGCCCCAGCGCGCCTCCCACTGCCAACCCCAGCATCGGTTTTGTCAGGCTCATCGCGTTCCCTTGCGTGCGCGCGGTATGTCTCAGCGCAACTTCTCTTACCACCACGTCTTTCATGGCCACTTCACTTCGCATTCGGATCCGCTTGCATCACGCCGAAAACATTGCCTTCCGTGTCTTCGCAATATGCGAAATATCCTACGGTCGGAATCGGAGTTTTTGGCATAATGTTTTTTCCGCCGGCTTTCAAGACCGCGGTGATGGCGTCATCCACCGAAGCAACTCCGATGGTGTTGGTGGTCGAAGTGATGCCGCCGGGTTTCTTCATCATTCCGCCGTTGATGCCGGGCTCGCCGTCCTTGCCGGTCATAACCATCCAGTATTCCATCGGTCCGGGCCACTTATCGAACTTCCAGCCAAAGACCTTTCCGTAAAATGCGGCGGCACGGTCCGGCTCCGCAGCGGGTATTTCAAAGTGAATGACTCGAGACATAGTTCTCCCTCCTTGGATTTACGAGCGAAACTTTCGACATTATTTTCGGCTTTGTTTAACGCGTGGCCGGTGTGGTTGCCGCGGATGCTCCGTAGCGCTGCGTTGCGAAACCAACGATCATACCGACGATGCTTCCGGGAAGCATGATTTCGAGATAGTAGCCGTGCTGCATGTAAGCGACCAGGAACGCCAGCAGGGCGCCAACCGCCAGGCCAAACAAAATCCCGAGAGGAACTGAATTCACTTTACGCGCGAAAATCCCGGCGGCGACACCGGCTATAAGGCCTTTTACTGTGGAACCGATAATGATGCCCACAATCTGGGCTCGCACGGCCGGAGTGAACCACGCGGTGCCTCCGTCAATGGCTCCCAGCAGGGCTCCCAAGAGCAACCCGATCAGGATTTTGTTCATTTGTCCGCCTCTCCTTTTCGTTCTCTTATGTTCTATACAACGGAGCCTGAATTTTCTTTAGAACTATCTTTTCAAAACCAGCAGCAGAATCACGCGCATGGCCAAGTAGGCCAGAATCAGCAAGATAAAGAAGCGGTAGCGGCGGTAGAAGCGGGCCGTTTTTTCGAAAATGCTTTCGCGATGCGCTCCCACGGCAAGGCCATCTAGATAACGCGAGACATCCTGACCAAGATCCTGAACCGTGGCATAGCGCGAATCGCGCTGTTCCGCAGTGGCTTTTGCGCAGATGGCTTCGAGCGAGCGGTCGAGGCGCGGCGCAATTCCAGAAGGTGCTTTTTGAGTGAGGATAAAGCGCAGCAGCGCGCCGAGGGAAAAAATGTCGCTGCGCGTATCGAGGGCGCCGATTTCTCCGCGCGCTTGCTCCGGAGACATGTAACCCGGCGTGCCCATTACGGTGCCGTGACCGGTGATCACAGAACTCTTCGTGGAATCGCTTGCATCGTCCTGCCGCTTTGGCTTTTCCAGAATGGTAGCTTGCGGATCGGAGGCGCAATCAGCGCTTGCTGCTTCGGCGTGCAGGATTTTTGCGAGGCCCCAATCCATCACGAGAACTTCGCCGAAGGGGCCGACCATGATGTTGGCGGGTTTCAGGTCGCGGTGAAGGACGCCCCGGGCGTGGGCGAAGGCAACAGCTTCGCAGATGCGCAGAAAGAGGCGGAGGCGATCCTGAACGGACTCGACCGCTTCGATGAAATTGTCGAGACGCTGGCCCTCGACAAATTTCATGGTGTAGAAGACGCGGCCATCGGCGAGCGTGCCGACGTCATGCACGGGGACGATGCCGGGATGTTCGAGGCGTGCGAGGACGCGGGCTTCGCGCATGAGGCGATTCGCCAAATCGTTATCCGTGCCGGGAACGTCGAGGACTTTCAGCGCGACGCGGCGCTCCAACTTTTCGTCTTCGGCGGAGTAGACGACGCCCATGCCGCCGCGAGCGACGCGTTCAAGCAGATGGTAGCGCGTTCCCGCGAGGTCCGGTTCGTCGGCGCCGGCGCGGAGGCGCTCGATGGCTTTGTCGGAAAGAGATTTCATTTTGCTTCCCAGCCAAAGACAGAGCGGGCCTCGCGCTGGAATTCTTCTTCGCTGCCGCAGATTTCACGCAGACGCTCGAGAGCGACGCGGCGGAATTCGCGCCGCGCCCAAGACAGGGCGTTGGTTACATCCGTGACCGGAATTCCATATTCTGCCGCCAATTTCTCGTACGAGATAGTTTCGTCGCCTGCCAGATCGTATTCCTCGAAGAGGCGAAAGGTTCTTTCGCGTTCGTTCGCTTCGCAATGCTTGCGCAAATCCTCGACGGCCAGCTCGAAGAGTCCGCGAACCCATTCTTTTTCGAAAAATTCTTCGAGCGATTCGGGAGAAGGAATGGACGCGGGATCCATCACCGCGCCGCCCAATTCTTCTTCGGCACCGGCAAAATCCAGCGCGACGTGCGAGACGCTGCCGCCGCGCTTAAGGCGCTTCGCGGCTTTTTCTTCGTTTATGACAAAGCTGTCCACGCAAAGGCGCAGGTAGGTGCGCAGACGGCTTTTTGCCGAATCGAATTTTTCGAGCAGGCTGCGTTCGATGAGCTGCACAAAGAAACCCTGCGTTAAATCCTGAGCGTCGTCGGCAGGGCGGTTCCAGCGCAGGCGCACGTATTTGTAAACGGGCTTCCAGTAGGCGGCGCAAAGCGTGTCGATCGCGCGGATGCGCTCGGCTTTGTCGCTGCTGCGCGCGGCGTCGATCACGGACCAGCGGGTCAGCGGAAAGCGGTCGCCCCCCTGGATTGTTTTGTCCTCGCTCATTTCGCCGCCGACGTCTGTTGGCCTCGGGAGATGCGCCTTCGTGCCGGAGGAGTCTATGCACGAAGGCAGAAGCTGGCAAGGCGTGTCTTCTGGCGGCGGGAAGTATGCCGCCGGGGGCCCCAAGGGACTGGATTGAGGCCTGACCCCCCACCCGGGGGTGTCCGCGAGTTATGAAGTAAATACATGAAAATAATGAAGTTGTGGGAGTTTCTGCGTGTACGCAGGACGCGCGAAGCGGAGGAAGGTACGAGTCTGGAATCCTGCCACTATAGAGCGTGCTTGAGCATTGAGCGGAAGAGGGGAGGGCGTGGCGCGAGGCAAACATGCGGAATGGTAGCAGACGAAGGCGCGTGTTGTCAATAAGATAATAGAAAGGAGTAGTGACCGTTCGAACGAAGGGTGCGGATTCGAATGAGGGTGGGGAAGTCCAGTGAGATGAAGAGGTTGGCGGGGAGTGATTGGTTTGTTATGGCTGTGGAAAATTGTGGAAAAGTTGGGGACGTGCTTGGCCGACAAGAAAGGCGGCAGCAGGGCTGCCGCACTCCATACGAAGCCGCAGGGGGCGCTAAGTGAAAATATTTGTGTTGAGGAAGTCGTTGCGGAATTTTCCGTTGGGGTCGAACTTTTTGGCTAGCGCGATGAACTCGGGGAGCTTTTTGTAGTGGGAGTGGAGTTGCTGGGGGGACATGGTGAAGAGTTTTCCCCAGTGGGGGCGGGCTTGGAAGGGAGAGAGTTCTTTTTCGATGATGGGCAGGAGTTGGCTGACGGCGGGCCAGTCTTGCTTCCAGGTGAAATGGATGGTGACGCAGGGTTGCTGGTAGCAGGGGCTCATCCAGAGATCGTCGGCGGCGATGGCGCGGATTTCGGTGATGAGGAGGTGCGGGGTGATCTGGTCGCGAAGGCGTTCGACGGCGAGGATGGCCTCGACGGCATGCTGGCGGGGGACGAAGTACTCGGATTGCAGCTCTTTGCCGGCGCTGGGGGTGAAGCCCATGCGGAAGTGCGGGAGGCGTTCATACCAGGGACCGAGGACACCCATTTGCTGGGTGCAGTTTTCGGCGGAGAGCGCGGCGATGGGGTGGAGATTTTTGGTGGCAAGTTTTGCGCCGAAAAATTCGGGCTTGGCGTCGAAGGCGTGGCCTTTTTCCGCGCGTGATTTGAGCCAAACTTCGCTGAAATTGTGGTTTTGCCAGTCGGTGAAAAGGCTGACGCTGTAGGCGCTGGCCTGAATGGCGTCGAAGTGGTCCTTCATGGCGGCGAAAGAGAGATTTTCGTAGACGTACTGGCGCATCTGGTAGGTGGGTTGGATGTCGAGCGTGAGGTTTGTGATGATGCCAAGCGCGCCTAGACCGACTACCGCGCCTTGGAAGAAGTTGGGGTCTTCTTTGCGGGAGAGATTCACGATGTCGCCGGAGGCGGTGACGATTTCCAGGGCAGAGACGGTGGTGGCGAGGTTGCCGTTTTTCTCGCCGGAGCCGTGGGTGGCAGTCGTGCAGGCTCCGGCGACGGAGATGTGTGGGAGCGAGGCGAGATTGTGGAGAGCGAAGCCTCTGGCGTCGAGGAGCGGGGCGAGTTGGCCGTAGGTGATGCCGGCTTCGACGGTGACAGTGCGGGCTTGGGGATCGAGATAAATGATTCTGTCGAGCGGTTTTAAGGAGAGAAACGCATCTTTGCTGTCGGCGATGTTATTGAAGCAGTGACGCGAGCCGAGGGCCTTGAGCTTAGGGAGTTTTTTGACGAAGGCCTGGACTTCACCCGGGGCTTTCGCAGCGTAGATCTTTTCGGTGCTGTATTCGAGGTTGCCGGCCCAGTTGGTGAGTTTGTCGGGGGCGGCCCAGGCTAAGAGGCGGGAGACGGCGGGGATGGCGATCGTCGCGGAGGAGAGTTTGAGGAAGGTGCGCTTGTTCATGGCGAGAGGAAGAATTCCTTTTTAGTTTGAAAGCGGGGCCATAGTACACCCGACTTCGTGAATCGGGACATGGAGAAAAGGGTGGCTGCGTCAATACGCCCGGGCAAGCTGGGGCGCAATGAATTGCGCCCCTACAAAACATTACTCGGTGCGAAGGGCGACGATAGGGTCGATGGAGGAGGCGCGGCGAGCGGGGAGATAGCCAGCAACGAGCGCGACGAGGAGAAGGAGGAAGGATACGACAGCGATGGTGGGGAGATCGCTTGGGGAGAGGCCGAAGAGCATGCTGGCGATAAGGCGGGTGGCAGCGATGGCCGCGGGGATGCCGATGGCTATGCCGAGCATTGCGAGCGCGAGCGTTTCTCGCAGGACAAGCCAGAGAACATTTTGGCGTTGCGCACCGATGGCGACGCGAATGCCGATTTCGCGGGTGCGGCGCGTGACGGTGTAGGACATCAGGCCGTAGAGGCCGATGGAGGCAAGGAGAAGAGCAAGAACGGCGAAGAAAGCGGAAAGGAGGGCGGTGACACGCTCCTCCGTAAGGGCCTGATTGGTTTCTTGCTGAATAGTTCTGGTTTGGAGAGCGTATTCGTGACCGAGTGATTCGACTTCATGTGTCACGGCCGATGCGAGAGCCTCAGGAGCGCCAGCGGTACGCACGAAGAGATCGCCCCTTTGCGCTTGGCCCCATTGTTGGCTTCCCTGAAGATACGAGAAATAAACGACGGCGGGACCAGCATCACGTAAATTGGAAATTCGGGCATTCGCGGCGATGCCGACGATTTGAATGTTTTGAAAATCGGGCAGGAAACCAAAGCGAATAGTTTTGCCAATGGCATCGCCCCCCGGGAAAAGCCGGTCGGCGAGGCTCCTGCTGAGGATGGCAACGGAAGGATGGTTCTGATCGTCTGCGTCGCTGAGTTCACGCCCACCGAGTAAGGAAATGCCGAGGGTATGGAAAAAATTCGATGAGACAGTGGCGCCACCCGCGGAAAAATGAACGCCCGTGTTGGGATCGGCCGAGGACGGAGAAACCAGCTCATGCCAAAGCTGCGGAGCGGGGATGGAAATGTCGGCATAACTGACCGAAGTCACTCCGGGTATGGCCGCAATGCGTTGCAATAACTGCCGGTGATAGCTGTTCATATCTAGATGATCGTAGCCACCCGGCTGCGGGTTAAGAGTGACTTCGAGTAGCGCGGATTCATCAAATCCGAAATTTACGGAACGCAGGCGCTGGAAACTGCGGACGAATAGGCCCGCTCCGAGAAGCAAAATGAGCGAGAGCGCTACCTGGGCGACAATAAGCAATTTGCCGAGCTTGCCCGAACCGCCGCCGAGGTTGCGCGCATTTTGTTGAAGGAGGAGAGCGGGATCTTCGCGCGAAGAGCGCCAAGCCGGGAGCAGGCCGAAAAAAATGCCGGTGAGGATGGCAGCGGAAAGAGTCACGGCGAGGACGCGGAAATCCGGAGCCAAATCGAGCGATATTGAGGCCAGACTTCCTTCGGTCATCAAAAGCACAAGCGCGCGGCTACCCCAGTAAGCGAAGGCCAAGCCGAGAAGCGCACCCGCGAAAGAGAGAACGAGACTTTCCGTCAACACCTGGGCGAGCAAAGCGCCGCGGCTGGCGCCGACGGCGACGCGCACACTCATTTCATGGCTGCGGGCGGCGGCGCGGGCGAGCATCAAGTTGGCGAGGTTGACGCAAGCCACCAGCAGAATCAGGCCGACGATTCCGGCGAGTACATAAAGCGGACGTTGAAACTGGGCATTAAGGCCTCCGTAGATTCCCTTTTCAACCGGGGAAACGTCGAGACCCATGGAGAGAAAGGTCTGGCGGCGCAGGCCTGGAGTTTGCGTGGAAGCGGTGGCTAAGAGCACATCGGGCCAAAATGACTGAAGCTGGGCGCGAGCCTGCTCGATAGTCACGCCGTCCTTGAGACGGCCGATGGGATAGAGCCAGAGAATGGAGCGACTGGCGAGATCGAAACCTCCGGTGGAAATGAGAGAAATAGCGGGTATGGGAACAGTGATCTCTGGCGGTTCGCCGGTAGTAAGACCCGTGAACCATTTGCGGGTGACGCCAATGATCGTGAAAGGATGGCCTTCGATGCGAATCTGATTTCCGACCACATTGGGTGCGGCGCCGAATTGTCGCTGCCAAAACTCGTAGCCGATAACGGCGACCTGGACGTTAGCTCCGTTCCTGAGATCCGCGTCCGCAGGAGTAAGCAAGCGACCGAGGAGCGGAGTTGTACCGAGTTCAGAGTAAGCATTGCCGGAAACAGCGAGGACGCGATGCTGAGCAAGAATTCCGTTGATTTCTACATTCGAGAGGGCGTTGGTGCTCCAGGCCATCAGCGAGGAGAAGACCCGCTGGCCGCGTTCCACTTCGCGGAACATAGGGTAGGAGAAGATGATTTTGTCGCCTTTGCGGATGGGGGAAAGGCGGACGAGTTGTTCAGGGTGTTGGACGGGGAGGTCGCGGAGGAGGAGGGCGTTGATCAGGGTGAAGATGGCGGTGTTGGCGCCGATGCCGAGGGCAAGAGAAAGGATGGCAACGGTGGTGAAGGCTGGAGATTTGGAAAGGGTGCGAAGGGTGTAGCGGAGAGTTTGCCAGAGAGTTCCCATACGCGTCGCTCCTGGATTGTTGGGTTCGGAGTTGCACACAACAATTACGCCACGCGAGCTAGGGAATCAAGCACTGACATTTTGTATTCAGACGAGAAGAGCACAGGCTGAAGCCTGTGCCACGCGGGCGGGGGCCTTACAGGGTAAACAAGCCCGGTCGCTACGGAGTTGGAGGCGCGCGAACACCGCACAGACAGAAGTGTCTGTGCTACTCGTAGCGGAGGGCTTCGACGGGGTCGAGGCGAGCGGCTTTCCAGGCGGGATAGACGCCGAAGACGATGCCGATTAGGGCGCAAAGGACGAGGGCGGTGACGATCCAGAAGACGGAGAGGGCGGCGGGGAAATGGGCGGCGTATTTGAGGAGAAGAGAGATGCCGGAGCCGAAGGTGACGCCGATGACGCCGCCGATGGCGCTGAGGGTGACGGCTTCGATGAGGAACTGGACGAGGATGTTGTTGCGCTTGGCGCCGATGGCTTTTCTTACGCCGATCTCGCGAGTTCGCTCGGTTACGGAGACCAGCATGATGTTCATTACGCCGATGCCGCCTACGATGAGACCGACGGAAGCTACTGCGAACATCAGAATGAAAATGAGGCCGCTGATTTTCTGCCAGAGTTCCAGAAAATAGTCCGGAGTAAAAATCGCGAAATCGTCGGGCTTGTCGTTTGGCAGGCGGCGCTTGCGGCGGAGGAGGTCGCGCATTTCGTCGACGGATTCGTTGACATTGTTTGGATCGCTGGCTTTGGCAAAAATCACGTAATCCTTTTGATTGGGATAGAGCTTGCGAAGAGTGGTGACGGGCATGTAGGCGGAATTGTCTTCGGGGTTGGAGCCGCCGGAGATGCCTTGGCGCTGCTTCTGGAGCGTGCCGATCACGGTGAAGAGCTGGCCGTCGATGGTGACTTCGTGGCCCACGGCTTCGGCGGGGGCGTCGGGGAAGAGAGTGCGGACGGTGTCGTAGCCGAGGAGGACCACCGGGGCGCGATGCTCGGCATCGGTTTCGTTGAAAAAGCGGCCGGATTCGATTTTGAGATCGAAAATTTCGCCGATAGATGGTTGATTGCCTTGCAGGATTACGCTTTTGGCGCGATAGGCACCGCGGCGAACGTCTTCGGTGCCTGAGCCAAACATCGGCTGAAAAATACGCATCGACGCGGAGGCGGCTTTGATGTGGGGGAGTTTCGCGATTTCGTCGGCCCATTCGGGCTGGAGTTCTTTGCGGGTGAACCAATCGCTGGGTGGGCGCGAGAGGGAGGCCCAAGGGAAGCGGTAAGCGATGATCGTATCGGAGCCGAGCTCGCGGATGCCGCCGAGGACGTTGTCGTTGAGCCCGTTGATGACGGCGGTGACGGTGATGACCGTGGTGATGCCGATGACGATGCCGAGGATGGTGAGTGCGGAGCGAAGGGAGTTTTTGCGGAGCGTATCGAGGGCGAGCAAGACTTCGTCGCGGAATTTGAGCGCAGTTTGCTTGCCGGCTAGGAGGCGGACCGGGAGGACGGTGGTTTGCGTTTGCGGTAGTGCTTTGCCTAGCGTTGCCATTGTTTCTATTCCACGTTTCTGGTTCCACTTCTCTGACGGCGCTTCCGGGTTAGACGGCCCGGAAGCAAAAACCTTTCAATCACTCCGACCGTAACGCGACAACTGGATCCAGGCGCGCGGCTTTCGACGCGGGATAGGTTCCGAAAAATAGACCGACACTCAATGCAACGAGCAGCCCACCGATTACGGACCAGAGCTGAACGGCGCTTGGCAACGGCGAAACGATCGAGACGAGCTGCGCGAGGAGTACACCGCAAATTACGCCTAATGCGCCGCCGAAGAGCGAAATCGTGGAAGATTCAATCAGGAATTGGCGCAGGATGTCTCCGCTTCGCGCGCCAAGAGCCTTGCGCAAACCGATCTCACGGGTACGCTCCGTGACGGAGACCAGCATGATGTTCATGATGACGATCCCGCCGACGAGCAACGAGATGGAAGCGATGGCGATAGTCACCAGAAAAAAGCTGCCGCTGATGTCCTTCCAGAGAGACAAAAATGAATCGCTGGTTTCGATGGAGAAGTCATCTTTTTTTCCGTAAGCGAGGTGACGACGGCCGCGCAGAATCTGGCGGACCTCGTCGACGCTTTCTTGAATGGTTGCGGCCGAGCCTGCGCGGGCGGTGATGCGAAGCGAATCGTCCTGCGTGCCGTACTCTTTCTTGTAAGTGCTGAGCGGCAGGATGATCCAATTATCGAGAGAGGTGCCGAGGGCCGAACCTTCTTTTTTACCGACGCCAATCACCTGGCAGGGGATATTGCGCCAGCGAACTTCTTTTCCGATGGGGTCGACGCCGGGGAGCAAGTTCTCGACAATGTCGTTGCCAATCACGCAGACCGGAGCGGCTTGTTGCAGGTCAGTTTCGGTCATGTGGCGGCCGGCGACGAGGTCAACGTCGTAGAGTTCGGCCATCTGCGGCGTCCAGGCGCGGAGGTTGGTGTCTTTCAGCGAATTCAAGCCGCTCTTCACTTCCAGACGGCCGGCGAAAGAGGCGCCGATTTCCTTGCAGGATTTGCAGAGTTCGCGGACGGATAGATAGTCGTCGTAGGTAATGCGCTTGCGCTTTTGAAATTCGAGGTAATCGTCGACGTTGGTGATGATGGAAGGCGTCTTCGCCACTCCAAAGACATCAGCGCCGAGGCGGAAGACCCTGGTGGCAACATATTGGTTCGCGCCGTTAATCAAGCTGACGACGGCGATGACGGCGGCCACGCCGATGACCACCCCGATGAGAGTGAGCACGCTGCGCAGCTTGTGCGCCCAGAGGCTGCTGGTGGCAATAGCCACGGCCTCCTTAAAGTTCATTGTGGTCGCCTGAGCCATGGAGGGGTCTTGCCTTAGTATACGTGCGGGGGGCCGGTTAAGTATCGGTTCGGGGACCTTCGGTTGGGTGCTCAAAAGAAGGGACTAGAAAAAGACCCGGGAATCCGGAGCGGGGGTCCGGATTCCCGGGGGGCGTTGCAGGGGTGAAAGGCGGGTGATCAGCGGTGTGTACGGGGGAGTTCGGCGACCAGGGTGACTTGGCCCTGTATCTCATTCTTCGCGGCCAGCGCGATTTCCTTTTCGCGGGCGGTCTTCATGAGCTGCCGTCCACGGGGCTCTCCCTCGTTCCAGACTTGCGAGAGGAAGTAGTGGTCGCCGTAGCGGTTGAAGATCAATTTAGATTCGGTTTGTGGCTCGTTGGCGACGACAGCGTTTGTGCCAATAAACATAGACGCGGTCGTATCTTCGCTCTGAATCAAGAGCACTCTAGAGTCGGTTGGCGATATCTTGACGGAATACTCACCGGCGGGAAGGGTCTTGTTGCCGGCCGCAAAGTCAAAGGGGACATTGACCCGCATAGTTCCCTGGGCCTGCGCTACTCGCGTGGTTGCCATTGCTGTCAGCGCCATCACTGCTGCCATTACCAAAGCTCTCGTTTTCATGGGACAACTCCTTTTTTAAATTCGCTGCCGGCATCCAAGCTTTACTTCGTTCCGCTCGGTTCGTTTACCGTGTCAGCGCCTCAACATGGTTTGCACTCTCGCGCATTCCTTGACGGCAGACAATGCACGGGGGGTGAACTGCTGGGCGACTTTGGGTGAACAAGTAAGTGTCCGGAAACAGAGGGGTTAGTAGAGGGCAATGGCAGCCGGATTTTGCTGGAGGAGTGGTATAGTCTCGTGGTCCAAGGGAATGATTGAGATGCCGACCGCTGCCCGCTCTGCGAATACCGTGCGATTTGAAGTGTTTGAAGTGGATCTGCGCGCCCAGGAATTGTACAAGGCGGGGCGTAAGATTAAGCTGCAAGTTCAACCGTTTCAGGTACTTGCGATGCTCCTGGAACGTCCAGGGGAAGTCGTGACGCGCGATGAAATGCAGAAGCGGCTGTGGCCCGCGGATACGTTCGTGGATTTCGATCATAGCCTCAATACGGCCATCAAGAAGCTGCGCCAGGCGTTGGGCGACGATAAGAAGAAGCCTCGATTTGTCGAGACGCTGCCTAAGCGCGGCTACAGGTTTCTGGCGACCGTGAAAACGCCGGCGACGAGTGCTCCGGCCGCGGAGACACGCGTTGCCGCCCCTTCCGCCGCGAAGGATTCGGTTGTTTCTTCGTGGATAGGCCTCGTGGCAAGGGTTTTGTGCGAGGGCGGAGTTTCGTTCGCTGTGGTGGCAGTTGATGAGGCGGCCGCTGCGGAGAGACAAAAACTCGATGCCGCGAATGATGATGTGGGATTGTCGCTTTTGATTGCTTCGCAGAGGCTGATCATGGTGCCGGTGGGGACGCCGGTGAGGATCATCGAGGTTGAGCAGACGCGGTCTCGCTGCCAGGCGCGAATCCTGGAAGGCGAGCACTATGGCAAGACGGCTTTGCTTCCGTTGAACTTGCTTGCCGAATCGCCAGAGCTCAACGCAACTCGCGGGCCGCGGCAGTGGAGCCTTGGCAACTAGCCGTGGATGTTAGCTGGGGTGGCGAATGCGCTCTGCGAGAGCGCGGGCTCGTTGGCGGCCAATCTCCACGAACCGTGAATCGCTGGCAATTTGATCGAGCGTTGGCAAGGCGCGCTGAGGTTCGGGCAGCAGTTTGTGGTTCAGATCGGTTTCGAATTGCAAGAGAGCGTCGTTGATGCCGAGCCGGTCGTACTTCATGCGGCGTTCGAGCAACGTCACCAATTCCTGTTGCCGCGCCAGGCCTTCAAAGATCTGCATCAATTGAGTGGCGGCGGAATTCAGCGTGTAATTGAATTTTGTTTCGTGAATTTCCGCGCCTTTTTCCCAGCGAAAGGTTTTTTCTCCCAGATTGGCGATTCTGCGGTGTACGTCCAGATCCTGTCCCTGAAAATTTTTTAGCGCGGCCGCCAAATCGAACATTTTTTCGCGCAACGGGGCGCCAACTTCGAAGGGGGTCGATCCAGGATCTTCATCGAGCTGGCGGATCTCGAAGGTGGCCGCATCGGTATCGTCGTGCACAATGATCTCGATGAATTCCGGCGAGCTGGATTTGAAGATGCGGCGATAACTGAGTTTCGCGTGGGCCGGGGCTGGGGAAGGCACTGCGGCAGCGTTGCCTGCGTCCGCGGGCGCATTCAGGAGGACGCTCGCAAGACAGGCCAATAAACCGAATCGCAGAGGAAAAGTCTTCATCGTCTGTTTACGATGCGCGGCGCACATCGTGAGTTGCGCCCTCACGTGGGGCTGACGCTCTTGCGCCAATAGCCCGGGAGCGCAAAATCGTACCCGCAGCTTTGTCCGGAAGTCCAAAGCGCTGCCTCGCCTGTTCGGCCTGCAAATGGCATAGCGCCACGGCCAGGGCATCCGCGGCATCGGAAGGCTCCGGTGTTTCGTTCATTTCGAGGAGTGCGCGCACCATCAATTGCATTTGCTTTTTGTCGGCGTGACCATAACCGGCTACAGAGGCTTTTACTTCGCGCGGCGAGTAACTGTGCACCGCGACGCCACGCTGTGCGGCGGCCAAGAGGACCACACCGCGCACTTCGGCTAGCCGCAGCGCCGTTCTCATGTTGAGCGCGGTAAATACGGATTCAACGGCAAGTGCGTCGGGCGAAAACTCGTCCATCAGATCGCAAAGCAACGCATGGACATCCTGGAGAACGGCGCCGAGGCATTCCTTCTGCCGCCTCTGCGCCACTTTCAACGCACCATAATGCAGCATTCGGCAGCGGCCGCCGTCGCTCTCGATGATTCCGTAGCCTGTGGGTCCTGCGGAGGCGGGGTCCACACCCAGCACCCGGAAAAAGCCGTTTCTGAGAGCAGAACTCGCGGCTGGGCTCGCAGTTTTCATCGACTTAAGTCTACGGCGTTCGCAGCATCCCTGCCAGAGTTTTGTCTGTGGGTTTCTTGGTGAAAGAAAAACGGCCATCCATATATTCCGGAATGGCCGTAACAGAGTGACAGACTTCCCTGTCTGTCACTCTCCTTTTCAAATCAATTCGCTCCAACCGCCGCTTGAATCTCCGACTCATCTATATCGAAATTCGCGTAAACGTGCTGCACGTCGTCGTGTTCTTCGAGTGCCTCGATCAGCCGGACCATCTGTGTGGCCTGCGCGCCTGTTAGCTTGATGTAGTTCTGCGGCACCATGCCGATTTCCGCCGAGGCAGGCGTGATGCCCGCTTTGGCCAGCGCTTCCTTCACTTTTTCGAGGGCCTCCGGCGGCGTTACAACATACCAGCCCGAGCCGTCATCCTTCAGATCATCCGCCCCTGCTTCTAGCACGATGTCCATCATTTTGTCTTCGCTCGCCGCTTCCTTGGGAACGACAATCTCGCCCTTGCGGTTGAACATCCAGCCGACCGCGCCTGCTTCCGCCATGTTTCCGCCGTTCTTGCTCATCAGATGGCGAAATTCGCCGACGATGCGATTGCGGTTCGTGGTCACGGCTTCAATCAGCATGCCCACTCCGCCGGGGCCATAGCCTTCAAAGGTGACTTCTTCATACTGTTCGCCTTCGAGCTGGCCGGTGCCGCGAAGGATGGCGCGCTCGACGTTCTCGTTCGGCATGTTTGCGCCCTTGGCCGCCAGAATCGCGGTCCGGAGACGAGGATTGGAACCTGGTTCGCCTCCGCCAATGCGCGCAGCGATGGTGATTTCGCGAATGATACGCGTGAACACGCGGCCACGTTTGGCGTCAGTCGCGCCCTTCTTGTGTTTAATCGTGGCCCATTTTGAGTGCCCAGACATAACGGATCCTCTTTTTTGCGTGCTCCCGGCCAGGCGGGATTCACGTTGAGTGAAATTTCGTGCGGCTGCGCGCCACGTAAGCGGCGGTTAGCTGACTCGACCCCGCAAGGCGGGGCTTATCTGTGCGGAGACTTAGGGTAAACCGCAAACCCCTGCGGAACTGCGCCAGTTTAGCACAGCCGCCGCGCCTGCGAAACCGGGTATACTCGCTGCCGGGGCACCTGTTTGCGCTTGCTACGCTTTCCTATTTTCGCCACGTTCTACGTCCAAATCGCACGGTCCTGCCATGGCTGACCGCCGTTACCGCGTTCTGGCTGTCGCTGCCCACCCTGTCCAATATATGGCGCCGATCTTTCGCCGGATGGCGGCTCACCCCGGATTCGATTTGCATGTCGCGTATTGCAGTCTTCGCGGGGCGGAGGCTGGCCATGATCCTGAGTTTGGCGCCACTGTTCAATGGGATGTTCCCTTGCTCGAGGGGTACTCCTGGTCTCATGTTCCCAACCGCGGCTCGGGAGACGAGTCGTTCTTTGGCTTGCGCAATCCGGGCCTCTCTAAGCTGATTCGCGAGGGTAAGTATGACGCTGTGCTTTGTTTTGTGGGCTACGTACGCGCCACGTTTTGGATTGCGTGGCGAGCAGCGAAGTCTTCCCGCACTGCATTTCTTTTTGGCACGGACACAACCACGCTCGCTCCTCGCGACGGCCGCATGTGGAAGAGTACAGTTAAGAAAATTCTCTGGCCGCGGCTTTTTCGCCTCGCCGATCAGGTGATTGTTCCGTCCTCGGGCGCGCGAGACCTGATGGTATCTCTTGGTTTGCCTGCGGAACGCGTCACACTCACGCCTTACAGTGTGGACAACGATTGGTGGATGCGGCAATCCGCGAGCGTGGACCGTTCCGCCGTACGAGCTTCCTGGGGAGCTTCCGTTTCGGACGCCGTGGTTCTTTTTTGCGCCAAACTCCAAGCTTGGAAGCGGCCAGGCGATCTTCTTCGCGCGTTTGCGGAAGCGAGACTGTCGAATACCCGGCTGGTCATTGCGGGCGATGGACCGCTGCGCGCGGAGCTTGAGTCGCAGGCTGCTGCATTGGGCATTGCGAGGTGCGTTCGCTTTCTAGGCTTTGTGAATCAGTCGCAACTTCCTGCCGTATATACTTCCGCCGATCTCATGATTCTTCCATCGGAATACGAACCGTTCGCCGTGGTTGTGAACGAGGCGATGTGCTGCGGATGTCCCGTGGCGGCGAGCGACCATGTGGGAGCGGCGCGCGACCTCGTCGCGCCAGTTCGGAAGGAATTTGTTTTTCGGTGTGGCGAAGTCGCCGCGCTGGCAATGCTTCTAAAAGGCGCGCTCGCCGATCGGGCGCTCCTTGCCTCGTTGGGCCGCGCCGCCGTCGCACACGTGCAGACGTGGTCCCCGGAGAGAAATATCGCCGCTACGCTCGAAGCGATTGAAATTGCCGTGGCCCGCGTAGGCCGGCGGTCCGTTGTGGCGAGTGCCGCATCTTCCGCCGCTCAAACGTCTCCTGCCGCGCCGCAAAAATTCCGCGAATGAAGCTGCTCATCTATTCTCACTTTTTTGCGCCGAGCGTCGGCGGTGTTGAAACGCTCGTTCTGTCCCTGGCACGCGGCCTCGCCGCGCTGCGCTCACTCAGCGGCGATCCGGAATTCGAGATCACCCTTGCGACGCAAACTTCCGCGGAAAGATTTGACGATACATCGCTTCCGTTTCGTGTCGTCCGCGAGCCCAATCTCATTCACCTGTGGGATTTGATTCGCGCTTCCGATGTCGTTCATGTGGCAGGTCCGGCACTGGCGCCTCTTTTTCTCGGGCTGCTTGCGCGAAAACCCATCGTGGTGGAGCATCACGGTTTCCAAACGATTTGCCCGAACGGCCAACTTCTCATCGAGCCTGCCGGCGCTCCTTGTCCAGGACATTTTATGGCAGGCCGGCATGGCGAATGCCTGCGCTGCAATTCCGGAGTAGGCTGGTTTGCATCGCGCAAGCTTTGGCTGCTGACGTTTGTGCGCCGTTTTCTGTGCCGGAGTATTTTGACCAACATCACGCCGACGGCGTGGCTAGGTGGTCTGATTCAACTTCCGCGAGTGGCGGCAATTCCACACGGTTTGGAATTTATCGGTTCGCCGGTGGCATATCCTGAATCGGCTTCGCGTCCGGCTGTTATTGCCTTTCAGGGCCGGCTGGTCACTACGAAAGGCGTCGGCATTTTCATGGAAGCCGCGCGCAGCCTGCTTGCGGAAAATCGTGCGGTCGAACTCATTATTATTGGTGACGGCCCCGAGCGCGCGTCACTTGAACGCCTCTCGCAGGATGCTCCCCTTGCCGGGCATGTGCGGTTCGCGGGACGTCTGTTGGCAGCAGAACTGGACGCCGCGCTCGCGCATGCTTCCGTCGTCGTCGTTCCATCACTAGGTGGAGAAGTTTTCGGTTTGGTTGTTGCCGAGAATATGTCGCGCGGCCTGCCGGTGATCACCTCCGACCTCGGCGCCTTCGTCGAAGTGCTCGGGGAAGGCGGCCTCACGTTTCGTACTGGCGATGCCGCGGCGCTTGCGCGAGAACTCTCGCGGATTCTGGATGATCCTGCCCTCGCTGCTCGGCTTGGGAAGATTGCACGGCAACGGGCGCTCGAGTTTTGCGATTTTCACCACATGCTGGAAAGCCACGCGCGAGTTTACAAAGGAATTTGCTCCCGCTGACCTGTCCGAAAAGGCAGGTACGCCGTGCGTCACAAAGAACGAAACTCCGTCAAACCTGGAAGAGCCCAGGTCTAAACTGAATGTAAGGAATGCCGTGTGGCCGGCCCTATTTGTTTTTAGAAAAAGCAAAAACGGCCTCACTCGTGGCAGGAGACGGAGATTATGAAACGCGCGCTTATATTCCTCACTGCATTTTTGCTGGCGTTGGTAGCGGCACGCGGTGTTTTGGCCGCGCCGCAATCTAAAGGTACTTCCTCCATCAGCGGCGTGGTCATCGGTCCTAACGACAAACCCGCACCGCATGCCAGCGTTTCGTATCAGTCGTCCGACGGAAGCGCTCCGCATGCCGTCTATGCGGATGCACACGGCCGGTTCACGATTTCGCAGCTCAAGGCCGACAGTTACGACATTCGCGCCTCAGCGAAGGGTATTTTCTCCGATTGGCAAAGAAACATTCCGCTGCGCAAGGGGCAAGCGCGGTCCGTGGAGTTGCATCTGATCTACGCGAAGGAAATGCCCAAGTCTGTTTCGAGCACAAAGCCGAAACAATAAGACCCGCCCCCGCTCATCCCGTATTTGAGGTGCCGTACCCGCAATAGCAAGCGCTGCGGAGCTTTCCGACTATTGGATGAAAAGTTGCGCCAACTCATGCAGGTCTTGCGCCGAGACATCGGATACGGCGCAGAACTCCATGCCCTGATGCCGCCAGTGAACCCATTGATAGCCTTGCCGTGAGCCGGGCGGGTGAATGGGCGTGTCGGGTTCCTTTGTGGGCCAGACAAAGACGTTGATGAAATGTTTGCGGCGCCCATAGACGAGTGCCGCGACGTTACGCTCGCCAAGAACATCCAAACGGCCGCCAATCAGCGGAAATCCCTCGTCCATGAAATCGTGCACGGGCGGAATGAAGTCCAACTTACCATCGAACCATGGTTTGACGGTGTGCTGGTCCGTCGAAGCTACGTCGGTAAGATGCCCGGCCTGCAGGGAGCGGATATGGGCGTCGATAACTTCTGCGGAAGTGACCGAACTAGCCGATTCAGAGCTCATGCCGTGGAAGCGAGGTATGGCGTACCAGGCTACACCGGTTACCAAAAGGATTGCGGCGGCTGCGGCAAGCCAGCGCCACGCGGCAACCGGCGAACGGCTCGCGCCTGCTGCAGAGAGTTTGAGTTCGGCTCGAATCTTCTTGCGCAAGGTTACGGGAGCCGTTTCATAAAGCTGTGCGCGCTGAAGAGAAGAGCGCAGCGACTCCGCCACGCCAAGCGTTGCCGTACACTCTCGGCAAGTCTCAAGATGGCGTTCGAATTCGGCGGCGCGCATGGCGTCGAGTTCGCCGTCCAGATAAGCATGTAGAAGCGTCCCGGAGAAGTCACAGCTCATGGGGCGCCTCCTGCTGAGCAGGTTGCGTCAGCGCGCGCTGCAAGCGCTGTCTCGCGCGTGCGAGCGCGGACATGACGGTGCCGATCGGGACACTGGTAATCGAGGCGATCTCCTTGTACGAACAGCCTTCGAGCTCGCGCAATATAATGACTTCCCGGAAACGCACGGGAAGTGTTTCGAGAGCGCGGGCCAGCCGCTCACGATTGTCGCCCGCGATAGCCAGAGTTTCCGGGTTCGCAGCAGATTGTTGGTGCAGGTCCTCGTCGAATTCAGTCATGAGTTCCACTTGGCGATTTTTCTCCAGCCACGTATAACACGTATTGCGGACGATCTGCAGAAGCCACGCGCGGGCGTCTCCGCCATTGAATCCGCGGAAAAAACGGAATGCGCGCAACAGGGCTTCCTGCGCGACGTCCTCCGCATCGGACCGGCTTCGCAACAGCCAACGCGAAAGATTGAATGCAGCATCTAGATGTGGCAACACGAGCTGCTCGAAGCGAGCCCGGTCCTGCGAATCCAACACGTCCCAACCTTTCGCGTGGCCCGTCGAACTCATAAATGAAAACCGCCTAGCAGCCGATTTTATTCCCAATTATCTAAATTCTTAGGACGAACTAATTTTAGCAGGGTGAGCGTGGAAAATTGGAATAATGCGCAGCATCCCACGGTCTGCACAAATGAAACACGTCCCAAGGCGGCGCGGGAACCCTGGCTCTCTCTGACCCGCGCCGCTCCTGCCAAATATGCGCAGCAGCGGGAGATGCATACATGCGTATGCATTGGGGAGACGTGTCTACTGGAGGAAGAAAAATGACTGGCAACACAAAAGACGAAATTTTGCACGATCACAATCAGGATGGAATCGATCGCCGCGGCTTTTTGAAGTGCATGGCGTGGGCGGGGACGGGGGCGTTTTGCGTCATGCAGGGCGGCGTTCTGAAGTCTTACAGCATGAGCCGTATTGCGGAGATGAACCCCGAGAATATGAAAGGTGAGTTGAGCTTCGTGCAGATCAGCGACAGCCACATGGGTTTCAACAAGCCTGCGAATCCGGATGTTGCGGCGACCCTGCAGGCTGCCGTCGATAAGATCAACGCGCTGTCTGCTCCGCCGGAGTTTTTGCTGCATACAGGGGACATCAGCCATCTCTCGAAGCCGGAGGAATTCGATAGCGTCGAGCAGATTCTAAAGAGCGCCTCGGCGAAGGATGCCTTCTACGTCCCCGGCGAGCACGATGTTCTCAATGATGACGGCAAGCAATATCTCGAACGTTTCGCTAAAGGAGCTCAGCCAGGAGGCTGGTACAGTTTCGAGAAGAAAGGCGTGCACTTCGTGGGCTTAGTCAACGTGATGAACTTGAAAGCCGGGGGTCTCGGTACGCTGGGGAACGAGCAACTCGAATGGCTGGAAAAGGATGTAAAGCACCTGAAGTCCAGCACACCGGTCGTCGTTTTCGCGCATATTCCGCTGTGGGCGGTGTATCCGGAATGGGGATGGGGAACAGAAGATAGTGCGCAGGCGCTCTCGTACTTGAAGAAGTTTGGCTCCGTGACCGTTCTCAATGGCCACATCCATCAAACCATGCAAAAGGTCGAGGGAAATATCACGTTTCACACCGCTTGCTCGACCGCATTTCCGCAGCCTAAACCAGGCGAAGCGCCATCGCCCGGACCAATGAAAGTTCCAGCGGAGCAGTTGCGCAGTGTGTTGGGCATAACCGATGTGAACTACGTGCGCGGGCAGCATGCTCTGGCGGTTGTGGACTCGGCTCTAGCGTGATCTAGAAGAGACGCAAAAACGAGCCGGGAAGTAGATTCTCAAAATCAAAAGAGAGGGAGAAACGTCATGAGGAGAAGTGTGTTTGTAGCAAGTTTGCTGGCGATGTTGGTGGTGGCATTCGGCGGAATCGTTGCAGAGCGTAAGAGTTTTGTGGCGAGCGGGCAGGAAAAGCCAGCTTCGGCGGCGGAAGTGAAAATCGACAACTTTGTTTTTGGCCCGGCAGCAATCACAGTGTCGGCGGGAACGACGGTGACGTGGATCAATCGCGACGACATTCCGCATACCGTCGTCAGCACGGACAAAGTATTCAAGTCCAAAGTGCTCGATACCGACGAGAAGTTTTCTTACACGTTCACAAAGCCCGGTGAGTATCCCTACTTCTGCTCGATCCATCCGAAGATGACCGGAAAAGTTGTCGTCCAGTGATCGCCGCTAAACGGAGGTTGGAACTTGAACCCCTTTGACATCAGAGCGGCATTGCTTGCGAAGCACGCGCAACACGTTGTGCTGATCCACTTCCCCATCGCGTTGTTCATTGCCGGCGTGTTGTTCGATTTCCTAGGACAGATAACCAAGAAGCGCGTGCTTGCGGAGGTGGCCTACTACGATCTTCTGGGAGCCGCGATTTCCGCGGTGCCAGTGGTGGCCACGGGGCTCCTGGCCTGGCAGTTCCAACTCGAAGTGCAAAAACTCAAAGGCATTTTATTGATGCATCTGGTTCTGGGCTTTATGTCGCTGGCGCTTCTCTGGATTGTTTGGGGTTTGCACGCGCGCTCACGGCAAGAGTTCCCGGGGAAGGTTCCCGCCTTCCGCCTAGGGCTGGAGTTGCTGACCGTGGCACTCGTGGGGCTAACCGGTCATCTGGGAGGATTTTTGAGCGGCGTAAATGCTTCTAACTAGTACTTTTCAGAGACCCGCATGGCCTTTGGAAGAGGTCCAAAATAAAGTAAATAAATGACTTATAGGAGAAAGCTCTTCGCGAGGAGCCGCTCGGTCTAGTACCACGACTGCGGTACTCTTCCCAGTGGCTCTTGCGGCCCATTGAGGGCCTCACACATGACGCGTAGGCTTCTAAGAACGGGTTGGGGGCCGCGCGGGGACAGCGGCTCCGCAAGGGGCCGTGTGCGAGCTACCCAACCCGCCACTCTCTTCAGTCTCTCCACGAATATTCCTCCAAGCGCGAAATTCAAGTTTTCAAGGGCTTCCCGAAGATCCTTAAGCTTCGAGCATAGATGGGCAGGCCTCGTGCATCCCAGTATCGCCGGTTCTTGCTTGCCATGCAGAGGCGTTGCGCCATCATAGACTTGCGGAGGGTCAGTGGCTTTGGGTGAACGATACTGGCGACACGTGAGGCGATTAGCAGACAATTACCGCGCCACGAGTTTCCTTCTGTCCCTCTTGCTTGCAGCGACTGCCTCTTCCGCGCAATCCGCCTCACTTGCCGATCCGGCTCCTGCCAAATTGCGTTCTGATACGGTCGCCGCGTTCGACCGCTACGTGCAGCTCACCGACCAACGCAGTGAAGCTGAACTGAGGCGTGCCTCCGGTCTGTTGTGGATTGATTCCCTCGCCCCAGCTCAGCGCTCGGAAGCCTACGCTGCCCTCAAGCGCGGCGAGGTGCAGATTGAACAGCTCACTACCATCGATAACGGCAAGCCTATTGTTTGCCCTGGAGGGATGATTCATCACTGGGTGGGAGTGGTCTTCATCCCGGGTGTGAAGTTGGACGACGTGCTCGGCGTCCTTCAGGACTACGATCGCCAGTCCACGTATTACTCCCCCGACGTGGAGCGCTCTAAGATCGAATCTCGCGACGGCGACCACTTCCGCGTGTTCCTGCGCTTCCGGCGCCACAAAGTCATCACCGTGGTGCTCGATACCGAGCACGATGTGCGCTATTTTCACGACGCTCCCGGACGCGCCCATAGCCGCAGCTCCGCGATTCGCATCGCCGAAGTCGAAAATCCCGGCAAGAGCAACGAGCGCGAAAAGCAGCCCGGAGATGACGGCGGTTTTTTGTGGCGCATGGAGACCTGGTGGCGAATGGAAGAACGCGACGGAGGTGTTTATGTGCAGAGCGAGGTGGCGTCACTCACGCGCGATATTCCCACCGGTCTTGGCTGGCTGGTCGGCCCGTTCGTCACCAGTATTCCGAAGGAGACGCTCGCTTTCACTCTCGATGCCACGCGAAAAGCGACGGAAGCCAATCGCAAGTCGAGCGCGGCACGGTAACCTGGACTCTCCGGCAGGCCAGGGAACTTGCTACCTCCCGCGTTTCTTTGCCAGGCAGTCGTTGAGAAATTCCCAAGTGTCATTGGCGTGGCGATCCCAAGACTGCTCCGCCGCAGTTCGCGCGGCCTGCTCTCCCACGCGGATGCAGACACTCGGGTCGCAACAAAGCCTGCGTAGGAGTACAGCCAATTCGTGGGAATCTTCCGGGTTGCGGAGGATAAAACCGTTTTCTGCGTCTCGAACAATTTCGCTGGCGCCGGCGCGCGCACTCGCAATGACCGGCAGACCACATGCCATCGCTTCGAGGATGGGCAGGCCATAGGCGTCCTCAAGGGAGGGGCCCACGTAGGCGTCCGTAGCGGCATAAAATTTCATTACATCCGACGACGGTTCGAGGAACTTCACTCTTGTGTTGATACCCAGCTTTTGAACCGTTTCGTAATACTCTCGCCGGTCATCTGAACCGACAACCAGCAGGCTGAGTGGAAGCTCAGCACACTCCGCTATGGCACGAAGCAGTGTATCGAGTCCTTTATTTTTCCAATCATTCCCGATCAGCAGGAGACAGAATTCCCTCGAGCCTACTTGGAGCGCTGACCGCTCGGAATCGCGTCGTGCTCTTCGCGTGTTCGGCTCGAAGACCGTGATTTCCACGCCATGCCGAATGACGCGAACGTCGCCACGGCCATAGAGCTCTTTGAGGCAATCGGCGGAGTGTTGAGAAATCGCGGTAAGTGCAGTCCCTTTGCCCGTGTAGATAAGACCCTCAAGAAAACAAATCAGGCCGTAGTACAGCCTGCGATGAATGATCACGGGCCAGCGCGAAAGGGCTGTGCCGCGAAGACGCAACCGAGGACGGACTCGGCGATAGAATTCCCCGAACACCACGTGAACGGAAATGGCATCGGCTCCGAAGGCATTGATCCCGGGTGAGTACAACAGGTCACACTTCAACCCGCGGAAGCGCGAATGCCAAAAGCGCTGCAGGCCGTTTGCAAGAAGCCACCCGACGAATGCGACAAGATGCGGTCCCGGAATGGTGGGAACCGCGTGCCACACGATGGGGGAAGCCGATGAGCCCTGCCGGGCGCGCGTCACACCCTTGAGATCGTCGACACGTTGCGCATAAAGGTGTACCTCGCAGCCGTAATCCCTGGCGAGCCGCTCGAGCAATTCCGCAAGCGCGCGCTCCGTACCGTGGCGACGGTCGACAAACGGCGAAACAACCGCGAGCCGCAAGTCAGCGTATCCAGCGGCGCTTGGGTCGGATTGCGGCAGCGTTGGCCGCAAATTGCGCCGAGAGTCCAATGCTTGGCAGGCGGAACAATACCCCGAGCAGCAGCCAAAGGTACGCGTTCAACAGAAAATCTTCATAAGGCTGAATGCCCGCAAAAGTGGCGGGGAACAACAAAACGAACGCATACCAAAAAATAACGAAGCCCAACGGAAACCACGGAGAGCCCTTGAGCTTTTTGACGACCCTCCAGGCACTGAACAAGATGGCAACACTCATAACGAGCCAAAGGATCAGCCCCACAATCCCCATCTCGACGACGAGGGCTCCATAGCCGCTCTCGACCCCGACAACGGCCGGCTTCGCCTTAAAAAAGCGCGCCACGTATTGGCCGCCGAGCGACACGGTCCCGATGCCATAGCCATAGGGCCAGCGTTCATAATTGAAGGCGCCCAGGAAGTTTTCCACCGGGTAGGTCCAGCTGCGGTGCGTCAGTTCGCTTGTTGAGCTGCCGGGTGTGAGCGCTTCCTGATAAATGCTCACCCGCGAAAGGAGTTCATCTGGAAAAGCGATAAACACCAAAACTAGCCCAAGAGCGATACCGAGCGCCGCCCGCTGAATTCCTCGAAAGGCGCGCAGCGCCTCGCCTTGCCGCCACGGCGCGCCCCAGATAAATGCCACGCTCGTCGCTATCCCGTTGATGATCGCCCACAGGAACGCGCCCCGGGATGCGGTCAGGAACGCGCCTGCGGCGGCTACCGCTATGCTGATAAAGGCGAAATTTCTTCCTTTCCTCTGGCGAAGCAGAAGGTAGCCGCTGAATCCGAGGACAAGCAGCCAGGCCACCATCACGAAATCCGCATAGCGGCCGGCGCTGACAAAGACGGAGGTGGGACGGTAGGCGCTTATGCCCGAGGCTGTTACCCGATAGAGACTGCTCAAT